>SFFB01000014.1 GCA_004557035.1 Bacteroidales bacterium | reverse complement strand
CGGCAAATGCACGGGCATATCCATCATAGACTCAACCCCGTTGGTCGCATGTCATATCAAACGTGAAAAGCAACACAAAACCATAAAAGGATGGGCAGAAAAAGGAAAATGCACTATGGGATGGTTTTACGGCTTCAAATTACACCTGGTCATCAATGATAAAGGCGAGATTATCTGCCGGCAGTTGACTCCGGGCTGGTGTGGATGACAGGTAGCCCCTGAGAAACGATTATTTCTCCAAGAAACTCTTCGGAAAATTATTTGCTGACAGAGGATATATCAGCCGGGACCTCTCCCAAGCAATTATTCGTGGACGACATACATCTGGTCACAAAAATCAAGAAGAATATGAAGAACTCGCTGATGAACCGGCATGACAAGCTGATGCTTAGAAAAAGGGCCGTGATTGAAACTGTAAATGACGAGTTGAAGAATGTCGGTCAGATTGAACATACCAGACATCGGTCAATAGACAACTTCGTCACTAACCTTATTGCCGGACTTATAGCATACAACCTGCTGCCGAAGAAGCCGTCAATGAACATCGAGATCATCGACAAAAGTAGATTGATACCATAAGGCTTATATCGAACTCACGTTTTGGAGTTTTACCGTATAGCAATAATATACAAATCATCTTTCCCTTCTCCCCTCCTCTCAAAACTTCCAAATCGCTTGGAGCGACAGGTCGTTTTGGGAGGAGTGGTTTATTTGTTGGGCGCCGGAGGCGATGTGGCGGCGGTTGAAATAGTGGAGCAGGGCGTAGCGCAGGGAGAGGGTGAGCGAGGGCAGGGGCTTCCAGTTGGCGAGGGCGGCGAGGCGGTAGCCGTGGTAAGCGTAAGAGGGGAAGGCGGCGGCGTAGCGCATCTGCGGCTCGTAGGCATAGAGGCGAGAGGCGTAGTCGTCGGTGGCGAAAAGGGCGCCAAAAAGATGGGTGGTGAGTGTGGGCGAGAGCTGATGGCGCGTGCGAAGGGAGAGCATGATGCCTTGGGAGGGATGGCGCGAGGGACGGGCATGGAGCGAACCGTCGAGGGCGGTGTGGAGACTCCAGCGGCTGCCGGGCGTGAGGGTGGCGGAGAGGCGCAGGCGCTGGGTGCAGACGTATTCCATATTGGGGGCTTGGCCGGCGACGTTGAGCTGGCGCGAAGAGAGGTCGTGGCGGAGGGTCCAGGTGACGAGGGAGCTGGTGGCGTGGCGGAGCCTGAGGTGGGTGACGATGCCTTTGGAGCCTCGGCCGCCGGCGGTGTAGGTGGGGCGGGAGAAACGGAACAGGTCGGCATAGGCCAGAAGGGAGGTGGCGGCTGTGAAACGACCGGAGAAGCCGAGGATGAGGCCGGTCTCGTTTTGGGTGCGGGAGGAGCGGCAAAGGGTGGAGGCGTGTGGGGCCACATAGCGCGGTGAGAGGTGGCGAAGGCCGAGGGTGAGGCCTATGCCGGCGGAGGGGTCGTAGCGGATGAGTTGGCTGAGGGCGGGATGGCCGTGGAGATCGACGGCGGCTTCGCCCATCAGACTCCATCGACGGTGGCGGAGGCGCCAGTCGGCTGAGAGGCCGCCGGACGCTGTGCCTCGCAGGTAATAGCGGTTGTAGGCGTGGAGTGGCGGATAGACGGGGTGGGAATAGTGGTCGTAGACGGCATTGAGGCCGAGGGTGAGGCTGCTTTTTTGCCAAGAGGCCCGAAGGCCGCCGGTGAGGTCGGCGAGGGTGCGGCGGTTGGCGAGTTCGTCGGGGGTGCGGTGAAGGCCGGTGGTGAAGAGTGTCACGGCGGTGTCGTTTTTGAGGCGGGCATCGAGCCTTCGCCACGAGCCGAAGGCGGTGAGCGAAAGGTGGCGGTGGTGCCATGTGGCTGCGGCTCCACGCATATAGTCGGTCTCGTCGGCCGAGGTGTGGGCGCGTATGGGAACGGGGGAGAGGGGAAAGGCATCGACGGTTTGTTCTATTCCCGAGAAATAACTGCGTCCGACGAGCAGGCCATTGCCGGCGCGCACCTCGTAGTCGCCGAGCCATACGTGGAGGGGGCGGCCGGCGGGCGTATAGGCCACATAGGCTGAGACGTAGTCGAAGGGATAGTTGCCATGGGCCCAGAAGGGTTCGCCGGCGTCTTTTTGCAGGGTCAGGCCATAGGCCAGGGGGCCGTAGTGGTGGCGATAGCGGGTGGTGGAGGCAGGGGCATAGCCCAGGTAGACGGCATTGGGATTGGAGGCGACTTCTTTGACGGTGTGGGGCTTGTAGCCGGAGCGCCGGTAGAGGGGGATGTCGAGCCGGGTGGAGAGTTCGTGCGGGCCGTGCAAAAGGATGGTGTGGGCTGAGGGCGCTGTCTTGACGGTGTCGCCGGCATAGACGAAAAGCGAAAGGCGGCATCGGTCGGTGTGGTCGAGACCGCTCACGAATTGCAGCTCGCCCAACGAAAGGAACAGGCGGCTGCGGCTGCGATAGGCCAGAATGGAGTCGGCCTGGGCTTCGCTGATGATGGGGATGGCGAGCAACTCAGAGCGGCTGGCGGTGTTGATGTTGAGCGGAAAGGCATAGAAGGCTTCGAGTCGCTCGACGAGGGCCGTGCGGGTGTCGGTGTCGTCTTCGGCGGGTTGTTCGGCAAAATAGTCGTCGATGAAGTCTTCCCATGTCATAAACCGTTCACGGCCGGCGGTGTAGGTTTGGCCCCGGGCAGACGCTCCACCGGCCATGAGCAGCAGGAGGAGCGTGAGATATCGGGATTGCCGAAGAATATGTCGGACGGGAAAGGTCAATGGGGGTTAGCGGACGGTGATGTTTCGGCTGACTTTGATGAGGTAGCTCGTGGCGCCCGAGGCGTAGGTGACGTTGACGCCATTGCCGAGGTTCTCGGTGTAGTTGGCGGGTTCGTAGTTGGATCCCGAGATGCGGTATTTGCCGTCGAAGGTGATGGTGTAGACGCCACGGGTGTTGGGGATGATGGTGTCGGTGGGGTTGGAGGCGTCTTGGTCGTAGATGCAGCCGCTTTTGTTGGGTTTGTGGATGAAGGGATTATCGGCGGTGGAGGAGACGGAGATGCCCCAGGCGTAAGTGGCGCTGTTGAGGAGACGGCCGTAGCGGTCTTGGACAATGGTGGCCACGAGGGTGTCGCCGACGGCGAAGTTGGTGCCGGTGCCGTGGAGCTTGACCACTTCGAGGGTGGCTATGTGGGGCGGATGGGAACGGTAACGGGCATCGTCGGAAGAGTCGGAGCACGACGACAACGTGAGGAGGCTGATGAGCCCCAAGCCGGGGAAGATTGTTTTGAAGATCTTTTTCATGGTTTAGTTTTTTTTGTGTCAGAAGGTCTTGAGGAGGGTGTAGAGGCGCTGCACGGGGAGGCCCATGACGTTGAAGAAGCTGCCGCTCAACTGCTCGACGGCGACGAGGCCTATCCACTCTTGGATGCCATAGGCGCCGGCCTTGTCGAGGGGAAGGTAGTTGTCTACGTAGAAGCTGATTTCGTCTTTGGTGAGTGTGGCAAACTTCACGTCGGTGCTGACAGAGAAGGTTTCAAAACGCTGGGCCGTGACTACAGACACGCCGGTGATGACCTGATGGGTGCGGCCCGAAAGACGGCTGAGCATGCGCACGGCGTCGTCGGCCTGACGGGGTTTGCCGAGGATGTCGCCGTCGATGTGGACGGTGGTGTCGGCGGTGATGAGCAGTTCGTAGGGCGACATGGAGGGACGGTAGGCTTCGGCTTTTTTGCGGGAAATGTAGGCGGCCACTTGTTCGCCGGGAAGGTCGGAGGGGTAGCTTTCGTCCACACCGAGCAGGGTGCGCACTTTGAATTTAATGCCAAGACGTTGCAGGAGTTCTTTGCGACGGGGAGAGTTGCTGGCAAGGACAACTTCGTATTTTGAGAGATTGTCTAACATGGGGATTGTCGTTTTTTTTGATTGGGAAGGAGGGATTGAAGGCCTTTTCAGGGCATGTTCTTGAAAAGGTATATAAATATATTATTGTGTGGTGAGGCGGTGAGGCCGGGTGGGGGTGTTTACCATCCAAAGGCCACGTTGTCGCCCATCCATTTGCCTTGGGCACGAAGCACCTGCTCAATGACATCGCGCACGCAGCCCAATCCGCCGCAGCGGGGACTGACGTAGGCGCTGATGGACTTGATTTCTTCAGCTGCATCGGCCGGACAACAGGGGAGGCCGCAGGCTTGCATCACTTCATAGTCGGGGATGTCGTCGCCCATATAGAGCACCTCGTCGGGTTGAAGGCCCGACTCGTCAAGCCAACGCTTGAAACAGTCTATCTTGACCGACACGCCCATAAAGACGTTTTGCAAGCCAAGGCCGACATAGCGTGTGCGCACGGCTTCGCTGCGCCCGCCGGTGATGATGGCCAGGTTGAGGCCGCGTTTCACGGCCAGTTGCATGGCATAGCCGTCTTTGATGTTGGCCGTGCGGGCAGGTTGGCTTTGCTCGGCAAGCAGGTAGACGTTGTTGGTGCTCAACACGCCGTCTACGTCGAAGGCCATGGCTTTGATTTTGGTGAGGTCGTAGTTAATCATGGGATTGAGATGAGGGTGTCTGGGGAGGCGTTTGTGGTTGGTTTTGTTCTGTGACGGTGTGCGCGTGGATGCTGCGACTCATCATGTCGTAGATGTCGCGCGTGAGCGGTGTGGAGGTGAGTCTGTCGCGTTGCATGTTGATGATGCGGCTGTCGTAGCGCACAGCGGGACCGGTCTGGGCTTGGCGGGGGCTGAGGCTGTGGACCTTTCGCGCGGTCTCGTCGATGAGGGGCAGGAGCATGTCGAACGAGAGTTCGGGATGACGGCTGACTATGTCGGCGGCCAGATGGTAGCAGTGGTTGACGAAGTTGCAGGCCCATACGGCGGCCAAGTGAAGGTCGCGCCGGGCTTCAAAGCCGAGGGGTGTGACGCGGTCTGACAGGCGACGGGCCATCTGCATGATGACGTCGGCGGTGGCGGGGTCGGAACCTTCGACAAAACAGGGGATGTCGCGGAAGTTGAGCGGAGCGCCTTTTGTGAAGGTCTGCATGGGATAGAGCACGCCATATCTTTGAACAAAGGGCTTGAACACGTCGGCGGGTGTGGAGCCGGAGGTGTGGATGTGGACGGCTTCGGGATGGTCGGCAGCGATGTGGCGGGCCAATAGGGGCAGGGCGTCGTCGCTCACGCAATAGAGGTAGATGTCGGCCGAAGGGAGACTGACGGATGGTTCATCGACGATGCCCGTGGTCGAGAGTTTTTCGGCCAAAACCTGTGCCGACGAGACGCTTCGGCTCACGACGGCCTTGAACGCATAGCCTGCCGTTGCAAGTGCCGGGCCGATGTGGGAAGCGACATTGCCGGCTCCGATGAGGGTGATGGTGGGCATAGTTAGGATTGAGCTTGTTTACATTCGCGACACGGCCTTGACGCCTTTGACGTTGCTGATTTTCTTGAGCAGGAGTTCGAGCACGCTCGTGTCGTCGACCATCACGGTGAGTATGCCCGAGAATAGGCCGTCGTTGGAGTCGATGCTGATGCTGCGCAGCATGAGGTGTTCGTCTTTGGAGATGATGGAGGTGATGTTGTTGACCACGCCGAGGTTGTCTTGGCCCACCACGCGCAGGGTGATGGCATATTTGCCTCCTCCCTTGCCGGCCCAGCGGGCAGGGACTATGCGGTAGCCGAAACGTTCGCGCAGGGCGGGGGCGTTGGGGCAGTTGACACGGTGGATTTTGATGCCGCCGCCCGAGGTGACAAAACCAAACACTTCGTCGCCATAGACGGGGTTGCAGCAACGGGCCATCTGGAAGTCGATGCCTTTGAGGTTGCGGTCTATCACGAGCACGTCGGTGTCGCCACTGCCGCCGGTGTTTTTATCGTTGTCCATCACAAACTCATCGGCCGAGCGCACGGCTGCACGCTCTGCCTGTCCCTGTTCGCGGCGGGCCAATTCCTGATAGCGCTCAATGAGGGCATTGACGTCGGCTTTCTCTTCGGCAATGGCTTTGAAAAACTCCGTAGACTCTTTGAAACCCGACTTTTTGATGAGTTGGTTGATGAGGCTTTCGTCCCAGTCAATTTTGCGGTTTTTGAGTTTGCGCTCGAGCAGTTCGCGGGCTATGACGCCCTCGCGGGCTTGGAGGTCGCGCACGGCCGTGCGTATCTTAGACTTGGCATGGCTTGAGGCTACCACATTGACCCACTCCATTTTGGGCGTCTGAGTGTTGGACGTGAGCACCTCGACGGTGGAGCCGCTTTCGAGTTTTTGGCGAATGGGCACGTTGCGGCCGTTGACGCGTCCGCCCACGCAGCGGTTGCCCACGTTGGAGTGGATGTGGTAGGCGAAGTCAAGCACTGTCGACTCCGGCGGCAGACGGTAGAGGTCGCCTTTGGGCGTGAACACGTAGACTTCTTTCTTCACCGTCTTGGTGGCCAGATTGTCGGTGAGTTTCTGCTCGTTGCCGGTCTCGAGGGCGTTGCGGATGGCAGCCAGCCAAGAGTCTATGCCGCCACCGCTGCTTTTCACACCCTTATAGCGCCAGTGGGCAGCCAAGCCGTGCTCGGCGATTTCGTCCATGCGCTCGGTGCGGATTTGCACCTCCACCCATTTGTTTTCAGGGCCCAACACGGTGATGTGCAGACTCTCGTAGCCGTTGCTCTTGGGCACGGTGAGCCAATCACGAAGGCGGTTGAGGTTGGAGGTGTATTTGTTGGTGATGAGCGAAAACACTTTCCAGCAATAGTCTTTCTCTTTGGGCGCAGGCGCGTCGATGATGATGCGTATGGCAAAGAGGTCGTAGACGCCGTTGAAGCCGCACTTCTGTTTCTTCATCTTCTGCCAGATGGAATAGATGCTCTTGGTGCGTCCCTTCATGTGGTAGCGCAGCCCCTCGGCGTCGAGCATCTTGCGTATGGGCGCAATGAAGTTTTCGATATAGGTGTCGCGGGCGCGCTTAGTGGCGTTGAGGTTTTCTTTAATCATGTAATAGGCCTCAGTCTCCAAGTATTTGAGAGAGAGGTCTTCGAGTTCGCTCTTGAGCTTATAGAGTCCCAACTTGTGGGCCAGTGGTGCATAGAGACACGAAGCCTCGGTGGCCAAGGCTTTGCGGCGGTCAAGGAAGGGCGTGTCTTTGACGTGGCGCATGATGACTACACACCAAGCAATGAGCAGCAATACCACGCGCATATCGGAAGTTTGAGAGACGAAAAGGTTGCGAAAGTTTTCGGTCTTCATGGCTTCGGTTTTGGCGGTGAGTCGTTGCACGTTGGCCAAGTCGGTGAGCGTGGGTTGCATACCGGCCGGGCATTGTGCCAATATCGGTTTGGCGTCGTCGCTGCCAAAGGCGATGGCGTTGACGATAAATGCCGGAATGAGGTCGCCGTGAAGGCCAATCTCTTCGGCGGCCAGCAGGGCGGTTTCAAGGGCAATGTTCACCTTGTTCAGTCCGAAGTCGTCGTGCAACTTTCCGCCGGCGTTGAGCAAACGACTGACGATGTCGGCCGTCTGACGCGCCGTGTCGCGAGTGGGACGAAGCGTGTCGTTGCGATAGAGTTGGAGCAGTTGGGCTCTATAGATGAGTCGTTCGGCTGCAGTGAATGTGTTGCTTTGCATAGTTGTCGTCTTTGTGTGGTGTGTGGCGAAAAAATTACGCTTTGTTTTTCCAATCGTCTATGAGTCGGCGGGCCAGACTGACGGGGCCGGGTATGGCCGGCAGGTTGTCGCGTCTGTACCATCCGCCTTTGTTGAGTTCGCTGCGTTGCAGGGTGATGGTGCCGCCGGCATAGCGGGCTTTGAAGCCTACCATCAGTCCACAGGGATAGGGCCATGGCTGGCTGGCAAAATAGCGCAAGTCGCAGATGTCGAGGCCGGTCTCTTCTTTCACCTCACGCTTCACGCAGTCTTCGAGTGTTTCGCCCGTTTCCACAAATCCGGCCACCAACCCCAAATAGTCGCCGCGGAAATTCTTGCTTTGCACGAGCAGGATTTCTTCGTCTTCCTCGCCTCTTGTCACGGCCACGATGATGGCCGTGGCCAATAGCGGCCAGACTTCTTTGCCGCAGTGGGGGCAGCGTTTGGAGATGTCGGTGTGAGGCTCGAGGGCCGTGCCACATCGGCCACAGAAACGGGTGTTGTCGTCCCAATAGAGCAGTTCGGCAGCCTTGCCGGCCATAGCGTAGTGGTGGTGTGGCAAAATGTCGAATGAGGCGCGCAGGTCTATGGTCTTGAAACGGCTGTGGTCGTAGTCGTCTGTCGGCCGATAGGCTTTGCAGGCTTTGCCGTCGAGAAACGGCAGGTTCATCAGACGGGATGTAGAAAGCAGTGGAGCCGGCGGAACTGTCGAGCAGGGCAGGCACGTGCCGTTTTCGAGCAACAATCCTTCGGGCCCAATGGCCAGCCAGTAAATATCGTGTGGCATTGCTTTCTGAAGACTACTTCGTTTTGCTTTTTATGAAAGTAAAGCACAATGCGCCGCAACGGCTTGCTCTTGTTGTTCAGGCCGTCCGGCGCACTGTGGCGTATCGTTGGTGGTTTGGCTTTTTCTCTCTAAAGAGAGTCAGCCTGCCGGTGTCAATCCAGGCCTAAGGATTTTTTGACGAGGTCAATCTTCTTGACGGCTTCTTCGCGAGCGCCTTCATAGCATTTGGGGCACTTCATTTCGCCTTTCACCTCGATGTAGAACTTGATTTTGGGCTCGGTGCCTGACGGACGGACGCTCACTTTGAGGCCGTCGGCCGTGAACCACTGCAGCACGTTGCTCTTTTCGGGCATATCGAGCGGAGCAGCCTGGCCGTCGCCGTCGTATTGGGTGAGGGTCTGGAAATCTTTGGTGCAAACCACTTTGGCTCCGGCAATCTCTTGCGGACGGTTGGCGCGGAAGTTTTCCATCATTGCCTTGATTTCGTCGGCGCCGGCTTTGCCGGGACGCACCACGTTGATGGTCTTGTTGAGCGAGAAGCCATATTCCACGTAGATGTCCATGAGCACGTCGAAGAGCGTCTTGCCCTGGTCTTTGGCCCAAGCACAGATTTCGGCAAGGAGTGAGCAGGCCGAAACGGCGTCTTTGTCGCGCACGAAGTCTTCAGCCAGGAAACCGTAGCTCTCTTCGCCGCCGCCGATGTATTGACGGATGCCTTCATTGAGGCGGATTTCGCGGGCAATCCATTTGAAGCCTGTGTAGCAGTCGTACATCACCATGTTGTTTTTGTCGGCAATGGCCTTGATGAGCTCGGTGGTCACGATGGTCTTGACGATGAATTCGTTGCCTTTCATCTTGCCTTGTGCCTGACGGTTTTTGATGATGTAGTAGAGGAAAATCATACACGTCTGGTTGCCATCGACGAGCACCCATTCGCCTTTGTCGTTTTTGCAAGCCATACCCACGCGGTCGGCGTCGGGGTCGCTTGCCATGACGATGTCGGCATCAATGCTTTTGGCCAGGTCGAGCGCCATGGCCAGAGCTTCGCCGTTTTCGGGGTTGGGGCTGGCCACTGTGGGGAAGTCGCCGCTCTTGACCATCTGTTCGGGCACGGTCACCACGTTCTCAAAACCCCAGAGTTTCAGGCTCTGCGGGATGAGCATCATACCGGTGCCGTGGAGCGGTGTGTAGACAATCTTCAAGTCTTTTTGACGTTTGATGCACTCGGGGTCGATGGAGAGTTCCTTGACTTTGGCCAGATAGATGTCGTCAATCTCTTTGCCAATGGTCTCGATGAGTTCGGGACGGCCTTCAAATTTGATGTCGGCCACGCCCACTTTGTTCACTTCGTCGATGATGCCTTTGTCGTGGGGAGCGAGCACCTGTGCGCCGTCGTCCCAATAGGCCTTGTAACCGTTGTATTCCTTGGGGTTGTGGCTGGCGGTGAGGATGATGCCGCTCTGGCAGCCCAAGTGGCGGATGGCAAACGACATTTCGGGCGTGGGGCGCATATCGTCGAAGAGATAGACCTTGATGCCGTTGGCCGAGAAAATGTTGGCACAAGTCTCGGCAAAAAGGCGGGAGTTGTTGCGGCAGTCGTGGCCTACGACCACAGAAATTTGGTCTTTGTCGGCAAAGTTCTTGTTGAGGTAGTTGGAGAGACCTTGAGTGGCGGCGCCAACGGTGTAGATGTTCATACGGTTGGTACCTGCGCCCATGATGCCGCGCAAGCCGCCGGTGCCGAATTCGAGTGAGCGATAGAAGGCATCGATGAGGCCAGTTTTGTCGGGGTTATCCATGAGGGCTTTGACTTCAGCCTGAGTGTCGGCGTCAAAAAGCGGTGAGGTCATCCATTCGCGTGCGGTAGCTTCGCAGCGTGCAATAAGTTCTTGGTTTTCCATGATTGTGATGTATTTGTTTTTTTGATTAGTCTTGCTTGTCGAGTGGCAACACTTCAATCCAGTAGCCGTCGGGGTCGCTGATGAAATAGAGACCCATCTCATTGTTTTCGTAGCAGACGCAGCCCATCTCTTTGTGCATGGCGCGTGTTTCGTCGTAGTTGCCGGGTACGCGCAGACAGATGTGAAATTCGCATTCGCCCAAGTCATAGGCTTGCGGATGGTCGCGGAGCCAAGTGAGTTCAAGTTTGAAATCAGAGAGGGGGTTGGAGAGATAGACAATTTTGAAGGCGCCTTCGGGTCCGTTGATTTCGCCGTCGGGGACGAGGCCGAGCGCTTCGCGATAGAAGGCAATGCTGCGCTCCAAGTTGGTCACGTTGATATTGAAATGGTCAAATTTGGCCTGTATCTGCTTTTTCATAACACTGTGTTGTCGTGGTGATGTGACAAAGTTAGCGATTTACGGCGAAACGAGGTGGGGCAATGGCGATATTTTATTGCCCTCTCGGCCGACATCCAGCGAAAGGGATAGTTGATTTTGGGGGCGTATATACGGATAATAAAAATGCCGAGATGCGCTGCAACTCTACATAGGGCAGTGCCGGAGGCCGATAAACAGGCGGTTGCGACGATGAAGGGTTGAGGTATGCAACCGTGCACAACGCTTCATTCCTTTCTAATCAAAACCGCCCGAACGTGTATGGATCGGGCGGTTGATGTGGCGGTGTTTGTGTGTGGCCGTTTATTTTTTGTCTTGGTAATAGTCGCCGTAGTTATAGCTATAGCCGTAGGTGTAGCCGTAGTGGTAGCTTGAGAGGCGGCTGGAGACAATCTTTGTGCCGTTGAGCAGGAGACAGAAGTTGTTGTAGGTCTGCTCTTTGTAGAGTTCTTGCACGTGTTCTAATGCGCGTCGGTCCATCACGCCTACGCGAATGACGAAGACGGTGACGTCGGCTTGGGCTTTGATGATGTTGGCGTCGGCCACGATTTCAATGGGCGGACAGTCGAGCAAGATAATGTCGAAGCGGGCTTTGAGTTCGTTGAGGAGTTGTTCAAGTCGGCCGTTTTGCAACACCTCGGTGGGGTTGGGCGGGACTATGCCCACTGGCACGAGTGTGACGTTGTCGCCAAAGGCGTCGTTGATGAGAATGTCGTCGATGTTGTCGGTCTGGTTGTTGAGATAGACCGAAATGCCTTGGCTGCGGGTGGGGCACATGTGGCTGAGCGAGCGGTGGCGCAGGTCGAGGTCGACCACTGCCACGCGGTTGCCTTTGAGGGCGTAGGCTTTGGCTATGTTGGCCGAGATGAACGATTTGCCGCTGCTGGGGTTGAACGAGGTGAACATAACCACCTTGCCCTTGCTGCTTTCGCAGAGGTAGTTCAAGTTTGTACGCAAGTTGCGCATCGCCTCGTTGATGAGGTCTCTGCCGCCTTCTGCGACCACGATGCTGCGTGTGAACTTGTTTTTCTTGGGACTCCACCAGTGGCGTTTGCCCGAGAGGTCGGGCAACTCGCCAATGAGCGGAATGTCGAGGTTCTCAATGTCTTTGCGACCCCGCACCTTGGTGTTGAGCATTTCGAGCAGGAAAATGATGCCGCCGGGGATGCCCATACCGATGAGGAGGGCGATGAGGATGATGACTTTGGTGCGTGGCGCCGCGGCGCTGGATGAAGAGACGGGCGGCTGGATGATGTTGGAATTGTAGGAGGTGAAGGTGCGCGACAGCTCGTTTTCTTCACGTTTCTGGAGCAGGAAAATATAGAGCGACTCTTTCACCTTTTGTTGGCGCTGTACGGAGTTGAGCACCTTGGCCTGTTGGGGGTTGGAGGCGATTTGGCTGTTGATGGCGGCGTCGCTCTTTTCCACGTTGGCCACCTGCTTGTGCAGCTGGGCAATGAGGTTGTCGACGGAGCGGATGATGGCCGTCTTTTGTGCGGCCAGTCGGCGGTCGAGGTCCACCACGGCCGGCGAGTTGGCGTCGCTGTTTTCGATGAAGGTGCTGCGGTCGAGCATCAGCCGGTTGTATTCGGCAATCTGCTGGTCAAGGCTGCTGCCGCTGAAGCCCAAGTTGCCCGGCAAGAGTTCTTCGGCCTTGTCGGGGGCGGTGAGGCGTTCGCGCAGGAAGGTGGCCATGCTCAGCTGGTTGTTGAGTTGCAGCAGGTTGTCGAAGTTTTTGCCGCTCTGCTGCATGTCTTTGGCCAATGCGGCCTGCACGTCTGGCATAAGGTTGGAACTCTTGTAGTCAGAGATTTGCTCGTCCACGTCGTCAAGCTCCTTGGTGATGGTGGCCAGTCGCTCGTTGATAAACTCGCAGGTGCTCTCGGCAATGCGGTTTTTCGTCTTCATCCATGTTTCGTTGTAGACGTCGATGAGGGTGAGCAAGACGTCGCGGCCGCGCTCGGGCACTTCGTCGGCAATGGAGATATTGAGCACGGTGGCTTCTTTGTCAGCCAGGCCGATGGCGAGGCGTCCGGCATACATGTTGCCTATGGCCGTGACGGGGTATTTGTTGACATAGATGGGCGTGCCGATGAAGGCGTCGTCCCACGAAGGGGTGGCGTTGATGGTCACCTCGCCGACGGGTGTTTTGACCGTCTGTCCGAAGCGCGCCTTAACGGTGGTCTCGATGGTCTCCTCCACCTTGCCCATCCGCTTGAACTCAGAGAGTGTGGCCTCGCCGCGACCGGTGGGCGTGAGGGTGAAGGCGAAGCTGTTGTCGGTGCCGAGCGGTGCCGAGAGTTTGAGGCTGACGGGCGCGTCGTTGTAGAGCGGCTTTTGGTGCAGTCTTTCTTTGACCGACATCTGCAAGTCGAGTTGCAGGCGCTTCACCGTCTGCTGCATCATTATGGGTGCGCTGATGGTGAGTATCTCGTTGTTGACGTTGCTGTTGCTTTTGATGAGGCCCAAGTCGCTGAAGTCTTGTATCGAGCCGCCCATGCTCGAGCCGCCGTCTTTGTCGTCTTGGATGAGCAGTTGGGTGGTGCTGTTGTAGATGGGCGTGGTGCGCAATATCTTAAGCACGGCCAATCCCAGCGCAATCAGCACGGAGAGCAGGAACCAATACCAGTTGTTGACAAATATTATCCAATAGTCAACGAGCTTGAAGCCATCTTCTTTTTCTTGCGTTCTGTCGTTTGTCATCGTTTGGAAGGATAGGGTGATGAGTCGGCCGGCTGCTTGGGGCTTGGCAAGGCAGACTCGGAAGTTCGAGTTGTTTATCGTGCAAAGATAGAAAAGATTTTATATTGATGACGTTTTTTTGTGATTTTAGTGTAATGAAAGTGACGTTTGGCGTGTTTTGTCGTGTGTTTTGCGCCTGTCGAAGCGTTTGCGACGCTGTCTGACCACTACGGGATGTTCAAAACCGCGGGTGTTTGTGACGCCTCGTTGACCTTCTTTAAGCAACGGTGGAAATAGTGCTGATTTTCGTTAAACAGGCGTCTGAAGTAAAGGAAAGGTTTTGAAAATCATTTTATGTTGCTGTTTCTCAATACAAAACTGCTTTTTGTATTTTCTCGATTAAGCCCAAAATGCGCCAAGAGCCTTCTTGGTTTTCCTGGAAATCGGTTTTTGGAACAAGATATTAGGGACGGCTTTTCCGGGAATAGGCCCGGGGAAAACTGTCCTTATGGCAGAAATTTCTGTCCTTATGCCCGTAAGCCCTTGAAACACAAAAAGAGAGGGCCGATGGGGCCCTCCCTCTTTTATGCTACATCAAATTTATGCTTTTCTTGGGATGATGAAAAAGACAATAAAGGAGATGATGGTTGGCGGTTTTGTCGATACCGCCGCCCGTATCAGTCGATGCCGTTTTTCACGCTCAGATTGGTCACGCGGCTCTTGAAGTCGCCGGCTTTGCGGAGCGGGAACACGAGTGTGCGCTGGTAGTACATACGCACCTGCGGGTTGTACATCTCGGGTTGCCATGCGCCTTCCACGCCATACTGGTAGTTGGTGTGGTCTTGTTCGCGCAGGGCATAGATGGTCTGTGGGCCGAGCTCTTCTTTGACCTTATCGTTGATGAGCAGGCGGGTCATTTTGTTGTTGCCCTGGATGGTCACTTTGACGGTTTGGTCGGCCGGCAGGCTGTAGTTGAATGTGTTGAGATAGCCGTCGCGGGCAAAACCTAGGCGGCCTGTGCGCGGGTCGGAGAGATAGAATGTGGCGTTTTCGGAGGCGAACAGCACCGTGCCTTTGGCTTCGGCCTTGGCGTCGATGGTGAACGAGACGGTGTAGTCATAGCCCACCTCTTCCACGTCGAGTGTCTGTCCGGGCTTCACCTCGGCCACCTGCACGGGAGCCTCAAGGCGTCCGGCCTCGTTCACACCCGGAGCTTCGGCGAGCGTTTTGCGCTGGGCGTCAAACTCACCGTAGGGCAGCGATGTCTTTTTGCCGCTCCAGCATTTCACGGCCAGAGTTTGAAGAGCCGGGAACACGCGGTCGTGGATGTCTTTGACCGAGATGCCGTTGCCGGCGTGGTCGTTCCAGACGGCAAACATACCGCCCTCGATGCTGGGGTCTTGCTCTTCAAACTGCACACCGCCGATGTTGGCAGGCGTCCAGCTGTCGTAGAGCCACTGGCAGTTGAGATAGTCATAATAATAGCCGGCGGCCGGCACGATATAGACATATCCGTCGGGGATGCTAATGAGCTGATAGCCTTGCTCTTTCATATCTTTTGGCTGTGCAAAACCATTATACCAGCAACTCATCAAGACGTTCTCAGACTTGACGGGAGTGTCGCCGTTGGCGTGAGTCAGTGAGCCCCAAAGCACGGCTTGTTTGCCATATTTCTCCACATAGTTGATATAGTGGTTGGCAAAGTGACGGAATTGTTCGACCAACTCTTTGGTGGCGTTTGAAAACTCGTCGGTGCCGATGTGCACGCGTTTGCCGCGGAATACGGGTTCTTTGCCTTCAAGATATTCCTTGTAGAGGCCGTCGAGAAACTCGTAGGTCTCGGGTTTGAAGATGTCGAGATGGTCCATGCCGTATTTTTCAGAGCCCAGTTCCGGTCGGTAGTGGGTGAAGGCCAGTGTGTGGGCCGGGGCGTCGATTTCGGGGATAATTTCCACGCCATAGGTTTCGGCCAACTTTTGCAGTTCGATAAACTCGGACTTGGTGTAGTGGCCGTCTTTGGCGGCGAGGCCGGGGTAGGTGTCGCTCTCGAGGCGGAAAGCAGCCTGAGTCTTGGACCAGTCGTTGCCAAAGAATTGGCGGAAACCGTTGTCGTTGAGGTGGACTTGGAGTGTATTCATCTTATAATAAGACATCATCTTGACGAGGTTGCGCAGGTAGTTCATCGGAATGAATTTGCGTCCGCAGTCAATCATAAAGCCGCGCAGGGCATATTGTGGGATGTCTTTGGTGGAGCCTTTAGGCAGTGCGCGTGTGGTTTTGTCGGCCTGGTCGGTGAGTTGCAGGGCTGTGCGTGTACCCCAGATGAGAGCCTGAGTGTTGGCGGCGGTGATGGTGGTCACGTCGGCGATGTTGAGGCTGTAGCCTTCTTTGCCCAGCGATTTGTCTTTTTTGAGCACGATGGCGAAATCGCCTTTGGCGGCTTTGCCTTTGGTCACGGTGAGAGATTTGCCGGTGAGAGCGGCATAATCGTTGGCAAAGAGGCGGGCAGCGGCTTCGGCGTCTTTACCACCCGTATAGACCACGCGGCCTGAGGGGACGAACTGACCTTCGGCTCCGGTCCACGAGGTGAGTTCGGGCACGACGAAGGGCTTGGGATTAACTTGTGCCATAGCGCTCAGTGTGAAGCCCATAGCACAGACGGCTGCGCAGACGATGTGTCGCAGCGAGAAGGTTTTTCTCTTCATAAAAAATAAGTTTGTGAAGGTTGTGTTTTTCAGAAAGGTGGTTTTCTGGTGTACAAAGGTAGTGCAAGGCGAGTGGAATGGCAAATAAAACTTGTTTTAATTTGCCATTCCCGAGCCGCGGCCTACCTTGCGCCGTTAGGCGAAAGGTAGTGCAAGGCGAGAGCAAAGGCCAAAAACTTGTTTTAATTTGCCATTCCCGAGCCGCGGCCTACCTTGCGCCGTTAGGCGAAAGGTAGTGCAACTCAAAGCATGTCAAGCAATGCCATGTTATAGGATTTGTTTTGACAAAGCATTTTGAGAAATTCCTTTGTGCTACGCTTCGTATAACTATCTTTGAGTATATGAAACGAGCCTTCCATCTGTGTGTGGGGATGATCGAGCGTGATGACTTTGATGCCCGGAATATGACTTACGGCAGCCTGGCTGATAACCGTGACAAGAAACTTCGACGACCTTACAAGGTCGATGATGACATTCACTTCGTTAATTTCCAGCCTCACATTAAATTGATTTTCTGAACCTTTAATCAATAGGTCGAATGCGTTGCGAGCTTGAAGCCCTTTTGCTGGCATGACAAAGGGAAAGCGCTTGAGGTCGGCACATCTCACCTTTTCCGCATCGGCAAGAGGGTGTTGCTCGGAAACAACAACGGCCAACTGATTGTCAAACAATATATGAGACTCTATCTCAGGGCTTACGCTCGTAGGCTTATAGCTCAACGCCACATCGAGTTCGTGTTCCTTCACCATGCGCAGCAAAGTCTCCATATCGTGGCAATGAATGTTGAGCTTGATGTCGGGATATTCTTTCATAAAAAGCAACACCGTATCCTTGAGTAGCGGAATGAACGAAAAGGTAGAGCCGATGTTGAGACAGCCGGCCTTGAGGTCCCTTATATCGTTCATTTTTTCTATACATATATCTGCGGCATGCAGCGTGCGCTTGGCTTCAGGAAGGAACACCTCCCCAACGTCTGTCAGACATACGCGATGAGAGGAACGCTCAAAGAGCATTACGCCCAACTCATTCTCCAACTGTTTGACCTGTTGCGACAGCGTGCTTTGCGTGATGTTGAGCAATCTTGAAGCCTCACTGAAGCTATTCGCCTCAGCCACGTTTACAAAATATCTCAGTTGTCTTAATTCCATTCTAATTGCATCGTTGATAAAAACAGCTGCAAACGTATAATAAATAAATCATACAGGCAGCAGTTTGTTATAATTATTATCGATAGTTTTATAGATTATGATTATTAAAAACTATAGATAGCCATTATCGAAACAATCAATAGACATCCCTTCGCGCTGTTTGATTGTAGCCGTAGTTTTGCACCCGAAAAATGATTATTTAAACAAATAGAGCATTATGGAATACATCATTGAAGAAACTACGGCCAACCAATACGCATGGCTCGTGTGGGCACTTGTCTTGGGAGCCGTGCTGCTAAAACCGACCATCAAACTCATTCTGAAGGTTTGGAAAATCAACAAGCGATTGCACATCATTTCGTATGGCGACACAAGAATTGATGAATACGATGATGATTATGAAGACTGAGCAATCAGCGGCCGATGAGCACACAAGACTCAAAATTGTTTGCCGATTTATAGAGGAATATGCCACAGCTATGCTCTCGGCAGGTGCCACCACTTCGCGTATAGAGCATTGTGTGGAACGCATATCCCAACGCTATAATGTTGTCTCCGACCTATCGCTACTCCCTTCACGCATATTACTGACTGTATGGGATAAAAACCACAGACACAATTACAGCCTTGTGGGGCATACCCACAAAAACGGCATAAACCTGCAGACCGTCACTTTGTTGAGTCGCTTGTCGTTTGTCGACATCCCCCTTCAGGCAGCTTGCGAGCAGATGAAAAACATCATCTCAAAACCACGGCTAAATAAATGGATAGTCGTTTTGCTGACGGCGCTGGCCAATCTCTCTTTCTGCCGTCTGTTTGATGGCGACTGGTGTGCCATGGGAGTGGTGTTTGTTGCCACATGCATCGGCAATGTGTATAAAAACTATATGACCGAAAGGCATTGGGACATAAGATTTACAACCATTCTGGCGGCCTATATATCAGCCATCGTCGGTTCGTCGTGTTTCATCTTTGGCTTTAGCGATACGCCACAGATAGCTCTGGGAACCTCAGTGTTGTGGCTCGTACCGGGGATAAGATTTATCAATGCGATAAGTGATATGACAAATGGTCACTATGTTGTGTCACAGAGCAGGATGACAGATGCAATCATCACCACTATCTGCCTTTCGTTAGGACTTTGTCTTGCATTGCTTACATTAAATATACGATGGAAATAACCACACTATTCACCGACGGACTCTTTGCCAGTATGGCGGCAATAGGTTTTGGTAGCATCAACAACACACCGCGTAGCCTACTGCCCTGGTGCGGATTTATCGCAGCCATAGGTCATGCCACCCGTTTTGGCTTGATAAATGCGTCTTTTCATCTCAACATCATCCTGGCCGGATTTGCCGGAAGCATCTGTATTGGCATAATATCATCGTTCGTTTCGCGGCGATACAGCTGTCCCTACGAGGTTTTGGCATTTCCTGCACTTTTGCCGATGATACCCGGAATGTATGCATACGGCACAATCCAGGCACTCATCAGCTACCTGCAGTATCTTTCAGACGGCACACCGTCTGAACACTATCTCAATGTCTTGGCCTACAATGCCATCATGACGATGCTGATTATCCTCTTTATGGTCGTGGGCGCCCTTGTCGGAATATTTGTGTCCAAAAAATTTTGTGGGTTCAGACGAGGTCAGCGTAAAGGATAGGGTTTTGACTTGGATGAGGCACAGGCGATAATCTCAAAGAAATTTCGTGCAAGTGAGAGCGAAGACAAGTTTACTTGGATTATGCCGAGCGCGGCATATTATTCTCAAAGAAAAATATGGGGAAGAGATAATCGTGTGATAAAAAAGAAAGACTTCAGCCAATCGGCTGAAGTCTTTCTGGTAATAGGCCTTTGGTGTGACTCATGCAGGATTCAAACCTGCAACCTTCTGATCCGTAGTCAGATGCTCTATTCAGTTGAGCTAATGAGCCGTTTAGCTTGTGACTCATGCAGGATTCAAACCTGCAACCTTCTGATCCGTAGTCAGATGCTCTATTCAGTTGAGCTAATGAGCCGTGGCTTAGGCCTAATATGTGGCGGTGCGTACGGGACTCGAACCCGTGACCCCATGCGTGACAGGCATGTATTCTAACCAGCTGAACTAACGCACCAAAGGGGAGCGAAAACATCTTAAAGGCGTGCGCCTTTCCGTTTTTGCGAGTGCAAAGATACGCCCTTTTTATAAAATGACAAATATTTGGCTGTTTTTTTTCGTTTCTACACAAAAAACACAGTCCGGAGAGGGCCTTTGGCCGCACCACGAACTGTGCTGGAGGATGATGAAAACGCGCCGGCGGTCAGTCCATACGGTCGCGATAGTCGGCGTAGGTGTATTGGCGTAACACTTCATAGCTGCCGTCGCAGCGGTGGAAAACGAGAGCCGGATGGTGTATGCCGTTGAACATATTGGTCTTGACCGTGGTGTAGTGTATCATGTCGTCGAAAACGATTTCGTCGCCCACGGCAAGCGGTTGGGGAAATTTCCAATAGCCCATGAAGTCGCCACTCAGACAACTGTTGCCGCCGATTCGGTAGACACAGGGGCTGGTCTCTTTGCCCACTTCTGCACCGTCAGCCAGGGTGGTGGCGCCGATAATGGTGGGATGGTAGGGCATTTCGAGACAGTCGGGCATGTGGCAGGTGAAACTCACGTTGACAATGGCCGTCTTGATGCCGCCGTTCGACACGATGTCTACGACGCGGCTGGTGAGTGTGCCGGTTTGCCAGGCAAAGGCCGAACCGGGTTCGAGGATGATGTGAAGATGGGGATGGCGGGCTTTGAGGCTTTGGAGTGTGGCTATCAAGAGGTCCACGTCGTAGCCCTCACGGCTCACGAGATGGCCGCCGCCGAGATTGAGCCATTTGATCTGGCCAAACCACTGGCCGAACTTGGCTTCAATATGTTCGAGTGTGTGCACAAGAGCCGATGCCGGACTCTCGCAGTGGCAATGGCAGTGAAAGCCTTCGATGCCTTCGGGCAGTGTGGCGGGGAGATCATCGGCCAGAATGCCGAAGCGGGAACCTGGCGCACAGGGATTGTAAAGTTCTGTCTCAATCTCACTGTATTCGGGGTTGATGCGCAGTCCGAGCGACACGCCGCCTTGGAGAGCTTGCTGATGGAAACGCTCAAATTGCGAGAGCGAATTAAAGGTGATGTGGCTGCTGCAGCGCACAATTTCGGCAAAGGTCTCCTCTTCGTAGGCCGGTGAATAGGTGTGGGCTTTGCTGCCGAACTCCTCGTAGGCCAGGCGGGCTTCGTAGGGTGAGGAGGCTGTGGTGTGGGCAATGTATTCACGGAAGACCGGAAAGGTCTTCCACAAGGCAAAGGCTTTGAAGGCCAAGATAAATTCTACGCCGGCTGTGTCCATAATGCGACGGATGAGCGACAGGTTGCGACGCAGTTTTTCTTCCTCAAAAATATAAGCGGGGCAGGGCAGAGTGGAGGCCGAATGGTGAATGGTGGGCATAGGGGAGGGGAGTGTATGGGCAAAAAAGGAGATGGTGGTCGGCCGTTTGCTCTTCTTGACAGAGAGCGTTGCCGCACACCATCTCTTTCGTTTCAGTCTATTGTGTTAATGATAAAGACGCTCAGTGTAGTGCATTACATAATGCCTCTTTCGCGCAACTGCTGCTGCCATTTCCATGCAGAGAGCAGGGCTTCGTCGAGCGTGTGAACGGCTTTCCAGCCCAGCACGTTGTTGGCTTTGTCCACGTTGCCCCAAACTTTCTCGATGTCGCCTGCACGACGGGCTACAATCTTGTAGTTGAGCTTCACGCCGGTGACTTTCTCGAAAGTGTTGATGAGCTGGAGCACGCTCACGCCATTGCCTGTGCCCACGTTGAAGATTTCGACGGGGTCGGCATTCTTGCCTTCCACGATGCGGGCCATGGCTGCCACGTGTGCTTTGGCGAGGTCGACCACATAGATGAAGTCGCGGATGCAAGAGCCGTCGGGCGTGTCATAGTCGTCGCCGAAGACAGAGAGGCACGGACGGATGCCGATGGCTGTCTGGGTGAGGTAGGGGATGAGGTTGGCGGGCACGCCGTTGGGGAGTTCGCCGATGATGGCCGTGGGGTGTGCGCCGATGGGGTTGAAATAGCGCAAGATGATGGCCGAGATGTTGGCGCCGCTCTTGATGTAGTCTTGGATGATCTCTTCGTTGATTTGCTTGGTGTTGCCGTAGGGGCTTTCGGCCGTCTTGATGGGAGCCTCTTCGGTGACGGGGAGGTTCTCGGGATCGGGCTGGCCATAGACCGTGCAGCTTGAAGAGAAGATGATGCCTTTCACGCCATACTCGGGCATAAGCTTGAGCAGATTGACGAGCGACATGATGTTGTTTTCGTAGTATTTGAGCGGTTTCTCAACGCTTTCGCCCACGGCCTTTGAAGCGGCGAAGTGGATGATACCGCTGATGCCGGGATATTTCTTGAAAACACCCTCGAGCGCTGCAAGGTCGCAGCAGTCCACTTGCTCGAAAGCCGGACGGATGCCGGTGATTTTTTCGATGCCGTCGAGCACGTTGGCGTCTGAGTTGGAGAGATTGTCGATGATGACAACGTCATAACCGGCGTTTTGAAGTTCCACTGTGGTGTGTGAACCGATGAAACCGGTACCACCGGTCACCAAAATTCTTTTTTTCATAGTGTGTGAGGTAAAACTATTGTTGTTTGTTGTTGAAAGTCGGATAAATGAGAGTATGAAAGAGACTCACGAGAGTTTGTGAATGACCAGTCCGCTTCTCAGTTTGGGTTCAAACCATGTGGCTTTGGGCGGCATAATGTTGCCCGAGTCGGCGATGTCCATGATTTGTTGCATGCTGACGGGATAGAGCGCAAGGGCCATTTTCATCTCTCCGCTGTCCACGCGCCGTTTAAGTTCGCCCAGTCCACGCAGTCCTCCCACGAAGTCTATGCGTTTGTCGCTTCTCAAGTCTTTGATGCCCAACTGTTTGTCGAGGATGAGTCGTGACGATATGTCTACGTCGAGCACACCGATGGGGTCTGCGGGATTGAAGGTGCCTTGACGGGCTTTGAGGCTGTACCATCGGCCTTCGAGATAGAGCGAAAACTCATGCATCTCGGCCGGGCGGTAGAGCTCAGTGCCTTTGTCGGCCACTTCAAAATCTTCTTCGAGTGCTTTCAAGAAATCTTCTGGCGTTTGGCCGTTTAGGTCTTTGACCACGCGGTTGTAGTCGAGAATGGTGAGTTGTTCTGCAGGGAAGCAAACAGCCATATAGAAGTCGTGCTCGCCGTGTCCCTCGCGTGCAACTTTTTCGGCGCCCACTCTGGCTGCTGCAGCCGAGCGGTGATGGCCGTCGGCGATGTAGAGCGCATCCATTTTGGCAAACTCGTCTGTGATGAGACTGATGTCGGCCTCGTCGTCGATAATCCAGAATTGGTGGCCGAACCCGTCTATGGGAGCGATGAAATCGTAAAGGGGCTTTTTGGACGCATACTTATTGATGAGCGCGGCAAGTTTGTCGTTGTGCTTGTAGGCCAAGAAGACCGGTTCGATGTTGGCATTAGTGATTTCCACGTGCTTCATGCGGTCGTCTTCTTTGTCGCGGCGTGTGAGTTCGTGTTTTTTGATTACGCCGTTCATATAGTCGTCTACATGTGCACACACCACGATGCCATATTGCGTCTTGCCGTTCATAGTCTGTGCATAGAGATAGTAGTTCTCTTTGTCGTCTTGCACGAGCCAGCCCTCTTTTTGGAATTTCTCAAACTGCTCTTTGGCGCTGAGATAGACGCGAGGGTCGTATTCGCTCGTGCCCGGATCGAAATTGATTTCGGGCTTGATGATGTGATAGAGCGACTTCTCGTTGTTGCCGGCTTCGGCTCTGGCCTCTTCCGAGTCGAGCACGTCGTAGGGGCGGCTTTCCACCTCCTCCACCAGTTCCACAGGCGGACGCAGGCCTCTGAAGGGTTTTATCTTGGGCATAATGGTCTTCGGTTTGTTTTGATGAATACGGGATGGACAAACGATACTCCTTAATATATAATATATAAATGAGTGTCGGTCTCTTTTGCTGGAGGGATTAGTGGTTCACCTGGAAGGTTTTCACGCCGTTCTCGATGAAATCAACGATTTGCTGGGCGGCGGCAATGCCGGCGTTGATGTTGGCTTCTGCTGTTTGTGCACCCATCTTTTTGGGTGTGAAAACATAGCGGTTGCCCAGTTTCTCGATGGCCTCTTCGTGAGCGTCAAGTTTCAGGTCGGTCACATATCTCAGGTCTGTTCTTTCGGTCATGGCCTTGAGCAGTCCGGCTTCGTCGATGATTTCCTTGCGTGCCGAGTTGACCAAGATGGCGCCTTTTTTCATTTGCATGATAGCCTCGTAGCCAATCATGCCTTTAGTCTGTGGCGTGGCGGGGATGTGGAGGCTCACGATGTCGTTGTAGTGGAAGAGAGCTTCGAGCGACTCGTGCACGTGATATCCGGCGTCGATGATTTTCTGCGGCCGGTTGAGCGGCGAGTAGCTCGAGATGTCCATACCCATGCCTTTGGCAATGCGTCCAAGGTTTTGGGCCACGGCGCCGAAGGCCATCAGTCCCAGTTTCTTACCCATCAGTTCCGTGCCGGCCGAGCCGTCGAAACGGTTGCGGATGGTATAGATGAGCAGGCCGATGACCAGTTCGGCCACGGCGTTGGCGTTTTGTCCTGGTGTGTTCATCACCACGATGCCGTGGGTGGTGGCTGCGGCGAGGTCGATGTTGTCATATCCGGCACCGGCTCTGACGATAATCTTCAGATTGGGAGCAGCAGCCATCACGGCTTCGTCGATTTTGTCGGAGCGGACGATGAGACCGTCCACCTCGGCCACGGCATCGAGCAGTTGTTGCTTGTCGGTGTATTTCTCGAGCAGCAGACATTCATAGCCTGCCAGGTCGAATATATCCTTGATGTCTTTGATGGCCACGGGAGCAAAAGGCTTCTCTGTGGCAATGAGTATCTTTTTCATAGGGGGATGAAGATTGCAGGTTCGTGCTAAACTTTTCTTCTCACAAGCCCTGAGCGATAACGGCCGGGCCGTAGAGAGCAAAAATGCAGAGGGGAGTGCCGGATAAAGGCTGTCTGACTCCCCTCTGTGTGGTGAGGCGCTTCGTTTAGTGAGCCGCCTCAAATTCTTTCATGCAGTCCACAAGCGCCTGAACGCCCTCGAGCGGCATAGCGTTGTAGCAAGAGGCGCGGAAACCACCCACCGAGCGGTGACCTTTGATACCCCACATACCCTTTGACTGGGCAAACTGCAGGAACTCGGCTTCGAGGTCTTTGTATTCGTCGGCCATCACGAAGCAGATGTTCATATAAGAGCGGTCTTCCTTGGCCGTGACGGTGCCGCGGAACATCTTGTTGCGGTCAATTTCGCCATAGAGCAGTTCGGCACGCTCTTTGGCTCGCTTCTCCATACCGGCCACGCCGCCGTTGGCCTTGATCCACTTGAGCGTCTGCAGGGCGCAATAGATGGGCACCACGGGAGGTGTGTTGAACATTGAACCCTTGTCGATGTGTGTGCGGTAGTCAATCATCGTGGGGATGTCGCGACCCGTCTTGCCGAGGATGTCGTCTTTGACAATGACAAAAGTCACGCCGGCCATGGAGAGGTTCTTTTGAGCGCCACCATAGATGAGGGCATATTTGCTCACGTCGATGGGGCGTGAGAAGATGTCAGACGACATGTCGGCCACGAGAGGCACGGGGCTGTCGATGTCTTCGTGCAGCTCGGTGCCATAGATGGTGTTGTTGGTCGTGATGTGGAAATAGTCGGCATCGGCCGGAATGGTGTAATCCTTGGGGATGTAAGTATAGTTGTCGGCTGCAGATGAGGCCACCTCCACGGCTTCGCCAAAGAGTTTGGCCTCTTTGAGGGCCTTCTTGGCCCATACGCCCGTGTTGAGATAAGCAGCCTTCTTGGCCAGGAGGTTATAGGGCACCATGCAGAACTCCAGACTGGCACCGCCACCCACAAACACTACGCTGTAGCCTTCGGGGATGCCGAGCAGTTCTTTGAAAAGCGCCTGGGCTTCGTCCATCACGGCCTGAAACTCTTTCGAGCGGTGGCTGATTTCCATAAGAGAGAGACCCATACCGCCGAAATCCACACAAGCCTCGGCAGTGGCTTTAATCACTTCTTGCGGGAGAATTGACGGACCCGCACCGAAATTATACTTTTTCATACCTGATTAGATTGATGTGATAGAGATTGTTAGTTGACTGCGAATATATCGAATATTATTTATATAGGAATAATGAGAGGGCAAAAAATCTTTATTTTTCTTCTCTCTGCTCTCTTTCCCTTCTCTGCCCACCTCTTTTCATTGTCTTAAAAAAACCTTAGTCGCCGCTGTGTGCTGTTAAGGCACAGCCGCTCAGCGTTAAATATGATGAACAAAAAGCGATTTATTCTCTGAATACCTGCCGGCCGAAAGGCAAAACGTTTAATTTTGCTCTCTTGTCGGAGACAGGGTGGGGCGAAGGTTCTTCTGCCGAAACCCCTTGTCTTCTCTTTCGATAAATATAAAAAACATCAGTCAATAAAAACAACACACTATGATCAAGAAGTTTTTGTTTGCCGCAGCCTGCGCGATGGCTGCACTTCTCTTTGTTCCCTCGGCTTCGGCCCAGGGGCGCTCAGCTGCCGGAGCCGTAGACCTCACCTACGCCGCCGAACGTGCCACAGGCTCGGTGGTCTACATCAAAGTCACCACCAACAGCCGCCGCGAAACCGTCACCTATTCCGACCCCTTCGAAGATTTCTTCGGCGACTTCTTCGGCCGTGGAGGCAGCGGTCGCCAGCAGCGCCAAATAGAGACCCCCAAACGCCAAGGTGCCGGTTCGGGCGTCATCCTTACGGCCGACGGCTACATCGTCACCAACAACCACGTGGTGGCCAATGCCGACGAACTGCAAGTCAAGCTCAACGACAACAGGGAATTTAAAGGGCGCATCATCGGCACCGACGAGCAGACCGACCTCGCCCTCATCAAGATTGAAGCCGAGGGACTGCAACCCATCACCGTGGGCAGTTCAGACGACCTCAAACTCGGCGAGTGGGTTTTGGCCATAGGCAATCCTTTCAGCCTCACCTCCACCGTCACCGCCGGCATTGTCAGTGCCAAGGCCAGAGGTCTCGGCGCACGTGCCGGCAGCATCGAGAGCTTCATCCAGACTGACGCCGCCATCAATCCCGGCAACTCGGGCGGAGCCCTTGTCAACACCCGCGGCGAACTCGTCGGCATCAACGCCATGATTTATTCACAGACCGGCTCTTATGCCGGCTACGGCTTTGCCATTCCCACCAGCATCGTCAGCAAGGTGGTGGCCGACCTCAAGCAATATGGCACCGTGCAGCGTGCCGTCTTGGGCATCAAGGGCACCGACGTGGCCACCTATATCGACCAGCAGAAAGAGAAGACCGGCAAAGACATTGACCTCGGCACGTCAAACGGCGTCTATGTGGCCGAAGTCTCGGCCGATGGCTCTGTGGCCGACGTACTCAAAGAGGGCGACGTCATTACCGCCATTGCCGGACATCGTGTCGACAAGATGAGTGAACTTCAAGAGCAGGTGGCCACACGCCAGCCCGGCGACAAAGTCGAAATCACCTACCTGCGCGACGGCAAGACCCATCGTGCCACCGTCACCCTGCGCAACGTTCAGGGCACCACCTCGGCCGTCGAGACCATCGATACCGACGCCATGGGAGCAGCCCTTCGTCCGCTCACCGATGCCGAGAAAAAGGAGCTGGGCCTCACTTATGGCTTGATGGTCAGCGCCGTCAGGGCCGGCAAGATGAAAGATGCCGGCATCACCAAAGGCCTTATCATCACCAAGGTCAACGACCGCGAGATGCGCAGTGTCGACGACTTCGACGCTGCCGTGCGCGAAGCCAACATGTCGTCAGAGCGCGTGTTGTGGATAAGGGCCAAGACCCAAAGCGGCCTGCCACGCAGCTTCACCGTCGAACTCTCGCAGAAGAATAATAAAGAGTAAGAGTCAAAGATATAATGAGCGGTCTTGCTATTGCAGGGCCGCTCATTGTTTTACCACTCTTCGTCATTTTTCTTTTTCCTTCCACACACTAAAACGCCTTTCCGTCCGTTTATAAGTCAAAACCTATCAATCTTTTCACGTATAGTTTTCAGCCTATGCCACACTCTACTCCTGTTTCTCCCTCTGCCGCCACGCTCAGTCGCCTGTGTCGGTTCGCCCGCCTGTCGCTCGAAGAAATGGAGCGTGAAGTGGGCAATCTCGATCAGTTGGTGGCCGCCTGTCGTCTGCCGTCTCACGTCGCCGACCCATCCCGTCCGCAGGCCTAAGATACGGCGCGCCAAGCGTAAAAAAGCCCTGTTTATTTTTGTTCCTTTACGCTTCTTGCCGTAACTTCGCAGGTGTAAACCCAACATTCATACGCCAATTCCTTTAGTTATGAAAAAAATTATGTTGCTCGGCTCGGGTGAGCTGGGCAAAGAGTTTGTCATAGCCGCCAAGCGGCTGGGGCAGTATGTAGTGGCTTGCGACGCCTATCCCGGAGCGCCCGCCATGCAGGTGGCCGATGAGGCCGAAGTCTTCTCAATGCTCGACGGCGACGCCCTTGAGGCTGCCGTTCGTCGCCACAGGCCTGACATCATTGTGCCCGAGATTGAGGCCATACGCACTGAGCGCCTCTACGACTTCGAGCGCGAAGGCATCAAGGTGGTCCCCTCTGCCCGTGCCGTCAACTATACGATGAACCGCAAAGCCATACGCGACCTCGCCGCCCAGGAACTTGGCGTTAAGACTGCCCGCTATCGCTATGCCAAGACCTTTGGCGAATTGCAGGAGGCTGCCGCTGAGATTGGCTTCCCCTGCATTGTCAAGCCGCTTATGTCGTCGTCGGGCAAGGGCCAAAGTCTGCTCCGCTCAGAGGCCGACCTTGAGCACGCCTGGCAATACAGCATCGAGGGCAGCCGTGGCGACATCCACGAAGTCATCGTTGAGGAGTTTATCAAGTTCGACAGCGAAATCACCCTGCTCACCGTCACGCAGTCCAATGGCCCCACGCTCTTCTGTCCGCCTATCGGCCACGTGCAGAAAGGCGGCGACTATCGCGAAAGCTTCCAGCCGGCCCATATTTCTGACGAGCATCTCAAGGCTGCCCGTGAGATGGCCGACAAGGTGACGCGTGCCCTGGGTGGTGCCGGCATCTGGGGCGTGGAATTTTTCTTGAGCCACGAAAATGGGGTGTATTTCTCCGAACTCTCTCCCCGTCCGCACGACACCGGTATGGTGACCCTTGCCGGCACTCAGCCCTTCAACGAGTTTGAGCTCCATCTCCGCGCCGTGCTCGGTCTGCCCATTCCGCCCGTCAAGCAACTCAGAGCCGGCGCTTCGGCTGTCATTCTTTCGCCCATCGTCAGTGAAGAGCCGCCTCGCTATCGCGGTCTTGAGCAGACGTGTGTGGAAGATGCCGACGTGCGCATCTTCGGCAAACCCACCACGCGGGTGGGACGCCGCATGGGCGTGGTCGTGGTGAGCGGAGCGCCCGATGCCGACATCGACGCCTTGCGCGACAAGGCCAAGGCACTCGCTGCCAAAGTTGAGGTTTATTGACCCGACGCCGGACCATACTTATAATGATATAACGAAACCGACACGTTCCCATCGTTTGGGCGACGTGTCGGTTTTGTCGTTTTTTTTAGTTTCAACCTGCTGCTGAAGGAACTATCAATGAACCTCAAGATTATAGGCAAAACAGATTGATACCATAGGGTTTATACCAAATTCGCGTTCATTTAGCAAAAACGCATAACATATGATTGCGGAATAATCTCCTCAAGACTCTTGCCGTCTATTCTGAAATCATCCCAAAGCTCTTCTACTGTGTCATAGGTGGCAATCACTTCGCCAAACTCATAAGCCGTCACATCACATTGCCAGCCTACATAATGAGAATATGCCGAGTTTCTTGGCAGTTTGAGAACTTGAATAGGGGATTCCATAGTGGCTATAAAATAGAATGTCTCATTTACTGCATAGTAAAAGCCCATTTCATAGTATAATTCGCCCAATGCATAGAGGAAAATCTCTCGATTTACATTGGAATGAATATCTGTTCTTATGGATAGGGTGAAGCCCATTTGATCCTCGTATATATGCTTCCCTTCTCCATAAAAGTTTGGAATAGCTATCTTTCTTGTTATCTTCATTTTTTATAATGTTGTTTGTTGTTGAAGTCTATAATCTTGTCTATAAGTTGGTTTAGATTTGCAGGTATAGCCTCATGTCTGCCTGCGTACTTCCTGCCCATATCGCCATTGTCCTTCATTTCCCATGAATGACTATGTGTATGCGACTCTTTGCCGTTGTAAGGTAGAAGTCTTCCATCAAGGTCATATTTAAGATTAACTTCTGTTTTGAGTTTGTGTCCCTCAAAGATATTAATACTGTGAATCTGTATACGTCCATTTTTTAGTTCCCTTCCAATCAAATATATAGGACTATTAGAATTAGAATTCATTATATTTTTTGCCTGTGTAATCATGTTTTTTTGCAACAAAACCTTGTGTCCCATAATGGTATGTCCAGTCTCAATGTGAGAGCGTTTATTATCTGGCACTCCACCAATATTCATATCGTAGGATCTATTTTCTCCCATCTTTAGCCTCCTTTCTTTTTGCGTCATTAGAATAATAAGTGCTTATCTCTTTTTTTTCTCCTTCAACAAATGGGCCATAACGAAGGATGTGTTTTGGCTTGAGGATGTCAATCATCGCATTATAGGTGGTGAGAAAAAGGTGCCTATTGTGTTTATCATAACCTATACCTGTACTATTGATGGCAATAAGAGATGCCTTTGGCCATCCTTCCATATAATACTCAACGTCAGAAATTTTACCGCAAGAAGGAGCTGGTATTACATTGATTCCGAAACTCTGCCATAAAGCAGTCAAAAATTTATTACGGAAAGAGTTCCAACGTTTTTGTTCTTCTACCATATTTTCGAAAATGGAGAAGTTAGGTGAAATAGATCGGTTAAACCTTTTCAACTTCTTAATGTACAAAATAGGTCTAGACCAGGCTGGCTCAATCTTATTATCATCCACAAAAAAGTGAGGACAACAATCCGAGTCACCTATTTGTATATCGTTGATACGATGTAAAGCACATATACTTTGAGGTATATCCACAGGTACAGGCTTAACAATGGGTTGCTCGTGCTTGGAAGTAAAGTCCATAAATTGGTTTAATACCATATGTAGTGGACCTTGATTTGAAAACCTGTAATCTAGATTTGCTACTTGGTTTTCATCTAAGAAATCGAAATCAAAAAATAATTGGCGATTCATTTATGAAAATGATTATGGTGCTCTTAGGGCATACCATTATGCTGTCATCTCAAGAGCACCTGTGAGTAATTTATATTTATTATACACAAAGTTGCTATTAAGGTGATGCTCGTCTTCATCAATGAATATATAAAACCTTGCAGATAATGTGACCGTGCGAATTTGCCTTCTCAGATCGATATTATAGTAGATGTGCTTAGGGCAATGTCCGTAGCAAGCACTTGTTACGACACGTTCTATTACATCGTATTTTCTCCAAGTGTCATCAAGGCTTCTGTATCTAGCTTGGTTGCTAAAAGGGTTAATTGAGTTTTGATAGATACTAAGTCTGTTTATAACAGGGCATGTATCAACAAACTTCACTTTTGCTGATTCGTATAATACATCACTCCGTTCAGATAGGAGTGCTTCTAATATATCATCTTTGTGAGGGGTAAGTTCTTTTACTTTTCTGAAAAATCGCTCTTTGATGGCATCGATGTCAATATCGTCCCAAGAGCAAACTGTATCAACGTGGCGTTTTTTAAAGGTTTCACAAAAGTCGACGAATGTAGTCAGCTCGTTGCCACCAAGCTGGGCCACATATCGTTGGGCATTACGATAGTATGCCTTAATGTGGCGGACGTGAGCATCAGCCAAGGCTGCGAGCAGATCTAATTTTATGTTACTGCACGCAGGGTCATCTATCTTCACCCCTTGCTCACGAGCTACCACACGGATAGCCTCAAGGGGCAGTCCGCAAGCATTCCTCACCACATCTGCTGAGGTGGTGAAGTCTTCGCTGAATATCAAACCACATATTGAAGTAGACTCTTCAGACCATAGCTCGTCGAACAGATTTAACATTATATTTTATACGTTGATTAATGAATGTCGTTCAATATATCCCTAATACCAACATTAAAAATCTTTGTAGTCTCTAACAATGTCATGAAGTTTAGTGGCACACCAAAAATACAATTTTCTATTCAAATAACGGAATATGAAGAAAAAAAACTCCTCATCATCAAGGATGGACGTCGGTTCAGTCATCAAGGAGGGCTAACCAAAGGTCATCTTGTACAGTCTCTGTTTCATAATCTCAGCCGCCACACGCGTATGGGTTTGTCGCCGCCGATGGCGAGACGGGGATCGGTGCAGGTCTCGCCTGTGGGCTTGAAACCGCACTTTTCCATCACGCGGCCCGAGGCGGGATTGTCGGCAAAGTGCCCACTGATGAGCGAGGGGAGGGTAGTGGTGTGGCGTATGTGGTCGACCATCAGTTGCAAGGCCTCGGTGCAGAAACCTTGACCCCAAAACTCACGCCCCACCCAATAGCCCACGGTGGGTTCGCCCTCACGCGCCGGCAGGGCACAGTCGCACGACGGTCCGTAGCCGATGGCGCCAATCATCTCGTCCGTGTCGTTACGGGCAATGGCCCAGGTGGTGACGTTGATGAAAAGCGCTTTGATGATTTGCCGGCTCTCGCTCACTGAGCGGTGAGGTAGCCAGCCGGCACGCGGACCCACCTCGGGGTCAGCAGCCAGCCGGAAGAGCCTTTCGGCGTCGGTCTCTCGCCACGGCCTCAGCGTGACGCGACGGCCCTTGATGTGGTGATGCATAATGATGATCTTGTCGGACATGCTCTTTACCCCAATGTTGGCCTTTTTCCCAATCACACAGTCACGGCCTTGTAAGTATGTTGATTTTCAGTGAATAATGGTGATTGGAGCGTTCAGTCACTTCAGTCACGCTTGTCAGCGTTTGTACCGATGTGCCGGGCGAGGAAGCGCTCCATGGCGCGGTAGAAATCGAAGCGGTTGGCTTGCCGCATGAAGCCGTGGCCTTCGTCGTCTTTCACCATATATTCCACGTCGACGCCGCGCCGTCTCAGCGCCTCGACCATCTGGTCGCTTTCGGCCTTGTTCACGCGTGGGTCGTTGGCGCCTTGTGCCACAAAGAGCGGCGCCTTGATCTGGTCGGCGTGGAGAGCCGGCGAGGTGGCTTCGAGCCGTTGGCGGTCGTGCTCGGGATGTCCCACTTGCTCATACATCATTTGCAGCATCGGTTGCCAATAGGGCGGGATGGTCTGCATGAAGGTGAGCAGGTTCGACACACCCACATAGTCCACGCCACAGGCGTAGAGGTCGGGGGTGAAGGCCAATCCGGCCAAAGTGGCATAGCCGCCGTAGCTGCCGCCATAGATGGCAATGCGTGAGGCGTCGGCAATGCCTTGTTGGATGAGCCACTCGACGCCGTCGGTGATGTCGTCTTGCATTTTCAGCCCCCATTGTCCGTAGCCGGCTTCGAGAAAACGTCGGCCGTAGCCCGTGCTGCCGCGGAAGTTCATTTGGAAAACGGCGTAGCGCCGGTTGCAGAGAAATTGTGCCTCCGAGTCGTAGCCCCAGGCGTCGCGTGCCCATGGGCCGCCGTGGGGATTGACCACGACGGGCAGGTTTCGGGCCGTCTCGGGAGTGAGTCCGACGGGCAGGGAGAGGTAGGCTTCGATTTCGAGGCCGTCGCGGGTGGTGTAGCTCACGGCGTGCATCTCAGAGAGTTCGTCTTCGTGCAGCCAGGGGGCTATGTCGGCAATCTTTTCGGCCTTGTCGGTGGTGGCGTCATAGAGCCAGTAGCTGCCTCGTGTGCGGTCGCCGCCCACATATATTATATATAATGTCTCGGCCTTGTTGCTGTCGGCCACGCCATAGCGGCGTCCCGGGAAATGGGCCTGTATGCGCTCGCGCAGTTGTCGCTCCTCGTCGTCGAAATAGTGGCGGATGGGCTCTTTGTGCCCGGTGACGTAGACGGCCAGCAGTTTTTTGCGCCGTCGCGAATAGGTGATGCTCGAGATGTCATAGCGCGGATGCTCATAGAGCTGTTCCAGTTCGCTGCAGTCGGCCGGGTCCATCAAGACGAGGGCCACTTTGTCGCGGTGCAGGTTGGTGGCGGCATAGACCAGCCGGTCGTCGGGGGTGAACTCCATGAGGCTCACCGACTCGCGGAAGTTGGTGGTCAAGACGGGCCGGAAGGGCTCAGTGTCGTCGGGGCGGTAGAGCAGGGTGGTGTTGACGCCGTCTTCGATGGCCGTGACGGCACGCAGTCGCCCCTGGTGGTCGGTGGTCCACCCCTGCCAGTTGCCGGGATTTTCGGCCAGCAGGGTGAGCGTGCCCGTGTTGAGGTCGAGCCGGTAAGGGTCAAACACCTCGGGGTTGCGGCGGTTCAGACCGACAATCATTTGCCCCGGCACCTCCTCGAGGTCGTCGATGATGACCGTCTTCACACCGTCGAAAGCCGTGTAGGCGCGACGGTCGGAGCCGTCGGGACGTATGCCGTAGAGCGCATAGTTTTCGTCGCCGCCGTGGTCTTTGACATAGACCAGCCGGTCGTCGTCGGCCCAGGCATAGCCGCCAATGCTGCGCTCGGTCTCGTCGGTGAGCCTTATGGCCTCACCTCCGGCTGTGGGTTTGACGAAGACGTTCATGCAGTCTGCGTATGGGGCCATGAAAGAGAGGAAACGGCCGTCGGGCGAAAGCTGGTAGGCTGCCTCTTGGGCGTTGCGGAAGAAGTCTTCCAGGGGAATGTGTCGTGTGGTCATAGAGTGAGGGTAGGGTGTTGTTTCTCAGAAAATAGAAAGTGGCATTATTTCACGCCTTTGTGCTTGACATAGTCCGCGAAACTCTCTCGCGTACCGTTGTAGACGTTGATGTCGACGTCGCCCGTGATGCCGCGCACTTGTCCGCGTGGCGAGAGTTGCCAGTGGAGCAGGCGGACGTAGGGCTTGAACTCGCTGTAGCGTGCAATCCATACGGGGCACTCGGTGAGCACCTCGGGAGCCTCGGCCATGTATTTGTTGACGAAAGACTGGCTCAGATAGAGCACCGGCTGTGTGCCCGAGGCGGCTTTGACCAGCCTCACCCAGGCGGCCATCTCTCTGAACAAAGCCTGTGCGCCGCCCATGTCGGCAATCTGCCGGTCGGTGGGCTCCACGTCGAGCACGGGTGCCATATCGCCGCGCCGCATATGGGCTTTGGCTATGAAGTGGCGGGCCTGTGCGGCTCCGCCGCTGCGGGTGGAGAAAAAGTGGTAGGCTCCCGTGGCCAGTCCGTGGCGTCGGGCAGCCGTGGCATCGGCGGCATAATAGCGGTTGACGATAGTGGTGCCCTCGGTGGCTTTGATGTAGACGAAGCTCACTGGATAGTCTTGCTTGCCCTTGACGCGACGGCCGCCAGCCCGGTCGATGTTGGCAATGCTCAGACGGTTCCACAAGATGGGGCACACCTTTTTCTTGATGTCGTGTTGATGTCGGGAGATGTCGATGCCATAGACGCGGTCGGCCGTGTAGACCATCTGTTCGCCCTGGAACTTGCCTTTTCTCCACACGCCGGCTTTGACGATTTCGCCCCTGGCGATGGCGAAGCCGAAACCGTGACGTTCGCCTTCCAGCCATTCGCCCTCGTAGGTGCTCGTGCTGTCGCGCCATTGCCCCCGGCCCGAAGGTCTCAGGCTGTGGTCAAACCGCCCCTGATAGACGCCGCCGTCTGCCCTTGTCATCGTGCCCTCGCAGAGCGAGTCAGAGCGCCACGTGCCGGCATAGGTCGTTCCGGTGGTGTCGCGCAGCAGGCCGTGGCCTTGTCGCAGTCCGTCGTGCCACTGTCCCGTATAGACCGAGCCGTTGGCATAGTGCATCGTGCCGAAACCCTCGGGACGGCCCTGTGCCACGCGGCCGGCATAGCGTCCGAGAGAGTCTGTGTGTGTGGCCAAGATTTCGGCCGCTCTATGGCGCGAAGCGAGGTTGTGACCCGTCTGTGGATGACCCACCTGCGCGCGTGCCGGTCCGTCGTCGGTGAGGGTCAGCATGCGGGTCAATGCCGTTTTGGCGTCGGCCGTCCACCAGTGCCAATAGCCCAGCGTGCGACCCACAAACAGCCTGATTTGTGCCGCCGTGACGGTGTCGGTTTCGGTGAGCATCCCGACGAAACATCCGTTCCTGCCGGCCAGACTGCCTCCCGTGAGTGTGGAGCGTTCCATCCAGGCTGCCGTCTTGGCGTCGATGGCTACGGGCGGTCCGGCCTCGTCTGTCGTGGCCGTCACCGTGGCCGGTTGGTCGCCGCCGGGTAGGGAGACGAAACGCGGCGATAGCGCCACAAAGTCGGCTCCTGCCGGCAGCCCGTCTGTGTCGAGCAGCAAGAGATGGGGCGACGTGGCCAGCAGTCGGGCCGATGCCGAGATGGTGCCCACCGCTGCCTCCCGACCCCGCGTGTCGGGGATGGCGAGCGTGTGGCTCACGGTGATGTCGTGCCTCAGTCGTGCCACGGTCTTGGGAGCATTGCCAAGCCGCTTCACTCGGTCAATGAGCGAGTCGTTGAGGGCGGTGAGCGAGTCGGTTTCGGCTTTGCGCGCCATCACTGCGTTGTAGCCGTCGTCCACCACCGAGTGGGTCGAGGCATAATAGGCCAGTTCGCGTTGACGGTCTTTGAGCAATGCGCTTTGTGCCGAGAGTCGCTCCAGTTCGTCGGCCAATATCAGTCGCAGGCTGTCGGGAGAGAGAGTAGGGGCCCAACTGTCGAACGTTTCGGCCGGAGCCACCACATGGCCCTGCCCCGACACATAGAGTCCTCCCGTCGTCAGTGAGTCGGCCGTGAAGAGCCGTCCGTCGGTCGTGGTGAGGCGGAGCGAGCGCGGCGAGAGGCGCAGCGTGTCGGCCGAGGGCGTGACGAGTTCATACCACGCGGCAATGTCCACGCGGCACACGGCACCCACGTCTTCGGTGAGCCTTGAGGGCCAGAAGTGCACCCACCACAGCCCCATCAGTATGGCCGCCACCGCCCATCGTGTCAGTCTTCGCCGCCGTCGGGCCGCTGTCAGTCGGGTGGTGTCTTGGGGCGAAACGTCATGTCCGGCAGTGTGTATATCGTCAGAGATTTGTTCGGAATTCATTGCGCTTAAACGTCTTTTTTATTATCGTCTTGCGGTGTTATCTTTAAGTGAAGAAAAAAGGCTGGCCGCTGTGGCCGGCCCTTCTCTTATGTTTAGGCGAATTTAACGAAAAAATACGGGGTACGGGGTTACTGACAGAAAAAATTCCCCTTATTCCAGAAAAAACTCTCCTTATGGCCGCGGCGCTTGGGCCTATTTCAATTTTCCCTCATCAGTTTTTGGCGTTTTCCGCACCCTCATCCGCATTGTTTTCCCCGATTTCAGCCCCGTTTTCCCTCATCAGCGATTATTTCATAAATAATGTGTCACGTCCGTCCCCGATTTTGAACGTTTTGGACGTGGCGAAGTCAAGGGTGCAATATATTAAACGTCAAAGCACAGCCACAGAGCGTCGGATGCCCGCCAGGCGCTTCATAAAGGTTTGGTCTTTTGTCATCGTCTGAATGTTGTATTGCATTTGCAGTTGTAGCAATGGTTCGGCGTTGATGCCGAGAGCGGCCTCAAACAACAGCGCCGTCTTTTCCGTTACAGGTCTCCTTCCGTTGAGAATTTCGTTCAGTGCCGAGCAGGCAATGCCCATCTGCTCTGCCAACTTGCGTTGTGAAATTCCCCGAAACTCCACTTCGTCTTTAACGATTAGCCCCGGGTGTGTGGGGTATGCCGGTTTGAGGCATCCCGCCTTCATATTTGTGGGCTTCTGTTTTTCGCTGTTCATTGTGGTTTAATCGTAATGGTTAGACAAATCTGTAATGTTGCAAATGGAGGCAATTGTTTCTCCGTCTTTGACAAATTCCTCAAACTCTATGCGGTATTGGTCATTTACCCTAACGGAAGACAAACCCAGTTTGTCTCCGACTAGTTTTTCGTAACGAAGAGAGTGGTATTTCATTAGCCCAAGGACATTCTTTTCAGACTTCATCAAATCCACGATACGGATGTATTTTCGGATAATCTGAGGTTGGAAACGATGTTTCTTGTCGCTTTTTGCCTCCGTGTATAAATCTCGGAGATAAATCTCGTTGAATATGACTTCCATTGAGTCTGCTTTTTCGGTCGCAAAGGTACGAATACAAATTAATAATCACAAAAAAAGTGAACATTTATCTTGTTTTAGGGGCTTTTTCTCCTCATTGCCTTCTGACGACGAAGTCAATTGGGCTATTATGTTACGCCCCTGCAGGGCTTGCCCGGCCGCCCCCAAAAGGCCCGAAACCAATCACATTTTCAATGTCAATGTCAATTTTGCCTTTTTCGACTCAAATAGTCGTCCCCACTCTCACCGCCTAAACTGATAAGTCTTTCCGCTTTTGCCTTTGGCCCGGAAGGCGTGGTCGTCGAGCTGTTCAATCTCTACGGGGTCTTCGTTCTTGCCGTCGGTGATGATGACCGTGCCGTTGTGAATGCGATAGTGCGAGGTGAAGCGGTCAAGCTGTGAGAGATTGATGACCGTGGCCGCCGCTTCGCCGTCGGGGGCGATGGTTACGGCATAGCGCGCCGTGTCGTCGCGGTCGCCATAGATGCGGGCATAGTGTCCGTCAATGCTCCCGTCGGCCTCACTCGTCAGCGAGAGCTCAAGCAGCCGGCCGTCGTCGGCCACCAGTGCAAAGCCCCCTTGGCCGAAACCGTCGGCCCGGCCATAGACCGTCGTGTCGGGCGAGTCCACCACCGGCACCTGCGGAGCCCGTTCGGCAGCGACCGTGTCGGCTGCCTCGTCCGACTTTTTTTCACCGCCCCCGCCACATGCACAGAGCAGAGCAGAGCAGAGCAACAAAAAGATGAAAGAAGCGTTTTTCATATCAAAAAATAGATAGTCGTGTTTCTTTTGGAGGCTAAGGTACGCAAAACCCCGAGTTTCACCCACATAGAAGCAAGAAAAATCGCAAAAACTTGTCCGTTCCGACAAAAATGCGTATTTTCGCGCCGTTTTACTGAGAAACATCAACGTTTTTATCGTATCACAATCAATCAACCCTTTAACAATTAACTTTTTTATTCACTAATGGAAAATTTTAAGAACATTGCACCCCTGTCTGACTTCGACTGGAATGCATTCGAAAACGGCGTCACCGAGACCTCAAAGAGCCACACCGAGCTCGAAGAAGCCTACGGCCAGACCCTCGGCAGCGTCCACATGGGCGAAGTCATCGACGGCAACGTCATCGCTATCAACAAGCGCGAGGTAGTTGTCAACATCGGCTACAAGAGCGACGGCATCATCCCCGTCAGCGAATTCCGCTACAACCCCGAACTCGCCGTGGGCGATGTCGTTGAAGTTTATGTCGAAAACCTCGAAGACAAGAGCGGCAAACTTGTTCTTTCACATAAAAAAGCACGCGCCAGCCGTTCGTGGGAGCGCGTCAATCAGGCTCTCGAGGCCAAAGAAGTGGTCAAGGGCTTTATCAAGTGCCGCACCAAAGGTGGCATGATTGTCGACGTGTTCGGCATCGAAGCCTTCCTCCCCGGCTCACAAATCGACGTCAAGCCCATCCGCGACTACGACGTCTTCGTGGGCAAGACCATGGAGTTCCAGATTGTCAAAATCAACCAGGAATACCGCAACGTCGTTGTTTCACACAAAGCCCTCATCGAGGCCGAACTCGAAGCCCAGAAACAAGAAATCATCTCTAAGCTCGAAAAAGGTCAGGTGCTCGAAGGCACCGTCAAGAACATCACCCCCTACGGCGTGTTCATCGACCTTGGCGGCGTAGACGGTCTCGTCCACATCACCGACCTCAGCTGGGGCCGCGTGAGCGATCCGCACGAAATCGTCGAGCTCGACCAGAAACTCAACGTCGTCATCCTCGACTTCGACGAAGAGAAGAAGCGCATTGCCCTCGGTCTCAAACAGCTCACTCCCCATCCCTGGGATGCCCTCGACCCCAACCTCAAGGTGGGTGACAAGGTGCAGGGCAAAGTTGTCGTTATGGCCGACTACGGCGCATTCGTTGAGGTGGCCCCCGGCGTTGAAGGCCTCATCCACGTTAGCGAAATGAGCTGGAGCCAACACCTCCGTTCTGCCCAAGACTTCCTCAAAGTGGGCGACGAGGTAGAAGCTGTCATCCTCACCCTCGACCGCACCGACCGCAAGATGTCGCTCGGCATCAAGCAGCTCAAAGACGACCCCTGGAAAGACATCGAAGAGAAATACCCCACCGGCTCACGCCACACCGCCAAGGTGCGCAACTTCACCAACTTCGGCGTGTTCGTAGAACTTGAAGAAGGCGTAGACGGTCTCATCCACATCTCCGACCTCTCTTGGACCAAGAAAATCAAGCACCCCTCAGAGTTCACCCAAATTGGCGCCGAAATCGAGGTAGTCGTGCTCGAAATCGACAAAGACAACCGTCGTCTCTCCCTCGGTCACAAGCAGCTCGAAGAAAATCCCTGGGATGTCTTCGAAACTCTCTTCACCGAAGGTAGCGTTCACGAAGGCACCATCATCGAACTTCTCGACAAAGGCGCCGTTGTGCAGCTCGAGCAGGGCGTTGAAGGCTTTGCCACTCCCAAGCACCTCGTCAAGGAAGACGGCAGCCGTGCCCAGCAGGGTGAAACCCTCAGCTTCAAGGTCATCGAGTTCAACAAAGACAGCAAGCGCATCATCCTCTCTCACAGCCGCACCTTCGAAGATCCTCAGCGTGCCGAGGCTCGTGCCGAGAAGAAGGCCGCTCGCAAGTCGCCGCGTGCCGCCGAAGCCACTCCGGCCATCCAAAACCAGGCCGCTTCCACCAGCCTTGGCGACAACGATGCCCTCGCAGCCCTCAAGGCCAAGATGGAGCAGGGCGAATAATCCCTGTACAGCCATAACCCTCCAGCCGGAGCTTCAGCCCACCTCCCTCTCGGGACCGGGCGAAGCTCCGGCTTTTTTCGTCAAAACCCACGAATGGCCGTGACTGGTGTGACTGAACCCTCCAATCACCGCTATTCGCTGAAAATCAACGCACTTACAAGGCCGTGATTGTGTGATTGGGAAAAAGGCAACAATTGGGGTATAGGGGAAGAAACGAAAAGGCGATCTTGTTTATTTCGCACACTTATATTTGGAGGCAAATTAAAGTCTCCTCAACATAAAACCTATACTCTAAAAAAATAGCGATTTCGTGTTGCACCAGAACACCGTCTGTGACTTTGCCACGTCAGACATCTGGGTGATTCTCTCGCCCATTGGCATCAAGCGCAAAATTGAAGCCGTAGGTACGCCCTTGAAAGACTGGCATATCAACATCTATCGTGGCGTGCTTACAGGTTGTAATGAGGCTTTTATCATCAACACCGAGAAACGCTATGAGATTTTGAGCAACTGCCAGACGGAAGATGAACGGAAACGAACGGAAGAATTAATACGACCTTCAATCTGTATCTTTTTAAAATTCTCGAACATAGCAAATCAATCGTTTTTTATAGTTCGTACAAATCGTCCAGTTGTATTTCAGATTGAACGTCACCCCAATATTCATTCCGAGTTAGGCCGTCGGTTGTAACCATAATGGAATGAATGGCTTTCTTCGTGCCAGTTACTGTCTGAAAAACATTTCGTTTACGAGCAAGTTCTTCAGAATAATCAGAAGTAATGGTGTATGAATCCTTCGAGTATTTCATTTCGCACACATCAATTATTCCATCGCTACGGTCTATAAGCAGGTCTATCTGAACCCCTGGCCTACCGATGTTCTTATCTGGCAAGCAACGCCATGCATATTCGTTTGTCAGTATTCCGCTAATACCAAGCTTCTTCTTAATCTGGTCAACATGCCATAGGCAAGTGCGCTCAAATGCCAAGCCACACCAAATGTTATACTTCGGTGTTCCCAGCATTGATCGCCAATAGTTTGAACCTTGACGTACTCCGTCAATGAATTCGTAGTAAAACAGAGTGTAATGATCTATTAGTTGGAAAATATCCGATTTTGTCCGATACCCCATCATAGTATAACTACGAATAAAGCCACACCACTCCAGATCTTTCAGAATGTCAGAGAAAGCTCCATTGTCTTCAAATTTTCCTGCCACCAACAACTCCTGTCGAGTCATGCCCATCTTTTTCTTGGCCAATAGCTCTATGACACGAACATATGGTTCTGGCCTTTTAAACAAAGAAGCATAAAGCATCTCAAATTCATCATGCAACTCTCCGTTAGGCGAAAAAATCAGTCTATCTATCTCGGAAGTTATGCTTGTTCCTTTCTGCAACAAGCTCCAATAATATGGTACACCACCAAATATCATATAGGCTTCCAACATCTGCTTGCGATTCAGCACAAGACCTCTTGACTGAGCTAACTTCTCGCATAATCCCAGTGGGAAAGGATTGAGGGATATACGATGATTCAAGCGATTGTGCAAGCCACCCTTATTTTTTATGATTTTCTTGACCATCCATGAAGTACTGCTTCCGCATACCACAAAAACAATATCTTTTCGTGCGGATGCCCATCCGTTCCAAAATGATTCCAACTCTGATAAAAATCCAGAGCGTGGAGCATCCATCCATGGAAGCTCGTCAAGGAAAACAACCTTTTTGCCTTCAGGCAGACTCATAACAAATCGTTTGAGTTCACTAAAAGCATCGCCCCAATTGGTTAGTTCCGGAGTATCTTTCTGCCCATGTTCTTTGAGGGCACGACGGAAACGTACCAACTGTTTTCTTGCAGTCAAATTTGCAGCGCCAGTAAATTGAAAATCGAATCGGTTTTCAAAGGATTCT
>SFFB01000061.1 GCA_004557035.1 Bacteroidales bacterium | reverse complement strand
CTTGACGTTCCACGAAACGATTATAAGAAACAGTGTGAGGGAACTGCGCATGTGTCGACAAACATTGCCAAGATAGAACGATTTCAAATCCCGGAAATGTCGTGTATGACAAAGCACTAGGATTGTCATAATTTCACTGTCCGACATACGACATGCACGGTTACGGTGACGTTTGCCGGGGGATTTCAAGGAGCGTTTTTTATACTTTCAAGATAGAAGTATAGGATGTATGTTCCGAGAAAATCTGTAGTGCAACGCTCGGGTATGGCCGTGTGGAAAGGGAAAGTGAGCCCGTATGAGCACAAGAGGCGGAGGCGTTTTGCAAGTCTTGCATTTTGGTTTTGCTTGGCGTGGCGGAGAAGGCTGCGTAACTTTGCATCGACAAAACAACAAAACAACTTGATGACTCGCCATTAAATCACAACAAGACATGAATGCTCAGAAGATTTTCAACCTCGTCATCCTCGACGCCTCCGGCTCGATGAGGACTATCTACCAGCAGGCGCTCACGGGCGTGAACGAAACGCTTGCCACCATCCGATTGGCGCAAAACGGGCACCCCGAACTGAGACAGTATGTGTCGCTGGCCTCGTTCAGCGCCGGAGAACAGTTTCTCAACCGCATCTATTCGGCTGTGCCTATCGACGAAGCCCGAAACATTACACGCGAAGACTATCCGCTGCTGGGGTGTACGGCGCTCTACGACGCCATGGGCACGTGCATCAGCGAACTGCAACCGAGGGTGAGCCACGGCGACCGCGTACTCGTCACGATCATCACGGACGGATATGAAAATGCTTCGCGCATGTGGACGGGAGCGCAGATCAAGTCGCTCGTGGGCGAACTGAGGCAAATGGGGTGGACGTTCACCTATATCGGCGCCGACCAAGACGTGGATGAGGTGGCTGGCGAGATGGGCATACACAACACGCTGCGCTTCTCGGCCAATGCCGAAGAGACGGACCTGATGTTTGAAAGGGAGAGACGAAGCCGCAGCAGGTTTTACGAACACGTGTTCCACGATATGGCAGCGCCGGGCGAGACGATGAAGGAGCGTTTCGATTATTTTGCAAAAGCCGACGAGCCTCTGGATTTGACGGACAAGACGGAAACGGGGAAGAAGGGCGAGGCGGAGTAGAACCGGCGCGGAAGTGACCGGCTCTGATGAAGGCCAATGCCGTGGCGGGTGGTGCTCAATCCTCGCCGACGGCGTATTAACTCCCCCAAAAAACAGATTATCAGCGATGGCAGCAAACGAAATATTATTCAAGGATTTGCCTTTCAGCCCGAAGGTGGGCGAGGTGTTTTACGTTGAGAGGGACTATGACGAGGAGGCGAACAACTTCATACGCCGCAACTATGCGGGCGTGAAGGCGATGTTTGCCCGTATGGGCATGGACTTCTGTTATCTGCCCTATTTGATGAAGAAGCACGACATTGAGGCCAAAATGAGGTATTATGCGCCTTATCTCTCGCCGGGGCCGCTCACGGCGGAGGTGGGGAGCAATGTGTTGGTGCCTTATATATCAGACGACGAGACAAGGCAGAGCCTGAGGCCTTCGCTGGTTTTCGGGGGAAGAATGGGCCGAGGCGACGGCGAAACGAGGTTTGGCCTGCTGGGGCTTGGCGAGGTGGATTTGACGGCGACGGACGCCATCGGGCAGTTGAAGCATGCGACGGAGGAAAGGCTCAAGGCGATGTGGCGCGACGAGGCGTGTTTTGCAGAAATGACGAATTTCAGCAAAACATGGGAGGAGACGGAGGATGACAACAGCGACGGGACGATGGAGCGAGAGTCGGCCACAGCGCCTTTTTATGATGTGTGTGAGGAGGAGAGGGATGGCGGGGTTTATTTTGAACTTGACATAGCGGGAGCCGGAAAGGGTATGTGGGACCGTCTGTTCAGACGGTTTGGTCGGAATGAGAATGTGTGCTCGCAAACACAGAAGGGCGATGACGACACCCCGACGGCCGAGGATGACCTCGCAGACGGCGGGGGTCTGGTGGAGACGGAAAAGGTGTTGCGTGAGTTGCGGCTGGCGGTGCGCAAACTCAGGCTCGAGGGTGTTTCGCTGGTGGCCATCCATGAGTTCATCGACAAGCAGGAGCCTTTGTCGCGACTGAAGATCGCGCCGGACTATCGTATCTTCTTGCCTGACTATAACAACATGGAAATCGAGATG
>SFFB01000013.1 GCA_004557035.1 Bacteroidales bacterium | reverse complement strand
GGTTATTTCAACAATACATTCCCGTAATGTGCCGACCTTGCAGGCCGGATTTTGGGAGGCCATACTATACCCAGGCCTGACGACCTGGGCTATTATGTGCCGCCCCTTCAGGGCTTGCCGGGCCGCTAATATACAAAATGGACACGTTTTGATGTGTGTTATACCGTGATTGAGCGGCCACGCAAGGCCTGTAGGGCCGTGACATATCAGCCTGGGTCGTTAGGCCCGGGTATAGTATGGCCTCCTATATTCCGGCCTGTAAGGTCGGAATATCAATCGTCTAATTCTCAATATGTTATTCCAAAAAAAGACACCAAAACCCGCCGGCGCTCTAACTGGAGGCCGGCGGGCTTTGAGGAGATTATGCGCTTATGGGCTGGTCAACGCAAGGGGAAGGACATGCCCATTGTGACGTTGGCGTTGAGGCTGTTGAGCGGAATGAACTCTTTAGACACCTTGCCGAAGATGCGGTCGGAGCCGATGAAGAAGTTGTAGTGCTTGGCACGCAGACTGAGCGCGGCGCCAAAGGTGCAACCGGTGCTCGACACGGCAGTGTTGACCGAGGCCTCGAGGCATTTCACGGGGCGGATGGTGGCTGAGAGCAACCCCTGGTGGTAGCTGTAGAGGCCGTGGAGGCGGCTGGTGTAGAGGAAACCGAAGCGCAGGTTGCGGTAGGCCGGCAGGGTGTATTCGGCACCGATGTTGATGGTGGCGGCCAGTGCCTGGCTTTCGCTGCCTTCGCCGTCGTCGTAGACGGAGAACATCTCTTCGAGGTCGTCGCCGAGTGTTTCAAACTGGTCGCCGAGCTTGTTGCCGCCGGTGTTGTTGCTGCCGGCATAGATGTCCTCAAAGCCGTCGAAGGTGTAGTCGCCGCGCGAAGAGGCGTGTTTCACCTTGCTCCAATTGATGAAGCCGAGGTCGTTGATGGCGGCGCTCAGGGTGAGGTCTTTGGTCACCTTGAACGTGGCGCCGAGGTCAACGCCCAGACCGAAGCCCGGCAGGCCGAAGCTCACGTCGTCGAGACCTTTCACACGGCGGCGGCCGTCGGCTGAGTTTTTGCTCGGGTCTTCATAGTCGAACTCGCTGCTGAGCACGGCGGCTTTGAGACGGGCATCGCCGACGATGCGCCACTGGTCGCCGTTCATGGTGACGTCGAGCTGGTCGGCAGAGAAGTCGGCATAGGCACCGCCGATGAGGAACTTGAGCTTGGCACCCACCGTCCATTGGTCGTTGATGCGGTGGCTGTGGCCAAGGGCGAGTTCGAGATAGTTTTGCGAGCGCACGCCGATGTCTTGGAGATGGTAGGTCTCTTTGGCGCCGGCCGTCTTCATAAAGTCAAAAAGTTCGTAGGGCAGGCTCACGTTGGTGTTGGAGCGTACGTTGAGCTCGACGAGGTTGATGCCTTTGAAGGCCTTGAAGCCTACGGAGAAGATGTTGTAATTGACGTAGACGTCGGCGCGGTTTTTGTCGTGAAGGTCGCCCAGGAACTCGCCGGCGCTGACGGTGGGACTCATAAAGGTGGTGAGGTCGTAGCGCGGATTGCCGTCGAGTTTGTAGACGAAGTTTTTCAGACCGATGTTACCGGTGGCCCCCACGTTGATTTGGCCAAAGAAGGGCATGCCGACGTAGGCTTCGTCGAGCATGGCGGGGTTGATCTGGTGGCGATAGTTGTTGGTCTGCATGAAGGCGGCCGTGCGGAACTCTTGTGCGGCGGCCGGTGCCACTGCCGTGGCCAACAGCAGGGTGGCGGCTAAGTGACGATATGTTTTTTTCATAAGATTGTGCTTTTGATGTGAAAAGGATTGTCTGAGGGATTGGCGCCTCGGTATGGTGCAAGATAAACTTGGTTTCTATGTTCGGCGTGGCGTCAGTTGACTGATGTCTTCTTCCTTCGCGCCTCGGTATAATGCAAGTGAACTTGCCTTCTACTCTCGGCTTGGCGTCAGTTGACAGATGTCTTCTTCCTTCGCGCCTCGGTATAATGCAAGTGAACTTGCCTTCTACTCTCGGCTTGGCGTCAGTTGAAATTACCGATGATTTGTCCCTTCAGACGCAGACGCATATTGGTCACTTTGATGTATTGGTTGGAAGAGAGCACGCCTGCTTCGGGCTGTGTGCCTTCGGCTTCAATCTTGAGCATAAAGCGGTCGAGCCGTTGCAGGTCGGCAGGATTGGCCAAGGTCATTTCGATGGTGATGGGTGTGGTCACGGCGTTCTGCTCGATGTCGGTGGTGGCCAGCGAACTCACGGCCTTGGCTGGAGCGATGGTGGCCTCGGTGACGGTGATGCCGGGAATGGGTTGGCCGGCTACGTCTTGGGCTTCGGCGGTGGCGATGAGCTGCATGGGCACGGCGTTGAGCACGTCGGCTGTCACGACGATACCGTCGGCCTGATAGTCTTTGAGGTCTTTGCTCATGTCGGTCACGGAGTCGTTGTAGACAATGCGTGTGCCTTGGTTGAACTCAAAGGGCACGAGCATGCGGTAGTCCATGCGCGTGGAGTAGTTGCGGTCGAGTACGATGGTGAAGTCTTCGTCTTTGGCCTGCACCTTGCCGTCGGCCACGTCGACGCGGATGAAGTCGGGCAGTTTCTCAAAGATGGAAGAGATGTTGCTCACGCGATGCGTCTCGGCCACGGCGCTGACGCCGGCGGGGTCGTAGGGCGACTCTCCCTGATGGAAATAGATGACGTTTTCTCGGCCGGAGATGGCATTGGCCTTGCCGCTTTCGGGCAGGCTGATGGTGGTGACGGCAGCGTTGTCTTTGTAGCCATTGAGCACGGCGTGGAGGTCGAACGACATGGGTATGTTAGACATGTCGGCCTGGAATTTCACCGTGGGATTGGCTGCCTTGATGGTGACTTTGTCGTCTTCGAGGAAGTCGGGCAGGTTGTCAGACACGATGATGTCGTCGATGCGCGGGTTGACCACGGGCGAGAAGCGGCCGGTGACTTGGGCGATGTTCACTTCGCTCTGTGTGGCTCCGCGCTGACCGAGGCTGACGTAGAGGCGCATCTTGACGTTTTGACCGGCGCTCATGTTGAAAGCCTGGGTGGTGGTGAAGGCGAAACGGCCGCTCATTGTGATGACTTTGTTGTGCAGGCTGAGGGTGCCGCCGTTGACCTTGCCTTCTTCGCCCGGCAGGTTGAACTCGTCTACGCGGATGGTGCCGAGATCGAGATGGGTGATGCCGGCGCCGCTATAGTTGTTGACGGTGTAGGTGCGGCCGTTGGCGCTCACTGTGCCGTTTGACGGAGAGGTGAGGTGGATGTAGTCAGGGAAGGTGAGTTGGAGCCCGTTGATTTCTTTGATGGCGAAATGAAGTCCGGCACTCTGTTCCACTTCGAGTTCGAGGTGCATCGTGTTGGTCTCAGAGGCGGGCAACACCTTCTTGATCCATTTCACTTCGTCTTCAATGCCGGTGAGGTCGAAGCTCATGTCGGCCTCGGCGGTGACGGGGTCGCTGGCTGCATAGCTATAGCCGGAGGGCACGGGGATGGCGGTGCCTGAAGGCAGGGAAGTCTGGGCGATGTCGTCGTAGGTGATGACGTCGTAAGAAGGCGAGAGGGTGGTGTTGTCGATGGCTGCCGTGAAGGCTCCGACAGAGAAGTTGATGTCGGTCTGACCGTCTTCGACCAGATAATAGAGTCCTGCTGCGTCGGTTTTGACGTCGTCGCTGGTCTCGAGCAGGTCGGCGAGCATAATTTTTTCGGTCGAACCCAGATTGAGTTGGAGTCCCTCAGACCCGAGCCCCATGGTGAGGTCGATGTCTTTGCTCATGTCGTAGCTGTCGTCCACACAGGCGGTGAGGCTCAGCATACCCATCAGAGCAAAAAGTGCCCTGAATGATTGGAGTGGCGCTTTTTTTCTTTTCATAGGATTGGGGGGTATTGGTTTGTATATAAATAAAATGTCGAAACGAAAAGGAGCCGGCGGTGCCCAACGAAGGAAAGACAGAGAGGCACCGAGGCAGACGGATAAGGTTATTAAACTTGATTTTGCAAATGTAAAGAATTATATAGGAAAAACCCAAGAAATGTTTCTATAAATTCGTGAATTATGACCATTTAAGGGGTTGTGGGGTGGAGGCGGCGCTTTGTCGCACCAATCAACAAGCAGGGCTTTGGCCCTTATGCTATTGCACAAAAAAAGCCTGCCACAACAAAATTGTGCGGCAGGCTTTTATATTAAATAATGGAGTGGCGTTATTTGCTCACTTCTTCGCGGATGCGTTTCTTGCCAAAGACGCGGAGGGCGACGGGAGCGGCAAGGAAGATGGAAGAGAGCGTGCCGAATACCACACCGAGTATCATGGCGAAGGCAAATGAGCGCACGCTGTCGCCACCGAGGAAGAAGATGCAGAGCAGCACCAGGAGGGTGGTGATGGAGGTCATCAACGTACGGGTCAATGTGCTGTTGAGCGACTCGTTGAACAGACGCTCGGTGGCGCGCTTGGGATAGAGGCCGATGTTTTCACGAATACGGTCGAATACCACCACTTTGTCGTTGATAGAATAACCGATGGCCGTCAGCACGGCGCCGATAAACGTCTGGTCGATTTCCAGTGAGAACGGCACGAAGCGCCAGCACAGGGCATACATACCGATGATGAAGAGCGTGTCGAACACCAGTGCGGCGATGCTGCCCACAGAGAAGGCCACATTGCGGAAACGTATCAAGATGTAGAAGAAGATGGCAATGAGCGAGAAGATGACGGCCCAGAAGGCACCCTTGGTCATATCGTCGGCCACGGAGCTGTCCACTTTCTGACTCGACACGATGGAGCCACCGGCGCGGTTTTCGCGGTCTTTGAAGGTGGCGTAGTCGGCCGTGATGAGTTCGGCCTTGTGGAGGGCGTCATAGACAAAGCGGTCCACCTCTTCGTCTTCACCGTTGATGTGGTAGTTGGTCGAGACACGGATGCAGACACTCTCGGCCGTCACCACCTTCAAGGCAGAGACAGATGCGTTGGGGTCGTCCGACTCCTTGACGGCAGCGGCTACGGCATCGGCCACCTTATCTTCGTCGGGCGTGATGTTTTTCTCAAACTGGATGACGTAATTACGGCCACCGGTGAAGTCGATGCCACGGGCCAGACCGTTGCCGAAGATGATGCCGATGAAGACTACGGCCAGCACGCTGAAGGTGATGATAGACTTCTTGCCCATCTTCATGAAGGCGATGTTCGTGGTCTTGAAGAGCTTGCGCGACAGGCCTGTGGTGAAGGTGAGTTTTTGCCACTTGCCGTGGTTGACGAAGTGTTCGTAAACAATGCGGGTGAGCCATACGGCCGTGAAGAACGAGGCACAGATACCGATGCCGAGGGTCAAGGCGAAACCGCGGATGGGGCCCGTACCGAAGTTGTAGAGGATGACGGCCGTGATGATGGAGGTCAAGTTGGAGTCGAAGATGGCCGAGAAGGCGTTGCCGTAACCGTCGGCCACGGCCTGCTTGATGTTTTTGCCGGCACGCAACTCTTCCTTGATGCGCTCATAGATGAGCACGTTGGCGTCGACGGCCATACCCAGTGACAAGACAAGACCGGCAATGCCGCTCATTGTCAGGGCTGCCTGGAACGAGGTGAGGATGCCGAAGGTGAAGAAGAGGTTGAGCAGCAGGGCCACGTTGGCTACCATACCACCCTTGAAGCCGTAGAAGAGGCACATGAACACCATCAACAGCACGAAGGCAATGACACAGGCCTGGAAACCTGCCTTGATGGAAGCCTCACCCAGAGACGGGCCCACGGTTTCGGTCTGCACAGCCACGAGGGGTACAGACATCTTACCGCTCTTGAGCACAATGGCCAGCGAGCGAGTGGCGTCGGGGGTGAAGTTGCCTGAGATCTGGCTCGAACCGCCACCGATGCGCTCACTGGGAGCGGGGGCGCTGTAGACACGTCCGTCGAGCACGATGGCAATGGGTTTGCCCACATTGCGACCCGTCACGTCGGCCCATACGCGGGCTGCGTCGCTCTTCATGGTCATCGACACCACAGGGCGTCCGCCGTGTTGCGTGTCGAAGTCGGGTTTGGCGTCGGCAATCACGTCGCCGCTCAGTGAGGGCAACAGTTGGCCGCCATCGCCGCGCTCACCTTTGAGGGCATAGAGGGCATATCGGCTTCCGGCCTCGGGTTTGGCAGAGAAGGCCAGACGGAAGTTCTGTACGATTTCGGCAGCCTGAGGCGTCTGAAGGGCCTTTTCCACGGCCACTACCTCAGCTTTGCTGGCTACAGAGCCAACCACGCAGCTGCCTGCGCCAATCGGAGCCAAGACATCGCCGATGGTCTTTTCCACGATTTCAATCTCGGCGGCGTTACCCTTTTTGGGCTGCTCCACGCTGATGGGCAGTTTGGCCAGCTCGGCCATTTCGGCCTGCACCTCGGCAGCGTCGCAAGTGGTCCAGAATTCAAGGTTGGCGCTACCCGTGAGCAGTTCCTTCACGTCTTCGGGGTCGGTCACACCCGGCATTTCCACCATAATCTGGCCCAGTTGGCCTTTACCGCGGAGAATTTGGATGTTGGGCTGAGCCACACCATATTGGTCGATACGTGAGCGGATGACTTCATAGGCATTGTCCACAGCGCCAGAGATTTTCTCTTCGAGAGCCTTTTTCACGTCGGCGTCAGTGCTCTTGAAGTCGATACCGTCGCCCGACATTTTTTCGGCAAATACTGCGCCCAATTGGTTCTCGCCATGGGCTTTGTTGTAGTGGGCGATAAACACGTCGACAAAGTCGCGACCGGTGCGTGACGCTTCGGCTTTAGCCTCGGCTACGAGCTTTTGAAAATCGGCATCGTTGGCGGTGGAACCGGCGTAAGTGGCAATCATGTCGGGCACCGATACCTCGAGCAGGAAGCTGACGCCGCCTTTGAGGTCAAGGCCCAAGCCGATTTGCAACTTCTCGCAGTCGGCCAGCGTTTTCCAACCCAGGAAAACTTTTTCGCCGCGCTTTTGGTCAAGATACTGACGGGCAGCCTCTTTACCCTTGGTGGCTTCGATCTTTTCAGCCTCTTTCTTGTACTTGTTCGTCACGAACGAGAACGAGAAATAGAAGCAGCAAATCAAAGTCAGCAAGACCGCAATGAATTTAACAAATCCTTTGTTTTGCATTGTTGTGGTTTGTGATTGTTTTGTTTATGATTATTTTGTTTGTTTGCCGATTTTAGGGCAGCCTTTTGAGGTTGCCGCGTTGCCCGCCGGCCTTTTGGGCAGAGGGCGCTTATATATTAAAAAGAAGTAAATTGCGTGCAAATATACGCGATTATTTTGAATTATAAATGATTATTGGGCTGGCAAGTGATTTTTTTATGTCCTGAGTCGTGGTGGCGAGGCTTTCCGGGCGGGGAGTGTTTTGGGGTGGATAAACAGAAATGCCGTCTTTGATGTCTTTTCCCCTTCAAGTCTTTCCCCTTATCTTTGGAGTAACCACAGAGGAGGAGGCTCTTGACGGAGCCTTTTTTTGTTGGTATTCAACGCGTTGTTGCCATAAGGACAGGATTTCCCGGCCTTATTCCCGTGGCTCGCGCCCTTATGGCCGCCATTCTGGTAAGCCATTTTTTTGAGCGAAAGGCCGTTTGAAGGACAAAAAAATCGCCATTCCCGGTCGACGGAAATGGCAATTGTGGGATTTCAGCATTTATTTGTCACGCTCAATCCCCCTTTTTAATAGCTTCACAGTAGCGAAACGTGATTGAGCGTGATTGAAGCGTCCAGTCACAGCATCTATCACAAATTCAATGCGTTACGGCGGTGTGATCAGGTGATTGGGAAAAAGGCAACAATTAGGGGGAGAGTAGGGGTGTTCGTCATGATATGTGGGGATCTGATTTGACAGAGTGTTAAAAAATTGATTTGAATGTGAGATTTATTTTGGGCTTATTTGAGCGGCCAAGTGGGGCGGCCTGAAAGGCCGTGCTTTTACGTACAAATGCCCCAAAGCAAATTCATGCTCAATTTCAATGCTGTATCGTTCAAGGCTTGCAAGTTGGGCTTACCGCGTCGCTCACAGCTTTCAGCTCTTAAAGTTTTCCCTTCAAGACCCGGGCCGTGTAGCCTTTGCCGGTCTCGACTATGGCTTCGGGTGTGCCTTGGCCCACGAGGTTGCCGCCCCCACGGCCGCCTTCGGGTCCGAGGTCGATGAGATAGTCGGCTGTTTTCATCACGTCGGGATTGTGCTCCACGATGATTATGGTGTGGCCGCGCTCAATGAGGGCCGAGAAACAGTGCAAAAGGGTGGCGATGTCGTGGAAGTGAAGGCCTGTGGTGGGTTCGTCGAAGATGAACACCGTGGGCAGGGCCTGCTCACGAGCCAAATAGGCGGCCAACTTGACGCGTTGGCTCTCACCTCCCGAGAGTGACGAGCCCGACTGTCCCAGTTTGATGTAGCCCAGTCCCACCTCTTGAAGCGGCTTGAGGCGTTTTACCACGGTCTTGTCGCCATATTTCCCGAAAAACTCCACCGCCTGATTGATGGTCATCTCGAGGATGTCGTGGATGTTTTGGCCGTGGTAGGTCACGTCAAGCACTTCTTTTTTGAAACGCTTGCCTTTGCAGGCTTCACATTCCAAAACCAAATCGGCCATAAACTGCATTTCGACGTGCTCCACACCTTCACCCTTACAGTTTTCGCAACGGCCGCCTTCGGCATTGAAACTGAAGGTGGAGGCGGTGAAGCCCATCTGTTTGGACAGAGGTTGTGCGGCCATGATGCGGCGTATCTCGTCGTAGGCTTTGACGTAGGTGGCGGGGTTGGAACGCGACGACCGGCCAATGGGGCTTTGATCTACCATCTCGACGGCCTCGATGGCGTCGAGGTCGCCTTCCAGACGGATGTGTTCGCCGGGACGGTCCCCGGGGATGTCGAGGTGGCGGCACAGCGCCGGATAGAGGATGTCTTTGACCAAAGTGCTCTTGCCCGACCCACTGACGCCCGTCACCACGGTCAACACCCCAAGAGGGAAACGCACGTCGATGCCTTTGAGGTTGTGGGCACGGGCTCCGATGATGTCGATGTGACGGTTCCAGGCTCGGCGGCTCAAGGGCACGGCAATCGTTTCGGCGCCGTTCAAATAGTCCAACGTGTGGCTCACGCCTTTTGCCGGAGTCTCGGCCGGCAGGTATGGGCCTTGCCACACCACCTCGCCGCCGTGCCGACCGGCTTCGGGACCTATGTCGATGATGTGGTCGGCGGCACGGATGATTTCTTCGTCGTGTTCCACCACCACTACGGTGTTGCCCAGGTCTCTCAGACGTTTCAACACGCCGATGAGTCGCTCGGTGTCACGTGGATGAAGGCCCACACTCGGTTCGTCGAGAATGTAGAGCGACCCCACGAGCGACGAGCCCAGAGAGGTGGCCAAGTTGATGCGCTGGCTCTCACCTCCCGAGAGGGTGGCCGAAGGGCGGTTCAGGGTGAGATAGTCCAGTCCGACGTCGGTGAGGAATTGCAGGCGGCTCTGTATTTCGGGCAGCAGACGGGCGGCCACCTGTGCGTCGTGGGCCGAAAGCTGGAGATTGTCAAAAAAGCGTTTGAGTTCCGACAGCGGCAGGTCCACAAGGTCAGGCAGGCTTCGGCCGCCAATTTTTACGTTCTCGGCCTCGGGGCGCAACCGTCGGCCCCGGCAGTCGGGACAGATGGTCTTGCCGCGGTAGCGTGCCAGCATCACGCGGTATTGTATCTTGTATTGTTCGCCCTCGAGCATCTTGAAGAAGGCGTCAAGACAGACGTCTTCAAGTCCGCCCCGGCCGTGCCAGAGCGTGTCACGCTGTGTCGTCGTCAACTGGTGATAGGGGGTGAAGATGGGAAAATCGGCTTTTGGTGCCTTACGACAGAAGGCTTCTCGCCACAGCCCCATTTTCTCACCACGCCAACAGGCCACGGCGCCGTCGTAGACGCTTTTGGACGAGTCGGGCACCACCAGCTGTTCGTCGATGCCGATGATGCGGCCGAAACCTTCACAACGCGGGCAGGCACCGAGAGGGGAGTTGAACGAAAACAGATGGTCGTCAGGCTCTTGAAAGGTGAGGCCGTCGGCTTCAAAGCGCGTGGAGAACCTATGCAATACCCCCGAGGGATAAATGCGGACGAGGCACACGCCGTCGCCCTCATAAAAGGCCGTCTCCACCGAGTCGGTCAGGCGGGACAGGGCATCTTTGCTGCTGTCTGCCACTCCGCGGTCGATGAGCAACCAGAGCGGTGTGTCATCGTCCAAGCTTTCGGTCGGCTGGTCGAGCCTGTTGTCGTCGCGGGCAAGGAAGTCTTCGATGCGCACCATCTCGCCGTCGGCGTCGAGGCGCGAGAGACCTTGCTCCATATAGATAAGGAGTTGTTTGCGCAGTGTGCGGCCTTCAGAGCGGCGTAGGGGAGCCAACACCGTGTAGCGCGTGCCGGGTGAATAGGCCGAGATTGTCGCCACCACGTCGTCGGGCGTGTGGCGCTTCACCTCCGTGCCGCTCAGGGGCGAAAACGTGTGGCCGATACGGGCATAGAGCAGGCGCAGATAGTCGTAAACCTCAGTCGAGGTGCCCACCGTGGAGCGTGGGTTGCGGGTGGAGACTTTCTGTTCGATGGCAATGGCCGGCGGCAGGTTCTTGATATAGTCACATTCCGGCTTCTGCATACGTCCCAAGAACTGGCGGGCATAGGCCGAAAGGCTTTCCACATAGCGTCGCCTCCCCTCGGCATAGAGTGTGTCGAAGGCCAGCGACGACTTGCCAGAGCCCGAGAGTCCCGTCACCACCACAAGGCGGTTCAAGGGAATGTTCAGGTCGATGTTTTTCAGATTGTTCACGCGCGCACCCTTGATGATGATATGCGTGGGCGCGTCGGGTGAGGAGGAAGTATGTTGGGGAGTAGACATGGCAGTGACTGTGCGGTGATGTGAGTTGTGCAAAATTAGCAAAATATTGGTCCGTCTCTTGCGTTTTGTCATTCCAAAATGTCGATTTGACACCCCATAACAGTGTAAAATGCACTTTTTTAGGGTAAATAGCCTTTACTTAGGCCTTTTATGCTTACATTTGCAGAGAAACTTTATACTTTATTCACTTAAATTCTTTTCATTATGATTGAAAACAAGTCTATCAAGAATTTCCTGTTCTTGCTTTCTGGCATTGTGCTGCTCTTCTGTGCCAGTCTGCCTAATCTTGCAGATGGTCTCATGGCCGGTTTGCGTTATGCCTTGTCGTTCTTCGGTTTTGGCTGGGTGGCTACTCTGCTCTACCTCTCCAAGATTGTGCTCGTGCTCGGTGCCGTAGGTCTGGCTACCGTAGGCGTGGTGTTTGGCATCCTCGATGCTCAGGCCCAGAAGCGTCAGCCCAACTGGATCGTTGTGGGCTGCGTGGGCGGTTCATCGTTCTTCGCCTTGATTGGTGCATTTGTGCCCGTTTTGTTCTGGATTGGTTTCCTCAGCATTCCCGCCTTGGTTGTGGCTATGGTTATGGCCTACAAAGATGTGGTGAGCGAATGGAAGAACCCTGTTTCAAAGGTGGCCACCTTTATGATGATTGGCATCCTCGTGGCTTTCTGGAACCGCTGCTTCAACGTCTACATGGGCATTTCTACCATCCACTGGCTGGCCAGCCTTTGCTCTATCGCTGCTTTCGTCTACCTCTGTGTGTGGAAAAGCAAATTCTTTGAGGCCATCGGTAACCCCGGCGGTACGCTCTTCTTGGTAGGCTGCATTCTCTATGCCGTGGCCGACTTCTTCAATATGATCCCCGGTGTGGGCATCGTTGGTATGTTGCTGGCCATTGCCGCTTGGGTGCTCCTCTTGATCACCTACATCAAGATGTTGAGCTGCCAGGCTCTTGGCGACCTGGGCCGTAAGGGTGCTCTGGTGATGCTCATTGCCCACTGTGTCGCCGTATTGAGCTTCTTGCCGGTGATCAACCTGGCCAGTGTGCTCGGTCTCGGCTTCGGCTGGTGGCTCATCGTGGCTCAGCTTGAGAAGAAGGCTTAAAAGTCACTTCGGTTAATAATACAATAGGAATAGTCAGCGCTGCTTCGAGAAGGTCAACCTTCCGGAGCAGCGCTATTGTATATAAATGTACGCGCGCGATGATATAGGCCGGAACACGCCGGCGACTTCTACATCTTCGCCCTTTTTTGTGGTGTGTCGAGCGGTTGCTTTTTCACTCCCACCTGCGCAACCCGCCATCTTGTGGCGAGACCTCAAAGAGAGCCTGCCGACTCCTGGCATAGTCGATGAGGTCGGCAAATACGCGGCTCTGACGGAGCAAATCGCCGTTTCCCACCATAAAGAGCGCTTTACGGGCTCGCGTCATGGCCACATTAAGCTTGCGGTCTATCCATTGGCCGGCTTCCACAAACGTAGTGCTTTCAAGGAAATCCAACTGATAGCTCCGCTTCACGGTGAACCCATATAGGATGTAGTCGCGCTGGCTCCCCTGGAAGCGTTCCACGGTGTCGATGCCTATGGCACTGAGTTCGGGAATGTCAAAGGCCGAAAGGGCAGTGCGAATAGCGGCAATCTGTGCGCGATAGGGGACGATGACCCCAAGCGTAGTCGGTGCAGCGAAGTGGTCTTTGGTTTTGTCATATACGGCTTTGCACAAGCGGGCAATTACTTCGGCTTCGGCCTGGTTCACCTTTTCCGGACCACATGATGCCTCCGGGGTCACGTGAACGAAGGCCAAGCGGCAATGAGAGGGCAGTTGGTCGATGGTAGTCGGGGCTGCTTGAGGACAGCTGAGAGGTGCCAGTTGATGAGCGAGTGGCACCTCGGTGAGGCGCGAAGCATAAAAGCGGCTTGAAGGCCAGACAGCAATGTCGTGGTGCATACGGCCTTGACGTTCCAACATATAGACCACGTCCGGCCTCTCGGCATAACGCCCAAGCAAGCGCTCGAAGAGCGACAGGCGGCAGTCGGTCAGTCCGATGGCCTGCAGACAAGGTTCCGTCACGGCCGACTCCTCAATCGATTGCTGCACGACGGCCGGCAACTGCTTGTGGTCGCCAATCATGACTATCTTGCTGATGGCCGGTTCGCCGCCGTGAGTGGCCGAGAGTAGGCCCAGCAGGTGGGGCTCCAAAATCTGTGAGGCTTCGTCGATGATGGCCAAGTCGAAGTGTTTGAGTTTGAAGATGGTTGAGGCGGCGTTGAAGGCCGTCACCGTGCCCACCACAATGCGCGTGTCTCTGACGAGCGTTTGCAGACCGCCCAGTGTGGTCTCTTTTTCCAACAAATTCTCCAAAAGATATTCGCGATAAGCTTCTCCGCAGCCCACACGACTTCCCACCCGAACAAACGCGTGGCCACGCTCCACCAGCTTGCTGCAAATCTCGTCTACCGCCCGGTTGGTATAGGCCGTGACGAGTACGGAGGTCTCGGGTTCGGTCAGTGCCTCTTCGAGCGTGTTGGCCATACCGTAAGACGTCTTGCCTGTGCCCGGAGGCCCTATGATGAGGAAAAGTTCACACGCTTGTTTCACGCGCAGCATCAAGTCGTTGAAAACGCCATAATCGCCCACGAGTTGCTTGGTGGCGTCGGTGGTGGGTTGGCTACGGCCCATCAGCAGGTCGCGCCACAGGGGAGGGGAGGAGAGAAACTGCACTATGCCGCGATAGAGTGACGAGTATGAAGCGTCGATGAAGTCGTGCTCTATGGCCCATAAGTCGTCTTTATGATGGCGGAAGGCTTCACCACCCGTTTGTGCCGCACGAAGGGTCACGCAGACGCGGTCGGTGTAGAGCTTTTCAATGGTCCCCCTGAAGACAATGGGTCGGCGCACATCGGGCTCGGTGTCTTTGGTATAGGGATAGACCACCACGATGTCGCCTCTTCTGAAATCGGCCTCGCCGGCCGTGAGCCGGTTGGTGAAGGTCAGTTCAAGCCGTTCAATGGTCGTCGGCTTCTCTGCTGTGTCATCCTCAATCGGGCTAAGCTGCAAACCGTCGAGAATAGTGCCGGCTTGGCGCTTGTCAGGCAGGGCTTCGTGCCATTTGGCCGCAAAACCGGAACAGGCTTTGGTCTGTGTGCCTATTTTGCCGTGCAGGTGTTCGACCTGGACAAAAGCCAGCATCCGCAATGCGTAAGAGCGGTCGGGCTCGGGCGCCGACTGGATGGTGTGGAGCAACCGGTCAATCTTGGGCCGTTGCCATTCGTTCCATAGTCTGCCGTTCACGTGCCGCTCATTGAAATCGTCGGGAGTGAGACTGAGGAGCCGGCCATAGCCCTCGGCAGCCAGAGAGAGATCTTGTGCCGCCAGTCCGTTGCGCACCTTGAAGGCTTCAAACACCAGCCGTGGGGCATAAGACATGGCCACAAGACTGTTTTTATAGCGCGAATAGAGCAAGAAGGCTTGCAACCGCTTCTTCTCGGCCTGTCCCTCGTCGGCCTGTCCCTCTTCGTGAAGAGCCGAGTGGCGCAAGAGGGTGACATAAAGCAACAGCTGCACATAGTGTTTGGTTTGTGCCACCGGTGTGTCGGCATCGTGCGAGGGGAAACCGCCTTTGCCGGCTTTTTGTTCAATCACGAGCCGCCCGTCGGTTTGCAAGAAGTCCATACGTCCTTGCAGACCGAGTTGTTCTGAGAAAAAGGTGGGTTCGAGCATCACCCGGTGACGGTCGAAACCGCTCACCTCCTTCGTCAGAGCTTCCGTCAGAGCGTGGCGAATGTGACGCAGTTGGTCGAGCCCGCGTTGGTGAAAGTCGGCCGAGAGTTTCACCGACAACAAATTGAGTGCCTGTTTCTTGAAAAACGTCTTGACACTCTTTTTGTAAGCCTCATTGAGGTCTTCGGGTGCGCCGTGCAATTCGTCGTCAAGCAACTGGCCGGCGAGGTTTCCCATCACGATGGCCTCGGTGGTCTCTTGCGGCATAAGGCGCGACAACAGTCCCACCTGCGCGCTGTGGGCATAGTCTTCAAAACACGCTGCCACGTTGGAAATGTCGATGAGCAGGTCGGGTTCGTAGATGAGCAGTTCGGGTTTGAGGCTACCGTCGTTCTGGCGTTTGGGACGGACGACGTTGACCTGCGTGCCCACACGGAGCCACTCTTTCAGGTATGACCAGTCGGCTGTTTCGGGATCGTCGGTCCAGGCGGTGAAAGAGATGGTGAGTTCGCGGCCGGTCTTGTCTTCTTCGGCCTTGAACCCTTCGGCTAAGACCGCCTTCACGATGACGCGCAGATAGTCGGCCTCCACTTGTTCGCTCTCCGTGGGCCACTTGTCTGTCATTGAACCCTTCAGAGCTTGGGGGATGGACGTCTCATAGACGAGAGCCGTGAAGGCACAGAGCGCGCTCAGACAGGGAGCGAAATAGCGTTCCAATTCGTCTGAGCTTTTTTCGTGCCTTTGACGCAGGAAGCGTCGTGTGCGGTTCACCCTATAGGACAGACGGGCGTCGGCGTGATATTGCCCCAGCAGATAGTCGGTCTTGGAAAACTGGCCCGAAAACTTTAGTCTGAGTCCGGCGGTCTTGCGGTCGAGCACGAGGGAGAGGGCGCGGCTCAAGGCGTCGAAGGCCTCAGCGGTCATCGGCATAGTCTGCAGGGCCGAATGGAGTTCCTCAAAGATGCAAGCCGCGTCGGTGGCGGTGATGGGCGTTTGGGGAGCGTCAGATAGAGGAGAAGGCATGGTTTTCAGGTTCAGAAGGTAAAAGGGGAGTGGAGTGGCTGGGCTGTAAAAACCAACTGCACGTCGTCGCCCTCAGCGAGCGAGACGTGCAGTCTTTATGGATTAAGGCACGCTGGTGCCGCAGGCTCTGGATTTAGAGCTGGGGACCGGCAGCCACGAGAGCCTTACCGGCTTCGTTGCCTTCATATTTGGCAAAGTTCTTGATGAAGCGGGCAGCGAGGTCTTTGGCCTTCTCTTCCCACTTGCAAGCGCAGTCGTAAGTGTCGCGCGGGTCGAGGATGTTGGTGTCTACGCCGGGCAACTCTGTGGGCACAACGAAGTTGAAGAAAGGAATAACCTTCGTCGGAGCCTTGTCGATAGAGCCGTCGAGGATGGCGTCGATGATGCCACGGGTGTCGCGGATAGAGATGCGCTTGCCCGTACCGTTCCAACCAGTGTTGACGAGATAAGCCTTGGCACCGTTCTTTTCCATCTTCTTCACGAGTTCCTGAGCATACTTGGTGGGGTGGAGCTCAAGGAAGGCCTGGCCGAAGCAAGCCGAGAAGGTGGGAGTGGGTTCGGTGATGCCACGTTCCGTACCGGCGAGCTTAGCGGTAAAGCCGGAGAGGAAGTAGTACTGGGCCTGCTCAGAGCTGAGGATAGACACGGGAGGCAACACACCGAAGGCGTCGGCAGAGAGGAAGATAACCTGCTTGGCAGCCGGACCCTTGCTGATAGGCTTCACGATGTTGGTGATGTGGTCGATGGGGTAGCTTACGCGAGTGTTCTCGGTCACGCTCTTGTCGGCGAAATCAATCTTACCGTTGGCGTCGACGGTGACGTTTTCGAGGAGGGCGTTGCGCTTGATGGCGCCATAGATGTCGGGCTCGCTCTCTTTGTCGAGGTTGATGACCTTGGCATAGCAACCACCTTCGTAGTTGAACACGCCTTCGTCGTCCCAGCCGTGCTCGTCGTCGCCGATGAGTTTACGCTTCGGGTCGGTAGAGAGAGTGGTCTTGCCGGTGCCTGAGAGACCGAAGAAGATGGCGGTGCTGGTCTCGTCCATGTTGGTGTTGGCAGAGCAGTGCATAGAAGCGATGCCCTTGAGCGGATTGTAGTAGTTCATCATTGAGAACATACCCTTCTTCATCTCACCGCCATACCAAGTGTTGATGATTACCTGCTCGCGGCTGGTAATGTTGAATACAACGGCAGTCTCAGAGTTGAGGCCAAGCTCCTTGTAGTTTTCAACTTTGGCCTTAGAGGCGTTGTAGACGATGAAGTCGGGCTCGAACTCGGCGAGTTCTTCGGCCGTCGGACGGATGAACATGTTGGTCACGAAGTGAGCCTGCCAAGCTACCTCAACGATGAAGCGCACAGCCATGCGGGTCTCTTTGTTGGCGCCGCAGAAACCGTCAACCACGAAAAGACGCTTATTGGAGAGCTCCTTCTGGGCGAGTTCCTTGACAGCCTTCCAAGCCTCCTGAGAAGCGGGCTTGTTGTCGTTTTTGTATTCGTCGCTCGTCCACCAAACGGTGTCTTTTGAGTTCTCGTCCATTACGATGAACTTGTCTTTGGGTGAGCGACCGGTGTAGATACCTGTCATTACGTTGACGGCACCGAGTTCGGTTTCCTGACCTACTTCGAAGCCTTCGAGGCCTGCTTTGGTCTCTTCTTCAAACAGCTGTTCGAAAGAGGGGTTGTGTACGATTTCGGTTACGCCGGTAATGCCGTACTTGCTTAAATCTAATGTTGCCATAATTGATTTATGAATAAAATGGTTTGTGATATAGTTGCTTTCTTCACGGAGGCCGACCGCTTGTCGGCACATTTATCCCGTGCAAGGGCAAAATTACTAAAAAAGGTTTTCACCCAAACTAAAATCGCTTTTTTTATGCTGACTTTTCGCGCTTTATTAACTGATTTTTAAATTACTGGGCCGCTTAGAGCCGCCAATTGCAAACCCCATTTGTCATTTCGCGGTTTATGACGTTTTGACGTCTGTGGGAGAAGTGTCGGTAAGGCGTCCTGCCGTGATGGGCAGGCTGAAGAAGTGCAGGGAATTCAAACACACGAGGATTATCCTTCTCTACCTGCCAATGACTCGCTTTTTTTGGAGCCTACGCGCCGTTTAATCTAAAAACTTTGTAATTTTGTGAAAACCTTCTTTCTCATATAGTTTACCATGAAAATCATTAATCTTGAAGAGCGGCCCTCTGTGGTCAATGTTTATATGTCTGAGCTACGCCACCGTGGCTATCAGACCAATCGGGCGCTGTTTCGCAACAATCTTGAGCGCATTGGACATGTGATGGCCTACGAACTGAGCCGGACGTTGCACTATTCAGCGAAAACAATCGAAACACCGCTCGGCGTGAAACAAATCCTTACGCCCGACGACCACATCGTGGTGGGCACAGTCTTGCGGGCCGGTTTGGCTTTTCATCAGGGTTTCCTGGATGTCTTTGACCATGCCGACGCCGGCTTTGTGGCGGCTTATCGCGAAGAGGGTACCAAAGAAGACCTGAAAATCCGCCTCGACTATTTGGCGGCGCCGCGGCTGGAGGGTGCCACATTCATCCTCGTTGATCCGATGCTGGCCACCGGTGGCAGTCTGGCCTTGGCCTACGAGGCATTCACCCGGCTGGGGCAGCCGGCCCATCTGCACATTTGCAGCGTCATCGCTTCCAAAGAAGGCGTGGCTCGCCTCTCAGAGAAGTTTCCCGGTGACGAAGTGACGCTGTGGGTGGCTGCCATCGACGACGAACTCAACGACGCGGCCTACATCGTTCCCGGTCTGGGCGACGCCGGCGACCTCTCTTTCGGCGAGAAGGTTTCGCTTTGATTTCAACCGTACTACGCCTACCATTCTGCGTCAAGACATAACCCAAACAAGCGAGCGGACAGGAACATTGCAGTTCTTGTCCGCTCGCTTTATGTTGGTAGGGCCTTGACGGCCTTTTCAGTGCCTTTGTCGGCGTACACTCAATCCGGCGTTTTTGCTTGAGCCTGACGACTTGGTGCTCTTGGGTTTTGAGGTCTTGGTCTTGACCGTCGTGGAGGCCTGGCGTCGGCCGGTAGTGGAGGTGCGGCGTGTCGTGGTCTTTTTCTCTTTCACGTTGGCGGCTGCAATGCTATCGGCCACGGCCTTTTCGGCTGCCGCTTTGGCCATGGCCACCGAGTCGCGACCATAGACACGGTCTTGGAAGTCGGCCATCTCCTTGCTGATGCGCTTTTGCTCTTGAGCCAGTTGGGTTTCGTCGTGACAGTAATTGCTCAAAATGCGGTCTTGGAGGTTGGCCGTCTTGTAGATGTCGCCCTCGTAGGCCTCGGTGTTGAAGAAGTCGTCGGCCGAAATAAGGGCGGCGTTGTTGAGGTTGCTGCCCATAAGCATCAACTTGCCCAGATAGGGTGCCACGTCGCTGTATTTCACCCAAAACATAGGATATTGCGAGTCGGTGCCGCCGAAGTCGTCGTCGCCACGCTTGAGCACGGGACACAGCGCCGTGACGGCCGTGCGGAACGAGGCCGTGTGCTGGTCGTAGTAACGGCTCACTTTGATGTAGAAGAGTTTTACCTCATCTGAGGGCAGGTCGGCGTCGTTCACACGCACCTGCTCGCCGCGCGACTCATAGAAGATGTGGTAGCGGTCCATAAGATCTTTCACACCGACACGGTTTTTCTCTGAGAAGTCTTCGTTGCCGTCGAGTTTGTAGTCGTAGGCCTTGATTTTGCCTTGCAACAACAGTTTGAAGAGATGGGTGAAGAGGTTCATACGGCCGTCTTGAGGCGTCGTGGGGTAGTAGAGCACGGCGTTTTTGTCTTTCGTCAGGTCGAGCGAAAGATAAAGGTCTCTGCGCCAGGAGGCGTCTGTCGGCATCGAGGGGGCTGTGGGGAAATCACGATAGGCCGAGCCTTGCGGTGTCTTGGCCTGTGTGGTTTTCTGCGTCTCGGCCTGGCGACGTGCGGGCGGTTGAGCCGTGGCCGTCAGTGCCACGCAGCAGAGCATAAGCGCTATGATATGTTTCATTGTCGTTATGATTTTCCGTTTGCAAAGTGATTAGTTGATGACCACCTCCATTGCCTGAGGCAGGTTGCGCTCTATGCCGTCGGGGCCGATGGCACGCACTTTGGAGATATAAAAGCGTTGGCCGCGGCGCAACGAGCGGATGAGTTCACGCTGGGCGTCGGTGAAGCGTGCTCCAGCAGAGACTTCGGGACGGGCATTGCCCATACGGTCGAAGAAAACAGTTTCGAAACTCAACACGCGGAAGGGGATGTCGAGCAAGCCGTCGTCGATGGCCGCACTGAGTTCTTGCAGTCCTACGGCAGTGGCTTTAGCCAGTTTGCCACTCTTGAAGCGGTCGTGGCCAATGGCAATGTAGGCCGTCGGGTCGGGCAACTTGCGCACCTTAAAGGTGAACGAACCCATATTCTGCGACTTGCCACCCACGACGCCCGTCACGGTGAAGGTGACGTCTTGTCCCACTTTGGCCGGACGGGCCACATATTTACCGTCACCTTGCGAGGTGAGACTGCCGCCGGTCATCGACAGGCTGATTTTGTCTCTCGGCACGCCTGAGGCCGACACACTGATGGGGTTGTTAAAGCCGGCATAGAGCACGTTCATCAAGTCGGCGGCCACGGTGGCACCCATAGGCGGCGCTATGACGTTGTATTTTTGTGTGAAGTTGCGGCGGATGGTCTCGCCGGCGGCGTTGTTCATCAGGATGTAGCCCGAGAAACTGTATTCGCCGGGACCGCCCACGTTGAAGCTGTACTGGCCGTTTTCGCTGATGCGGCGGCCGTTGACATAGATTTCCGGGCGTTGCGTGGTGTCGATGGCGGCCATGAAAATCTTTGAGCGGAATGTTTCGCCGGGATAGAGGGTGGTGGCTTCGGGCAAGACGTAGGCGCCCAACTCATTGACGCGGATGTCTTTGATGTCGATGTTGGCAATGAGTCCTTGCAAGACGGTGTTTTCTGCGGCGCGCACGTCGCTCTGGAGTTTGGCCAGCATAGTCACAGCGGCCACCGAGGGCATAGCCTCAAACATATATTCGGCCCAATTCTTTCCGGTGTTCTCGGGGGAGTCTGGTACGTCGGTCGACAGGTTAGAGGCGATGATGGCCTGCTTTTTTGCATCGTTGACATAGGTGAGAATGCGTTTGCGGTAGCTGTCGATTTGGGCTTTGAGCTTCATACCGCGGCTTGACATAGGAGCCAGCATCACGCGGCCCGCGGCATCGAGGTCTTCGCGGTTTTCGAGGGCATTGGGGTTGCCGTCGCGGCCGTCGGTCTCTATGGCAATTTCCTGCCGCAAGTGCTCAGCCAGCAGGCAGAGCGAGTCTGACATCTGCTTCACTTTCATAGCCTTGTCATACCAAGGGCGCACCTTGGTCGGGTTGGCTTTCAGTTGCTCGGCAAGGTCATTGTAGATGGCCTCATTCTCTTTTGTGGCGCCGTCTTTTGAGCGGTTGAGGCTCTCTCCCACCAGGTCGAAGCCCTTGAGCACCTCATTGGATACATTGAGGGCCAGCATAGCCAGCAAGACGATATACATCAAGTTTATCATCTTTTGGCGAGGGGAGAGCGGACGTTTCTTTACAGCCATTGTGTGGGGAGAATTATTTACGAAGCCGTGTTGCCGCCGGTCGGGGCGTTGCCACGCATATTGACGGTGAGGGCTTCAATCATGCGGCCATAGACCACGTTGAGTTCTTCAATCTGTTGGGCCAGTCGCTGAGTTTGTTCGTTGATTTGGTCAATGGTGCCCACCTGCAGACTAATGCCTTTGAGGTGCAGCTCATAGACTTTGTTGATGCCGGTGAGGGTGCGGTTGAGATTTTCCATCTCTTCGCTGTCTTTGGCCAGGCGTGCACTTTGTTCGTCGACTTTGGTGAAGGTGTCGGCGAGTGTCTGAAGTTTTTCGATATAGGTCTTTGTGGCCTCTTCCATTTCGGGCGAGAGCACAGCTTGGGCGCGGTGGAGCAGTTCGTCGTTGGCCACGCGGATGATGGCGGCGAGGCGTTCGGCCTCTGAGGCAAAGGGTTGGCTGCCGGCCGGTGTCATTGCGTTGATGGCTGCGGCTGCTGCTTCTTCGGGTGCGGCCGGTGTGGCACCGGCTACGGGCGATTCGGCTGTAGCGGTTGGACCCGAGGGCTGTCCCATACCACCGGCAAAGACAATGGTCTGGCCACCGCCGGCCACTACGGAAGCAGGTTGCGGAGTCGTTTCATCGGCAGCAGAAGTTACTTCGTCGCCCACGGCCTCTTGGTCGTCATCGTTTTCGGTCTCATCGTCGTCGCTCAGACCCAGACGCTCGGCGATTTCGTCGTCGGTCTCATAGTCTTGGGCCAGTTCGCGTCCCACTTCGTTCTTGTCGAACGGGCGGTCGAAGGCTGAGAGGAAAAACACCACCACTTCGGTACCCATACCGAGAAAGAGCATAAGGTTGCCCCCCGGCAGGTGGGTGAGTTTGAAGAGGGCGCCAAGGATAACGATGGCGGCGCCCCAGCTATAAGCATAGTTCAGGAAGGTCTGACCCGGCACACTGTCCATCCAGTGTTGCAGGCGAACAACGAAATTAATCTTTGGCATGACGTTGGATTGCTAGTTTGGGGTTGGGCCGTAAGGCCGTGTGGTCGCTTGTGGCCCGGATGTTATTTTTTAGCATTGCTGCTTGTGGTGGTGGCTTTTGAGCGCACGCAGCGGAAGCCGATGTATGAGCGTGGCTGGTTTTGGTATTCCCACGAGCGCCAAGCCGAGCGCACCATTGATATGGGGTCTTTCCACGAGCCGCCTCTCACGCTTTTGCGTTTGAGCACATAGGGGTCTTCTTGTGCAGCGTTGTATTTGAGCTGAGGGTTGAGGTCGGCCATGGCATCGACGCCACTTTCGGTGAAGACCGTGCTGGTCCATTCGGCCACGTTCCCGGCCATGTCATAAAGGCCGTTGCTGTTGGCGCCATAGATACCCGTTCTCGACGTGATGAGGTTGCCGTCTTCGGTATAGTTGCCCTTGTCGGGCTTGAAGTTGGCAAAGAAGCAGCCTTTGTCGTTCTTGCCTTCGTTGCCTTGCCAGGGGAAGGGGTTGCCCTCTTTGCCGCGTGCGGCATATTCCCACTCAATTTCTGTCGGCAGGCGATAGCGTTGTATATACCGCGCCTGAGGTCCGAGTCCTCTTAGCAGGTAGCTGGTGCGCCAGGCGCAGAAGGCTTCAGCCTGCTCCCATGTCACGCCCACCACGGGGTAGTCGTTGTAGGTCGGCGAAGAGAAATAGAGTCTCATATAGGTCTCGTTGCTGGCATTGGTGAAGTCATTGACCCAGCAGGTGGTGTCGGGATAGACATTGACGATGTAGGTGTTGAGAAAGTCGTAGAGCGACGAGAGTGGGCGTTCTATGGTTTCTCTGACGATGTTTCCGGCGTCGTCGATGTAGGCCGTGTCTTTTGAAATCATGACCACTTCGTCGGGATCTGCGGGATGATCGGTGTTGAGGCTACGTTCGCGCGGGTCGAGGCGGTATTTGCGCAGGGCAGCTTTTTCGTAGTCGAAGATTTCATAGCGATAGGTCATTTGTCGGACGTCGAGCATCACCGTGCCGTCTATGGGATGGGTGCGGTAAACGCTCTTGATGGCCCGTTCCTGCTCTTCGTCGGGTTTGCGCCAGGGAATGGGTTTGGCCCAGTTAAGGTGAGGCGTCACCGGTTCGCCATATTTGTCTTCGGTGATCTTATAGGTTTCGTCGCCGCCATATTGCGGGTCGGCCAGTCTTTCGCGGATGATGCTGTCTCTCACCCATTCCACAAACTGGCGATACATGGAGTTGGTCACCTCCGTTTGGTCCATCCAGAAGCCGTCTACCGAGATTTCTTTGGTGGCTGAGTGCATGCCCCAGAGCGAGTCGCCGTCGGCCATGCCCGTTTTGAGGAAACCGCGTTTCACCTCCACCATACCGTAGGGCGTAGGTTCGTTGAATGTCGTCGAGCGTGAGCCGGTTACTTCACCGCCGCTCATCATCGCTCTGCCACCGCCCACACAGGCTGTGAGTACGCAGGCGAGCGTCATCGCCGATGTCAAAATCCCCATCAGGCGTCTGGTCTGTCGGGGCGTGGTATGCGTGTTGTCTGTCATCATCGTGAAGATAGTTTTATGCTGTTGGCAGGGTTGGTCTGCCTTTGTTGTTGTCAAAGGAAGCGCACGCTTTTGTGCAGGTTTTTGCCTTTTTTACCGAGGTTAAGGTCAAGGCTGTAGCCAATGGTCACTTCGTGTTGTCCGCTGTCTATGCCGATGCCTTCGGTGTTGGCGTCGTAGGAGTAGCTGATGTCTATGCCGTGGAAGGAACCTCCCACGAAAGCGCCCACGCTGTGGCTCGGGCTGTAGTTGACGCCGCCGTAGAGCCGCTTTTTGTCGCGCTGGTAGAGCAGTCGGGCGGTGATGTCGGCGCGCAGTTCGGTGCCGTCGTAGCGTAAGAGGGTAGACGGCGCTATTATAAATAACGGATTTCGTGTGCGAATATTGTATGCTGCCGTAAAATTATAGAGTGATTTTATTTTGATTTCGTTGTTTTCGCCCAAGAGCACGGTGGGTGCAGTGAGGTGTTGGGCCGACAGTCCGACGTACCACGGTCCGTGGGCATACCATAGTCCGGCCGAGGCGTCGAATTTCGAACCGCTCAATGACGAAGAGGGGAAAGCCGGGTCGGAGGCGTCGCCGAGGTCGGCTTTGGCGCCGTCCACGTTTTCGTTGAGCATATCGGCAGCGCCGCCGATGCTCAGTGTGCCGCCGAAGAGTTTGAAGTGGTAGGCATAGGCCAGTGAGAAGCGTTGGTGTGAGAAGAGTCCTATTTCGTCTTTCTGAAACGTCACGCCCAGTCCGTGTCGTGTTTTGCCCAGTTGGAAGGCCATGTCGGCACCGGCATACATGGTGCCTCCGGCATCTTCAAATCCCGTGGCATGAGTCTGATAGGCCGCTCTGATGTTGAGCATCGGCGAGCGTCCCACGGCGGCAGGGTTGAATTGCGGTTCGAGTTGCCAATAGTGCAAGAAGGCAGGGTCTTGTTGCGCTGTGGCAGGCAGGCAAATAAGGAAAAGTGCGCAGCAGACTGCCGTCCACAACCAAACAGCCCGTCGCGTTGTGCGGCGAGTGGTAGAGTCGTTGTGGGTAATGATTTTGTGAGAAGGATGTCTGTGGGTCAAAGGCCTTTGTGATTGTTTTTCGTGGGACAAAGTTAGTGCAAGCGAGAGCAAAGGCCAAGAAAAACTTGTTTTTTATTGGACTTTGCCGAGCGCAGCCTAACTTGCGCAGCAGGAGAAAGTTAGTGCAAGGTGAGCGGAATGCCAAGAAAAACTTGTTTTTTATTGGACTTTGCCGAGCGCAGCCTAACTTGCGCAGCAGGCGAAAGTTAGTGCAAATGCGTCCAGAGACAAGAAAAACTTGTTTTTATTGACTTCGCCTCCCTTCTCCGCGGCTCGTCTAATCCAAGCAAGTTTGTCTTTCCCTTCCGTCTCAAAAAAGTCTATCTTTGACGTAGAAAAAAGAAGAGAGAGGCTTTCCGGCCTCTTTTTTTGTGCTTCAAGGCGTTACGGGGCTAAGGTCAGCATTTCCTGTCCCTATTTCAGGAAAAACGCGCCTTATTTTTCGTGCGATTTTTTCACCTTTTCGGCGCTCCGTGCCACCGCCTTAAAAATACTGCTAGCCGTAACAGGCAGTCTATCAGTAATATGGCAAAAACAGCCAGCACTTTTAGCACATTTTTCCTATCTTTCGCTCAAAACACAAAAATGCTCAATTTTTACAGGAAACGGCCGTTGCCGCGTCACGACCAACCGCGCTTTTTGAACAAAACGGCGGCATTGCCGACAAAAAACGACAGGCTTTTCAAAAAAATAAGCATAAAACCTATTATTAAAATGCGGTTTTGAAATAATTGTTTACATTTGCAAGGACATATATAAAAATACGCGCACAGGCGCGTGAGAACGTGAAAAAACCACGGCTATAGACAGCCAATAGCCTCAAAAAGTTGCCCAATATTATGGAACACCTCATTGCCGACTCCGGACTGCAATTCATAACCCGCGAGGTCGAGTTCAATCCCACCGAGCCGTTTCAATATCAAAACGGACACCTGCTGAAATTCGCTTTCTGCGAGCAAAAAGACTTTCTCACGGGTGAAACCCTCTTTGACCTGCTTTGCTACAAGCCGGACGAGAGTGTGTATGTCACTCTGAGCGAACTGCGCGAGAAAAGCGCACTCGAGTTGACGTCGACCGGACAAGAAGTGCTTGACGAGATGGGACTGCAGCGTATGCTGCCGGATTTGTCCACGGCGCTTTTCGGTACTTTCAAAGACGGCGACGAAGAGGTGTTTGGCATCAACGCTCTTGGCCATTTGCGCCTGCCCGACCCGGCCGGTGGCTATGAGAAAATTCCCGCCTGGGAGATTTTGCTGGGCAAATGGTTGCCTATGCCGATGCTTGAGATGGCTGGTACCGACGGCGTGATGGACAGTCCCCTGGGATGGTGTCGCGTCAAGATTGACGACCTCGGCGAGGGTATCCACAAGGGTGCGCGGCGTTATCGCCTCACTTGGGCTTTCGACACCGCCACGGCCGACGATCCGCTTTCGGTCATGCGCCCTTATTTCTATCCCAACGAGACAGCCCCCAAGACCTATCGCCTCTGCCCGCAGACAGACCATATGCTGAGCTTCCTCTCGCTCGAGGAGGGCCAAAACGCTTTTGCCGAATATATCCTCTCGCTTTGTGGCGTCAAGACCGACGGCACTCAGGAAAGCACCGCCTTCCACGTGCTCGGCTGGTATGTTTATCTCACGGCCTTTTTGAGAGAAGTGGGCGCGGCGCCCGAGGTGCAACTCTATAAGGGCGACGCACGCGAGATAGACGTAGACCTTGTGCTCGACATCGGCAACTCGCGCACCTGCGGTGTGCTCTTTGAAGAAGGCGACTTCACGCGTGCACAGATGCTCGAACTGCGCGACCTCACCGAACCCCACAAGTTCTATGGCAATCCCTTCGATATGCGCATCGTTTTCCGCAAGGCCGACTTCGGTGGCGCGCTGCGGCTCGATGAAGACTTTTTCGTCTGGAAAAGTTTCGTCAGAGTGGGAGAGGAGGCCCGCCATCTGGTCTACCGTTCGCGCGAAGAAGCCGACACGAGCGAACTCTGCACCAACTATTCCAGCCCCAAGCGCTACCTTTGGGACGAGGCCCCGTTTGAAGGCAAATGGCAGACACTGGTGTCGGTGAACGACCCAGCCAATGTCAACATAGACAATAATATATATATAAAGGGCCTCTCAGAGCAGTTTGACGCCCAAGGACACTTTCTGCCCGACGGCGCCGGCCTTGACCTCACGTTCCATTACTCCCGCTCGTCGCTCATGACGTTTGTGATGGTGGAAGTGTTGCAGCAAGCCGTGGCCCAAATCAATGGTCCACGTTTCCGCGACACGCACGGCAACGTGGACTGCCGTAGGCGCCTGCGCCACATCATCATCACCAGTCCCACGGCTATGCCGTTGAGCGAACAAGCCACTTTGCGCCAGGCCGCCGTCGATGCCTGGCAGGCCATTATGAACCTCAACCCTGCACTCAGTCCCGCGCAGGTGTTTCCTTCGCCCGAGTCGCTCAAAGAGACGTCAGATTTTGGCGTGAAAAAGCGCCAATGGAGTTACGATGAGGCCTCTTGCTGCCAACTTGTTTATCTTTACGCCGAACTTGCACAGCGTTATAACGGCGAGGTGGCCCGTTTCTTTGAAATGAAAGGCCACGTCCGCGACGAACTCAAAGCCGAGGGATACGACAAAAAAGCCCTCACCATCGGCTCAGTGGACATCGGCGCCGGCACCACCGACATTATGATTTGTGCCTATGAATATGAAGGCGACACCGGGACGCGCATCGTGCCCGTTCCCAAGTTTTGGGACAGCTTCTATCTGGCTGGTGACGACATCTTGCGCCGTCTCATTCAGACTTTTGTGATTGAAGGCGATCATCATGCCACACCCACTCTGGGCTGCATACAGAGTTCGCTCGAACAGCGCCTCTTGGCCGCCACTGACGACGAGCTGCGAGCCCTGCCTTGCCTTGAAGGTATGTCGCTGGCCGCCGGTGTCTATCGCGGCAAAATGGAAGACATTCTCCACGCCGGCTCGACAGCCGAGAGAGAAAATGCCATCAAGGTGTTTGCCTCTAACCTCGTGCACGACTTCTTTGGTGTAGACAGCAACTTGATGACGGCTCGTGACCGCCGCAATCGTCGCGACTTCAACACGCAGATATCAGTGCCCATTGCCCAACTCTTGCTCGATCTGCTGCGCCGCCACCGCCCGTCGCGCATCTACACTTATGATGAAATCTTCGGCGAGATGCCACCCTCCACCTATCTGCTTGAAGCCTTTGAGCGGCATTTCGGTTTCAAGTTGCAGGAACTTGAGTGGCGCTACGACCCTGACCGTGTGGCCTCAGACATCAGAGCCGTACTCGAGCCCCTTATGCGCCAGCTCGCCGTAGTGCTCTACGCCTATCATTGCGACATCCTCGTGCTGGCAGGCCGCCCCACGTCACTTGACACTATCACTGAACTTTTCGTCAAATACTATCCCCTCTCGCCCGACAGGCTCATACGCCTCGGCGATTATCACGTCGGTACGTGGTACCCCTTCTCAGACGGCCAGGGCTATTTCTTCGACCAGAAGAGCGTGGTGGCCGTGGGTGGTATGGTAGGTCATACAGCCTCACACACCGGTTTCAACGGCTTGGTCATAGACTTCAGCCGAATGACCACAGAGATGCGTCCCACTGCACACTATCTCGGTCTCTTCGACCCCGCCACGCAACAAGTCAAGGAGACACTCCTCTCGCCCGAAAAGTCCACCGTCATTCTCAATCTTTACACTTTCCCCGCCTTCATCGGCTGCAAACAGATTGAAGGACGCACCTATCAGGCCCGGCCGCTCTATGGTATCTATAACGACTCAGGCCGCTCAACGCTCCGACTCTGCCTCTCGCGAAACTATCACGAAGACCGCGAGCGCATTGAACTGGAAGAAGTCTCTGACGCCACCGGCAACAACCTGCCCAAGACGGCCGTGCGCCTCGTGCCACAGTCGTTGGCCGACGACGGTAAATACTGGCTCGACAAGGGCGAGTTTGAATTGTCTATTAAATAACGGAGTCAACAAGAAAACAAGTCTACGAGTCAAAAAGTCAACGATATGCTTCAGAAGATAAAGCAACAAATCAACAATATTGACCAGGCGCTGACGTGGATACGCCAGCACAAACCCGACCACTACGGCCAGCGCTTCTTTCAGCTGGTGAGCGAGCGTTGCAAACTGCGCAATATGGCCGAGGCCGAAACTGAAAATCCCGCCATTGCAGCCTACGGCGAGAGCCAGAAAGGAAAGTCGTATGTGATGAGCAATCTCTTGCAGCACGGGCGCTTGCCCTTCAAGGTCAAAGCCGGCGGCAAGGAATACAATTTCATCGAACAAATCAACCCGCCCACCGTCAACACCGAGGCTACGGGCGTGGTGACGCGGTTCAGTGCCTTCAAGCGCAATCCACAGAAATATCGCGCCGACTATCCGGTCTATATCAAACTGCTCGGACCCGCCGACATCGCCGCCATACTCGTTGACGGCTATTTCAATGACGTCAACGACTATCAGACCTTTGATAGCGAAGAAATCAAGGCCATCGGATTGGAAATCTATAACACCTATAAAGACCGCGAAGAGGTGCAGACACTCTTGATTGAAGACGACATCCTTGAGTTGCGCGAATACCTCCGTAAATATCTTGAGGCGCCGACGCGTATGCTTTGGAACTCCAACTACTTCACGCTTGTCGCTCAGGTGGTCCGTCGCGTGCCGGCATCAGAATGGTCGAAAATCTTCGCCCCGCTGTGGTACAACAACGAGGCCTTGACGGCGCTCTTCCTACGCCTGCTTGACGCTTTAGCCGGTCTGGACTATGCCCGCGAAGCTTGGCTCCCCATCGAAGCCGTGCTCAACGACCGCGGCACCATTATGGCCGTGAAATGCCTCAAAGGCTTGAAAGGAGAGTTCGACCAAAACGATGAGCGATACACCGAAGTGGCCTATCTCGGCCGCAACGGCGAGTTGCAGCGTCTGCCGCAGATGGAGAAAGCCGTCGTTTCGGCACTCTGCAAAGAGACTGTTTTCAAAATCGAAGACGACTATCTCAAGGCCGAATTGGAATATGATTTCACCAAAATCTCTCCCGATGTGAAAAGCCGCCTCACCCAAGGCACGGTGGTGAAAGACATCCTGGCCGACAACGACTTGATGGACTTCCCTGGAGCCTGCCCCCGACTGACTCTCGAAGCGCGACGCATCACCGAAGACATCGACTCCATCGTCAAGCGCGGTAAGGTGGCTTTCCTCTTCAACAAATACTGCGAAACCCTCTCGGTCAACATCCTGCTCTATTGCCACGACTATTCCGACCTGAAGGTGTCGCTTATGTATCGCATTTTGGCCGAATGGATTGACGCATACGTGGGACATACGCCTGAACAACGCGCCAAGCGCATCACCGATATGGGCGGCGTGGCGCCTTTCTTCGTCATTGCCACCAAATTCAACGTCGACCTCGCCTATAAGACCAACTCAGCCCTCAACGCCCCTGACAAACTCTACAAACGTTGGGATGAGCGCTTCGTCACCGTGCTCAGGGACATGTGCTTCCAAGCCAAACCCGATACTTGGTTTGGCAATTGGACCGCGCCAGGTGTCACTTTCAAAAACTGCTACCTCTTGCGCGACTACAAATATTCCGGCACGCAGGGCGACGGTAACCGGCTCTACGAAGGTTATACGCCCGAAGGTGGCAAAGAGAGCCGCTGTCTCATCGAAGACATCGTCGTGGACGGCCAACACGTCAACTTCTACGCCCGTTTGCGCGACTCGTTTGTGAACTCGGCCAGCGTCAAGTCCCTCTTTGCCGACCCCGCCAAGTCGTGGGAAGTAGCCGCCTCGCTCAATAACGACGGCTCGCTCTATATCATTGAGCAACTTGCCATCGTGGCACGCCGTATGGACACAGCCCGCGACCAACTATTTGCCGACAAACTCAGTGAGGTGAAACGTGCCGTAACGGCCTTGATGAAAGACTACTATCACGACGACGATGCAGAGAAAATCTTTGAAGACAACTTGCGCAAAGCCAATCGCGTGGGCCGAGAGCTTGACTTCACTTTCAACGCCGACAGCTATTATTTCGGCCATCTCATCGCCGCTCTGCAAATCACGGAGAAAGAGGTCTATCAGCTTGTGCACGACCTCGTAGCCAGTGGACGTCTCACCGAAGAGACCCACAATCCCAACAAAGACTATGAGGTGATACTCAAGACGTGTGGCGAGCAATTGAAGTCATGCACCACAGACGACGAGCGTTGGCAATGTCTCATCAATACCTACGGTTTCATAGACAAAGCCGAGGCCAAAGATTATTTAGCCTCCCATGGCGTAGATGTGGCCAAACTTTTCTCCCCGCCCACAAAACGCAAGACCAATTCGGTTTACATCGCCGACGCAGTCTTGGAGATGTGGAAAAACAAGTTGACCTCGCCCGAACTCGTCGGAACGCTCACGGCCGATGTGCTTTTCAGCCCCATCGTGATGACGGGCCTGCTTGAGCGCATAGCCCTCACAGCAGACACCCTCCACCTCGACGAAAAGATAGAGCAGGCCATAGCCCCCTATGTGAACGTGGTGGTCGGCACAATCAATGCCAGTTTTATTGCCGACATCATTGCCAGTCTCATCAACGACTTCGTAGGCGACTTAGGCTTTGGCTCGAGAAGTGCCGAAGAGGTAGAGACGTTGCGCAGCCTCACACAGAGTCGCGCCCTGCCCTTGTTCCGCTACATCGGCAAGTCGCGCAAGGAAACCTATACAGAGAGCGAACTGTCCGCCTTGTTTGACGATATGAGTGCCGGCGTCAACGTGATTACGCCCGGCGTTGAGCAGGGTTTCTTTGAATGGAAAGAATGTGTCTTGATAGCTTACGTGGCCGGTAACCAAGTGCCCAACTACGACCAAGCAGCCAACGACGAACTCAAAGCTTTGCTCCAAGAGCTGGCCTAAGGCCGCGTACCCCTTAATCCCAAGTATATTATTTCTATATATATTATAGGTATATGAAGAAATTGTCAATCCGCGAAGAGAAGACTTCAAAGCGTGGCGGCGGCTTTTGGCCTTTCGCCTGGCGCTATCTTTTGTTTGTCGTGGTGCTCACGGGGCTGTTGCTGCTCCTTTTGCTTTCGGTCAGAAGCTGCGGCCACAACGGTAGCGACGAAGACAACTGGTACGAACCTATAGACTCTGCCGATTGGGACGCCTCTCAAGACTCAGCCGACTGGCCTGTCAATCCCTACGAGGATGTGCCGCAATTGCCCGATCCTGTGGACAACCATCCCCAGCAGCCCGACGACGACAACATCGTGGAGCAGCCTGAAGACGGCCGCACGGTGGTGAACAACCGCCTTAATCTCATTCTCGAGAAAGAGAACGAGAACACTATGCGCGATTTTGCCGTGAAATTCAAACAGGTCTATCCCGATCCGGCCTACCAGATTGTCTTCTACGATGATTTGACCTATCTCGTGCAAATAGCCATCCCCGCCGGTACGGCCGTTCAGGTGATGAACGAGATGCCGGGAAAGATGCCGGAATTTAAGTTTAAGTTCTTTGACGAAGAAATCTTCCAGACGGCCTTTAGGCCTACCGACCCCGACTTTTCTGACGAGGCCAAGCGATGGTATTTCGCTCCCATCCAAGCCTACGAGGCCTGGGACGTGACCCGTGGTAGTGCCGACGTCACCGTGGCCGTGGTCGACGGTTTCTTCAATCTCGCCCATCCCGAATTTGCCGGCAAGGTGGTTGCTCCCTTCAGTGCCGTGCGGCGCAGTAGCAACGTGGCTCCGCCGGCTGGCCCGATAGAGCAAATCTCCCACGGCACGCATGTGGCCGCTTTGGCCACCGGCACGGCCGGTAATGGCACTGGCGTGTGTGGTATAGCACCCGAATGTAAACTTATGCCCGTCAGTGTCTTCTACGACCAACTGGTCACTGACGCCGCCGGCAATCAGTTCATCATCTCTTCCAGTTTGGCACAGGCAGAGGGTCTTCTCTACGCCATATACAAAGGCGCCGATGTGATTAACGTCTCCATAGGTTCGGTAGTGCCCGGTGCCAACCAGTTGAGCCCCGAGCAACAAATGGAAATCATCCGGCGTTCCGTCAAAAAGAAATACGCCCAAAACATCTGGGACTTCATCTTCAAGATTGCCGCCGACCGCAATTGTGTGATTGTCTGGGCTGCCGGCAACGAGCACGTCTTGGCCGGCTTGGATGCTTCCAAACGCAACAACACTACGCTTCGCGTTTCGGCCGTGGGACGTGACCTCAAGCCTACGGATTTTAGCAATTACGGCTATAGGCCCGACGGCGTCAAAGGTGCCAAAGACTATTCATCGGTTTCGGCTCCCGGTGATGAGATATGGAGTGCGTCACAGACGGGATATATGATGATGAAAGGTACGAGTATGGCCGCGCCCATCGTGACAGGTGCCGTGGCGTTGATGAAGAGCCTGGACCGCAGTTTGACGGCCGAGCAAATCATCAAGATACTTCAGGAGACCGGCCGCGAGGTGGGCGAAGGATGTGGCCCGCTCATACAGATACGCGCAGCGCTCAATCGCATCCGGGGAGAGTTTATGAGCTACGATGATGTGGTGAAACGTCCCGACGCCATCTTGGGACTGTGGGAGAGCACCACGCCGCTCTACGAGACCGCTACGGGTCATCCCGTGAAAATCTATTTTCAGTTTACGTCGCATACCTCCGGCACCCTGCTCATCCATAACCATCGCACCGACGAGAAATACACGGCCCCCTTGCAGGTGAGCATTTCTTCTTCAGGTGTGACCATACAGCAACCTTCTGATGCCCGTGGCAACTTGGGCGGTATCATTCAACGCTATCTCTATCGCTGTAGCCGCGGCGAGGCCGGTAAGTTGAAGTGTGAAGCCCGAAATCAGGTTCAGCAGGGGCAGATGTTTGAGTGTTATCTGCGCAAGGTGAAGTAAAAATCATAAGCGTACGGACGCCAAAAACTTGTCTTGAGTCAAACTATTTAATCCAACCTTATTATTATATGTCTGTATCTGAAAAAGGAAGCAATTGGCTCGCCAACTCCTTCTCGGTAGTGGGCTTTTGCCTTTTGGCGGTAGCCACCTTCTTCGGCCATTTCTATCTCTCGCTTGGTGCTCTTTCCGGCAGTATTCTTTGGTCTGCTCTCATTGTAGCCGTCGGCCTTCTCTTACTCTATCTGTTGGTCGTGGTGAAGCAGAAAGACACCGACCTGCGCCGCTGGCATGTGGTTGAGGGCGTCCTTTTGGGTGTCTATGTGATTTTTGCCGTGCTCACGGTCAAAGGTCCTCTCCATTTTGTTTCAGTTTTGACGGCAAAAACCGAATTGCAGCAGGCCGGCCGTGAAGACGTGTCGGCGCTGCAGCGTATGATGGCTGACTATGAGCAGTTTGAGCGCGAAGCCATTGACCGCACCTATATGGGTCTGATGGGCTATCTTCACTGCCAGTCGGTCTCGCCCGAGGCAGAGGCATGGCTCGGTCGGATGAACATTGCGCGCAGCGAAGAAAGCATAGAGCGCTTCCTGGACAAGACCCAGCGCGAACCTCTTTTAGGCAAAAGTTATGCCGGGATGAAGCAGACTTGGGACGAACAGACGCGCTGGCTGGGCGGCGTCGTAGAGAGCTGGAGCCTCTTTCGTCTGCCTTATTTCGCCACCGAAGTCAGTCAGACCGGCGAGCAAATGGCCAAGGCTCTCAAAGAGTTGTCAGAGTCGGCCCAACTGCCGGTGATGAGCTTGGAGGGTTCTCGGCTCGATATGGACGAGACCAATCAGGTGTTTCAACCGTCCACTGCTGAAGGCCAACTGGCCCAAAAGCTTCAGACGGTGCACTATGGCTGCGTATGGGGCTGGATTGCGTGGTTTGTGCTGCACTTACTCATCCTGTTGAGTTACATCTTGACCCATCGCTCCGACCGTGTTTCCATCAAATTCACTCCGGATAGCGGCACGGTGTTGTGAGAAAAAAGCCGCCGGTTCACACTCGTCTTCAACAACTATTATTCACTTAAGACTCCAAATACGATAACCTCCAAACCTAATGCAATTAACTCCCCAACAAATACAGCAACTCAAAGTCCGTTGCAACTCGCTCAAGCCTGAGTTTGTGGCTCAGGCCGTGGCAGAAGGTGCCGTTGAACTCGACGACTTGAAACTGACAACCGAGCGCCGGCAACATATCAAGAATTTGATATCCAGCATCCCCAATGCCGAAGAACAAGCCCAGTGGCAAACTATTGTGGCGCTGCAGCAGAGCGGCAGTCCCGAACTTGAACGGCAGTTGGCCGACTATGTGGCGCGGTTTGCCAAGACTATGCCGCCTCAAAATCACGTTGAAGAAGCCAGTGGCCTGCTTCAGTCGATGAGGGCTGAACGCGACCGGCAACAGTGGGAGCAACTCGACAAAAACGATTATTTGGCCCTTAAAGCCTTTGCGATGAATGGTACGGGTTATCAGTCAGAAGCCGAGGAATTGTTGTGGCAGTTGGCCCAGACCCAATACAATTATCTCGAAGACTATGCCCAGAGCTTTCCGGCTTCGGTCCATGCTGCCGAAGCCCAGACGGCTATGCAGGCTTATGCCGCTTGGCAGAGTGCCCGTTTCTCTACCAATCCCAAAGATCTTGTAGACTTTTTGCGCCAATACGCCTCTTCGCCCTACGCCAACCAAGCCCGCGATCTCTTGGCACAAAAAAAGGAGGAAATCATCAGTCTGATGCAGCGCGACCCCAGTGCGTTCAAGGCGGTCGACGTAAAGGGCTATCTGGATTGCGGCATCGTTTCCGAACAAGACCTCATCGCTTCGGGCGTGGTCAATGCCCATGTCATTCAACTCATCCGCCAGGCACCCACCATCAACTACGTGCCGCTCACCTCGTCTGCCGACCTGCAGAGCCTGCCCGACACCACCGACATCTACCTCTTCGGCGTACCTAGTTCGGGCAAGACGTGCGTGCTCTCGGGACTGATTGGCTCGAAAAAGTGGAGCGGCATGGACTTTGTGGCATACGGTTCGGGCAACTATATCAACTATCTCGAGCTGAGCCGCCGCAACGGCCTCGTGCCCAATCGTACGAACGGCAATTTTGTGGCCCTCATCAAAGCCACCGTCGACAATCCCGACAACGCCAAACTGCGGCACGTGGTCAACCTCATCGACATGGCCGGTGAAGACTTTGCCGAGAAAATCGTCGAGAACCCCGAAGGCGAGGTCAACTTTGAGGACATGGGTATCGGCGTGACCAATCTGATGGCCAATGCCAACCGCAAAGTGTTTTTCATCGTCATCGACCCCTCGTCTAACGGCATCATCAATCTGCCGCGCAAAGACGCCCAGGGCAATCCCCTCATTGGCGCCGACGGCAGGCCCATCATGGTGAGCACCAGTCAAGACCTCATCTTGCGCAAAATGATCAGTATGATTATGGCACCGCAAAACGCCAAACTGCTCAAGCGCGTAGACACCATCCACTTTATTATGTCGAAGGCCGATATGCTTGGAGTACAAGGTGTACGCGACGCCGCGGCCGAACAGATTTGCCGCGAGTGTTATGGCGCCTCCATCGGCGAACTCACCAACTTATGCCGCAAATATGGCATCAACGCCTCGACCGACGGACATCCTATGGTCCACACCTTTAGCCTGGGACATTTCTACATCGGTGGCGTCTACGACTACGACTGCACCGACTCCGACAAACTTGTCAGCGTCATTCAGCGCGTCACCCAGGGGCGGAAAGTCTCTCGTGGCTTCTTCGGCCAAGTGGGCGACTTGATTGGTGGCAATTGAAACAAGAGTCCAAGAGATTAAAAGATAAAAAGTCCAAGAGCCCAAGATGCCAAGAGCGGAGTGGTAAGCCCTGAAAAGGCGTAACATAATAGCGCTGGTCGTTAGGCCCGGCTTACGGGATATCCGCTAATCTCCGGCCTGTAAGGTCGGCACAATGAGTTCCATTATGCATATTTCAATCAATAATCCACCGCTGGGTGTGTGCCGACCTCTTTTAGCCTCATAGTCTCTGATTAGAAAAAACAAACCTTTCATACCTTATAATATATGCCCTCTTCACTTTCGCTCTATATCTACGGCAACAAGCATAGCGACTCCGGCTTTGCTCCCATTCTTGTCATCGGCACACCTTTGGCTCTCGCCGATAGTTTTTATCCGGGATTTGAGTCGTGTCCGGAGTTCTATGTGCTCCACACCACCGAGACCCAGACGCTCTATACCGTGGTGCGCAATGGTGTCTCCAGCATAGGTGCAGCCCGTACCGGCAGTTTCAAAATGGCCTTGGGAGTGCCACGAGGCATGAAGCTCGCCGGTGGCGTGAGTCCCTACGACGTTTTGACCGAGGCCTATCGCTATTATGTGGCCCACTACCTTTCCATTGGCATTGCCGGAGCCCAGTTCCTCGACCGCGACGAGCAGGCCGATGAGTTCAGAGCCATTCTTTCACGTCATAGCCTCGAACCCGCCCACCGGCCCCATCGACTCACGGCCGGCACGGGCTTTGCCGTCGTCACTGCCGACGAAGCCACCACCCGCGCCATCTTTGCCGACCCGGCCTATCGTGAGTTTCAGGCCTATGGCGAAGTGGTTTTTGCCTCCAGCCATGCCTCTGTGGCCCCGCGTCTCAACGTGGTGACGCCCCGGCCCAAGATCTACGACATCTTTTTGGGCAACCAGCGCGTGGGCGAAATCAATCCGGCCGTGAAGTCCTCCTTCACCATCACCGTGCCCGCCACTCGAAGCTATGAAGAAAACACGGCGCAGACCATACAAATCGCCAAGGCCCTTCAGGGTGCCGAGCCCGGAGTGACGGTCGACGAAGCCGAAGAGCGCATCGTTTGCCGGCTTAGTCCGCGCCTCAAGACCATCCGTTTGCGCATAGAGGCCGTGCTTGAAAGTGGCGAAGCCGTTTCGCCCTCACGCCTTGTACTGCGTTCGCAAAACGGCCGGTCTTATGCCATCCCCGAGCGTGGCGAGATGCAGCTTGAGGGAGCCGACACCGAATTGAAATGGAGCATAGCGCCGTCAGACCATAGCTGTAAGGTGACAAGCCACACCGCCACGCAGTTGCCCGACGGCAGTCGCCTCCTTCGTGTCACGCTTCGCCCCACCATTCAGCCCAAGAAGTCGGTCGGGGGTTATGGCCCCTCCACCTCTTCGAGTGGCGCGTCGCGTCGTCGCTCGTTGACCCTCCCGCTGTTTGCCGGCGTCGGACTCGCTGTGGGCCTGCTCTTGGGCTTGGCCATTGGCTATTTCATTTGGGGACGTTCTGCCGCTCCGTCTTCAGCTCCCCAACAGGAGCAAGTCTCCGAAGACCGGTCTGCGGCCAACTCCGACTTGAGGGACATTGAGCAGCAGTATCAAGATTATCAATACCGTTTGGGAAAAATCAATGAGCCTGTCGACAGTTTGTTGTCTGAAGTGTATGAGTGGCTTCAAACAGAACCCGCCTCCGAATTCGACCTGGCACACAAAGAAGCCGACCGACTTTCGGCCCAGTATAATGAACTCCTCATTGCTTGGCAGGCGCTCAAGCAAGGCCAAGTTGAGAACCTAAACAAAATCTTGCAAGACAAAGACTGTCATCTTAGCGACTCACAAAAGACCATTCTCAACGAGTTTGTAAGAGTCAATGGCAAAAAGCCAAAAGATTTTTTGAAAAAGGCCAAGCAGGCAAGCTCCTTTGACGGTTTGTTGCCACAGCGAAGTCGCGACAATCACAATGGGGCTGGTGCGCATTAAGATAAGAGTCAAAAAAGTCTCTTGATTTTCCCAACTTTCTCCTTCCCCTTCCCTCTGTTTGCAGTTTATATTGTTTCCTATGAAAATACTCCGTCTCGTCTTGTTGGCCGTTGGCGTATTAGCGCTCGTGCTTGGCGCCATGTGGCTCAGCGGTGGCACTATGCCCCCGCCGCCGGTCAATCCGCAGAAAACCATTTTGGCCGAAACCTCCAAGTCCATCCACGCCGCTTGGGCTGGGGCCGAGACGTGGTCGCAAAAGCTCTATGCCGAGCAGCAGAGCGACATAGGCCAGATGAAAGGCGCCGGACACATCTCCCCTTCAGAGGCCGACTATCTCACGGCCCAGTCCAACAATGCCGCCACAGATGCCCTTCACCGGTTGTTGCTCCAAGAGTTTCATCGGTCAGACTGTCGGTCGGCCGTGGTCAAAGACGGCATGGCCGGCGTCGATACCCTTTGGCGCCGTCTGCCAGACGACGCTCGTCTTCAAGAGTTGCGGCAAATCTATGGCGTTTATGTCAAGGTCAGTCGCTTTGTGGCCTCGTCCCATCAACTTTCGCCGGCTTTCAACGGCAGTTCGTGGAAGGCTTTCGGGCCACACCGCAGTCGTGTGCTCGCTGAGGCCGACGGCTATCGTCAAAACGCCGTCTACCGCCGGCATCTCTCCAACATCACCACCTTGCGCACCGGCTTGGCTGCCACGGCCGAGCGGCTCTCTGAGGCCGAGCGGCAACACCATCAGGCACTCTACAACCAGATAGTCCGCCATTTCGACCACTACACCACCGCAGAGGCCCGCGTCAATCAGCGCCCGCGTCTGGCCGATGTGTTCCACCGTTTCTCGTCAGAGATTGGCGGTACGCTCGCCTCGAGACTCGGGTCGTATTATGCCCGCTATTGACGGCCCGGCCTTTTGTTTGGTTTGTTAAGTAACGCATTCTTTCCCTACATCCTATGATACTCAAGAAAGTCAATAAAAACGATGTCCGCCAGTTGGTCGACGGTGTGCCCTACGACGGGCTTTACAATCTCTTTGAGAGTCGCCTCGGCGGTAGCGGTCTTTGCTTTGCCCGTCGCCACGTGGGGCCTTCTGAGCTAACCTGGCAGGCACCCGGCGACGATTGGATGACTTTGGCCTATGCGCCGGCCGACATCCGCCAAGCTGCCGACAACGTCTTGGCCGGTGCCGAGCAGCAATTGCTCAGCCTGTTGTCGAGTCAGCAAAATGCCGCCGGCATTGTGCGCGCAGCCCTTTCTACACCCACCGAAGACTGCGTCTTCTGTCGCTCCACGGCCCAGGGCGTGGAGGTTTGCTTGGCCGCTTGGGGCTATGGCCCCGTGGAGCGTATGCCCGGTGGACCCTTGCGCGGCAAAGTTACCTCGACGCCCGTCATCACCGTGGCTTTTATGCGCTCAGGTGTCCCGGCATCGGGAGTCGTCTTTGGATTGAAAACCCACACTGGCCTCAAGTCAATCACGGCCGAGCCCGACGGCACCTACCACTTCTCGCCCTTCAAGGGTCAGCGCGGACTGGCGCTTGCCGTAGACGGAGTGGACTATGATATCAACTTCGAGCCCGGTCGCACGCACTACGAAGTCTGCCTGCCGCCAGTGGCACCTCCTGCCCCCGAACCTCCCGTTTCTGATCCCGTTCCCGAGCCCCCGACGACGGTTCGTTGCAGTGTCTTCGTGCACCATCCCGACGGCAAGCCCTGTGTGGGCTACAGCCTCACCTGTTTCTGTCCTGATGCCGCACCGGCCACGCTCGTCACCGACGCTGCCGGACGGGCCGAATTGCCGTCACTTTCTCCCGGCACGCCGTTCAGCCTCTCCGATACGCTTCATCCCCAACACACCGAGCAATATGTGGTGAATGGTCCCGAAGTCTTTGACTTTGAGGTGCCTCTCGAGGTGCTCACCTTTACCATCGTCGAAGGCGACGAAACCACGCCGTTGGTCGGCGCTTCGGTCAAGTTGGCTGTGGGTGGCGTCACCATCGAATCCCTCACCGACGGGCAGGGTCAGTTCACCGTTGAGGCCTCCCGAATCACCTCTCCGGCGGCCCGACTCACTTTGACGCAGGCCTCACGCCACTTCCGCCCCGTCGACCTCGTGCTCGACGACGACGAGCGCCGCTATCTCGTGGTCGTAGAGACGGTGGAGCGAGGCGGTTTCCCGTGGCTGACGGTGTTGGCCTGGGTGCTCTGCGGCCTGCTCACTTTGGCCGGCTATTGGGTTTTAATGAAAGCGGCCTCCCATGCTTTGAACTAAATTCACCGGTAAACTTCACACGTTATGCTAACCATAAGTCTCTTATTTTTCTTGAGCATTCTCGCCTTTGTGTTTTACGGCGTAGACAAACTGAAAGCCACGCGCGGCACGTCGCGCATCCCCGAGGCCTTGCTCATCGTCTTGGCCGCCATTGGCGGTGCCTGCGGCGCGTTGCTGGGTATGCTGCTCTTTTGGCACAAAGTGCGCAAGCCGCTTTTCCTTATTCTGGTTCCCGTTTCGTTTGTGGCCCAATGGGTCGGCGCCTGGTTTGTGTTGTCTTACGTCGGCATATAGTCCGCCGTCTCCGTTTTGTCTTTTGCCACATCCTGCCCGAAGGTTATCTTTGAGGTAGGAAATAAGAAAAGAGAGGTTTTTGGCCTCTCTTTTTCATTTTCATGGCGTTACGGGGCTTATGCGAGAAAAAACAGTCCTTATGGCAGGAAAAACTCCCCTTATTCTGCGAGCGATTTGGTGGCTCAAAAGTGGAATTTGTCCCTGTTTTTCGGTCGTTTTTGAGGCTTTCAGAGACTTATTTTCAGTATATAGTGTTGACTTTCAGTATCTTCGATGACTTCTACGGCCTTTCAGCCTCAAAAAATCCCGTTTGTATGAAGTGCTGAAAAAGGCTTAATAAAACTTTCACCGCCGTCACGCTCAACTACGTCTTTTGAACGCACCGCCACAAGCCCCTCCGGCGGCCTTTCCCACTTACCACGATCCGTTACCCTTTTTATGGCGGCTTTTTGCTATATTTGCCCTCACTGAAACCCTTTCTTACGACAACAAAACCTATACGCCCTACAGCATGATTACCAGACTTATCGACTTTCTCAACGCCTCGCCCGTCAACTTCCTGGCCGTCGACACCATCAGTCGCCGACTCGACGCAGCGGGCTACAAAAAAATCAATGCGGCCGACGCCATGACCGCCCTCAAGCCGGGCGACCGTTTTTATGTGACTAAGAACGACTCGGCCGTCTTTGCCTTCGAACTCGGCACGCAGCCCCTCGCCGACACCGGGGCACACATCATCGCCGCACACTGCGACTCGCCCACCTTCCGCATCAAGCCCAACGCTGAAATGACCGGCGACGGTCGCGTCGTCAAGCTCAACACCGAAGCCTACGGCGGCGCCATCTTGAGCACGTGGATGGACCGCCCACTGAGCCTTGCCGGCCGCGTCATCGTCCGTGGCGACAATCCGCTCCATCCCGTCAGCCGCCTGCTGCACATCGGCCGACCTCTGTTGCAGATACCCAACCTGGCCATCCACTTTAACCGCCAGGTGAACGAAGGCGTGAAACTTTCCAAACAAAAAGACATGCTCCCCATCATCGGCATTGCGCCCGAAGGCCAGAACCCCGGAGAGACGCTGCTCAACCTCCTGGCCGAAGAACTCGGCGTGCCGGCTGCCGACATCATAGACTTCGACCTCTCGCTCTACGTTGTCAGTCCGGCCTACCGCTGGGGCCTCTCGGGCGAGTTTGTGTCGTCGGGACGGCTTGACGACCTGAGCATGGTTCACGCCGGACTTGAAGCCCTCTTGGCCTCATCCACCACCGACACGACCAAGACCAAAATCCTTGCCATCTTCGACAACGAAGAGGTGGGCAACGGAACGAAACAAGGTGCCGGCAGCCCGTTCTTTGCCAGTCTGGTGGAGCGCATCGTGTCTGCACAGGGCGGCACTAAAGACGACTATTTCCGCGCCGTCGAGCGCTCTTTCATGGTCAGCGCCGACAATGCCCACGCCTGGCATCCCAATTACAACGAAAAATACGACCCTACCAACCATCCCGTGATGGGTGGCGGACCGGTCATCAAATACAATGCCCAGCAAAAATACTTAAGCGACGCCTACTCGGCCGCCGTCTTTGCCGGCATTTGCCGCGACGCCGGCGTGCCCTGCCAGAAGTTCGTCAACCACAGCGAGGTGGCCGGAGGCTCCACCTTGGGCAACACGCTGAGCAGCTCGCTTCCCCTTGCCGGCGTGGATATGGGCAATCCCATTTGGGCTATGCACAGTGCCTGCGAGACAGGTAGCGTCGACGACCATCTCTATTGCATCAAAGCCTTCACCCGTTTCTACGAGATGGTATGAGCCTTCAGACTCGGAGAGAGAAAGGAGGCAAAAGGCCGCAATTTGTCTGCACACTGTCTCCATACGCCGAATTTTGCGTAATTTTGCCGACGAAAGGGTCAAGGTGCCAATTGACACCGACGCCCACCAACCGACATCTGTTTGAAATATGAAAACAACCTTTTTATCTTCGCTCTGCCTGCTGCTTGCCCTGGTGGTTGCGCCGCTTCGTGCCCAAGACGTGCAGCCCGTGGCCATCTCCGCGTCTGAAACACAAAGAGAGACGCTCCGTTTCGGCACGTTGCGCTATGACTCCCTCTTGCACGC
>SFFB01000012.1 GCA_004557035.1 Bacteroidales bacterium | reverse complement strand
CAGAATATTCCGTTACTTGTACGACTACACTTCCCACAACAGAATATGGTTTGCTTAAAGTCAATAATAACAAATTGATTTATACAAATGAAGCCAATGAAACCCGGACTGATGGATATTTCTCTGCTTCCTTCCTAAAAGATAAAGGTGGTTGCTTCAAGATTTCACGCGTAGCCGGTTCTGAGTTGGTTACCATTCAACGCATGAGTGATAATTACTTCCTGAGGGCTTCAGACGCAAACAACCAAACTTTGGGTACATGGGGGGCAGACATTACCGAATGGACAGAAGGCACAGGTGCAACATCTTACTTCCGCTTGACTACGAATGGTGATGGTTTCAATATCCAGCACCCGGGTAACGCTCAGGCCAATATGGGCAATCATGTCAGCGGTAAACTTGGCTTCTGGACAAATGCCAGCAGTTCTACTAATGACGGTTCACGTATATACATTAAGGATGTTGCTGATGAAGCTAAATCGTTTCTCGCCACTGCTGCATCAGACACTTATGTGGGCTTAACCACTTCTCTTAGCTCAGAAATTGACGCTCTCGGCACCATCACTGCAACGAATGCTGCAAATCTCGCTGAGATTATGTCATTTAATCACATCGTTAAAAGCAATAAATACCACCAGATTCTGTCTCTCCGCGCGGTGAACGGCAGCTTTCCCGTTGTGTCGAATGTCTCTGCCTATGCAAAAGCAAACGGCGAAGTTTCTGATGAGGCGCTTTCGAGAAAAGTTCAAGTTCGTGATGGAACAAATGAATTCTCTAATAGCGAATATATCGCTTCGCTTTGGCAATTTGAAACCGGCGATGATAACACCACATATATTACTAATGCCAATACTGGTTTCTATTTGGCCAATGTGGATGGCGGACAACTTGTAACAACCAAGACCAAAACTTATGGCAAGAATTATCTTTTCATCCCTGGTCCTTCCGGCAAATGGTGCTTGAAAGATACTGGAATAAGCGGACAGAATTGTTACTTAAATTCATTCTATAGTGCATCAAACACGGCGGCTAGAAACATAGGTTATTGGACGAATAGCATATATGACGATGGAAACCTCTTCTACATCAAAGAAGTGACATCAATTCCTGTTACTATCTCTGCCGTGGGTTACGCCACGCTCAACCTGCCGATGGCTGTAGAGAAAGCAACTGGTGTAAAAGCCTACTACGGTGCCAAAGACAATGCCAGCACCATCTCACTTGCAGAAATCAGCGGTGATGTCATTCCGGCCAATACCCCCGTTATCCTCGTAGCCGAGAACACATTGTCTGAAGCCACTCAGTTCAACTTCAACATCTCTTACGACAACCCCGGCACAAGTCCTGTCTCTAACGCCTTGACCGGAACGACTTGCAAACGCAAAATGAATGTAGGCGCTCCCGTGTATGTGTTGAAAAATGGCAACTCCGGAATTGGTTTCTACAGAGTAGACAGCACCGAAGATTTGACACTCAACGCCAACAAGGCCTACTATGGCAATGCCACTGGCAGTGTCTCGGTTGTTCGTTTCGATTTCGGTAGCACAACCGGTATCGACAATACTCAGATTCTCAACACTGACGACGCCAAACTCTACGATCTCAATGGTCGCCGTGTACTTTATCTCACCACTGGTGTTTACGTGAAGTCTAACGGCGAGAAAGTGTTCGTAAAATAATGGTTCAACTCAAAAAAATCAAAACGACACAATGAAAAAGTATTATATAAGTCCTGCCAGTTCAAAAGTGGAGTTCTTCGTTGAAGGACCTCTGGCACAGTCTTTCGGAAAACACGAAAGCGACACAGACGGTTCTGGTAACACCACTACTACCGGTGCCTCTGATGGTCTGACCAATCGCAAAGATAGCGAATGGAACAGCTCGCTCTGGTCTAACTAATCGTTAGGCTGAACCATAACCTCTGCCGGGCCGCCCGAACATTGTTTCGGAGCGGCCCGGCTTTTTTGTATGCATCAACCTCACGCCGACCGGCAATAATCGCCAACAAATGCCAAAAAAGCCTTACAAAATGACAAAAAGAGGAGAGAAAAGCCCAATGTATGACCTTTTTGCGTACATTTGCCGTAAGTAAAAGATGAAAAACGACGCCTGAGTCACTCACAGGCAACTAAAAATGATTAAGCTATGAAAAAGATTTTGTCCCTTATGCTTCTTGCTGCCGTGGGCTTTATGCCGGCCACGGCACAAGACGACGATGTCTATTTCGTACCCTCCAAATCGTCGAAAATAACAAAAAATGAAGTCTTAAATCTCCATTCACAGGCCGACCGGATAGCCGCCGAAGAAAACAATATCTACGCCAAACTCTATGAAATGAGCGACCGGGATATTGATGCCTACAACAGACGCTATGCGGCCACCGACACGGTGGACACCACGGCCGACTATGCCGACGACTACGCCGCCGACAACGAAGAGGGCACCTACACACGCCGACTCGTGCGCTTCCATTCGCCCACGGTGGGCGTCTATGTGAGCAGCCCCTACTATGACGTGGTGGCCGACTATTATTGGTACGACCCGTGGTTCTCGCCCTGGTATTACTCGCCGTTCTATGGTCCCAGCTACGCTTGGACATGGTCGCCCTGGGCCTACGACTGGTATTGGGGTTGGGGATGGCACACGTGGTGGTGCGACCCGTGGCACTATCACCACCATCACCATTGGTACGACACGGCTTGGCGGCCCTCGTTCAACGGCCGGCCGGGCAATGGGCGCTACATCGACACCTATCGCCGCGTCACCGCCGACCGTCCGTCGCGCCACTACAACTACGCTTCGGGTTCGACCACATCGCGCACACGTCCCTCGCGCAGCTTCAATTCCTCCACATCGACAGCCGACAGAGCCGGACGCCAGTTTGGCAACAGCTCCAACAGTTCTCAACGCTCGTCGCGCTCCTTCTCCGGTTCGAGCAACAGCAGCCAGTCCACGCAGCGCAACTACGGCACCACGCCCAGCCGCTCAATGGGCAACAGCTCAGTGGGCAGCCGCTCGTTTGGCGGTGGCGGTTCGTCGGTGGGCAGCGGTCACTCCATGGGCGGCGGCAGCCGGTCGATGGGTGGCGGTGGTGGCGGTCGCTCTTTCGGCGGACGTCGATAAGCCTTCAAGCCAATACACACGCCTAACTTCAACACACGCCTAACGTGTCAATCATCCACACATCTATCGTGTAAACTGACAAGCAAAACACATTCGCGGCCGACCGGCACCGGCTTTTCCACTCCGGTCGGCCTTCACAACAACTTCACAGAGATATGAAACGCACGCTATTCTTCTTGGGCGCAGCCTTGATGACGCTCTCGCCCGCTATGGCACAAGACATCTATAAAATGGAGACGCTCAGCAGCGAAGACCTCAACGGTACGGCACGCTTCGTCGGTATGGGCGGCTCGATGGGTTCGCTCGGCGCCGACATCTCCACCATGGGCACCAACCCGGCCGGCATCGCCTTGTTCCGCCGCAGCGACGTGTCGATGACGGGTGGCTTCCACACGCAGGCCAACGCCGTAGACTTTATGAGCCTCGGCAAGACCCGCGCCTCGTTCGACCAGATTGGCTTTGTCTATGCCTGCCCCATCGACGACGACGTGAAATTCATCAACTTCGGTTTCAACTACCACAAACGCCGCAACTTCAAGCAATATCTCGGCCTCGACAACATCGCCACCGGCGGACTCTCTCAGTCGTGGCAGATGATGGACCTTGCCTACGTCAACGACGGCTGGCTCGACCTCTCCAACAACGACGACCGCGACTATACCACGCCCCTCACGCTCAAAGGCTACGACACGCAACTCATCGCCCCGGTCTATGACGCCCAAGGCCGCATCACCGACTACGAGCCCTCCAACGCCCAGAGCTACAACTACCACCGCGCTCAGTGGGGCGGCATACAGCAATACGACTTCAACATGTCGATCAACTGGAACGACCAGATCTACGGCGGCTTGACCATTGGTGCCTATAACGTCAACATGCACAGTGCACTGGGCTATACCGAAGCCCTCATCGACCCGGCAGGCGGAGCACCGCAAAACTATAACATGTATCAGGAAGAACAACTCTCGGGCGCCGGCTTCGACGTGAAACTGGGCTTCATCTTCCGTCCCATCGAGGACTCGCCTTTCCGTTTCGGCGTGGCCATTCATACGCCCATCTTCTTCGACCTCCATTCCGACCAATATCTCCATCTCGACTCGCCCTATGCGCAATTTGACAACAACGGCAACATCATCAGCCAGCGCAGCACTTCGTCAATCGACCCGGGACGAAACGAATATAAAATCCACACGCCATGGCGCTTCAACCTCTCTATGGGTACGACCATAGGCCGCAGTTTCGCCATCAACGCCGAATATGAATATGCCGACTTCTCTGCCGCACAGGTGCGCTATGGCGGAGGTTACGACTACTGGTATGACGACTGGGGCTCTGAAAAAGATCAAGCGCTGAGCCGCGAAGCCAAACGTTGGCTCAAACCTGTGAGCACCATCAAGGTGGGCGCCGAACTCAAGCTCTGTCCCGAACTCAGTCTGCGTGCCGGCTACAACTATGTGACCGCGCCAATGAAAACAGACGCTTACCTCAACCACTTCACGGCAAGCCCCGAATATTATTACAGCTGCAACACCGACTATGTGAACCTCTCCGACATCAACCGCTTCTCGCTCGGTTTGGGCCTGCGTCTGGGCAAATTCTATGTCGACGCCGCCTACCTCTACCAGCAACAGACGGCCACCGTCTATCCCTTCCACCTGCCGGCTGCAGGAACCAACGACATCAACCGCCTCAAAGGCCAAGACATCGACCTCAAACAGAGCCGCGGACTGCTCACCATCGGCTATAAATTCTAAATCAAACTGCATAATCTCACACCCTTATGAACAAACAACAACTCGTGGCGCAGATCAAGGCCAAACGCTCTTTCCTCTGCGTCGGACTCGACACCGATTTGAAGAAAATACCCCAACACCTCTTGGGCGAAGACGACCCTATATTTGCTTTCAACAAAGCCATCATCGACGCCACTGCGCCCTATTGCGTGGCCTACAAGCCCAACTTGGCCTTCTACGAGTGTTTCGGTCTGAAAGGGTGGCAGGCTTTTGAAAAGACCATAGCCTACCTGCGCCAACACTATCCCGAGCAGTTCATCATTGCCGACGCCAAACGTGGCGACATCGGCAACACCTCGGCCATGTATGCCCGCTCGTTTTTTGAAGAAATGGACGTCGACGCGCTCACCGTGGCGCCGTATATGGGCGAAGACAGTGTGACGCCTTTCTTGGGCTATGCAGACAAGTGGGTGGTGTTGTTGGCCTTGACGAGCAATGCCGGTTCGGCCGACTTTCAGCTCACCCGCAACACCGACGGTCAAGCCCTCTTCGAGCAGGTGCTCACCCGCTCACAGGCTTGGGCCGACGACAGCCGCATGATGTATGTCGTGGGAGCCACTCAGGGCGAGCGTTTCGCCGATGTGCGCAAGTTGGTGCCCAACCACTTCTTGCTTGTTCCCGGCGTCGGTGCCCAGGGAGGTTCGCTCGAAGAGGTATGCCGTTATGGCATGAATGCCGACTGCGGACTGTTGGTCAACTCCTCTCGCGGCATCATCTACGCCTCTAAAGGTGAAGATTTCGCCACCGTGGCCGCCGCCAAAGCCGCCGAGTTGCGCGACCAAATGGACGCCTTGCTCAAACAGGGCGGATTGTAAAAAAAAGAAAGTACATTTTCCGAGATTTTTTGTCACCACCGCCCGACGTGCTTTTTGCGTCGGACGGTGGTTTTTGTGTATATGTTAAGCGGCCAAGCAGGGCGGCAGATTACGGGAATACAGAGCGGCAAACACGGCTTGAAAGGCCAACGAGATCATAGCCCAGGGCATAGAAATATTGTCGGACTTTTCGGTCGAATATGCACGGCCTGAAGGGCCAACAAGACCATAGCCCAGGGCAGAGGTGGCACGTAGTGGCACCGGCACCCTGGGTATGGATGGCCCCGCAAATACGCCCTGTAAGGGCAAAAGACTTCATAATGAATACCATCATGGTTATATTAAAACGAATAAGCAAATCTTTTGCCCTTACAGGGCGCATCCTATACGACCACATTCACCCAGGGTGCCGGCGTCGCTATGCGCCGCCTCTGCCCTGGGCTCTGTTCTTTTGGGCTTTCAGCCCGTTCATTGCCGCCCACCACGTGTTTCACCATAAACCCCATAAATCGTCGGCACATTGCGGGAATAAATATAACCAATTGAGTGCCCCCACTAACAAAACAATCCGCCACATACGCCATTTCAACCTCCACACAAAACCGTGCAACTCTACATCATGCGGCAATAAACTATTGGACGACAACGGCCTGGCGATGTATGGTCGGGCCAACGAACTCTACACATCCACCCACAACCCTGCACAAACCCATCATAACATTTGCGCCCACATCACTTCTATACCCAAATTGTTGCCTTTTTTCCAATCACACAATCACGGGCCTGCAACGCGTTGACTCTTTGGCGATTGCTGTGATTGAACGCTTCGGTCACGTTCAATCACGCACGCGACGGTAGAATTGCACCGAAAAAATTGGTTCAAATTGGTTCTTTTGCGGTGGTTGGGCCAAAATACTTGCATAATGTCCATAATTGCTTTAATTTTGACGTCAAATGGACAAGATAAATCAGAAAAACTTCGACGAACTACGCCACACAGTGGAATATGTGACGGGATGCAAGATGTGCACGCCAAAAAACTTCAACCTTTTGTCCGTGCGCATTTATGACCGTACGCATGTGTCCCTTAGCCCCTCCACACTCAAACGTTTTTGGGGATATGCCACGAAAGATGAATCAAGCAATGGCATGCGCCGAAAGTCTACACTCGACGTGCTCTCGCGCTATGCCGGCTACACCGATTGGGAAGCCTTTTGCCAGCGCGATCAACAGCCCGACGCCAAAGATGCCAGCAACCTCTTTTTCGGCCACAAACATATCACGGCCGACAGTATGCAACCGGGCGACACGCTCATCGTCATATGGAAACCCAACCGCCGCATCACCCTGCGCTATGTGGGCAACAGTATGTGGATGGTCATAGAAAGCAAAAACAGCAAACTCTCTGAAGGAGATACCTTTAAGTGTCACGTTTTCATCGAGCAACAGCCGCTCGTGCTCAGCGACCTTATCCACGACAATCTGCCGCCGTGTGGATACATCTGTGGCAAAAATGGCGGCATCAATTTCATGCGCCCAAGCCTCGAGAAACCCTAAACACCAACAAGGCATCCCCAATCGCCATCAACGCCAATGTTCAAAACCGATGGTGGTAAATGACAAATAATTCTGCAAATGTTGTGAAGATTTTTCGCCACGCCATAAAAATCGCGCACATGCGGTGCCGGAAAAAACAACAAGGCGGAAAGTCAATCCTCCCATAAGGACAGGGGCTCGCGCCATAAGGACAGTCGTTGCGCGCATAAGGCCCGTAACGACAATCTACTACACTTTTGCGGCTCTGAAACACAAGAAGGTAGCGCCACAAGGCACTACCTTCTTTTATATACTCAAATTTATCGTTTTCTTGTTGACTGGAAAAAGACCAAAACGGCAAGCCACGCCCCAACTAATGGGCAGCGACGGCTGCTGACCGACGAAACGTCAGAGCTTCAAGATGACTGCTCCCTGAGCCTTGACCATGACAAAGGTGTGGGAGTCGGGTTTGATTTCGACGGTCTGGGTGATGCCGCTGAGCAGGTCGATGGCCGAACGGATGCCGGGGCGCAACGACAGGAACTCAAAGGCGTGGCGGGGTATGCGGATGCCAACATTGGCGTCGTGGTCGTCGAAGTTGACCACGATGAGCAGTTTCTCCTTGCCCTCAGCGCGGAAAAAGGCGAAATGGCGGTCGGGGTTAAAACCGCAGGCCCGGTCGTAGTTGGCATACATCAGGTCGTAGCTGATGCCTTCGCGCAGCGCCGTGGAGTCGTTGGACAGGCGCAACACGCGGCGGTAGGTGTTGTAGAGCATTTGCTCCTCGGCCGTGAGGTCGGTCAGACCCGACGTAATTTTTTGCAAAGACTTCACGCCCCAATAGTCGAAGATGGTGGTGCGACCGTCTTTACCGCTGAAACCTTCGGCGTCCATACCTCTTTCGCCCAACTCCTGGCCGGCATAGACCATGAAGGCACTCTGTCGCAGCAAGGCCGACACAATCAAGGCCGGCACGGCCCGCAGTCCGTCTCCGGCAAAAAAGTCGGAGGCGATGCGCTGTTCGTCGTGGTTTTCGAGGAAGTTGAGCATATGGGTGGAGATGTCGTCGGTGCTTTGCCAGCAGCCGGTGATGCAGGCTGCCGAGGTGTGGCCGCAGACCACGCCGCGCAAGGTGTCGTAGAGGCCCACCTTGTCATAAAGATAGTCGAAACCGCCGTGATGGATGTAGGAGCGGTATTCGCCCGGGTTGTAGACTTCGGCAATGAAGAGCACGTCGGGATATTGCGCCTTGACCTTGGCTATGGCATAGTGCCAGAAGTCGCAAGGCACCATCTCGGCCATGTCGCATCTGAAGGCATCCACGCCCTTTCCGGCCCAAAAGAGCAGTATGTCGGTCATTTTCAGCCACGTGGAGGGGGTGGGAGAGAAGTGGGTGGTGTGGCCTCCGAGATAGTCTACGCCATAGTTGAGCTTCACCGTCTCATACCAGTCATTGACCGAAGGATAGGCGTCGAACTTGTCGTTGCCGGTGGCTTTGGCCGGATATTCGCGGTAGGGGCCGAGGTCGCTGCGCTTGAGCGAGAAGTCGTGGTGGAGCGTCTGTCCGGGGATGTAATAGAAGTTGTTTTGAGGGTCGAAAGCCTTGCTCTCGTTGTCGTCTTCACCCAGGTCTTTCACTCCGGCAGGTTTGGCGTCAGAAAAATACTGACGGGCCACGTGGTTGGGCACAAAGTCCATGATGAGACCCAGTCCGGCCTTGTGTGTGCGGCGCACGAGTGCTTCAAATTCAGCCATGCGGTTTTCGGGACGTACAGCCAGGTCGGGGTCGATGTCGTAATAGTCTTTGACGGCATAGGGCGAACCGGCACGGCCTTTGATGACGTCGGGATTGTCGCGGCGTATGCCATAGGCCGAATAGTCCGTCTCGGTGGCGTGTTCGAGCAGGCCCGTGTACCAAATATGGGTGAAGCCGTAGTCGTGGATGCGTGAGAGTTCAGCGTCGGTGAAATCGTTCATTTTGCCCACGCCGTTCTCTTTCAGAGAGCCTCCGGGCGTGTTGTGTGTCTGCTTGTTGCCGTAAAGTCTGGGGAGAACTTGATAGATATTTATTTTCTTTTTCATCGTTATAAGGTTGTACTGGGTTTTCTTATATGCAAAGATAGTGCAAGGTGAGCGCAATAAGCTTGCTTAATTGCCGAGCCGCAGCCTATCTTCTGCAAAGATAGTGCAAGGTGAGTGCAATAAGCTTGTTTAATTGCCGAACCGCAGCCTATCTTCTGCAAAGATAGCCTTTTTAAGCGACTTTAAGCTGGTCTATATGATGTTTGTCTTGTTCCCTTCCACTTGAAAGGTATAAATAAAACAAACAGACGCGAGCAATTGGCCCACGTCTGTATATAAAGAATAAATAATGTCAAGCTTGGCTTATGCGCCTACGCCGCTAATGGTGATGTCGGCGTTGCCTTTGCAGATCTTGGCAATCATGCCTTGGAGGGCTTTGCCGGGGCCGCACTCTACGAAGTCGGTGGCGCCGGCGGCTACCATATTGCTCACTTCTTTGGTCCAGAGTACGCTGGCGGTGAGCTGCTTGATGAGGTTGGCCTTGATTTCTTCGGGCTCTGTGTGGGCCAAGCCGTCCACATTCTGATAGACGGGACAGATGGGCTTCTGGAACTCGGTGACGGCAATGGCGGCCTCAAGTTCTTCTTTGGCAGGCTGCATCAGAGGACTGTGGAAAGCACCGCCTACGGGCAACACCAATGCGCGTTTGGCACCGGCCTCTTTGAGGGCTTCGCAAGCGGCGTCGATACCGGCTTTCGTACCACTGATAACGAGTTGGCCGGGGCAGTTGTAGTTGGCGGGTACGACAATTTCGCCCGTTTCATCGGTGATTTTCTGACAAACGGCTTCAATCTGTTCGTCGGGCAGGGCGATGATGGCGGCCATAGTGCCGGGCACGGCTTCGCAGGCTTTCTGCATAGCAAAGGCACGGGCGGCAACGAGTTTCAAACCGTCTTCAAAGCTCAGGCAGCGGGTGGCCGTCAAGGCTGAGAGTTCGCCGAGTGAGTGACCGGCGGCCATCTCGGGAGCAAAATCGGCACCGAGGCAGAGGGCGCTGATGACGCTGTGGAGGAAGACGGCGGGCTGAGTCACCTTGGTTTGTTTGAGGGCTTCGTCTGTGCCGTTGAACATGATTTCGGTAATGTCGAAACCGAGCACTTTATTGGCCAGGTCAAAGTGTTGCTTGGCAATGGGATACTTTTCATAAAGGTCTTTGCCCATTCCTACGAACTGGGAACCTTGGCCGGGAAAAACGAATGCTTTCATTGTCTTTTGATGTATTTTTAGGGTGTTTTGTCGTTTGTGAACGCTTGCAAAATTACGAATTCTTTTGTTTTCTGAGAGTGAGCGGGGCGAAAAAGTGGTTCATTCCGCCGTGGCCTTGTCCCAAACAAACGTCCCGTCCTTCGGCCAAAGCGCGGCTCACGTATTGTTTGGCCAGGCTGATACTGGTGGGCAGGTCGTGACCGGTGGCGACATAGGCGGCAATGGCAGAGGATAGGGTGCAACCCGTGCCGTGGTCGTTTTTCGTGTCCACGCGCCGGCCTTCAAAGGTGGTGATGCTATCGGCTGTGACCAGAATGTCGGTGGGCTCGCCCTGTGCATGGCCGCCTTTGACGAGTATGGCGGGCACATAAAAGCGGCTTATGATTTCCCGAGCGGCCTCTACAGGGTCCGGCTTGTCGCTCAGACATTTGAGTTCGTCGAGATTAGGGGTAAGGAGGCTGACGAGCGGCAGCAGGCGGCGACACATCGTCTCAATGGCGTCGGCGGCAATGAGCGGATGGCCTGAACTGGAGCGGATGATAGGGTCGAGCACGACAAATGGCACGGGATGGCTTCCCAGACTGTCGGCGATATGGCCGATGATGTCGGCATTGGGTGTCATCCCGATTTTGACAGATTGAGGCTTCAGGTCGGTTAGCACTGCCAGCATTTGGTCTCTCACCAGTTCGCCGTCGACGGCTACCGACCGGGTGACGCCGCAGGTGTTCTGGACGGTGATGGCGGTGATGGCTGCGGCGCCATAACAGCCGAGAGCCGAAAAGGTTTTCAGGTCGGCCTGAATGCCGGCGCCGCCCGACGGGTCAGAACCGGCCACCGACAGACATATATTATAATGTGTCATGGAAGGGTTTGTTGCGATGAAACCATAGCCAAGCGCGTGGCGTCTTTATACAAACACAGAGCGTCAAAAGACCTGAATCTCTTGACGCTCTGAATGATGGTGGGCAAAGATGGATTCGAACCACCGAAGGCGTAAGCCAGCAGATTTACAGTCTGCCCCATTTGGCCACTCTGGTATTTGCCCATCCCTTTCGGTTATACTGCAAAAGTACGGATTACTTCTGTAACTGCCAAGCGTAGTCTATCATTTTTATGGCCGTGATGGCAAATTCGTCTCCTTTGTTGCCGAGTGTTCCGCCGGCTCTCTCTTCGGCCTGCTGGTGGTTGTTGACGGTCAAGACACCGAAGATGACGGGGATGCTCCCTGTGGTGTTGAGTTGCGCAATACCTTGCGTGGCGGCTTGACAGATGTAGTCGAAGTGGGGCGTATCGCCCTTGATGACGCAACCTATGGCGATGATGGCGTCGACGTAGCCGTGTTTGGCCAACTGGGAGGCGCCAAAAATGAGTTCAAAGCAGCCCGGTACGCGGCTAACGGTGATGTTGCTGTCGTCTACGCCGTGGGCGTGGAGGGTATTGACGGCACCTTCGAGAAGTTTGTCGGTGATGTCGTTGTTCCATTCGGTCACCACGATACCAAAGCGCATGTTGGTGGTGTCGGGCACGGCCTCGGCTTGGTTGATGAAACTGTATTGTTGTGTAGACATATTATAGGCAATCCCCGATGCCGCCCGTTGTGGGCAACTCGGGGATTTGTCGTTTATTATTTTGTGCGCTCGATATACTTGTCGATTTCAGAGTCGAGCATACCCTGCTGCGACAGACCGAAGGTGGGATATTTTTCCTTCACTTCCACGTAGAGGGCGTGGGCATCGGCTTTTTTGTTTTGGCTTTCGAGCAATTTGCCGGCTTCGATGAGGTAGAAGGGCGAAAGACTGGCGTTGTCGGCCTCTGAAGCGGCATCTTTGTAGGTCTCAATGGCTTTGTCAATCTGCTTGTCGCTGGCATAGCAGCTGGCGAGAGTGGCGAGCGCCTGAGGTGAAACGCCGAGATCGCCTTTGGGCGAGAAGTCTTCAAGATATTTGATGGCTTCTTTGACATTACCCATCAAGTAATAGGTCACGCCGGCGAGGTAGTTGGCCATATTGCCGGCCTTGCCGCCACCGTTGGCAATCTTGATGAGACCGGGATACTGGGCCTGGCCTTTAAGCACCTGGTTGAACAAATCGTCTACCTGTTTCTTGGCCGTGGCGCGATAATCAGCCACTTGCTTCTTGGCAGAGTCGGCATCGGTGGTGGTGATCATGCCACCCATACGCATCTGCTGCTCAATGAGTGAGTCGGGAGCGGCAGCCACCTGCATATATTGCTGTTGCATCTGGCGGGCATTGTTGAGCATTGAGATGCCTTCGGTGAGCTGAGTCTGTGCCTTTTCGTCGGCCGGGCCTGAAACGAAGTTCTTGTAGGCATAGACGCCACCGATAATCAGCAGCACGACAACGGCAATGATGCCGTAGCGCTTGGCTTTGGGATTTTGCAGAAGATTTTTAGCGCCCGCCAACTGGTCTACGGGCTGTTCTTTAGTCACTTTCTTTTGGCTCATAATATGATTTTGTTTTTTGATTTTCAGTCAGAACGTTGTTTGGTCTTAATCGGCGCAAAATTAAGCTTTTTCTTGAGAGTGGTGAAATATTCCGCCTGTTTTTTTGATAGTTGCACGCTTGCGCGAGACTGAGAAAAGCAAAAATGGGCCATTTCATCGTCGAAATGCGCCAAGTTGCCTACACCCTCATCTTTGTCTGGCGCAGGTCCGGCATGGTCCCGAACGCGACAATAAGCCGGTCCGATACTGCAAATCGGCGGATTTTTGTATTTTTGCATTTGTTTCGTTTACACCCAAATCATTGATATGTTTCTCAAAAGGCTCCATATCGTCAACTACCGCAATGTGGTGCAGGCCGACTTAGGTTTTGCGCCAAAAATCAACGCTTTCATCGGACAAAACGGCATGGGCAAGACCAACATATTGGACGCCGTTTATTATCTGTCGTTTTGCAACGGAGCGGTGTGCCGCACAGACAATTTCAACCTTCATCACGACGCCGACTTCTTTATGATTCAGGGCACGTATGAGGTTGAAGAAGGTGGCGACATGACGGTTTCGTGCAGCCTGAAGCGTGGTCAGCGCAAGCACGTGAAGTGTGACGGCAAGGACTATAAGCGTTTTTCGGAGCACCTCGGGAAAATTCCTTTGGTGATGCTTTCGCCGAGCGACTCCCAACTGGTTTCTGGCGGCAGCGAAGAACGTCGTAGGTTTATGGATACGGTGATTGCGCAATACGACCGGCCTTATCTGGCCGCCATCATTCGCTATGAGCGCACACTCAAACAGCGCAACGCTTTGCTTAAGGCCGAGGCCGAACCCGATGCCGGAGTGCTCGACGTGCTTGAGGAAATGATGTCGGCAGATGCAGCCGTGATTTATGCCGCACGTTCCCAATTCATCGCACAATTATCGCCCATATTCTCAGACCTTTATGCCCGTCTTTGTCCCAACGAATCTGAGCGGCCGGCCATAGAATACGTGAGTCACGGCAGCCGCGGACCGCTCAGGGAATGGCTCTCGGGCTGGCGCGAAAAAGAGCGCATCGTGGGCTATACGCTTCATGGACCCCACAAAGACGAACTCGAACTCACACTCGGCGGTTTCCCGATGAAGAAGGAAGCTTCGCAAGGCCAGACCAAAACCTTCTTCATTGCCATGAAACTGGCCCAGTATGTCTTTCTTCACCACCACGGCCATGTCGACGCTCCGCTGCTGTTGCTCGACGACATTTTCGACAAACTCGACGCCGACCGCGTGGCCCGTATCGTGGATTATGTCTCGGGCAGTGACTTTGGCCAAATCTTTATCACCGACACCAATCGCGACCACTTAGACGAGATACTATCGTCTACGGCGGGCGACTACCGGCTCTTCAGAGTGACCGACGGCCACGTGTGTCTGGAACGTGAAGAAGTAAAGTAATCATAAGTCTGTTTATAAGAGACTTATATTTGAATAATAAATAAACACTTGAATATGCACCGCCGCAATTCCGTACCGCTCACCGATGTGCTCATGCGCTTTTTGCGCGATGAGGGACTGGAGACGCCGCTCAACCAATACCGCCTGGTGCAGGCTTGGAGCAACGTGGCCGGCGAAAGCGTCAATGCCCACACGCGCGAACTCTATATCCGCAACCAGACGCTTTATGTGCGCCTCGACTCACCGGCATTGCGCAACAATCTGATGTATTCACGCCGGCAGATGGTGGCTCAGCTCAACGCCGCCGTGGGGGCACAGGTCATTGCTGACATACATTATTTATAATAGGACGGTTGTTCTCCCTCCATTCATCGTTTCAGCCCTTTTGTCCCGCTTTCAAAAACAGCGAAAGCGAGGTGTGGCCGAAACGGCTCTGCGTATAGGGTTTATAGGGTGGATAACTGCGATAGGCCTTATAGGGCTTGTATTTCTTGTAAGATTTGTAGGGCTCGTATTTGGTATATTTCGACACGGCACCTTTCTGAAAACCAACACGATAGCCCTTATGGTCAATGACCAGACCGTTTTCAAACCATCCCAGGTGCTTGCCATTGTAGCCGTAAATATGGAAGTAATCCTTGTCGGTGGCGAGCAAATAGGCCACGGGCGTGCCGTCCCACATATAGATGGCGAGGTCGTCAGAGGAGGCGTCAATGTAGGCGATGGGGTCGCCTTCGGCGTTAAACAGGGTGATTTCTTCGGCCTGGGCCATGCCGGCCGTGAAAAACAAGAAGAGGGCGAAGAGGAGTTTTTTCATAGCAAAGTCTGTATGGGATGGAAGATAAAGGTTGTGTTCAGGCGGCGACGTCTGCGTTATTTGTCTTTTTCGGCTTTCTCTGTTTTCAAGAAGGGAATGTGTTTCATTTGCCGGGTAATTTGTCTGCTGCGCTTCTTGACATATCGGCTGGGCTGCTTGCTGTTCATCTCAATGGGATTGGGCAGCGTGGCGGCAATTGTGGCGCAGTCCGAGCGGCTCAAAGCCGAGGCGTGACACCCGAAATGCTCTTGTGCCACGGCTTCGGCGCCATAGATGCCCGGCCCCATTTCGATGCTGTTGAGATAGACCTCCATAATGCGCTCTTTGCTCCATAGCAGTTCGATGAGCACGGTGAAATAGGCTTCAAAACCCTTTCTCACCCACGACGATTGCGGCCATAGGAAAACGTTTTTGGCCGTCTGCTGACTGATGGTGCTGGCCCCGCGTCGGCGGCCTCCGGCCTCGTATTCGGCTCGAGCCTCCTTGATAGCTTCATAGTCAAAACCATTGTGAGAAAGGAACTTCTGGTCTTCTGAGGCCATGACGGCCACGGGCAAATAAGGCGAAATGCTGTCGAGCGGCACCCATCGGTGTTTGTAGTCGGTGTAGGTTTTGTCGTCGGAATGACTCCAACTGCGTATGAACATGAGCGGCGTGTATTTCACCGGTGCCCAACGATAGATGAGCACAGCCAAGAACGTGGAGACCAGAAATCCCACGGCGAGCCACATAAGTATTTTGAAGAAAAGTTTCATATTGATGGGAGATGCTGAAAGTCAAAGAGTCAACAAGTCGACAAGTGGGTCGTTGCCGCTCATTGGATTAGGGGCAATGGAGCAAACCACTTGTTGACCAGTTGACTCGTTGAGGGGTGGGCCGTGCAACTTGGGCCTCAGCGACGCAGGGTCAGTGCGTCACGTGCACTTATCAGAACGGCAGGTCGTCTTCGCCCCCACCGGCAGCCGTGGCAAACGGGTCTTGGCCGGCCGCAGGAGCCGGAGCGGCCGATGCGGCAGGAGCCGGGGCTGCAGGAGCAGCGGGAACTGCTGTCGGAGCGGGAGCCGTGGCGGGCACTGCACGCCAAGCGCGGATGTCGTTAAACCAGCGGCCGTTGTATTCGTGTGCGTCGATGTCGAAAGACACGGTCATTTCGGCGCCTACGGTGATATTCATTTCGCGCAGACGGTCTTCACCAAACACGGTGAACACGCATTTGCGGGGATATTGCTCGTGTGTTTCAATGACAAACTCTTGCGACTTCCAGGTGTTGCCCGTACGGTTTGAGGTGCCTGAGCGCTCAGGCAGGGCAGCGATGATTTTTCCGGTAATTTCCATGTTTATGTTGTATTGTTAAGATATTTCTCCGCAAATTTAGCATTTCATTTTCTTTCTCGCCACGATTTACCGACGAAATACAAAACGATTGGCTAAATTTGCGCCATTGTCTCACGGCTATCGCCTCATCTGTCCATGTCTTCACCGCTTACAACCGCTACTCCTTCCGCCTCCGGTTTCGGACTCTATGTGCACGTGCCTTTTTGCCGCACGCGCTGCGTGTATTGTGCGTTTTATTCGACCACTTTTGGGCCCGATCTTCAGCAAAAATATGTCGAGGCGGTGTCGCTTGAGATGGATCGTCGCCGTCACGAACTCGACGGCGTGGCGCAGACGGTCTATCTCGGTGGCGGCACGCCGTCGGTGCTCCAATCGTCGGCTCTCGAACAACTTTTTTCGGCCATTCATCGCTGTTTTTCGCTCTCGCCCGATGCCGAAATCACCATCGAGGCCAATCCAGACGACGTCGACACAGCCTTTTGCCGGCGGGTGAAAGCCTTGGGCGTGAACCGTGTGAGCCTTGGCGTGCAGAGTTTCAACGACGCGCGACTGCGTTTCCTCCGCCGCCGTCACGATGCCACCGGTGCCGTCGAGGCAGTGAACCTTTTGAGCGAAAACGGCATTGACAACATTTCGGTCGACTTGATTTTCGGCCTTCCCGGCCAAAGTCTTGAAGAGTGGCAGAGCGATGTGCAGACGGCGCTGAGCCTTCCTGTCACCCATCTCTCGGCCTACAGTCTGATGGTGGAAGAGGGCACGCCGCTGCAGCGTATGGTGGAGCGTGGCGAAGTGGCCGACACAGACGAGACGCTCTTTGAGGCGATGATGAACCACCTGGCCGATGCCGCCGAAGAGGCTGGTTTTGAGCACTATGAGATTTCCAACTATGCCCGGCCCGGCTATAGGTCACGCCACAACTCTTCTTATTGGCAGGGCGTGCCTTATCTTGGTTTCGGACCGGCGGCCCACAGTTACGATGGCCACAGCCTGCGCCGCGCCAACACCGCCGACCTCCGCGCCTATCTGGCTGCGCCCGACGGACAAGTGCCCCACGTCACAGAGCGTCTCACCGACGCCGAACTGCAAGACGAGATGGTGATGACGGCACTGCGTTGCCGCGAGGGCATCGACCTGACACGACTGGCTGAGCGCTTTGGCTGCGAGGCGGCGAATGAAATCAGCCGACTGGCGCGGCCTCACATCGACAGCGGCCTGCTCGCCCGGCATCCCGACGGCCGGTTGGCCCTGACACGCCGCGGCATTATGCTTTCAGACCGTGTCATGGCCGATTTGATGATTGGATGAATGTAGTCGGTGCTTGTTGTCTTTTTTCTCATCATCGTTTCGGCGTAAATTTCATCAGAGATAGAAAAAGGAGGCCTCATTGGTCTCCTTTTTTTGATGGTTTGCGGCCACTACGGGCCTTATGGCAGTAAAAACCGGCCTTATGGGCGTTTTTCGTGTCCTTATGCCAAGAAAAATTTACCCTGTTTTGTTGACGTCTGAGTGGGTTTGGGCTCTTCCGAAACGCTTTTTCAAGAAAAATCCAAGCCACGGAAAAGACTGTGGAAATAATCTCCGTGATTTTTGTCACAATCGACCGGACTTTTTGAACAAGCCCCGACTGCCGGCCAACTTACAAGCGCTCGAGGCGGTCAAAGGGCGCGGCGAGGATGTCGCCGAGGCGGATGTGTGTGTCGCTGGCGGCTTGTGCCAGTTGGGCCGAAAAATGGGTGGCAATGCTGCCCACAAATCCCACGGGCAAATCGCGGCGGCCGTAAAGTGAGGCTTGACGGGTGAAAAAACGTTTCATTTCGTCCACGACCAAGGCTGCCACTTCGGGACGGTCGATGTGGGCCGACAAAAACGGACAAAGCGAGGCCAGAAAGCGGTTGGGCGGCACCACGGCACCTTCGGGATAAGCCTGAGCAGGACGGTAGACGCGCTCAATGACGGTGTCGGCCGTGAGACCGGTTTCGTCAAAAAATGTTTGGCAAAGCGAATCGGGCCAGATGCCTCGGCACACATTCACCACCAGTTGCCGTCCCAGGCTGGCGCCACTGCCCTCGTCGCCCAAGATGTAGCCCATCGGCGGGACACTGCCCGTCACCTTGCCGCCTTCAATCAGTGCGCTGTTGCTGCCGGTGCCGAGGATGCAGGCAATGCCGTCTGACCGGCCAAAAAGCGCTCGGGCGGCACAAACAATGTCGCTCTCGACGGTGATGGTGGCTTCGGGCCATACGGCTGCAAGCAAACGCTGTGTGCGCGCCGTTTGATTGCCGCGCTGACCGGCCCCGTAAAAACGGATGGCCAGCGAGGCCGACGAGGCTTTCGTTCCGATATGTGCCAAACCGTCCAAAGTGTTCAGGCGTGGCGCCACTTCGGCCGTGAGCAGGGTCGATATGGCTTCGTCAGAAAGCATGAAGGGATTGATGCCGGGGGTGCGGAAGGTGTGGAGAGGACGTGACTTTTCGTCAGTAGAGACCAAGGCCCAGTCGGTCTTGGTGCTGCCGCTGTCGGCGATGAGATGAAAAGAAGACATAGGGAGGAGAAGGTGGTTTTAGTCGGTGACGACGTCGTCCATAAGGATGTCGTGAGGCTCGGTGGGGAGAGTGGGGAAGAGTTGGTAACGGAAGGCACATCCCACCTTTTTCACGCCGCCGAAGTCGGGATGTGAGAGCAGCCGGTCGTAGTAGCCGCGGCCGCGGCCCAGTCTTTGGCCGGCCGGCGAGAAGGCCACGCCGGGGACAAGAACCCAGTCGATGGCGGCGAAATCTGTGAAGCGTGGCCCGGTGGGTTCGAGGATGCCAAAAGCCCCAATGGCGGACTCTTGGGGTGAGGTATAGGTGCGAAGCCAAAGGTCGTCACCCACCACCGTAGGCAGCAACACCTGCCTGCCCAGGGCGGCGAAATGGTCAATCAGTGCAGCGGTGTCGGGCTCATCGGGCAAGGCAGCATAGAGCAAAACCGTCTTGGCCTCGGCCAAGTCCCGGCGGCTCAGCAGATTGGCCACAATGCGTCGGGAAGCCTCTTGGCGCTCGGCAGGCGTCATAGCCTTTTTGGCCTCCTTCACAACACGACGGATGTCCGCTTTTGTGGCCATAGGGCTAAGGTCTTGTTGAAAGGCAAATAAGGGATGGAATTGGCCAAAAACGGTGAGCGCATCCACGTGGCGGCGCAAGCGGTCTTCTGACCGGCACTCTCGGACGTGAGTCGGGGGAAGGCTTCGCCACGCTTCAGTATCTGAAGGGCCTCAATGATGGCTTGGTCCGACCCGCTAAGCCACTCCGATGCCGCTCTCGTAGAGACGATTTCGTCGATGACATTGGCACAGAGCGTCTTGAAGATGAGGTCGTACGACTCACGTATCATATTGTTGCGGCGCTTGATGCCGGCTTTGGCGGCAAAGACGGCAAGTTGCTCCACAATATTCTCTTTGGCCAGGAAACGCTCCACCTCGGCCGCCGTCAGTTTGCCGGCCAACTTGGCACGGTAGCGGTCGGTGATTTCATAGGCAAACTCGCTGAGCACACCGGTGAGGTAGACGTCGCGATACCAAGAGGTGATGCCGAGCGTATCGCGGGGGATGAACACATCGGGAATGATGCCGCCTCCGCCATAGACCACGCGGCCTATGCGCGTGTGGTATTTTTCGCCCGAAGTCTTGATGCTGTCGCGAGAGAAATACTCGCCGTGCTCGGCACGGGTGAGGAGATCCATTTCATATTCTTCCTCATCGCCGGGCGTATAAGGTTTCTGCACACACCGCCCGGAGGGGGTGTAGTAACGCGCCTTGGTGAGTCGGAGCATAGAGCCGTCGCTGAATTCAATGGGCACCTGCACGAGTCCCTTGCCGAAAGTGCGTCGTCCGATAATGGTGCCGCGGTCGTTGTCTTGGATGGCACCGGCGAGAATTTCGCTGGCCGAGGCCGAAGACTCGTCCACAAGCAAGACAAGCGGCATGGTCTGATAGGTGCCGCGGCCGTCGGACGTGTATTCCTCACGCGGAGATTTGCGGCCTTTGGTGTAGACGATGAGACGGCCTTTGGCCAAAAACTCGTTGGCAATCTGGATGGCCGGTGCCATATAGCCGCCGAGGTTGCCCCGCAGGTCGATGATGAGGCGTTGCAGTCCCTGCTGACTGAGTTCGGCCAAGGCTGCCAGCCACTCGGCATAGGTGGTTTCGCCAAAACTGCGAATACGGATGTAGCCCGTTTCGGCATCGAGCATATAACTGAGATCGATGCTCTGCACAGGCACATCGCCGCGCGTCACCGTGAAGTTGAGCGGCTTGGCCTCTCCGCTTCTCACGATGGTGAGGCGCACTTGTGTCTCTGCGGCGCCTTTGAGACGTTTGCGCGTCTCGTCGTTAGTAGCCACCTTACCGGTGAAAGGTTTGCCATCGATGGCCACAATGCGGTCGCCGGCGCGCACGCCGACGTGTTCAGACGGACCGCCGGCAATCACCTTGACCACACGGACGGTATCTTTATAAATCATAAACTGCACGCCGACGCCGGAAAAGCTGCCTTGGAGGTCTTCCATCGAAGACTTGGCCTCGGAGGCGGGAATATAGACCGAGTGAGGGTCGAGCTTGGCAAGAATGGCCGGCATAGCCGACTCGACGAGGTCGTCTATTTTGACGTCGTCCACATATTGGTCGTCGATGATGTGGAAAAGGCTGTTGATTTTCTCGGTGGAATTGTTGATGATGTTGAGCCTTTGGCCGGAGAAGTGGCTGGCATAGAAGCTGCCGGTGAGTATGCCCACGACCACACCAATGGCCACAAGTATCGGCGTGTACCTGTAGGTGCTTTCTTTTTTCATAAGATGCTCTGTGGTGAATGTTGAATAGAGTCAAAGAGTCTAAAAGACTAAGAGACTAAGAGTCTAAGAGTTTGAGCGGCCAAGCCACTTTTTGTCTTTTTGTCTCTTAGTCTTTTTTGCTTTGACGCTCTTCGAGAGGAATATGTACGATTTCGATGCCGGCCCGTTTGAGGAGGTCGAGTCCTTCAGTAAGTCGGTATTTTCTTGAAAAAATCACACGGCGTATGCCTGCCTGGATGATGAGTTTGCTGCACTCAATGCAGGGCGAGTCGGTGACGTAGAGAGTGGCGCCGTCGGAGTTGTTGCCCGAGCGGGCTATTTTGGTGATGGCGTTGGCCTCGGCGTGAAGCACGTAGGGTTTGGTCACGCCCTGTTCGTCTTCGCAGACATTCTCAAAGCCCGAAGGCGTACCGTTGTAGCCGTCGCTGATGATCATTTTGTCTTTGACGATGAGCGCGCCCACTTGTCGGCGTTGGCAGTAAGAGTTTTCGGCCCAGATGGATGCCATACGCAAATAGCGCTTGTCGAGTTCGTCTTGCTTGTCTTTCATATATAATATGGTGTAGGCCTGTGATTGTTATTGGCGGGAAAGGCCGTCGCGCGTCATCAAAGCGGCGATGGAGGCGTCTCGGCCACGGAAACGGCGGAACATCACAGCGGGGTCTTCGGTACCGCCGCGCGAGAGAATTTGGCTGCGGAACTGTGCGGCCGTCTCTCGGTTGAAAATGCCGGTTTCCTTGAATAGGCCGAAGGCGTCGGCATCGAGCACCTCGGCCCATTTGTAGCTGTAGTAGCCGGCCGAGTAGCCGCCGCTCATAATGTGGCTGAACTGCACCGTCATACAGGCCTCGGGTGTCTCGGGCATCAGTCGGGCTGCCGCCCAAGCCTCGCGCTCGAAAGTGCGCACATCGCCGTGGAACGGTGCCGTAAGCGTGTGCCAAGCCATATCGAGCAAGCCGAAAGACACCTGCCTTATGCAGCCGTAAGCCACATTGAAATTGCGGCTTTGCCTTATGCGCTCAATCAGACTGTCGGGCATAGGTTCGCCGGTCTGATAGTGGCGGGCAAACGTGTTGAGGAAATCTTTCTCGGTGATGTAATTCTCCATAAACTGAGACGGCAATTCCACAAAATCCCAAAGCACGTTCGTGCCGCTTAGACTGGCGAAACGCGTCTCGGCAAAGATGCCGTGGAGGGCGTGACCAAACTCGTGGAGGAAGGTTTCGACCTCGGAGAGTGTGAGCAAAGCCGGCTTGTCGGCCGTGGGCCGGGTGAAGTTCATCACCACTGCCACGTGGGGACGATCCGTACCGTTCTGCTCTTCGCGATAGTTGGTCATCCAGGCTCCGCCTTGTTTGCCTTCGCGCGGATGGAAGTCGGCATAGAGTACGGCAAGGAAACGGCCGTCGGCGTCGTTCACCTCATAGGCCACGACGTCGGGATGATAAACGGGAATGTCGGCATGGCGTTTGAAGGTGATGCCATAGAGCTTGGTGGCCAGGCCAAACACGCCTTTAATTACCGCACTGAGTTCGAAATAGGGACGAAGCATTTCGGCATCGATGTCGAAACGGGCCTGTTTGAGTTTGCGAGCATAGAAAGCAAAGTCCCATGGCATAAAATCAAAACCTGCACCCTGTTCGCTCTTGGCCAGTTGGCTCACGGCCTCGACTTCTTTCTCGGCCTGTGGTTTATAGGCCGTGAGCAAGTCGTCGAGCAATTTGTCGACGGCGGCTGTGTCGTGGGCCATACGGCGCTTCAACACGTAGTCAGCATAGGTGGAATAGCCCAACAGGCGCGCCATTTCAAGACGCAGGTTCACCATCTCGGCCACGATGCCGGCATTGTCGTGCTCACTGCCTGCAATGCACCGGCGGCCATAGGCTTCAAACATCTCCCGGCGCAAGTCGCGGTCTTCGGCATAGGCCATAAACGGCACATAGCTCGGGGCGTGCAGGGTAAAACACCAACCGTCTTTGCCGCGCTCGTCGGCCGTCTGCTTGGCTTGGCTGAGCGACGTTTCCGGCAGACCGGCCAAGCGGCTCTCGTCGGTGACGTGCAGCTCATAGGCATTGGTGGCCGCGAGCAGATTTTGCTGAAATTGTAGAGAGAGACTCGAGAGCTTCGCCGTGATTTCCCTCAATCGTTTTTTGCCTGTTGCATCGAGCGTGGCGCCTGAGCGCTCAAAGTTTTCATACATTCGCTCCAGCAACATCCGTTCTTCGCCTTCGTATCGGTCGCGTTGCTCATAGACGGCCTTGATGCGATTGAAGAGTGCCTCGTTGAGCATCACGTCTGAGCGATGGGCCGAAAGCAGAGGGTCGGCCTGTTGGGCCACGGCGTCAAGGGCGTCGCTGGTTTCGGCACTCAACTGATTGTACATATAAGTGGTGGCACGGTCGAGCAATAGTCCGGCCTTCTCAAAAGGCACAATGGTATTGTCGAAAGTAGGCGGTTCGGGATTGCCAACAATACGGGCAATCTCTTCGTCTTCTTCGGCAATGCCGCACTTAATGGCCGGCAAAATGTCGTCAATGTGAATGAGTGGGAAAGGATAGGTGTCGTGAGGTGTGTGATAGGGAGGACGTAGCGGCGTAGGTGCTGACATAAGGAGATGGGTTTGCATAGTGGGAAATGGCCGGAGGCTATTGACTGTTCCTATTCTCAATCGGCCAAAGTCTTGATGATTTGTTGCATCTCTTCAAATCGGCTGCCCAGATTGAGCGAGAAATAGATTTGATAGAGTATGGGGGCCCATTTGGCTTTTTCGTCCGGCTTTTTCGTCCGGTATTCTTCCATATACGGTTGTGCAAGCGTGTAGAGTTGCTTTTGCCGGGCCAAGGCGTTTTGGTAGGCTTTTGAGTTGATGTTGGCCGGCAAGGTCACGGCTTTGGCCATGGAGTAGTAGGCCAGTCCAACGTAATACCAGGCGTCGGTGTGTGTGCTGTCGTTGGCTATGCACTGCTCGGCCGCCGTGATGGCTTCGTCGTAACGTTTAAGATTGATGAGTGCCAGACTTTTGGCTTCGAGCGCCCAAGCGTCGGTGGCGTCGGCCGATAGCCTGTGGTCGGCCAGAGAGAGTTGCCGGTCGTATTGGCCATTACGGGCATAGAGGTCGGCCAAGTGAGTGAAAAAGAAGGGGTGGGAGGGATAGTCTTTATGGCCAAGCAGCAGCAACGCTTTATAGTCGGCGGTATCTTTGAGTGCTTCGGCTGCGAGCGAAAGCATTTCGAGAGAGGTGCGTCGGGCACTGAGCGTGTCGGCCAGAGCGATGTCTCTGTAGCGGTTGGTTTCTTCCCATTTTTTGCTGTGGAATGACGCCCAAAGATAGAGTTGTGCGGCGGCGGTGTAGCCGGCTTTGGCTGTCACTTGTCTGTCTTCTCCCCAAATGGGTTTTGTGGGCAGGTCGAGCGCCATGCTTAAGAGTCGCATGGCCGAGGCGTAGTCTTTTCTGGCATAAAACCATCGGCCGCCGGCGTGTATGTTGGCATAGTAGTCGTGAAGGATGCGGGCGTTGGTCTTACGGTATTTGGGTTTGTCGCCTTCTTGCGCTTGCTGTTTTTGTTCGGCTTCGTCGCATTTGAGAATATAGTCGCAAGCCAGCAGGGCCGTGTTGAAGAGAGCAGCCGTGTCGTAGGCTTGTTTGAGATAGAGTTTTTCGTTCTCTTTATCGTTCTTGATGATTTGTGCCTGCTTGGCGTAGTCATAGAGTCTGGCCCATTCGGTCGTCGTGGTGTCTTTCTCCATCTGCTCCACGAGTTTCATGGCCTCGTCGGCTTTTTTGTCTTTGAGGCAAGTGCGTATCTGCTTCAAAGTCTTTTGTGCCGAGAGGTGAGGCAGGGTCAGTGTGATGAGCCATAAGAGCAGGCCTATTTTCTTAAGCATTGTGTTAGTCTGTGTTGTTTTGGGGAGGTATTACAAGTCTACAAGTCAACGAGTCAAGAAGTGCTTGTTGAAATGCCTGCTTGTTGACTCGTTGACTTGTTGGCTTATTGACTTTTGGAAGTCTTAGAGATTTTTGATGATTTCGTCGATTTCGGCTTTCTCGGCTTTCATCTGAAGGTTTTCATAAATCATCTGCAGGGTATAGGCCCATTTGCGGGGATCTTCGGGTTTGAGTTCGCGCACTTTCAACATATGCGGCAGTGCCTTCTGGTAATAGCTCTTGACGGTGGCCAATTCTTTTTCATAGAGGGCCTTGTCTTTCATCGGCACAACCTTGCCTGTACCCACGTATTTGAATTTGCCTGAATAGCTTTCGGCTACAATCTGGTTGATGTAGGCATAGGCGATGTTGGTGTTGGCTTCCACGTAGTCAGGGTCGATGCTGAGGGCTTTCTTGAAGGTTTCTTGTGCGGCGGGATAGTCTTTCTTGAGGTTGAGTTCCACGCAGCCTTTCATATACCAAGCGGCCTTGCTGTTGGGGTTGGCAGCCACCATTTCGTTGCCCATTTCCTCGGCGCTCTTCACGTCGTTCTTGGTGACGTAGTGATAGAGCAGGTTTTGCATAAAGCCTTCGTCTTCGGTGCGCGTCACGGCCTCTTTGAGCGTATTGAGCCAAGCGGCCGAGTCGCCTTTTTGCAGTTGCGAGTTCATCTTGATGAGCATCAAGTCGCGCGTACCGATGGTGTCTTTGAGCGCATCTTCGGCAAAGACGATGGCTTTGTCCCAGTTTTTCTGGTTGAAGGCGAGGTAAGCGAGGTTGAAGCGGGTCTGGCTGTAGGCAGACTGCTTGGCAGAATAAATACTGTCGGTCTCGGCCGGACTGAAGATGGGGTTCTTGGGCAGCTGGAGATATTTGTCGAAATACTCAACGGCTTTGTCGATGTTGTGGTTCTGATAGTTGAACTGCGCGGCGTAGTTGTAGTAGTCGAGCATGAACATCAGACGAGCTTTGTTGGCCTGCTCGAATTTAGGGTTGACTTTACCTTTCTTGTCGGGGGCCACGTCAAATTCGTGGCTCTTGGTATAGGCACCTATCATCTGGTCGAGCAGGGTGCAGAACTTGGCCGTGTCGAAAGGCATCTGGCGCACGGCGGCATTGAGCTCGTTGTTGAAGAGTTTGGCATAGTTTTCGCCGAGCATATTGTAAATCTGAGCCTGCTTGGTGGTCTTGGGGTTGGACAAGGCTTCGTTGAGCACGCTGATGGCACCGGCCACGTCTTGCTTTTGTTCCAAAGCCTGGGCCTTGAACACGGCGCTGTTTTGTGCCACAGACACACCGGCAAACAGTGTGGCGGCTAATGTAAATAGGAGTTTTTTCATGATTTTTCGGGTTTTAGGTTGATTTTATTCCTGATTGTTTTCGGTGTCGTTGGTCTGAGTGGCGTCGGTGCCTGGCTCTGTTGTGGCATCGTCTATGGCCGTTTCGGCCTCGTCGTCGGTCTGTTTGGGCACTTGGCAGATGCTTGAGATTTCGTCGCGACGCTTTTCCAGTTCGATGAGGTGAACGCCTTGTGTGGCGCGTCCCATCACGCGTACGTTTTCGAGTTTCATGCGCAGGGTTATGCCGCTCTTGTTGATGATCATGAGGTCGTCGTCGTCGGTCACGGCCTTGATAGCCACCACGCGTCCGGTCTTTTCGGTCACCTGAAGGGTCTTGACGCCTTTGCCGCCACGGTTGGTCATGCGATAGGCTTCCACTTCCGAGCGCTTGCCATAGCCTTGGTCGCTCACCACAAGCACGGTCTCACGCTCTTTGTCGTTGATGCAAATCATACCGACGATTTCGTCGTTGCCGCCTTCGTCGAGTGTCATACCGCGCACACCGGTGGCGGTTCTACCCATTGGCCGCACGGCGTTTTCGTTGAAGCGGATGGCGCGGCCACTGCGGTTGGCCAGCATGATTTCGTCAGAGCCGTTGGTCAGGCAGACGCCGACCACGCGGTCGTCTTCGCGAATGCCGATGGCGTTAACGCCGTTGGTGCGTGGACGGGAGTATTCCGAGAGGCAAGTCTTCTTGATGATGCCCTGTTTGGTTGCAAAGATAACGAAGTGTGTGCGACAAAACTCTGCATCGCCCAATTTTTTGATATGCAGGCAGGCGTTTATGCTGTCGTCGGGATCGATGTTGAGCATATTCTGCACGGCGCGGCCCTTAGAGTTTTTGGCTCCTTCAGGGATTTCATACACCTTGAGCCAGAAGCAGCGACCTTTTGCCGTGAAGAAGAGCATCGTGTTGTGCATCGTGGCCGGATAGATATATTCGATGAAATCTTCGTCGCGTGTCGACGCGCCCTTCGAACCCACTCCGCCGCGGTTTTGTGCGCGGAAGTCGGCCAGCGGTGTGCGTTTGATGTAACCCAAATGGCTGATGGTGATGACCACTTCATCGTTGGCATAGAAGTCTTCGGGGTTGAACTCTTCGTTAGAGAGCATGATTTCAGAGCGTCGCTCGTCGGCATATTTCTCTTTGACCTCGATGAGTTCGTCTTTCATCACCTTCTTGCACACCTCGGGATTGTTCAGGATTTCTTGCAAATAGGCGATGCGCTGCTCGATTTCCTGATATTCCTGGTGCAGTTTGTCTTGCTGGATGTTGGTGAGCTGTGCCAGGCGCATGTCGACGATGGCCTTGGCCTGTATCTCGTCGAGGTTGAAACGGGCCATGAGGTTGCCGACAGCCTCGGCCGGTGTCTTTGAAGCACGGATGATGTGCACCACCTCGTCGATGTTGTCGCTGGCAATGATGAGTCCCTCAAGGATGTGAGCGCGCTCTTCGGCTTTGCGCAGGTCGTAGCGTGTGCGGCGAATGACCACGTCGTGGCGGTGCTCCACAAAATATTTGATGCAGTCTTTGAGGGTAAGCAATTTCGGACGGCCGTGAACCAGTGCGATACAGTTCACCGAGAAGCTCGTTTGCAGTGCCGTCATTTTATAGAGTTTGTTGAGCACCACACCGGCGTTGGCGTCGCGTTTCACGTCGACGACAATGCGCATACCTTCGCGGTCGCTCTCGTCGTTGACGTTGGCGATGCCGTCAATTTTCTTTTCGTTCACGAGGTCGGCAATGCTCTTGATGAGTTCGGCCTTGTTCACGCCGTAGGGTATTTCGTTGACCACGATGATGTCGTGCTGCGGTCCGTTTTCGATTTCGGCTCTTGCTCTCATCACCACGCGTCCGCGTCCGGTTTCGTAGGCGCTTCTCACGCCCTGCATACCCATGATGTAACCGCCCGTGGGGAAGTCGGGGGCCTTGACATATTGCATAAGCTCATCGACGGTGATGTCTTCGTTGTCGATATAGGCCACGCAGCCGTCGATGACTTCACCGAGATTATGGGTGGGCACGTTGGTGGCCATACCCACTGCAATGCCGCTGGCGCCGTTCACCAGGAAGTTGGGGATGCGTGTGGGCATCACGGTGGGCTCTTCGAGCGAGTCGTCGAAGTTGGGCGCCATGTCTACGGTCTCCTTGTCGAGGTCGGTCATACAGGCTTCGCCCACCTGGCTGAGTCGGGCTTCGGTGTAGCGCATAGCAGCGGGTGAGTCACCGTCCACCGAACCGAAGTTGCCCTGTCCCTCCACGAGGGTGTAGCGCATGTTCCAGTCTTGGGCCATACGCACGAGGGCGCCATAGACCGAACTGTCGCCGTGGGGGTGATACTTACCGAGCACGTCGCCGACCGTACGGGCCGATTTGCGCGTGGGTTTGTCGTGGGTGTTGCCCAGTCCGAGCATACCGTAGAGGATGCGGCGGTGCACCGGCTTGAAGCCATCGCGCACGTCGGGCAGAGCACGCGCCACGATGACCGACATCGAATAGTCGATATAAGAGGTCTTCATTTCCTCCTCTATATTGACTTGGATGATTTTGTCTTCAGGAGTCATATAATATATTATAGGTGTTTGATGATGTTTTTGCGCATTGTTTTTGACTATGCAAAATTAAGTCAAACCCCGTCAACGACAAAACAAAAAAACACCAAAATTAAGGCCCGTAGCCCGAATTTTGGTGTTTTAAGTCTTTTTGAGGCGTTTTGGTGCATCCATCGAGGGGTTGTCGAAACGAAACGCCGGATGCGGGAGAGACGAAATAAAGGGGAGAAACGAAAGGATGGCAGTTGAGGGTATGTTTCTCGGTAGTGCAAATGTACAAACACCGTGTGGTTAATGACAAACACGGGCACAGTTTTTTTGTGAATGGGCGGGAATGAGGCGGGGATGAGGAAAATGGAGGCCGAAATGGCTCTGGGAAATGTCGGAATGAGGGCGTGGCTCTATGGGAATAGGGACAGAAAAACCTGGCATAAAGAGCGTAAAAACGGGCCTTATGGCCGTAAAACTTTGGAGCATAAAAAAAGAGGCCACAAGGCGGCCTCTCATTCTTTTCCTGTCTCAAATTTATACGTTGCGGCGGAAAGGTCAAAAGACAAACCGACCCAGACCTTGCGGGTCTGAGCCGGAGTCTATAGACCTTTAATGATCGGTATGGCCGACTATGTGCGGCGCTGTCTTATTCTTCCCAAAGGGCGCTGCCCCACTGGTTTTTGCGGTGGGTGAGCGACGCGCTGCCTGCGGCCTTGTCGTCTTCGTCGTTGGAGATGGTCACCGTGGGGTCGCTCGTGGCAATCATTCTTTCGGTGTGGCAAGTCATGAGTTCAGACTGCGGTGCGAGATATGTTTTCTTGTTCATAGTTTCTGTGAAGTTAAAGGTTTGACAGATGGTTTATTTCACTACAATCTTGCGGCCTGAGCTGATGCAGATTTGTCCCTTGGCTGGCTTGGTCAGACGGCGTCCGGTGAGGTCGTAGAGCGTGTTGTCGTCCGCGGCAGGCTGCCGGGTGGCTACTGAGCCAATGCCGGTGAGGTTGCCGTCGAGGCTCATGCGAATGGTGGCAGGAGTTTCGCCCGAGGTGGAGATGCCGAGGCAGGCTTTGTTGGCGGCAAATTCACCGTTGGCGGTGTCGAGGAGTTTGAAGAGGGCAGCGCCTTCGGTGTTTTTGGTGAAGACGTAGAGTGTTTTGCCTTCGGCCGTGGGCGTGCCGCCACCAGGGATGGCGATGAGTTCGTTGTCGCTGAAATCAGAAGTATTGCCGGCGGTTGTGGCATAGAGGTTGGCCGAGGCAGCTGTGCTTGATAACAGAATGACACCTTGACGGGCGGGAATGACATTGCCTTCAACTTGGGTGAGGGTAGCCGAAGTGTTGTCGTCGCTTGTCACGACTTTGTAGATGTTCACGCCGTTGGGCACGGTAGTAGCTTCTTCGGCACTGAAAGTGGCGGCATTGCCCACGTTGCTGGTTTCGGCGAGTGTGACGGGATAGGTCACCTTGCTGAGCTTGATTTTATTGATGGCAACGAAGCAACCCTGGCTATCGGTTTTTGTGATTTTGACTTGCAGATACATCTCTGCAGGTGCTGTGGTCTTGGTGCCGTTTATCGAGATGTCGTGCCAAACGGCACTGTTATCGGCATCAAACTGAGTGACGATGTTTTCGTTGGCTAATGTGGCTACAGGGCTCAAAGATGTCGACTCGCTGCCGCAATTTACGTCGAAAGTGAATTTGCGTGGATTGGCTGCTGAGGATTGCTTTTGTCCGGATGAACTGACCGGCAAAACACCGATGGTGCATTTGTTCCACATAAAATCAGAGAGGCCTGTGATTTTGAAGAGGAAGGTCATGTAGCCGTTTTGCCTGTTGTCGTAAGCGGGAGCTAAAGACGAATTATCAACGCCTGGTTTGTACTGTGCAGTGCTATTGGGCATCAGCGTACAATCCGCCTCGCCCGTCTTTTTCAAAGACACTAACTCGGCGGTCACACCGTCGATGGCTGTGCCGTTTTCGTCGGCGACGCTTACGGTGACGGTGTTAACGGCCGTTCCGGTACGGGTGAAAGTCAACTGCACTTCGTTGTAACTCGAAGCTGCCACGCTCAGAGATGCGAAAAAACCGAGAGCCGTGGCCAGAAAAGTAGAATGTTTCATACGGTTTAAGTTGTTAAGGATGAATAAAAAGGAGAATTGTTTCAACTGAAGTCGTCGTGCTTTGGCGCTCTAAGGATAAGGTTTCGCGCAAATGTAGAGAACTTTGGCGACAAACGGGGGGGTAAACTCTATTAACACAACTTTAACGCACACCAGCCAAAAATGTAATACTTAGTTTACATTTTACGCGTAAATATTGGCGCGAATGCTCAAATCCAATATTGCCATCCCTGGTTGCCTTGCAGCCAATAAAAATTTAGTTTTTTTGTTGTTTCCGAGCATTTGCTGTAACTTTTGCTTCGCAGAAGTTAGGCTGCGCTCGGCAAAGTCCAATAAAAAACAAGTTTTTTTTGGCCTTTGCTCTCGCTTGCACTAACTTTGCAGTTCCAACACACATCTTTCCGACACATCCCACACATATATTATATATAGTATACATTTTTCAGATTATGTCTCTCTCTACGCTTATGGCCGTTTCGCCCATCGACGGACGTTACCACGGCAAGACTGAAGCCCTCGCGCCTTACTTCTCAGAATATGCCTTGATGAAATACCGCGTCAGGGTGGAAGTGGAATATTTCATTGCCCTTTGCGACAGTAACCTGCCAGGCCTCGAAGGCTTTGACCACAATCGCTACGAAGCTCTGCGTGACATTTACCGCAATTTCAGCATCCAAGATGCCGAGCGCGTGAAAGAAATCGAGAGCGTCACCAATCACGACGTTAAGGCCATCGAATATTTCATCAAAGAGCAACTCGACGCCATGGGAGGCTTTGAGGCCTACAAGGAGTTCATCCACTTCGGCCTTACTTCGCAAGACATCAACAACACGTCGTTCCCTCTCATGCTCAAAGACAGCCTCGAGACGGTGTATGTGCCGATGGTGAAACAGGTGATTGACAGCCTCAACGCCTATGCCGAAGAGTGGAAAGACATTCCCATGCTGGCCAAGACCCACGGCCAACCCGCCTCGCCTACACGTTTGGGCAAGGAGGTCAAGGTGTTTGCCTACCGTCTGGAACGTGCGCTCGAAAGCCTTACCGACATCAAAATCACGGCCAAGTTTGGCGGTGCCACCGGCAATTACAACGCCCACCACGTGGCTTATCCCCACATCAACTGGCCGGCCTTTGGCGACAAGTTCGTGAGTGAACGCCTCGGTTTGGAGCGTGAGACCTACACCACCCAAATCAGCAACTACGACTCGCTTGCTGCCGTGTTTGACGCCATGAAGCGCGTGCACACCATCATTATCGACCTCGACCGCGACTTTTGGCAATACATCTCGATGGAATATTTCAAGCAGAAAATCAAAGCCGGCGAGGTGGGGTCGAGTGCCATGCCCCACAAGGTCAATCCCATCGACTTTGAAAACTCTGAGGGCAACCTCGGACTGGCCAACGCCGTGCTCGAACACCTGAGCCGCAAACTCCCCATCAGTCGCCTGCAGCGCGACCTTACCGACTCCACCGTCATCCGTAACATCGGCGTGCCCATGGGTCATGCCCTCATCGCCCTGAGCAGCACCCTCAAAGGTCTGGGCAAACTCCTGCTCAACGAGGAAGCCATCAGTCGCGACCTCGACAACTGCTGGGCCGTGGTGGCTGAGGCCCTGCAAACCGTGCTCCGCCGCGAAGGATATCCGCACCCCTACGAAGCCCTCAAGGCCCTTACCCGCACCAATGCCGCCATTACGCAACAAAGCATCAGTACCTTCATCGACGGTCTCGACGTAGACGACAAAGTGAAGGCCGAACTCCGCGCCATCACGCCCCACAACTACACGGGAATGAACTAAGACTTACACCTTATTATAACAACCACACATGTCTGACAAAGATTTTGATTTTAAATCACCCGGTGAGACAGGCCGTGACGGTCAGTCTTCGGGATGGCGGCCCGCCGGCCGTTTTGCCGGCAAAAGCCGAGGAGGCTTCCGCCCCCGCCGTGATGGCGGATTTTCAAACGACGAAAACGCACGAGAGGGACAATTCGGTCGCAACGGAAACAACCGTGGCGAGCGTCACTTCGATCGCGACGGCGGCTCGCGCTTCGGCAGTGAGAGCAGAGGCGGCTTTGGCCGTTCCGACCGCTTTGGCAAACCCAGACCCTTTGGCCGCAAACCTTTCAGAACAGAGGGTGGCGACGAGGGCTACGGCCGCGAAGGCGCTTGGAACCAGGGCGGCGAGCGCGGCAATTATGGTCGTGGACGTGCAGCCTATGGCGGTGAAAACCACTATACCGGCACATCCGGCGCTCGCGACCGCAAGTTTTCCAAGCCTTATAATCCTCACGCCAAATACAGTCACAAAAAGCAGCTGGAATATAAAGAGAAACACTACGACCCCAACGAGCCGGTGCGTCTTAATCGCTTCTTGGCCAACTCGGGCATTTGCTCGCGCCGCGAAGCCGACAAATACATCGCCTCGGGCGTGGTGACCGTCAACGGTGAGGTGGTGACCGAACTCGGTACCAAGGTGTTGCGCACAGACACCGTGCTCTTTCACGACCAAGCCGTCAAGATGGAAAAGAAAGTCTACGTGCTGCTCAACAAGCCTAAGGGCTACGTCACCACAAGCGACGACCCCCAAAATCGCCGCACCGTGATGGATCTTGTCACCGACGCATGCCGTGAACGCATCTATCCCGTGGGTCGCCTTGACCGCAACACCACCGGCGTGCTCCTGCTCACCAATGACGGCGAGATTGCCTCAAAACTCACTCACCCCAAGTTTTTGAAGAAAAAGATTTATCACGTCACTCTCGACAAGGCCGTGACGGCTGCCGACCTCAGACAGATTGCCGAAGGCGTCACCCTCGAAGACGGCGAAGTGAAAGCCGACGCCGTGGAATACGCCTCGCCCGATAGCAAAAAGGAGGTAGGCATCGAAATCCACTCCGGCAAAAACCGCATCGTACGCCGCATCTTCGAACACCTGGGCTACAATGTGGTGAAACTGGACCGCGTCTATTTTGCCGGCCTCACCAAAAAGAATGTGAAGCGCGGAGACTGGCGCTACCTCACAGAGGCCGAGGTCAATATGCTTTATATGTCTTGACATCTTATTTATCCGACACTTTTTCTTTCTCCCAATAAATTATGAAACGTACGAGAATAATCGACGCCTTGGCGCTCACCGCCTCCGGCCAGACCATCACCGTGAAGGGCTGGGTGAGAACACGCCGCGGCAGCAAATCGGTCAACTTCATCGCCTTAAACGACGGTTCGACCATAAAAAACATTCAGATTGTAGCCGACGTGGAGAAGTTCGACGCCGACATGCTTCGCCTTATCACCACCGGCGCCTGTCTGAGCGTAAGCGGCCGTCTGGTGGAAAGCCAGGGTGGGGGACAGAGCGTAGAGTTGCAGGCCGACGAAATAGAAGTGCTTGGCACTTGTGGCTCTGAATTTCCCATGCAAAAGAAGGGACAGACCTTTGAATATATGCGTCAACACGCTCACATGCGTCTGCGCACCAACACCTTCGGCGCCGTCTTCCGCATCCGCCACCAAATGGCCATGGCCATACACCGCTATTTCGACGAGCACGGCTTCTATTATTTCCACACCCCCATCATCACCGCCAGCGATTGTGAAGGTGCCGGCCAGATGTTTCAGGTGACAACCAAAAACCTTTACAAGCTCGAGAAGACCGAAGACGGCAAGATTGACTATAGCGACGACTTCTTTGGCAAACCCACCTCGCTCACCGTGAGTGGTCAGCTCGAAGGCGAGCTCGGAGCCACGGCTCTCGGAGCCATTTATACGTTTGGCCCCACCTTCCGTGCCGAGAACTCCAACACGCCGCGCCACCTCGCCGAGTTTTGGATGATTGAGCCGGAAGCCGCCTTCTACGACATCAACGACAATATGGACTTGGCCGAAGACTTTATCAAGTTCTGTGTCAAGTATGCGCTCGAACACTGTGCCGACGACCTGGCCTTCCTCTGCAAGATGATCGACCCGGGACTCTTGGACCGCCTGCACTTCGTAGTGGAGCACGACTTCGTCCGCCTCACCTACACCGAGGGCATCAATATCCTGGAAAAAGCCGTAGCCGACGGCCACAAGTTTGAGTTCCCCATCTATTGGGGTGCCGACCTGGCCAGCGAGCACGAGCGCTACCTCGTCGAGACTCACTTCAAGCGCCCCGTCATCCTCACGGACTATCCCAAGGAAATCAAGGCCTTCTACATGAAACTCAACGAAGACGGCAAGACCGTAAGAGCCATGGACGTGCTCTTCCCGCAGATTGGCGAAATCATAGGCGGCTCAGAGCGCGAAGAGAGCTACGACAAACTCCTTGCCCGCATCAAAGAACTCGACATACCGATGAAAGACATGTGGTGGTATCTCGACACCCGCCGCTTCGGTTCTTGTCCCCACAGCGGCTTCGGCCTCGGTTTTGAACGCCTTATCCTTTTCGTCACAGGTATGCAAAACATCCGCGACGTCATTCCCTTCCCCCGCACCCCGGGTTCGGCCGAGTTTTAAGGCATAGGGAAACACCCCGACATAAAGGCTGCGCCATCTGATGTCTTTGGGCATCGATGGCGCAGCCTCTTTTGGTCATTGTGGAAGTGTGGGTCAGCGAAGGCGATAGTCTGGCATACCGTCGGCAATCCATTCCATCACTTTTGCCGGTGCTTCGTTGTGTTGAAGCATATATTTCATGAAATCCATATAAGGCGCTGAGTGTGAGAAGAAACGGTGATAACCATCGCAGAGGTAGTTGTGGCCGTTTTCGCCGTCTTGAGACGTGGCGAAACGGTTGCGCGGACACTCGCCGTGGCAGGCCATGAGATAGTCGCACGCTCGGCATTGTGCCGTCAGGCGGTCGCGTTTGTCGTTGCCGAAGGCCAAGAGTTCCGGGCGCCTCACCATCTCTTTCAGAGGTGTTGTCTGGATGTTGCCGAGATAAAACTCCGGAAAAACGAAATGGTCGCAAGCATACACGTCGCCGTTCCATTCCATCACCGGGGCGTGGCCGCAGGTCTCGGCCAAGGTGCACACCGACGGCGTCACGCCCATCCAGCCGGCCAGGGTAGAGTCAAAAAGTTGGATGAAATAATCGCCGACGTCGTGGCGCACCCATTCGTCGAAAACCTCACAAAGAAAGCGGCCCCAAGCCTCCGGCGTGACGCTGAAAGGAGCCATCGTGGCCACTGCGCCATCGGTCGGAGCCGCCAGCAGGCGCCCGTCAGGTCGACGGTAAAACCGCTCCACCACGGGAGTGAACTGGATGTAGTGGCAACCTATTTCCTTGAAAAAATGGTAGAAGTCGAGCGGTCGCTCGGCCGTACGGCTGTTGACCACCGCCATGGCGTTCCATTCCACGCCGTGACGGTTGAGTGTCATGATGGTCTGCATCACGCGAGCCCACGACCCTTTGCCCGAGGGCGCACGCCGGAATTCGTCGTGCAGGTCTTGCGGACCGTCAATGCTCAGTCCCACGAGAAAATTGTTTTTCTTGAAAAAACGCGCCCATTCCTCGTTGATGAGCGTCCCGTTGGTTTGGAAAGCATTGTCTATGTGGCGCCCGTCGGCATATCGGCGCTGGAGTTCGAGCGCGCGTTCGTAAAACTTGATGGGGCGCAGGGTGGGTTCGCCGCCGTGCCACGTGAAGAGCACGTTGGGGGTGGTTTGCAGTGCGATATAGTCGCGGATATACGTTTCGAGCAGTTCGTCGCTCATCAATTGCCTCCCGGCGCCGGCGTAGAGATGCTTCTTTTCGAGATAATAGCAATAAGTGCAGGCCAAATTGCAAGCCGCACCGGCCGGTTTGGCCATCAGATAGACCGGACGGGAAAACGGCGTGGCAGTTTCAGTCATATTGTAAACAGTTGTTAATCAAAGGGTAGGGGAGTAGTAGTGCAGTGAGACTTTAATTTGTGCTAAGGCCGGAGAGTCTGACGCTATGGGCCGACTGGCGAGAAAGTCGTGTGATTTTATGGCTCAATATTTCATTTGTTTGAGCCGTGGTTGGCACTGCCGGCAAAGCGATTTCCGGCCCGTCATCACGTTCTTGCCGTGAGCATCTTGCATATAGCAGCCGGCCGTTTCACAATGAGGGAATCCCACGGCGTGCAAGAACTCGTGTATCACCAGGTTACAGAGGTCGGCCTGTCTTTTCAGGCGGAACGTCGAACAGACCGAGGCGTTGCCCGGCATATGGCTGTAGCCCATGATGCCGAAGTCTTGTGTGCCGTGAATGGTGGTGGATATGTCTTTGTGCGTCAGACCGATGGTTACGCCTTCGCCGGTTTTTTTGCGGCGTTTGAGCACGTTGAGTATTTCACCGGCACGATAGCGGTGGCGCGGTTTGTAGTAGGCCGACTGAGGCAGCGGTTCGCCGGGCAAAATCGTGATGTCGACCGGCACCATCGGTGCGAGATTTTGCTCCAATTCGCTCTTGAGCTGCTCTGTTTCTTGAGCGGTGAAATCGCCATAAGGCAAGAGGTCTATCCGACACACCTTGGCGCCGTTGGCCGACAGTGAAGTCTTGCCGGGTGGCGTGACCTTGTCCGCCTCTTGGCTTTGTCTGCCGGAACAAGCCGTCAAAGCGAGCAATAGGATGGAGAATAATGCCGTTTTCATCGTGATTTTTTCGAATGATTGATGCAAATGTAGGGCATAATCGTGAAATTGTCGCTATGCCGTCCGTCATTTTTCGCGCCACGCCGTCGCCGTGTTTTGTCTTTGACGATCAATGCCGGAATACTTAAATTCAAGTTGAAGAAGTGGGAATAGTCTCGTAGGTGGCTTTTCCCATATTTTTTGCGCCAAATTGGTTGTTCCTGCGATAAGGACAGGTTTTTCTGCGATAAGGACAGAAATTTCCGGGCCTATTCCCGTGGTGATTTTCTCAAATTCGGCTATGGATTGAGATAATTTTCGATTCAATTTTCCGCCATTCCCAAGATTTTTTCTCATTTATCGTGTTGAGAAAAATATTTTTTCGATTTTGCGTCACAGACGCCGGCAGTTTTTGCACAATCTCGCAGACCGGCGATTTTATTCCAAAAATTCTCATGCCAGTTCGAATTAGTACAGATATTATGTTTAATCGCAAATTTATAATTGTAGGGGATATCGTATTATACACCCTATTTTGTCGGGCGTTGGCGATAGAAATGAAATGGGATTTGAGCATTGTTGTCGTAGAGCGGCCAAACAGGGGCTATATGGCCATAATATCAATCATTGAGCGGCCCTGGAAGCCCCGAAGGGGCGTAACATTTCAGCCCGGGTCGTTAGGCCCGGGTATGGTGATGTACACTATATTCCGGCCTGAAAGGTCGGCACATCAAGCGTTTAATTATCAATGTGTTATTTTATAGATGTAATCCCGTAATGTGTCGACCTTGCAGGCCGGAATTTAGAGTGTAATCCCACAGCCAGGCCTAACGACCTGGGCTATTATGTCACGGCCCTTCAGGCCTTGCAAGGCCGCTCGGTAATTTTTACATTGTTATCATTGAGCGGCCCACCACGGGCTGTAAGGCCGTAACTTTTCTCTCTTCTCTACGCCCCTCAACCTTATGTCGACGCCATTTTTCAATATTTCATAACCTCTCTGTCACTTTTCGTGAAAAAAAATGGGCAGCACATAGTGTGAAATAAATAGTTTTGACTACTTTTGCAATGTGAAATGGAAATGGCGATAGACGGGCCATTTCGTTTTATGACTCAACACAGCGGCAGTCAATCTTTCGCCGCACATCCACTAAACAATTATACACCTATCGCGACTTTCCGGGTTTCACGTCGGAAAGTCTTACTCCCTAACATTATTTTTATGCCATTGTTCACAAAAGACCAGCTGCTTGCCAAGGACATTGAAGACTTGCGTGCCGTGGCCCAAGCACTTGGTTCGCCCCACAAAGACAGTAACATCAAAGAAGAATTGGTCTACGATATCCTTGATGCTCAGGCTGAAATCAAAAGCGTAGAGGCGCAAAAACAGCAATCTGCCGGACGTCGTGCACGCATCGTCAAAAAAGAGGCGGCCCCGGTTTTCCATATGGACGCCAACCACTACGACAAGCCTGCCGAAACCGAAACGGTGCCCGAAGCTGTCGTTGAGACGGTAGAAGAAACACCCGAGCAACCCGTCAAGCGCAAACGAGGCCGACCTTCGAAGGCAGAAATCGCCGCACGAGAAGCAGCCGCACGAGAAGCCGCCGAGGCCGAAGAGATGAAAAATCAAGATGAAGCCGAAACGGCCCAGCAAAATGACGATGAACAGGAACTGCCCGACTTTGTGGCCGAACAAATCAACCAACAGCAAAACGAAGACGACGAACCGCTGCAGGTGGCCTATGCCAAGCCGCTCTTTGAGAGTGGCGCCACGGCCGAAGCCAAAGAGCCTGCCGGCGACTTCATTATATTGAAAGACGTGCCCGCCATCGAAGGCCAGATTATTGCCCGCACGGATGTGGCCACTATGCCGTCTGTGCCCGGCGACATACAGAGCAGCATCAACAACTTCAGGTCGGTGGTGCCCGGTTTTGCAGCCAGAGCCGAGCTGAACGGCGACGCCATCATGCAGCGCCCCACCCCACAGCCTGCTCCCGTGGCGCCGCAACCCGCCGAACTGCTCGACGGCCGCGGCGTCCTGGAAATCGTCAACGAGGGCTATGGCTTCCTCCGCTCGTCAGACTACAACTACCTCACCTCGCCCGACGACATCTACGTCACCCCGGCCCTCATCGACCAGTACGGCCTCAAGACGGGCGACGTGGTAGAGGGCAAAGTGCGCGTACCGAGAGAGACTGACAAGTTCTTTGTCCTGACCACCGTGGAGCAAATCAACGGCCACAATCCCATAGAGGTGCGCGACCGTGTGGCTTTCGAACATCTCACGCCGCTCTTCCCCAACGAAAAATTCAATCTCAGCACAGGGCTGAAAAGCGACAGCCTCTCTTGCCGCATCGTCGACCTCTTTTCGCCCATAGGCAAAGGCCAGCGTGCCCTCATCGTGGCTCAGCCCAAAACGGGTAAGACCATGCTGATGAAAGACATAGCCAACGCTATAGCCCGCAATCATCCCGACACCTACCTTATGATGTTGCTCATCGACGAGCGCCCCGAGGAGGTGACCGACATGGCCCGAACCGTCCACGCCGAAGTGATTGCCTCGACCTTTGACGAACCGGCAGCCCGCCACGTCAAGATTGCCAACATCGTGCTCGAAAAAGCCAAACGTATGGTGGAATGTGGTCACGACGTGGTGATTTTCCTCGACAGCATCACCCGTCTGGCCCGTGCTTATAACACCGTTTCGCCGGCCTCAGGAAAAATCCTTACCGGTGGTGTCGACGCCAACGCCCTGCAGAAACCCAAACGCTTCTTCGGTGCCGCGCGCAACATCGAAGGCGGCGGTTCGCTCACCATCATTGCCACGGCCCTCATCGACACGGGTTCGAAGATGGACGAAGTGATTTTTGAAGAGTTCAAAGGCACCGGCAACATGGAACTCCAGCTCGACCGCGCCCTGGCCAACAAGCGCATCTTCCCTGCCGTCAACCTCGTCATGTCGAGCACACGCCGCGACGACCTCCTGCAAGACGACAGTACGCTGCGCCGTATGTGGGTGTTGCGCAAGATACTCTCCGACATGAATCCGCTTGAGGCCATGACCGACGTGAAGAGCCAGCTCGAAGAGACCAAGAGCAACGAAGAGTTTATCCAGACGATGAACCAGTCGATAGGCCGATAAAAACAAACACTACCCCACCCCTTATTCATTATAAATATTAGACCATGGAATTAGCAGCAAAATACAACCCTCAAGAGGTTGAAAACAAATGGTATGAATATTGGAACAACCACCGTCTCTTTGCCTCAAAGCCCGACGGCCGCGAGCCCTACACGGTGGTGATACCGCCGCCCAACGTGACCGGCGTGTTGCACATGGGCCATATGCTCAACGAAACCATTCAGGATATTCTCGTGCGTCGCGCCCGTATGGAAGGCAAAAATGCCTGCTGGGTGCCGGGCACAGACCACGCCTCGATTGCCACGGAGGTGAAGGTGCTCAACCGTCTGGCCGAGCGCGGCATACACAAGTCAGACCTCACACGTGACGAGTTCCTCAAACACGCCTGGGACTGGACCGACGAGCACGGCGGCATTATCCTCAAACAGTTGCGCAAGGTTGGCGCCTCGTGCGACTGGGACCGTACGGCCTTCACCATGGACGAAGAGCGCTCCAAAAGTGTCATCCATGTGTTTGTGGACCTGTACAGGAAAGGTTTGATTTATCGCGGCGTGCGCATGGTCAACTGGGACCCCAAACTGCAAACGGCCCTCTCTGACGAAGAGGTGGTTTACAAAGAAGAACACACCAAACTTTATTACATGAAGTATTATGTGTGTGAAGACGCCGCTGCCGCCGAACCCGTGGCTGAAGGCAATGTGGTGCACCAAGACGAGCGTGGCCGCTACGCCGTCGTGGCCACAACGCGCCCCGAGACCATCATGGGCGACGTGGCGATGTGTATCAACCCAGCCGACCCCAAAAACCAGTGGCTTAAGGGCAAACGTGTCATCGTGCCGCTTGTGGGGCGCGAAATCCCAGTGATTGAAGACAGCTATGTAGACATCGAGTTTGGTACGGGATGCTTGAAAGTGACGCCGGCACACGACGTCAACGACTATATGCTCGGCGAGAAATATGGTCTTGAGGCCATCAACATCTTCAACGATGACGCCACCCTCTCAGAGGCCGCCGGACTCTATGTCGGCATGGACCGTTTCGACGTGCGCCGTCAGATTGCGATTGACCTGGCCGAAGGCGGACTCATGGAGCGTATCGAAGACTACGACAATAGCATAGGTTGCTCTGAGCGTACGGGTGTGCCCATCGAGCCCAAGCTCTCGATGCAGTGGTTCTTGAAGATGGACCACTTCGCTAAGTTGGCTCTGCCGCCCGTGATGAACGACGAAATCCGTTTTTATCCGTCAAAATACAAAAACACCTATCGCCACTGGTTGGAGAACATCAAAGACTGGTGTATCTCGCGCCAACTTTGGTGGGGTCATCGCATACCGGCGTGGTATCTGCCCGGTGGTGGTTTCGTGGTGGCCGAAACAGTTGAGGAGGCCGTCGAGATGGCCCGCAGCCAAAGCGGTAACGACGCTTTGACGGCTGCCGACCTTCGCCAGGAAGAAGACGCACTCGACACATGGTTCTCGTCGTGGTTGTGGCCCTTGTCGCTCTTCGACGGCGTGATGAACCCCGACAACGAAGAGTTCAAATACTACTATCCCACGGCTTGCCTCGTGACAGGTCCCGACATCATCTTCTTCTGGGTGGCTCGTATGATTATGGCCGGCTACGAATATGCCGGTAAGTTCCCCTTCCGCGACGTCTATTTTACGGGTATCGTTCGCGACAAACTCGGTCGAAAGATGTCGAAGCAACTCGGTAACTCGCCCAATCCGCTCGATCTCATTGCCAGCTACGGTGCCGATGGTGTGCGTATGGGCATGATGCTCTCTGCCCCTGCCGGCAACGACATTCTCTTTGACGAGTCGCTCTGCGAGCAGGGCCGCAACTTCTGCAATAAGATCTGGAATGCCTTCCGTCTGGTCAAGGGCTGGCAAGTGGACGACAACGCCGCGCCGTCGGCAGTGGCCACGGCAGCCGTGGAGTGGTTTGGCGCCCAGTTGCGTGAGAGTGCTGCACGCATTGCCGATCTCTATTCCAAATACCGCATTTCGGAGGCTCTGATGGAGGTCTACCGCCTCTTCTGGGACGAGTTCTCGGCCTGGTATCTCGAACTGGTCAAGCCGGCCTATGGCGCCGCCATCGACGGAGCCACACTGAAAGCCACGCTCGACTTTTTCGACGACCTGCTCCACCTGCTCCACCCCTTCATGCCTTTCATCACCGAAGAAATATGGCAAAACCTCGCTCCGCGCCACGACGGCGAAAGCCTCATGGTGTCGCCCGGAACGGTGGCTGCGCCGCTCGAAACCGACGCCGTCCTGCTCGCCGACTTTGCCCAGGTGAAGCAGCTCATCACGGCCATACGCGGCGTGCGCGCCTCAAAGGGTCTGCCCCAGCGCGAACCCCTCCACGTCACCGTGACCGGTGCCAACCCCATCGCCGCTTACGACGAACTTGTGGCCAAAATGGCTATGGTGGCCGAGATTAAGGTGGTCGCCGAAGCCGGCAAAGACACCGCCACCTTTATGGTAGGCACCACCGAATATGCTGTATGTCTCGAAGGCCTTGTAGACAAGGACGCTGAGATTGCCAAGGCTCAGGCCGAACTCAAACACCTCGAGGGCTTCCTCGCCGGTGTGGAGAAGAAGCTCAGCAACGAGCGCTTCGTGGCCAATGCCCCCGAGGCCGTTGTGGCTATGGAACGCAAGAAAAAGCAAGACGCCGAGACCAAAATCGCCGTATTGCGCAAGACCCTCCAAAACCTCGGTGCATAAGCCCCTCGGTTTTATCTTATTTGCATTAAGAGGTGCAACGACGCTTTAAGTCGTTGCACCTTTTTTTGCCAATAAATAATGCTTCGCCCCGCCAAGATGAAACGGTCTTGACGGGGCGAAGTGTCGTATAGCCTTGATTTTATTTCTCAATATGCCGCAGCACGGCCAAGTTGTCGGCAAGTTGCGCCACACTGCTCGCTCCGACGAGGACGGAGGTCACGGAGCGGTGTTGCAAAATCCACAACAGAGATGCCTCGGCCAGCGTGAGGCCACGGGACTTGGCTTCTTCGTCCCACTCTTTGAGACGGCTGAGCAACTCCGGCCTCAACATCTCGGGCTTGAGAAAACGACCTTGTGTCATTCGGCTGCCCTCGGGAATGCCGTGGAGATAGCGGTCGGTGAGCAGACCTTGCGCCAGCGGTGAGAACGAGATGAAACCGACGCCGCGCTCGGCACAAAGGGCGTTGATGCCCTCAATGACGGGAGCCTGGTCGAGTCGGTTGAGCCTGCCCTGATAGATGAGCACGGGAGTGTCGTGACGGGCCAGATAGTCGATGGCAAAACGCGTGGGTTCGATCGGCCAGCGAGAGATGCCGAGATAGAGTGCCTTGCCCGAGCGCACAATGTCTACCATGGCTTGCAGCGTTTCTTCGAGCGGCGTGGCCGGGTCGTAGCGATGGCTGTAGAAGAGGTCGACATAGTCGAGGCGCATACGCCGCAGGCTCTGGTCGATACTGGACATCAGCGACTTGCGCGACCCCCAGTTGCCATAAGGCCCTGGCCACATCTCATAGCCGGCCTTGGTGGCGATGAAGAGTTCGTCGCGATGGGACTTGAAATCGTCGGCCAGCAGACGCCCCATAGTCTCTTCGGCACTGCCCGGCGGCGGACCGTAATTGTTGGCAAGGTCGAAATGCGTGATGCCGTGGTCAAAGGCATAGTGGGCAATCTGACGCTGATGCTCAAAATCGCCGTCGGCACCAAAATTGTGCCAGAAACCTAGGCTCACTTTGGGCAGCATCACGCCACTGCGACCGCAGCATTTTTCGGGAAAATATTTTGACCGATGTGCGAAGGAGGAAGGCGAAGTCGATCAGATGACGTGTGACGCACCGCCACTACGGTCTTCCATCATTTCACGCGTGGAGCGACGCGGTTTTTCCACCACTGATAATTTGAGCGAAGGGATTTTGATTTTCTCTTTCTGTTCGATTACCTCACCGCCGTGGCCGAAAAATTCTTCCAACAAACTACCCGTCGATTTGCGGAAACGGAAAAGTGCCTCGTAGGTGAGTTCGGGCATCACCACGTTTCCACTGCCAGTGGGCGCCACCGAATAAGATGCCACGACCATACGATAATAAATCTTTCCGTTTTCGCGTACACGATTTTGGCTGAGACGGCCACCGGTGGCCACGGGACGGAAAGTGGCATTTTTCACTTTTTTCAATTCGACGTCGTGAACGATGCCTGAGAACGGAGCCGAAGCATAGAGCACATAGGACACCACAAGGCTGTCGCCGCAGTAAATTTGCTCTGCCCGCGCCTCTATGCGACCGAAGGTTTCGACCTCTTGTCTTGTTTTGTCGGCCAAGGCACTCAGACTCGTGAGCAACAGCACAACCAAACAGCCGAAGCGCTGGCGAAATATGGTTTTGAAAGGCATAAAAGATTGCTGGGATTTGACAAATATAATGATGAGATGGTCAGGGCTCAGAGTTTCTCACACTCGTCGAGCCAAGCCTTGGAAACAGCGTCGGTGGGCATGCGCCAGTCGCCGCGCGGACTGAGCGAGCAACTGCCCACTTTGGGACCATCGGGCAGACAACTTCGCTTGAACTGCTGATTGAAGAAACGACGATAAAATGTGGTCAGCCAGTGCTTTATCGTATCTCTGTCATAGGTCTTAACACGCTTGTCGGCACCGCTGAAAGCGTGACAGGCGAGATAGAAAATTTTGGACGGCTTGAAGCCGAAGCGCAAGACATGATAGAGGAAGAAGTCGTGGAGCTCGTAGGGGCCGACGAGGTCTTCTGTTTTTTGAGCTATCTGGTCGCCCGCTGCGGCTGGGATGAGTTCGGGGCTGATGGGGGTGTCGATGATGTCGAGAATGGTTTTGCGCGAGAATTCGTCGGCCGCCGTCATGGCCACGTGGTTGACGATGAAGCGCACGAGGGTCTTGGGCACTGAGGCATTGACGCCATACATACTCATATGGTCGCCGTTGTAGGTGGCCCAGCCCAGTGCCAACTCGCTCAAGTCGCCTGTGCCCACGACGATGCCGCCCATCTGATTGGCCGCATCCATCAGGATTTGTGTGCGCTCTCGAGCTTGTCCGTTTTCGAAGGTTACGTCGTGAACTTTGCTGTCGTGGCCCAAGTCGCGGAAGTGTATCTCACAGGCGTCGACGATGTTGATTTCGCGAATGGTGATGCCCAGGCTCTTCATCAAGTCGATGGCGTTGCGGTAGGTGCGTCCGGTAGTGCCGTAGCCCGGCATAGTGATGCCGACAATGCCTCTGCGGTCGAGGCCGAGGCGGTCGAAGGCATGGACACAGACCAATAGGGCCAATGTGGAGTCGAGGCCACCACTGATGCCGACGACGACCGTCTTGCAACCGATGTGCTCAATGCGTCTGGCCAGTCCCCCACTCTGCATAAAGAGGATTTCTTCACAACGCTCATCGAGTGCATTGCCTGTGGGCACAAACGGCAACGGATCTACCGTACGTGTCAGAGTGAAGCGTTCGTCGGCAGCCGTGGTGAGTTCGTTTTCGTCGATTTCAATATTGATGGTCTTAAAGTCAGACTGCAGGCGGCGAGAGTCGGCAAACGAAGTGTTCATTCGTCGCTCCACGCGCAAGCGCTCTACGTCAATTTCCGAAACGGTCAGCTGGCTGTCCAACTCAAAGCGGTTGCCCTCGGCAAGCAAGTGGCCGTTTTCGGCAATATAGGCACGGCCTGCAAAGACCAAATCTTGGCTGCTTTCGCCCCATCCGCTGCCGCTGTAGACATAGCCGGCCAGACAGCGTGCACTTTGCGTCTCGACGAGGCAGCGCAGATAGTTAGCCTTGCCCACGAGCTCGTTGCTGGCACTGAGGTTGAAGATGATTTCGGCACCGGCCACACTCAAGGCTGCACTGGGCGGCGTGACAGCCCAAAGGTCTTCGCATAGTTCAAGGCCGAACTTCACGCCGGCATAAGTGAAGACGAGGCGCGGACTGAGCGGGATGTTTTGCCCGCAAAACTGCACCACGGCATCTGCCGGAAGGGCCGGAGCGGGAGTGAACCAGCGTTTTTCGTAAAACTCTTTGTAGTTGGGCAAGAAGGTTTTTGGCACAAAGCCCCACACCTTGCCATGTCGCAAAACGGCTCCACAATTGAAGAGCATACCGTCGTAGACCACCGGCAAGCCGACAATGCTGATGACGTCGACGTTGCGCGAAAATTCCATCAGACGCAGCAAGGCTGCTTCGCTCTCTTCGAGCAGCGTCTGCTGGGCAAAGAGGTCTTGACAGGTGTAGCCGGTGAGGCCCAACTCGGGAAAGCAGACAATCTCCACACCGAGGCTGTCGGCGCGTACCATGAGCGCTTCCATCTGTTCGATGTTGTAGCGACAGTCGGCCACTTGCAGACGCGGAACGGCTGCGGCGACTTTTATAAAACCATTTTGCATAAAGGTGATAGCTATTTTATTGAAAAGAAAACAAAATGCCGACATCTCCCGCCTGACGGTGAATGACCGCAGGGAGAGGGTATGTCGGCATTAAAGTAACGGATCTTTATTTTTCGCCGGAACGGATTTCCAGCATCAGTTCGTCGAGTTGCTTGTCGTCGACGGCAGAAGGTGCGTCGAGCATCACGTCGCGACCGGAATTGTTTTTGGGGAAGGCAATGCAGTCGCGGATGCTGTCGAGACCGGCAAAGAGCGACACGAAACGGTCGAGACCATAGGCCAGACCACCGTGAGGAGGTGCGCCATATTTGAAGGCGTTCATCAAGAAGCCAAACTGCTCTTGAGCCTTCTCGGGTGTGAAACCAAGCACCTTGAAGATTTTGGCCTGAAGCACGGCGTCGTGGATACGAATGCTGCCGCCACCCACTTCAACGCCGTTGCAGACCATGTCGTAGGCATCTGCCAAGACTGCAGCCGGGTCGGTGTCGAGCTTGTCGATGTCGGAAGGCTTGGGCGAGGTGAAGGGATGGTGCATAGCCATGAGACGGCCCTCTTCTTCGCTCCACTCAAACATCGGGAAGTCAACCACCCAGAGCAAGGCAAATTTGTTTTTGTCGCGCAAGCCCAGGCGTGAACCCATAAGCAGGCGGAGTTCGCAGAGTTGCTTGCGGGCTTTCATGGCGTCGGGGCCTGAGATGATGAGGATGAGGTCGCCGGGTTTGGCATTCATGGCCTCTTTGAGTCGGGTGAGAACCTCGGGTGTGTAGAATTTATCTACGCTGCTCTTCACCGTGCCGTCTTCCTGCACACGGGCATAGACCAGACCTTTGGCGCCGATTTGGGGAGACTTGACGAAGTTGGTGAGTTCGTCAATCTGTTTGCGGGTATAGGAGGCACAGCCTTCGGCACAGATGCCGCCGATGTATTCGGCTTCGTTGAAGACGGCAAACTCGCCCGTGCCTGAAAGCACGTCTTTTAGTTCGACAAATTCCATGCCGAAACGCATATCGGGCTTGTCGGAACCGAAGCGGCGCATGGCTTCGCTCCACGGCAGTCGGAGGAAAGGTTGTTCGCCGAGGTCGTAACCTCTCACCTCTTTGAAGAGATACTTGGTCATTTCTTCAAAAATTGAGATGATGTCGTCTTGTTCTACGAAAGACATTTCGCAGTCTATCTGTGTGAACTCGGGCTGACGGTCGGCTCTGAGGTCTTCGTCGCGGAAGCATTTTACAATCTGGAAATAGCGGTCCATACCGGCCACCATGAGCAACTGCTTGAGCGTTTGCGGACTTTGGGGCAAAGCATAGAACTGTCCGGGGTTCATACGTGAAGGCACAATGAAGTCGCGAGCGCCTTCTGGAGTGGAACCTACGAGCACGGGCGTTTCAATCTCGAGGAAACCTTTGCTGTCGAGGAAGTGACGTACGGCGAGACAAAACTTATGACGCAATTCGATGTTTTGGCGCACCGGTGTGCGGCGCAGGTCCAGATAGCGGTATTTCATGCGCAACTCGTCGCCGCCGTCTGTGTGGTCTTCGATGGTGAAGGGCGGCACTTCGGAGGCGTTGAGCACCTGCAACTCGTCTACGAGAATTTCGATGTCGCCCGTAGGTATCTTGTTGTTTTTTGCAAAACGCTCATTGACCGTGCCTTTCACTTGAAGCACATATTCACGGCCCAGTTTGCCGGCCTGCTCACAGAGGTCGGGATTTTTCTGTTCGTCAAATACGAGTTGGGTAATGCCGTAGCGGTCGCGGAGGTCTACAAAAGTGAGTGCGCCCATTTTGCGCGTGCGTTGCACCCAGCCTGCCAACGTGACCTGTTGGCCTACGTGGTCGATGCGCAACTCTCCACAAGTCTTTGTTCTATACATAATATATTATAGGAGTATTGTTTGGTTTTGTTTGAAGTGTTATGCAAAATTACAACATTAGTCGGAAAATGGCCTTGTCTTTGGCCCTATTTCGCTTTAAGCCGGTCCTCATACGCGGCAATGGCGGCCTCTACCGTCTTGACGGCCTCGCTAAGTGGGAAGGGCAGTTCGCCACCCGAGGCATTAAGGTGACCGCCACCGTTGAAGAACCTTGCCGCCATTTCGTTGCACGGGAAATCGTCGACCGAGCGCAGCGACACGCGCACCACGTCTTTCTCGGTGTCTTCGCGCAACGACACACTCAGTTTCATACCCTTCACCTGTAGTGGCATATTGACTAGGCCCTCGGCGTCGCCACGCAAATAGTTGAAGCGTTTCATCTCTTCGCGTGTGATGGTGAAAATGCTGGCCCGATGGCCCAAATAAAACTGCAATTTCTCGTTCATCACATAGCCCACGAAGCGCAGACGGTGTTCGGAATAGTTGTAGTAGACGTGGCGATAGATTTTGTCTTTGTCAATGCCTTTTGCCAGCAGACGGGCAATGATGACATAGACCTCAGAGCGTGTGGAATTGTAGGCGAAGGCACCTGTGTCGGTCATCATGCCGGTGTAGAGACAGGCGGCTCCCGAGCGGCTCATACGCTCATAGCCACCCAGTTCGTCGATGACACGGAACACCAGTTCGCAAGTCGAACAAGCTTCGGGATGCGACACAATCACGTCTGCCACCTTGGGATCGGGGTCGAGATGATGGTCAATACAGATGCGCTTGGCTTGGGCCCGGGCCACCACCTCGCCCATATCGCCCAATCGGCTCAGTTGGCCAAAGTCAAGACAGACAATGAGGTCGGCCTCTTTTATAGACTGACGGGCTTCAGCCTCGTGTTCTTCAAAGATGATGACGTCTGCCGCGCCAGGCATCCAGCGCAGAAAGTCGGGGAAGGCTGTGGGCATAACAATGGTGACTTGTTTGCCGATTTTCCGGAGATATTCGGCCATACCGAGCGACGAGCCGAGGGCGTCGCCGTCAGGTCCGCGATGGGCACAGACCACAAAGCGACGTGCCGCCTTGACGGTCTGCATCAACGGGATGAGTTGGGCAGGCGAGAGCAACGTGGGTATTTCCATTGGAAAAAAAGTCTGAATGAGGAAGGACTAACGGCTTAAGGCCTTGAGTGCAGCAATTTCAGCCTGAGGGTCGGCTGCCTTGAATACGGCGCTACCGGCCACCAGCACATCGGCACCGGCTTCGACGAGCCATTGGCCCGTGGTCTGGTTGACGCCGCCGTCTATTTCGATTAAGGCCGTTGCGCCGCTTTCGTCGATGAGGCGACGCAGGCGTTTGGTCTTCTCGAGAATGTGGTGGATGAACTTTTGGCCGCCAAAGCCCGGATTGACTGACATAAGCATCACCAAGTCCAATTCGCCGATGATGTCGGTGAGCAATTCCACGGGAGTGTGGGGATTGAGGGTGACACCGGCCATCATACCGGCTTCTTTGATGCCCGTCACCACGCGGTGCAGGTGGGTGCAGGCTTCATAGTGCACATTCATCACTTTGGCGCCGAGTGCGGCCACTTGGGCGGTGAACTTCTCGGGTCGCTCAATCATCAAGTGCACGTCGAGCGGTTTGGTTGCGGCCTTGGCCATAGCTTCCATCACGGGGAAACCAAAAGAAATATTGGGCACAAACACGCCGTCCATCACGTCGAGGTGATACCAGTCGGCCTGGCTGTCGTTGAGCATTTTGATGTCGCGCTCCAAGTGACCGAAGTCGGCAGAGAGCAGTGAAGGAGATACTAATGGCATAGTGGTTGAATGTATTGAAGGGATGGTTGATGGTCTATTGCTTAAGATGCTTATATTTATGCGTTTATATGACTGATGAATTCAGTGAGGGCCGCCTTTATCTCACTCTCTGCGGCCATAGGTTTTTTCTCGGCATACCAAGCCTTGAAGGCTTCGGCTGCCAAGGTCTTCATCTGTGCCCGGCCGGCTTTCACGCCGCTGGTGTATTGGGTATAGGGCAAGAGATTGCGGTTGTAGTTGCCGTCACTCATATAATATATATAGTCAATGTGAAGGATAACAGGGAAACACCGCCTCAAGGCAGTTTGGGGAATTGCTTGAAATTGGGCTTACGCTTTTCGAGGAAGGCGCGGCCGCCTTCTTGGGCTTCGTCGAGCATATAGTAGAGCATGGTAGCGTCTCCGGCAAGTTCTTGGATACCGGCTTGGCCGTCGAGTTCGGCGTTGAGGCCGGCCTTGATCATGCGCAGGGCCAAGGGCGAATGTTGCATCATTGTCTCTGCCCATTCCACCACCTCGTCTTCGAGTCTGTCGGCCGGCACCACTTTGTTGACCATACCCATCTTTTCGGCCTCTGCTGCCGAGTATTGGCGGCAAAGGAACCAGATTTCACGGGCTTTTTTCTGTCCCACGATGCGGGCCAGATAAGACGAACCGAAGCCGGCGTCGAACGAGCCAACTTTTGGACCGGTCTGGCCGAAGATGGCCGTGTCGGCAGCAATGGTGAGGTCGCATACGAGATGCAGCACGTGGCCACCGCCGATGGCATAACCGTTGACCATAGCGATGACGGGTTTGGGCAGTGAGCGGATTTGCTTTTGCACATCGAGCACACTGAGTCGGGGCACACCCTCGCCGTCCACATAGCCGCCACGGCCTTTCACGTGCATATCGCCTCCAGCACAAAAGGCCTTGTCGCCGGCGCCTGTCAGCACGACCACCGAGATGTCGCTCATCTCGCGGCAAAGGTGCAGGGCATCGCTCATTTCGGCTGTGGTGAGCGGCGTGAAGGCGTTGCGATAGCGTGGGCGGTTGATGGTGATGCGGGCAATGCCGTCGTAGGCATCAAAGAGTATTTCCTTGTAGGTCTTGATTGTGGTCCAGTTTCTCATATTGTGGGTTGTAATTTGACTTGGTTACGTCATTTTGACTTCGAGCACCACGGGCCGTGGAGACTCAACGGTGAGCAGCCAGGCAAGGTTGTTGGCCAGCGCTGTGTTGTGACAGTTTGTGCGTTTATAGGTGAGTCCGAAAGTTTCGGCCGTGCCTTCGGCGGTGGCGTGATGGCTGCCCGCTATGAAACAAGATGAGGCCGGCGAGGCCGAGAGGCCGGGCAGACGGTCGAAGATGCCGCCGTGGCCGTCGTTCATCACGACAATGCGCAACCGGCCGTCGAGCTCCTCCGTCCAAAGTGCGTTTTGGTCGTAGAAAAAACTCAGGTCGCCGGTGACGAGCAGCGACAGTCCTTCTGCGGCCAGGCTGTAGCCGGCGGCTACAGACACGGAGCCTTCAATGCCGTTGACGCCACGGTTGCACAAAATGCGCCTTGCGCCGCCGTCGATGAATGGGGCCATGGCGCGCACGGTCGTGCTGTTGGCCAAATGCAGGGTGATGGGCGATGAGTCAATTTGCTTTAAGGAAAAAGCTATTTGATCCATAAGTGCTTCGGCCGGCGTCTGAGGCCGATAGTCTTCAGATAGTCTGTCCATTTCTTCGGCCAAACGGCAGACGGTTTCATTATATTGAGTCACCTCTTCGGCCAATTGTTTCAAGGCTTCCTGTGGCGCACATTCCACCAGGCCACAGAGCGCGCCAAACGTGTTGGGCATCTCGCCTTTAGGGTCAATGCGCCACACGCGCAGGTCTTGGGTGGTTCTCAATTTCTGTTTCAGGGCCTTACCCGTCAATGCCCCGCCGATGTGTATCACCAAGTCGGGCGAGAGCCTGTCGGCAAGTTCGGGTAGGCGTTCCACAGCTGCCATACGTCGGCTGAGCGGCACGGAGGCCACGATGTCGGGCACGGCGAGCAGCGACCTGTTAAGGTCAATCTGTCTGACCCACTCTCCCACTCTTTCGCCGCAGTCCATATGACCCATCACAAGCATCGGCAACCGTGCCGTCTTGATGGCTTTAATTAACTCCTCGGGCAGTGGACGCGCCGTTTGGGGTTGATGAAGCCGAATGGGCTGAATGGATGGTAGGTGAGGCGTGGAGAACGAGAAGAGCGGTTCGCTGATGGGCACGTTGATATGCGCCGGTCGGCCGCCGCTTGACGTGAGAATGGCCAGGGCCCGGCTGACGGTTTGCCTGAGCCACGTGGTGTCGGCGTCGGTTGTCGGTTCGTCGAGTTGAAACGTCTCCGTATAAGGTCGAAGGGCACCTTGTTGCACGATTGTCTGGCCGTCGAGCTGCCCAATCATTTGCGGCGGCCGGTCGGCCGAAATGACAAGCAGCGGCGCGTCTCTGTAATAAGCCTCGGCCACGGCCGGTATTGTGGCCAACAGGGCTGAGCCTGAAGTGACGCACACCGCCGCCGGCCGCCGTCGGGCCAGCGTCAGTCCCAATGCCATGAAAGCGGCCGAGCGCTCGTCGGTGGCCTGATGGACGTGGAAGTCGTCAAGCCGCTGTGCCATGAGATGGAAATTATGCACCAGCACGCCGTTGCGCGAACCAGGGCAAACCACCACCTCTCCCACCCCACTCGCCGCGAGCAGGGCCGAAAGCACGTTGACATTGGTTTTATCGCAATACATTTTTTGGGGGCTAAGAGTCTAAAAGACTAAGAGTTTTGAGCGGCCAAGCACGGCCTGAAGGGCCAAAGAGACTATAGCCCAGGGCAGAGGTGGCACGTAGTAACACCGGCACCCTGTGTGGGCATAGCCGATTATGTTCGCCCTGTAAGGGCAAAAGATTTCTGGCCGCTCAGTGTGCCGACCTTGCAGGCCGGATTTAAGAGGAGTTTTCGCATACCCAGGCCTGACGACTTGGGCTGATATGTTATGCCCTTGCAGGGCTTGCTTGGCCGCTCAAACTCTAAGACTCTAAGACTCTTTGTCTCTTTGTCTCTTTGTCTTTTTGTCTTTTTGTCTTTTTGTCTTTCTTATGTCATTTCACCATAAGCAAAATGCTCTCCATCTTGCGGCAGGTCTCTTGCCATTCGTCTTCGAGGTCGCTGTCGGCCATGAGGCCGCCGCCGGCATAGAGCGTGGCATTGTGGCCGTCTATCTGCATACACCGCAAGGTGACGAAAAGAGCCGTTTGTCCGTCGAGGCCAATGGGGCCGGAATAGCCGGCGTAGTAGTGTCGGCTGTGGCCTTCGGCCTGTTTGATGACGGCGGCAGCGGCTGTTGCCGGCAGGCCACAGATGGCCGGAGTGGGATGAAGCAGGGAAATGAGTTGACCCATTTTGACGCCGCGCGGCACTTCGAAGGCAAAGTCTGTGCGCAGATGTTGCAGGCGTGCGGCTTTGACAGTGTGCACGGGCGATTGGTCCACTTTGACGGCCAAGTCGGTGAGCTGTTCGAAGATGGTGGCACTCACCAGCCGCTGCTCGGCGCGGTTTTTATCGGTCCACTCGGCCGGAGGAGTCAACCGTCCCTCATAGGCCAGCGTACCGGCCAATGCCATCGTGTAGTATCGCCGTGGCACTTCGCTGTCGGCCACCAGCAGAAACTCGGGCGTGGCCACCAGCCACATACCGCTTTGCGGCGTGTACCAAAGGCTCACGTAGCTGTGGGGCAATCGGCGACAGGCTCTCAAAAACAGGGCTTTGGCCTGGGGTGTCTGTGTAAAAGTCAAATTCACCCGGCGGCACATCACCACCTTCTTCACTACCTCGTCGGCAGAGCCGCTGGTCAAGGCTTGATGACAGAGGTTGAAGCCCCGGGCATATTCGTCGTGTCCCAGTGTGACGTCGACACAGACATCGAGACTTTCGTCGTCGGCATCGGGCACGGGCAGGGTTTGCAGGCTGTCGGGAGTGATGAGCAGGCAAGGCTCGTCGGCCGTTGGCTCAAATGGGGCTATGACCACACCACGTTCGCAGCCCACGGCCTCGTGTCCGCCTTTGATGGTTTTCACCCTTTGGCAGGATACGTGTGTATAGACCTCTTCTTCAGGCAACCGGTAGTAGGCCCATCCGCCCGTGGCGGCAGTGCGAGGTTCCGGCTTAGTCACTTCCATGCCGTCTGTCAATATTTATAGCTCACCGATGCCACTCCGCCTTCGGGGGTGGTATAGTTGCACACCACGACACGGCCCTCATTGTCTGTGCCATAGTCGAAACTGATGGTTTCAGACGTGGTCGTGCCGCCTTGTGTGATGGTTCGGCTGAGCGAAGCCGGCAGGTGGAGCGAGGCTTTGCCCATCAGTCCGGCGTAGTAGAGATGTTCGAGCCCCAACAGACCGAGTTCTTCGGCGATGGTTTCGGGCAGCAGTCCGCTGCGGTTGATGACGAGCGAGGGGGTGAGGCTCACGGTGGTTACGGCCCCGTTGGCGGCCCGATAGACGATTTCGGTGAGGTCGCCGCCGCTATAGGTGATGGAGGCCTGACTGTGATAGGTCTGTGCTTGTCCGAAAGAGTTTTCCGTCACCGTCTTTTCCCAGGCCGTCAGCCGGCCGTCGATATAGTTGAAACGGTAGGCCGAGTTGTTCACGTTCATTTGCGCGATATGGGCATCGCTGCCGAGGCTCAGGCTCAGCTTGTCGCCGTTGGAGTGGGTCATGCCCATGCCTCCCGGCCAATAGTTGAGCCACGCCGTGTAGGCATATTCGGCACCCGAATTGCTGGTGCCGTCGTTGAGTTTTCCCGAGGCCACCGTGAGACGGTCTTCGGCGTAGGTAAACGTCCAGTCGTAGCTGGTGCGCACGTTGCCGAAGTGTTGGATTTGCTTGACGGCGTCGGCCGGTGTCTGTGCCGGCAGTTGAGGCTTGAGAGCCGGCGCCTTGTCGTCGTCGCCGCAGGCGCTGAGCGTCATCAAGAGCGCAGCGGCAAGTGCATAGAGGGTATGGACTTTGAGTTTCATAGACGTGTCGTATGTTTGCAAAGAGGCACCATTGCCTCTCGGTTTAGAATGCAAACTTACAAAAATCTCGTCAGAGCGCCCTCGCCCGGGCCTGATTTTCACGTTTCCTTATCCCCCAAATTCCTTCCTTTTTCCCAATCACACAGTCACGCCTCTCCTAAACGCTTGTCGTTGAGCGCTTTGTTGTGATTGAACGGCAATGCCTTTTTCCGTCACGTCCAATCACGCCCATATCTTGCCGGAGTGGCGCCGAAGGTTTGAAACGCGGGGTCTTGGTGACAAATAAGTGTTGATTATTCTTGATTTTAAACCCCCAAAGCCGATTTTGCTGTTTCACAATCGCCGGAAACAGCAAAAAAATCAGCACAATAGGCAGAAAATCTTCTGAAAGTAACCCGGGAAAAACTGTCATAAGGCCCGTTGTTCCTGTCATAAGGCCCGTAAGCACTTGAAAACCATAAAAATGAGGGTCAAGTGGCACTATCTCTCTCCTGCTTTGCCGCAATTTAACACGAAAGTGGCTAATAGAAAAAGACAAAGGTAGGGCGAAGGTAAACGACGCATTCAGCCAACACTAATCAGCATACTCCTTATTTATATTATAAATCTGACCTTTGTGTCAAGTCAATAAGATCGGAAATAAGCGTTTTATCATGTCTGCTTTTAGTCCGCTTGTCATCTCCATATGGCACCGGCGTCATTTCTCGTCATTTCCCTTGACATAATCGCCTAATAAAAAGCACCTTGTTTGGCTGAGATGCAAAAAAATCTTATCTTTGCACCGCCAAATCAAAAATCACAACATGACCAAACAGACTCAACGACCCGACTTTGTGTTTGAAACCAGTTGGGAGGTTTGCCACAAAGTGGGAGGTATCTACACGGTGCTCTCATCACGGGCAAAGACGCTTGAACAAGAACTGAACGGAAATATTTGCTTTATTGGTCCGGATTTCGGCGAAGACAATTTCCCCTTCACACCAGAGTCCAAACTACACCCCGAATGGCGCAAGGCTGCCGCTAAGGCCGGATTGGATGTGCGCATCGGTCGCTGGAACGTGCCCGGCGAACCCATCGCCGTGTTGGTGGACTTCTCTCCGCTCTATGAAGAAAAAGACCAAATCTATGCGCAGGCCTGGGAGCAGTTCGGCGTGGACTCATTGAGAGCCTACGGCGACTACGACGAGGCCTCTATGTTTTCGGTGGCTGCCGCCCGTGTGGCCGAAGCCATCATCAAAGACTGCCTCAAAGACAAACGGCGCGTGGTCTATCAGGCCCACGAATGGATGAGCGGATTGGGTATGCTCTTCATCAAAAAAGCACTGCCCGACGTAGCCACCATTTTTACCACTCACGCCACGAGTATCGGCCGATCCATTGCCGGCAACAACAAACTTCTCTATAAGTATTTCGAAGGCTACAACGGTGACCAGATGGCAGCAGAGCTCCATATGGAGGCTAAGCACAGCATCGAAAAACAATCGGCACACCAGGCCGACTGCTTCACCACCGTGAGCACGTTCACGGCCCGTGAATGTCGGCAGTTGCTCGACAAGGAGCCCGACGTGGTCTTGCCCAACGGTTTTGAGCCCGACTTCGTGCCGGCCGGTGCCGCTTTTACGGCCAAGCGCCGCGCTGCCCGCAAACGCATACTCTCTGTGGCTTCGGCCCTGACGGGTGAAACCATGAAAGACGACACACTCATTGTCTCCACCAGCGGCCGCAACGACTTCCGTTGCAAAGGTTTCGACGTTTTCCTCGAAGCTATGGCACAGCTCAACACCCGTTTGAAAGGTAAGATGAACGCCCGAGTGGATGCCGGTCCGCGCACCCGTGTGCTGGCCCTCATCGAGGTGCCCTGCTGGCTGCTGGCCCCCCGTGAAGACCTTGCCGAACGCCTGGCTTCCAAAAAGACCTATACGTCGCCTCTCCCCTTGCCCATCATCACCCACGACCTGCACAATCTCAACGAAGACCGCATCGTCTGCCTCATTCGCCAACTGGGACTGACGGCAGCCGCTGACGATGCCGTCAAAGTGATGCTCGTACCCTGCTATCTTGAGGGAGCCGATGGCATCTTTAATATGCCCTACTACGACCTGCTCACGGCCAACGACCTCTGCCTCTATCCCTCCTACTACGAGCCTTGGGGCTATACGCCGTTGGAAAGCTGCGCCTTCAAGACCCCTTGTGTCACCACGGACCTCTCGGGCTTCGGCCAGTGGGTGGACCAGACGCTGGGCCACAGCGGACGCCTCGAAGACGGCGTGAGTGTCATCCATCGCGACGACGACAACTATTTTGAGGCCGCGCGCGAAATGGTGATGGACATCGAGCACTATCTTGCCCTCAACGCCACAGACCGCACCGCCTGTCGCCGAGCTGCCGCTCGTCTGGCCGACAAGGCTGCCTGGAAACACTTCATCCCCTATTATTACCAGGCCTACGATTTCGCCCTTGCCCAAGCCGAGAAGGCTGTCACTGAAAAATAATCACGAAAAAAACATTAACACCATAACAACACATCATGAACGTTAAAGTAAGCAACGCCAACACGCCTGTGTGGAAGACCGTGACCGTGAAAAGTCACATTCCCGAGGCTCTGAAACATCTCGACGAAATGGCTCACAACCTCTGGTGGACTTGGAACACCGAGGCACGCGAGCTCTTCCGCAGTCTCGACAAAGACCTCTGGGTCAAGGTGGACAAGAACCCCATCGAGCTGCTTTCACGCATCAGCTACAGCACACTCAAGGAAATGGCCAAAGACGAAGAACTCGTTGGCCGCATGAACAAAGTGTATAGCGATTTCCGTCAGTATGTAGACACCAAGCCCGACACCAAGCGCCCCTCCGTGGCCTACTTCTGTATGGAGTATGGTTTGAACCATATCCTCAAAATCTATTCGGGCGGTCTCGGCGTCTTGGCCGGCGACTACCTCAAAGAAGCCTCCGACAGCAACGTCGACATGTGCGCCGTCGGCTTCCTCTATCGCTACGGCTACTTCACCCAGACCCTCTCGATGGACGGCCAGCAGATTGCCAACTACGACACCCAAGACTTCGACCGTCTGCCCATCGAGCGCGTGCTCGACGAAAACGGCAACCAGGTCATCGTCGACGTCCCCTTCCCCAACTATCAGGTGCATGCCGCCATCTGGCGTGCCAATGTGGGTCGTGTGTCGCTCTATCTGCTCGACACCGACAACGAGATGAACTCTGAGTTTGACCGCTCCATCACCCACGCCCTCTATGGCGGCGACTGGGAAAACCGCATCAAGCAAGAATACCTGCTCGGCATCGGCGGTATGCTCACCCTGCAGAAACTCGGCATCAAGAAAGATATCTACCACTGCAACGAAGGCCATGCTGCCCTCTGCAATGTGCAGCGTCTTGTAGACTATGTGGAGAGCGGACTCAACTTCGGCGAAGCCCTCGAGCTCGTGCGCGCCTCTTCGCTCTACACCGTCCACACCCCCGTGCCTGCCGGCCACGACTATTTCGACGAAGGCCTCTTCGGCAAATATATGGGCCAGTTCCCCGCACGTCTCGGCATCTCTTGGGACGACTTTATGGGCCTCGGCCGCACCAACCCCGAAGACAAGGGTGAGAAGTTCTGCATGTCCACCTTCCTCTGCAAAACCTGTCAGGAAGTCAACGGCGTGAGCTGGCTTCACGGCAAGGTGAGCCAGCAGATGTTCAAAGGCATCTGGCCCGGCTACCTCCCCGACGAAACCCGCAAGGAACACGAAATCCGCACCCACGACGAATGGGCCGAGCTCTACGACGAGCATCAGGAAGAGAGCCACGTGGGCTACGTCACCAACGGTGTGCACATGCCCACTTGGACTGCCAAGGAATGGAAGCAGATTTATGCCAAATATTTCGACAAGTCGTTCCTCTCAGACCAGAGCAACGAAAAGATCTGGGAGAAAATCTACGAAGTGCCCGACGAAGTGGTATGGAACACCCGCGTGAAACTCAAGACCAAACTCATCGAATACATCCGTGAGCGTTTCCGCGACACATGGCTCAAAAATCAGGGCGATCCCTCTCGTGTCGTTTCTCTGCTTGACAAGATCAACCCCAACGCCCTGCTCATCGGTTTTGCCCGCCGCTTTGCCACCTACAAGCGTGCCCACCTGCTCTTTACCGACGAAGAGCGCTTGGCCAAAATCGTCAACAACCCCGACTATCCCGTACAGTTTATCTTTGCCGGTAAGGCACACCCCGCCGACGGCGCCGGTCAGGGCCTCATCAAGAAGATCCACGACATCTCGCAGCGTCCTGAGTTTATCGGTAAGATTCTCTTCCTCGAAAACTACGATATGCAGCTGGCCCGTCGTCTCGTTTCGGGCGTGGACATCTGGATGAACACCCCCACCCGTCCGCTCGAAGCCTCTGGTACGTCAGGCGAAAAAGCCCTCATGAACGGTGTGGTCAACTTCTCCGTGCTCGACGGCTGGTGGTATGAAGGCTATCGTGAAGGTGCCGGCTGGGCCCTCACCGACAAGCGCACCTACCAGAACCAGGAACACCAAGACAAGCTCGACGCTTCGACTATCTACTCTATCCTCGAGCAGGAAATCATTCCTCTCTACTACGCCCGCAACCGCAAGGGCTATTCAGAGAACTGGGTGCGCACGGTGAAAAACTCCATCGCCTCCATCGCTCCTCAATATACCATGAAGCGTCAGCTCGACGACTATTTCGACCGTTTCTATTGCAAAGAGGCCAAACGCTTCAAGGCCCTCTCAGCCAACGATAACAAGCTCGCCAAAGAGATTGCCGCATGGAAAGAGAGCGTGGCCGAACGCTGGGACAACATCCGTGTGGTCAGCTCAGAGCGCAGCGAAAACATTCTCACGTCAAACCTCATCAGCGACAAGGAGTTCACCGTACGCCACGTCATCGATGAGCAAGGCCTTGAAGACGCCATCGGCGTAGACCTCGTGATTATGACCACCAGCGCCGAGGGTAAGGACAGCATCTATAAGATCTTCCCCATGAACGTCGTGGGCCGAGAAGGCAACCTCTACACCTTCGAGCTCACCACCAGTGTGGAACTTGCCGGTTCGTTCAAGATGGCCTACCGCATGTATCCCAAAAACAAGAACCTCGTCAATCGTCAAGACTTCAGCTACGTACGCTGGTTCATTTAATCATATAACGACCTTGACAAATTGAGACATAAGGCCGGTCATAAGCCGGCTTAGGTCCACTTTCACGTCAGAGCGCCGGCCGCCATAGATGCAGTCGGCGCTCTGTTTTGTTTCACTCTCGTCTGCCGCAACGTCCTATGTAGAGTTTTCGCTCTGTGCAGGGTTACCGTGCCAACCATACATCGTCAAAGACATTCAGGCAGAAGAGATTGAACATTCAGTATGTAGAGTTGTATGGTTTTTCCGGTCTTTTAAATGCGTATGGCGCCGAGCATTACAAACAAAATAACAAGTTTTTCTTGGCCCTTGCGTTCGGTTGAACTAACTTCGCAGACAAAACAAATCAAATACCACCTCAATGCGTATAGATATCATCACCGTGCTGCCTGAAATGCTCACCGGCTTCGTCGGCACTTCCATATTGGCCAGAGCACAAAAAAAAGGATTGGCCGAAATACACATCCACAATCTTCGTGACTACACCACCGACAAGCATCGACGCGTCGACGACTACCCCTTTGGCGGCTTTGCCGGCATGGTGATGCAGTGCCAACCCATAGACGACTGCATCAGTCACCTCAAGGCCGAGCGCCACTACGACGCCATCATCTTCACCACCCCCGACGGTAGGCAGTTCGACCAGCCCATGGCCAACAGTTTTTCATTGATGCAAAACGTCATCATACTTTGCGGCCACTACAAAGGCATTGACTATCGCATACGCGAACATCTCATCACCCATGAAGTCTCCATTGGCGACTACGTGCTCACCGGAGGCGAACTGGCCGCCGCCGTGATGACCGACGCTATCGTCCGGCTCATACCCGGAGTGCTCTCCGACGAACAGAGCGCCCTCTCCGACTCCTTCCAAGACAACCTGCTGGCGGCTCCCGTCTATACCCGCCCGGCCGACTACAAAGGCTGGCGCGTGCCCGACATCCTTCTTTCGGGCCACGAGGCCAAAATCAAAGAGTGGGAACTCACACAAAGCCTTGAACGCACACGCCGCCTCCGCCCCGACCTGCTCGCCGAAAGGCACAAATAATGGCCCCGGCACACAGCCGTTTGATAAAAAAAGGGTTCAAGAGCTTGGAGGTTTGAGCCAAACCGCTTAATTTTGCACGCACAAACTGAGGGCCAGACTGGATTTGACAGCGGGTCGGAGCCCCAAGCAAGCATGCAGTGCGCCTGAAAGTGGGCACTATAATCTCGGCTTTCGAAAATTTAATTGGCGAAAATAAATACGCTCTCGCTGCTTGATTGAAGTATAGTAGATCATCTTAATCTCTGCCAACGAAGCGCGGAGACGAGACATCACGCTCGACGCTCTTTTTCCGAAGCAGTTGAAGCAAATGTGGTGCCATCCGTATCGGAGATAGCCTTCTGTCGGCCTCGCGTCGGGAGGTGAAATCATTTCGGGGATAAGGTCGATACCCGTGGCTTTGGTCGGGTGCGGCACGAAAACACAAGCAAAGCTAAGCATGTAGAAACCTTGTAGTTACCCCGTTTGGACGAGGGTTCAATCCCCTCCTGGTCCACACTTTACAGACAAAATGAAGTCTTGAGGCGCATGCCTTGAGACTTTTTTGTTGCGCTTATTTCTGCTAAAAACGTTATTTATTGATAATTAAACGCCGATTTGGCAAAAAAACACCCCGTTTTGTTGGGCTGTAAGATTTTATGCCGTATATTTGCCGGCAGGAGATAAAGGCGGATTTAGTCTACACCAGCCTTTTGCATCCTCCACCATCACGCGGACGCCTATGAAAAAGACATTACTCTTCATATTCTCACTCCTCGCCGCAACCCCCTCGGCCCTTATGGCGGCCGGTCCCGGCGAAATTGCCGAACCGTCGGCGTTTGAACAGGCCGCGGCTCTGCCGGCCAACATTGTCATCAGGCAAGACGGCAGTCGGCTCACCATCAACGGCGCTGAAGGCGAAAGGCTTCAGGTTTTCTCTATGACGGGTAAGCCCGTGGCCACCTACGACATAACTGCTGCCTCGTGGACGGTCAGACTGTCACTGCCTCACGGCTGGTATATCTTGCGCATCGGCGATGTGGTGAGAAAAATAGCGCTGTGATCTATCCCTCTTCTGCCTCCTCTCACACTGAATACTGACATTACAATACATAAATACAATATAAACGCCCCGCTATGAGTTAACTTCATGGCGGGGCGTTTTAGCGTGGCGTCTTCTTCTGGTGAGGATGGGCGGAGTGGTCAGCGTCGGATGATGAGCCGTTGGCCCACGGTGATGGCAGTCGTGTCATCAAGACCATTGAGCCGCTGCAAGGTCTTGAGGCGTATGCCATAGCGCTGGGCTATGGTGTGGAGGCTCTCGCCGGTCTGCACGGTGTGGACGTGGTGGCGCAGAGCACGTGCGGCCTTGGAACGTTTCTTTTCAAAATAGATGATGTCGCCTGCAGTGGGTTCTACGCCTTTTGGCATCTCGTTGTAGCGACGCAGCCTCCGACGGCTCACGCCGCTCCACTTGCTCAGGCTGCGCCATGTGTCTCCAGGCAGGGCGACGGTATAGATGGCACCGTTGCATTTATAGAGTTGACGAGACGAGGCAGAAGATGAGACGGCTTCTGTACGCTCTGTAGGCCGGGCTGAGTGGATGAAGGCTTTGCCGCCTACGTCATAACGATGAAGGCTGTAGCGCTCGATGATGGAGATGAGACTCTCAGCATAGCGCGGATTGGTGGCATAGCCGGCAGCTTTGAGTCCGCGGGCCCAGCCGCGATAGTCGGTGGGCGAAAGAGAAAAGAGACCGGCATAGCGTCGCGACGAACATAAAAAGAGGGAATGGTCTTCGTAGCTCTCGGCCACGTTGCGATAGACCCGGAAACGGTCGTCGGGTCGGTCGTCGGCCATGACAAGGTAGCGTCCCGTCCAACGCGAGTCGGCCTTGATGCCGAAGTGGTTGTTGGCTTCCCGGGCCAGTCGGCTCTGTCCGGCTCCGCTTTCAAGCAGTCCTTGTGCCAATGTGATGCTGGCCGGTATGCCGTGGCGGCGCATCTGGTCTACAGCCATGGTGTGGTATTGATTGATGTAACGCTCGTAGGCGTCTTGGGCTGTAGCGCCAAGTGGAGTGATGACGAAGAGAAATGCCGACAAAAATAATTTGAGGAAACGGCTGAGATGCATATTGTGAAGATTTATTGAGACGAAGAGACTAAAAGACTAAGAGTCTAAGAGAGTTTTTGTGGCCAAGCCACTCTTTGTCTCTTTACCCGTTGATGACACGGTCGCCAAGCACGGTAGCCAACTGGCGCTCGATGGCTGCCAGGGCGGCATAGCGGCTCATGATGTCGCGGCTGAGTGCGGCGTCGGCCTGAGTTTCGGCTTTTTGCAAGTCTGAGAGAAGCTGTTGCATACGTGTCTTGACCACGGCGTGTTTATAGTCGTGGAGCAGGCGGGGGATGATTTCGTCGAGACGTTCGGCTTCGTCGACGTAGCCCTGACTCAAGAGTGGCGAAAGCTGGTAGGGCTCGGTGCCGAGCCGTGAGGCCAAACTGCTTATGGCGGTATCGGGATGGCTCATGAGTTGCTGTAAACTGTCTGTGCCGATGGGCATCGTGGAAGTTTCAGCAAGCAGCCTTCGGCCGTATTCACTCTCAAAGGCCAGATGGTCGGCAGCCAAGTCGGCAGCGATATAGGCTGCCACGGTCATTGGAGCCGCAGCAGGGTCTCCACTCAGAGGACGGGTGCCATGGCGGACGATGGCTGTGAGCAGCAGCTCTTCGCTACGGGAAATGGCCGTGGACTTTGGCTGATAGTCGGTAGTCGGCGTGGTCGGGGTGTCTTGTGAGGTTGACGTCTTTTCACCGGCCGACGGCGTTTGGCCTCCATCCCGCTGTCGAGTTTGAGAACCGTCAGCACGTTTCTTCGACACTTCGTTCATGATGAGCCCCTCGCTGACGGCAAGCAGGCGGGCACATTCGGCTCCGTACATCTGGCGCACCACGTCGGATGGAATGACCGAGATGCTCGTGACGATGTCGTCAATCAAGGCGGCTCGGCGCACGGGGTCGTCGGTAGCGTCGGAGAGCAAGAGGCGCGTTTTGAAGCGGATGAAGTCTACCTGATTGGCCTCAATATAGGCGCGATAGTCTGTTGCAGTGCGGCCACGGGCAAAGCTGTCGGGGTCTTCGCCGTCGGGCAGGAGCAGCACTTTGACGTTCAGTCCCTCAGAGAGCAACATGTCTATGCCACGAAGGCTCGCTTTGATGCCGGCAGCGTCGCCGTCGTAGAGCACGGTGATGTTTGACGTGAAGCGGTGGAGCAGGCGTATTTGCCCCTCGGTGAGCGATGTGCCGCTCGAAGCCACCACATTCTCAATGCCGCACTGGTGCATGGAAATCACATCGGTGTAGCCTTCCACCAGATAGCAGCAGTCTGCCTTGGCTATGGCGTGCTTGGCCAGGAAAAGGCCATAAAGTTCACGGCTCTTGCTGTAGATTTCAGACTCTGGCGAGTTGACGTATTTGGCCAACTTCTTGTCTGACGAAAGGATGCGGCCGCCAAAGGCTACGATGGAACCGGAAACTGTATGGACGGGGAAGATGACACGGCCGTGGTAACGGTCGATGAGGCGGCCATCGTCTGTGGGGTAGCAAATGCCGGTCTTTTCGAGCATTTCGCGACTGAAACCGCGAGCGGTGGCTACCGTCACGATGGCTTCGCGATTGGTGGGCGAGAAACCCAGGCGGAATTTGCGGATGATGTCGTCACGAAAGCCACGACTGCGCAGATAGGCCATGCCATAGGCCACGCCGTCGACGTCGTCGTGGAGCTGATGCTCGTAATATTCGGCCGCCCAAGCGTTGAGGGCAAACATACTCTCACGGATTGAAGCCGCACGCCGCTCGTCGTCGGTGAGTTCGCGTTCTTTTATCTCAATGCCATAGCGTCGGGCCAGCCAACGCAGGGCTTCGGGATAGGTCATCTGCTCATGCTCCATCACGAATTGAACCACGCCGCCGCCCTTGCCACAAGAGAAACACTTGCAGAGCTGTTTGGAGGGCGACACGATAAAGCTGGGCGTCTTCTCGTTGTGGAACGGACAGAGCCCTTTATAGTTGACGCCGGCCTTTTTGAGCGTGACAAACTCTCCCACTACGTCGACAATGTTGGCGGCGTCGAGTATGCGTTGTATGGTGGCGCGGTCTATCATGATTGTGTGTGTTTTTTTATGTGTGAGTCTAAGAGACTAAGAGTTTGAGCGGCTAAGCCACTCTTTGTCTTTTTGTCTGGAAGAAGTCTAAGAGATGTGAGTGGCCTCGTAAGCCCTGTAAGGGCGTGACATATTAGCCCAGGTCGAAGGCCTGGGTATACTATGACCTCCCATATTCCGGCCTGTAAGGTCGGCACACCAAGCGGCGAGTGATTGATTGAATATGCATAGTGTTCCCGTATTGTGCCGACCTTGCAGGCCGGATTTTAGAGGAATGTTCCATCACCCGGGCCTATCGACCCGGGCTGATATGTTGCGCCCTTGCAGGGCTTGCGTGGCCGCCAATAGCCCTTTGTCTCTTTGTCTCCTTAATATATAAAATAGGAGTCAATGTCATTCCAAAACAAGTGTGAGTACATCGACATCTACGGCGCCATCGGCCGTCAGATGCCATTGCGGCAAGGTAGCCACGCGACGATAGCCGGCTGCGGCAAAGAGCCCGTGACAGGCTTCGTCAACAGTGCGTATTTTGGCATAGATCAGGCGGAGATGCAAATGGTCTTTGGCATATCGTTGTAGAGCCACGAGTGCCGCAAGCCCCACATGCGTGCGACGGGCGGAGCGACGAATAGCTATACCCACCTCGGCACGACGTTGCAGCGGGTCGTAGGCAAAAAGGTCGACAAGGCCCATTCCCGTATTGTCTCCATCTGCCTCAACGACCAAACGGAGTTGTCCCGTCTGGGCGATGTCGGCCGGCTGGCTCTCGAGATATTGGCGCAAAGCCCAACGCGACCACGGCGACGGCGACGAGGTGACGTCCCATACCGAAGGGTCGTTTTCGATTTCATAGAGCAGGTCGAGGTCTGTTGGCTCAAGTGCCCGAAGCCCGACCGGTGGCAGAGACACTGATGAAGTCATGAGGCTGAAGGAGAGAAATTGTCGGGCAAGGTGCAGGTGAAAGAGCCGCCAATGAGGGTATGGCTTTCGGGACAATACATCCCGATGTGGTGCTTATGGTCGGAGCGGCGAAACCAGTCGAGTACCTCTTCGCGGCTGAAGCAGCCCAAGTCAAAGATGACGTGGACGCAATCTGAGGGTATGTCGTAGGCTTGTGCGTGAGTCTTGAAATCTTGGCTGTCTGTGTCGTAACAAACCAAGTCAAAGCCCAGGGTCTCTGCCATAGCTTTCACTTCGGCTGTGTGGCGACCCAAAAAGACCTGCCGCTCGGCCCGTGTGCCAAGTCGCGGAGCCAGGAAGTGGCGCAAAGCCGAGAGTTTTTTGCCGGCATACGACATCAGACCGCGCAGATAAATGCCAAGGCGGATGACAGGCGACATCAGACGCGACGACTTGGCGTAGTGTTTGTTGAAAAAGATGAGCATCGCGCTGTAGAATGTATGCACATAGCGAAAACTACCGCGGCGTGTGCTGGCACCTTTGTAGTGGAGTATGGGTGTGGGCAGGTAATAATTCTGTCGCCCCGACTGCAGCAGGCGATAACATAGGTCAACGTCTTCGCAATACATGAAAAAACTTTCGTCGAACCCGCCGGTCTCTTTGAGGGCTTCGAGGGGAATGAGCATAAAGGCTCCCGAGGCAATCTCTATTGGAGCGGCGGCTTCGTTGTTGAAAAAGCGCATGTGGTAGCCATCAAAAGTTTTCGTGCCGGGAAAGAGTGACGAGAGGCCCGACATCTGGCAGAAGGCCCGCCAAGGCGTCGGGATGCCGTGGCGCGATTCGAGTGCAAACTCGCCGTTGCTGTGAAGCTGCATCACGCCGAGAGCTCCCATATCGGCGTGGCTGTCGGCAAAGGCTACGCATTGGCTCAGCGTGCCTTCGGCCAAAACCGTGTCGGGGTTGAGAAACAAGACATAGCGCCCGGTAGCATGAGAGAGAGCCTGATTGTTGGCACGTCCGAAACCCACGTTGCGGGCATTGTGCACCAAGTGAAGTTCGGGATGTTCCGTTTCGGGAAATTGCTCACGCAAAAAGCCCAGCGTGTCGTCGCTCGAAGCGTTGTCTACGACAAAAATCTCCAATTTGAGCGACCCTTTCGACGCATAGACAGAGCGCAGGCACTGTTCGAGAAAGTGTCTGACGTTGTAACTGACAATGATGATGGAAAGGTCAATCATGGGCGCGATGGCTGTGTGTTTTTTAGGCGCAAAGCCTCAAAATCTCCTTTCGACGGCCAGCCAAACAAGAGACCGACCAAGGCAATGAGCAGGCAGTATTTCACCGAGGTGGCATAGGGGGCGGCATAATAGATGACGACATCATAGACCACGGGCAGGCCCAACAGCAGCGTGCGCACGGTAGCCATTTTCTTGTACCAAGTCCAAGCCTCTCCGGCCTCTTCTGCCGAAAGTTTCTTCACTGAACCCTTGAAGGCCGGCAGGCGCAGACCGAGATAAAAGCCACCGATGGTGAGGGCGAAGGCCAAGAGATTGAGCGTATAGTCGGTTGAGGGCGAACCGGAGATGTAGTCAGTGGGACACACGCCCATCTCAGAGAGCAATGCCCACATACCGGCTATTGCCCACACGGCCACATAGGCCAACTTGAGGGGAAGCAAGTTGTTTGATGACATATCGGTATGATAAGAATGAGATGATAAGACACAGTTGTATTCAGATGGTGCCTTGGCGGCTCAGAGCGCCTGCCGGTCTGCAATGGCACGGCTGAGGGTAACTTCGTCGGTATATTCCAGTTCGTCGCCCACACTCACACCGCGCGACAAGACACTGACTTTCACGTCATAGTCCTCGAGCCGACGGGCCACGTAGAAGTTGGTGGTGTCGCCCTCCATCGTGGGACTGAGCGCCATAATTACTTCTTTGATGCCGCCCTCGGCCACACGGTCTACAAGAGCGTCGAGAGTGAGGTCGGCCGGCCCCACCCCGTCGACGGGCGAGATGACGCCGCCCAAAACGTGGTAAAGACCGTGGTAGACACCGGTGGCTTCGACCGACAAAACGCCGCGCACATTCTCCACCACACACACTTGCGAATTGTCGCGAAGCGGATTAGCACAGATGTCGCAGAGGTCGGTGTCGGAGATACAGTGGCACTTGTGGCAATAGCGCACTTCATCGCGCAACTTGACAATGCTCTCGGCCAAGGCGTGGCTGCGCGTGGCGTCGGTCTGCAACAGGTGCAGAGCCAGTCGGAGAGCCGTTCGGCGGCCAATGCCGGGAAGTTTTGAAATCTCCGAGACGGCACGCTCAAGCAGGCGAGAAGGATATTTTTCGTTTTGCATAAAACCTTTGGGGGCTGAAATCTTACACCCTCCGTGGCGCAGCAATCTGTCTGAGACGGCCGGGTGGCGCTATTTTTCAGCAGGCAAATATAATTAAAGTCTATGAAAAATTCTACCTTTGCTCTCTGAAATGTCTTTGTGGCACGCCATTTTCACCGTAGCGCGCCTTCCTATCCACCTTAGCACCAACAAGCCTGTCTTCTTATGCAAATCAAACAAGCCGAGTTTGTGGTCAGCAATGCCGACTACAAAAAGTGCCCCACCCACGACAAGCCCGAATTTGCCTTTGTGGGACGAAGCAATGTGGGCAAGAGCAGTCTCATCAATATGCTCACCGGCCGCAAAGCCTTGGCCATGACTTCGTCCACTCCCGGCAAGACCATGCTTATCAATCATTTTCTCATCAACGACAGCTGGTATCTTGTCGACCTGCCCGGCTATGGCTATGCTCAGAGAGGCAAGAAAGCCATGGAGCAACTGCGGCATCTCATCTCGTCTTACGTCCTCGGTCGTGAGCAGCTCACTTGTCTTTTCGTACTCGTCGACTCCCGTCTCGAACCTCAGAAAATCGACCTTGAATTTATCCGTTTCTTAGGTGAAAACGGTGTTCCGTTCGCCCTCATCTTCACTAAAAGCGACAAGACCAAGCGGTCGCAGCTTGGCGGCAACGTGGCCCGTTTCCTGAAGACGCTGAAAGAAGAGTGGGAAGAACTGCCGCCACACTTTGTCACCAGCAGCGCCGACCGCAGTGGTCGTGACGAAGTGCTTGACTATATCAATCAAATCAATGCGTCGTTGAAATCAGAAGACTAAGAGACAAAGAGTCTAAATGTCTAAGAGTCTAAAAGTCTAAGAGTTTGAGCGGCCAAGCCACTCTTTGTCTCTTTGTCTTTTTGTCTCTTTGTCTAAAAGACTAAAAGACGAGCACGCATATGCAACTTGACCGAAACCAAATCACCAAAATTGTCTTCATCGCCGTGGCCGCCGTTATTGCCGTAGGGTCACTTGTGGTGTCGGGCCTGCTCACTGCCGACCTCAAACGCGAAGAGCAAGCCAAGGTCGAGGTATGGGCTGAGGCTATGCGCTCTTTCATCAAAGCCGACGAA
>SFFB01000060.1 GCA_004557035.1 Bacteroidales bacterium | reverse complement strand
GCCGTCGCGGAGGTGTTGGGCCATGTATGCGCTCAAGGCGCTGAGCACGGCCTTGACGTCGCTGGGCGTGATGGAGTTGCCTGCGTTGATCTCGTGACAGAGCTGCTTGAGGGTGACCGTGCCGGAGCTGACGAGACGGGGTATGTAGCTGACAGGATCGTCGGGGTTGGTGCGGGGCTTCTCGTGGAGGTCAAACTTAACGGCCATGATAGTGACGGGAAATGATGGTTCTGAGGCGCGACGGACGAGCGTGCAGAAGCATGAAAGATGTCGTACAGCGGTCGGTGTATGGTTGTACGCCGGCTGATGTGCAATCGTACCACGGCCGATGTACAACTGTACCACGGCCGGCGTACGACTACAAGAAGGCTTTGCGGATTTGTTTTGTGCCTTTTAGAATTTGATTTCTATAGGAAAAATTCTCAATCAAAATCTGATTAAAAGGCTTGATTTCAGCATTTTGGGCAAATTATCCTTGCTTTGTCTCCAAATTTTGCAGCCTTGCCGGTAGGAAGGGGGCAAGGATTGTGCAAAAGTGTGATTGGAGTGACTGAAGCGTTCAATCACAGCATCGCGCTTATTATCAAACGGTTAGAGGCGCGTGATTGTGTGATTGGGGAAAAGGCAACAATTTGGGTACAAGTGAGAGCAGATGACAAGTTTACTTGGATTTGGCCGAACGCTACCGATAATCTCAACGAAATGTGGGGAGGTGATTATTGCATCCTGTAGGCGGCATACCACTCGGCGAAACGGCGAAGACCTTCTCGCAAAGGAGTGGACGGATTGAACCCAAAGTCGCGCTCCAGTGGAGCGGTATCGGCATAGGTGACGGGCACATCACCGGGCTGCATAGGTACGAGTTCTTTGTGGGCCTCAAAATCGTAGTCGGCCGGCAACACGCCTGCACGCACCAGCTCTTCTTGGAGAATAGTGACGAAATCGAGCAGATTTTCGGGCTGATTGTTACCTATATTATATAAGGCGTAGGGCGGAACGGGAAGTCCGTCGGCTCCTGTTTGTTTCTCGGGTGCATGTTGCATCACACGCACCACGCCTTCTACGATGTCGTCAATGTAGGTGAAGTCGCGGCGGCAATGACCATAGTTGAAGATTTTTATGGTTTCACCCTTGACAAGACGGTCTGTGAAGCCGAAATAGGCCATATCCGGACGGCCTTCGGGTCCATAGACGGTGAAAAATCGGAGGCCGGTGCAGGGAATGTTGTACAACTTGGCATAGGCATGAGCCATCAGTTCGTTACTCTTTTTGGTGGCGGCATAGAGCGACACAGGATGGTCCACCTTATCGGCAGTGGAATAAGGAATTTTGGCATTGCTGCCATAGACGGACGAACTGCTGGCATAGACCAAATGGGCCACCTCGTGGTGACGGCAGGCTTCGAGTAGGTTATAGAACCCCACGATGTTGCTCTCGATGTAGGCATCGGGATGAGTGATGCTATAGCGCACACCGGCCTGGGCAGCCAGATTGACAACAACGTGAGGACGATGGTCGGCAAAAATCTTGTCAATTACGACCTTGTCGGCGATGCTTTCACGGTAGAAAACGAAACGCGACGAGAAATTTGCCAAACGCTCAAGACGGGCCGTTTTGAGGCGCACGTCATAGTAGACCGTAACGTTGTCAATGCCAATAACCTTGAGACCGGAATGGTCGGTGAGCAGGCGTTGGCAAAGATTGCTGCCGATGAAGCCGGCTGCTCCAGTCACCAAGATGGTCTTGTCGGACAAGTCAACATTATATTGCAACATATTCTTAGCTAAATAATATTGAAAGATGAAAGAGACGCAGCCGCTTTCAGTCGCGACGGAAAATGTCGCGCGTGTAGACCTTGTCGGCCACGTCGTCGAGGCAGGCGTCGTAGCGATTGGCGATGATGGCCTGGCTCTGGCGCTTGAAGGCGGCGAGGTCGCCCACAATGCGGCTGCCAAAGAAGGTGGTGCCGTCGGCAAGGGTAGGCTCGTAGATGATGACTTCGGCGCCTTTGGCCTTGATGCGCTTCATGATGCCCTGGATGGCCGACTGGCGGAAATTGTCGCTGTTGGACTTCATCGTCAGGCGGTAGACGCCGATGGTGCACGTGTGCTCGCTCGTGGCGTCATAGGTGGAGTGGCCGTAGTAGTTGTAGTAGCCGGCCTTGCGCAGCACGGCATCGGCGATGTAGTCCTTGCGCGTGCGGTTGCTCTCGACAATGGCCTCGATGAGGTTTTCTGGCACGTCGCGATAGTTGGCCAGAAGCTGCTTGGTGTCTTTGGGCAGGCAATAGCCGCCGTAGCCGAAGGAGGGGTTGTTGTAGTGGGTGCCGATGCGCGGGTCGAGACCGACGCCTTCGATGATGGCGCGGGAGTCGAGGCCTTTCATCTCGGCATAGGTGTCGAGTTCGTTGAAGTAGCTCACACGCAGGGCCAGATAG
>SFFB01000044.1 GCA_004557035.1 Bacteroidales bacterium | reverse complement strand
GTATTCGTTGACCCACTCCGTCACGTTGGGCGCCGTGTCGCGCCAGGGCAGTTCGAAGAGAGCGTCGTAGAGCACGGGCACCTGCTCGATGGCCTCAGGCGTGGCACCGATACCCTTGATGTTGCTGTGGTTGGTTTTTTGCTTATAAAAGTCGGTCATCACCTTCTCCAGACGTCCAAACATACCTGTGCGGCCGCCGAAGTTGGCCAGCATACAATACACGGCATCGTGACCCTGATATGAGCCAAAGTGGGTGTGGGCGTCGCTGAAGAGGTCGAGCACGATGAGTTTGCCTTTTGTCACTTGGCTGAGCACGTTGTATTGCGCCGAACTCCACTGCCAGAACTGAATAACCCATTTGCCGTTGGCATTGGCCGTGGTCATAGCTTCGGCAATCTTGGCGTAGGCCGAAGGCACGTCGATGCCCGAGGTGTTGGCGCCCTCGTGGAAGGGGTCCATGCTGTAGTAGGTGGAAGTGCCCATCACTTCGGCCAAGCGGGCATAATATTGGGCAGAAATGGTGGCGAAGGCGTCAGAGTTGGGATCGAGGATGTAAGGACGCACAAAGCCGCACCAGCCACCCTGATTGATGCCCGTGTAGCCCTCCCTGATTGATGCCCGTGTAGCCCTTTTCGCTAATGTTGCTCGGCGCCATACCGGCATAGCCCGGCAAAACGGGTTCCATGCCCAGTTCGCGCTCACGGGCGAGAATGTCTTTGGCCAGTTTCTCTTGGCGCGTGTACCACCAGTCGGGGTTGGGACCGCCCCAGCCTTCGAGGTTGTTCATACCCCACCAAGCCTGAAAACACGGACCAGCAATAAAGGCGTTGGCTTCGTCGGAGGTATAGCCCAGGTCTTTGGTGAGCAGTTTTTTCCAAACCACGTCGAGACCCACGATTTGCAACGGCATATTGATGCCGTGCAGGGCCATCCAGTCGATTTCTTTTTGCCAGCGGTCCCAGGTCCACACCGACATCGAGTAAGAGAAGGTGCAATAGTTCAGATAATAGCGGTAGCCCACCGAGGCCGTGTGGGTCTCGTCGGTGGCCGGGACGGGCAGCGTGGCGGCCGAGAGGTCGGCCGTCAGTTGGTTCCAAGCGATGTTCACGTGGGCATAGTGGTTGAGATACCAACCGATGCCCGTGGTCAGGGCCGAGAGCGTGGAGCCTTTGATGCAGGGTTTGCCGTTTTTGGAACTGATGACAAACACCTCCTCGCCGGCCGAGGAGAGGCTCTCGTCGAGCACGGTTTCAAACTTGTCGGCGGCGTTGGTCACACGATTGAGCAGGTCGGTCACGGCCTGCGGATTGTCGGTGGCAGCCACGGCGCCTGGCAGCCATGCCGTTAGCCATAACAGCACGACCGCGAGCGGTGTCAAAATACGTTTCATGGTTAAAATTATGGATTAATGTGTTTTTCGGGTGTATATAATGTCTTGCGAAGATAGTGCAACTGTGAGAGTTGGCAAAAAAAGCGGCCGAAAATTTGCATTGTCGGCCGTGACGAGGGGTAGGAGAAACGTGAAAATATCAGAGCGCACCCAGATGGGACAAAAAGTTAAAAAATCGCCCAAAATCACAAGTCAGCGCACAAAAATGTGAGATTTCTCACATTTTTCGCACCTAAATGGTGCAGAGTCGCTCAGTCGGCCATCTGTGCCGGCACGCATTTACCCCTCGTGCGCGTATATATATTATAGGAGTGCCGGGGCTGAGGAGGGAAAAAAGCGGCGGCCGGGGCGTCATTTGGTTTAGTTTCGCTAAATTTGCAGTGATGTGGATGCCGCAGGGTGCTGCGCCCCATCGCTTACATTGTGGAAAATAAAAAAGCATTCGCTATTATTTCGCGTTCAGCCAAAAGCGTAGGAAACTTATTGGAAATAACACACCGCAGAGATAATATGTGAGAAAACAAGGTGCCGGTATGGGTGCCTTGGAAGTCATTGTAGCAATGCTATCACGCCAACGGCGTGGTGCATTTCTTATTTTGACTTCTGAGGTTTCCATCCTACGCTGCCTCAAAGCTGAACGCATAAGGAAGCATCACGCTTTTTTTATGCGCCTTCGGCCGTGATTGATAGACGGATGCCACACGCTCAAACATCCGTCTGTCATGGCAAACAAAAACCTCAACGCGGCCAAAAAGGCCAAGAAAGATGAGTTTTATACGCAAATCTCCGACATAGAGCGGGAACTGCAACACTACTGGCCACACTTTCGCGGCAAAACCGTGCTCTGCAACTGCGACGACCCCTACGAAAGCCATTTCTTCAAATATTTTGCCGGCCGTTTCAATCAGTTGGGGCTGCGCAAACTCATCTGCACCTGCTACAACGGTTCGCCCATTCAAGGCGGCGAGTTGACGCTGCCGCTCTTCCCCACAGAAGAGCCCAAGAAGAAGGCCCACAAACTCGTCATCACGGAGGTTACCGACGTGAACGGCGATGGGGTAGTGGATCTCACCGACGTGGAATACCTCATACGCAACGACAAAAACGTGCTTTCTACGCTCGAGACCGGCGACTTCCGCTCGCCCGAGTGCATCGCCTTGTTGAAAGAGGCCGACATTGTGGTGACCAATCCGCCTTTCTCTTTGCTACGCGAATATATTGCCCAGTTGATGGCCTACGATAAGAAGTTTTTGATTGTAGGGCATCAAAATGCGCTAACTTATAAGGAAGTATTCCCTCTGATCAAAGAGAACAAGATATGGTTAGGCTATGGCTTTAAAGGAGCCGCCGCTCATTTTACATCACCATACGAAGACATTGCAACCGCTGGCGACCATCGTAAAGATATGATTAGGGTCTCAGGTGTGATTTGGTTGACCAATCTCGACCACAACAAACGTCACGAAGAGTTGGATTTGGTTTGTCGCTATTCACCCGAACAATATCCAAAATATGAAAATTATGATGCAATAGATGTTGCAAAAACGTCAGAGATCCCATACGACTATTCTGGAATTATGGGAGTGCCTGTGACTTTTATGTATAAATACTCTCCTGATCAATTTGAGATAATTGGAAATCCGAGCGATATGGATTGGAGTCGTGGTCAAGGCATAAAACCAATGGGGAAAGAAACCATAGAATTGCTTCGTATGCAAGGTAATAAATCACATGTTACGGCTAATATGTGTTCGATTTATCTGAAATCAAAAGGGAAAATCTTATTGCCATATTCTCGTATTCTCATCCGCAACAAACACCCACGACAATTATGATGACAATCAAACAAATCAGCGTGACCGTGAGAGAAATCACGGCCGGCTATGTCAACAACGACGAACAAGGCGTGAGAGGCTACGACGGCCGGCTCGACATCCGTCCGCCCTATCAGCGCGAGTTCATCTACAACGAAAAAGAGCAGCAGGCCGTCATCTACACCGTCCTTCACGGCTATCCGCTCAACGTGATGTATTGGGTGAAGCGAAGCGACGACGCCGAGTGCCCCTACGAAGTGATGGACGGACAGCAACGCACGCTCTCGCTCTGCGAATATGTGGAGGGCAAATTCTCCGTTGACTTCAAAGCCTTCTTCAACCAGCCCGAAGACATCCGCCGACGCATACTCGACTATCCCCTCACCGTCTACGTGTGCGAGGGTGAAGCGTCTGAAAAACTCGAATGGTTCAAGACCATCAACATCGCCGGCAAACCGCTCAACGACCAAGAAATCCACAACGCCATCTATGCCGGCCCCTTCGTGAGCGATGCCAAACGCCATTTTTCCAAAACCGGCTGCGCCGCTGCCCGGTTGGCCAAAGACCTCGTGCCCGGTGTGCCCATACGCCAAGACTTGCTCAAAACCGCCCTCGAATGGATGGCCGAACACGAAACCCGCGAGGGACACTCTCAAACCCGAGTGGGCTATATGGCACAACACCAGCACGACCCCAACGCCAACAACCTCTGGACCTATTTCCAACTCGTGCTCCACTGGGCCATGACCAACTTCGACATGAAGCGCTTCAAGCGCATCATGAAAGGCGTGGACTGGGCCAAATACTACGACCTCTTCAAAGACCAAACGCTCGACACGGCAACGATGAGCGAACAAATATCAAGGCTGATGCGAGACAGCGAAATCGGGCGGCCCACGGGCATCATTCCCTACGTGCTCACCGGCAATGAGCACTTCCTCGACCTCCGTGCTTTCCCCGACGATATCAAACTCGTGGTGTGGGAGCGACAAAATCATATCTGCCCACTCTGCCACAAAGCCTTCGACATCGCCTTTATGGAGGGCGACCATATCACCCCGTGGCGCGACGGCGGACGCACCGTCATCGAAAACTGCCAGATGCTCTGCCGCGAATGTAATCGCCGCAAAGGAGCCAAGTGATGGCGTCACGCGGCAGATAAGGGGCTCGAGAGGTATTGCAAGTTTCCGCTTTTTTGCCTAACTTTGCAGCCGACAGGCTTAAAGCCCATCGCCTGAGCCCGTCGACACATTTAATAATATGCTTTTATCTCAAGTCGCCCAGGCCCTTGAACGGTACGCGCCTCTGCCTTTGCAGGAATCCTATGACAATGCGGGACTGCAAATCGGATTAACAGAGACGGTAGAGGTTTCAGGGGCTTTATTGTGCGTTGACGTCAGCGAAGACGTTATCGACGAAGCCGTCGCCGCGGGGTGCAACCTCGTCGTGGCGCATCATCCGTTGCTCTTCCGTCCGTTGCGGCGCATTGACCAAAATAACGCCGTGGCCCGCATCGCCGTCAAGGCCATTAAAGCCGGTGTGGCCGTCTATGCCGCACACACCAACCTCGACAATGCCCCCGACGGCGTCTGCCACGAAATGGCCCGTGTGTTGGGACTCGAAAACGTCGACTTTCTCGACCCCTTGGCGGGCGGTGAAGGCGGTAGCGGCGTGATTGGGTCGTTGCCCGAACCAATGGCGCCTCTCGACTTTCTCAAATGGACAAAAGCGCGCTTTGCTACGCCCTGCATCATGCACAATGCCCTGCCCGAAAGAGAGATTGCCCGCGTGGCTGTTTGTGGCGGCGCAGGCGACTTCTTGACAGACAAAGCCGTGGCCGCCGGAGCCGACGCCTTCATCACTGGTGAGATGGGCTATCACCGCTTTATGGGTTACGAGGGCGAGATACTCACCGCCGCCATAGGGCACTACCAGAGCGAGCGCTGCACCGTCGACCTCTTTGCCCGTCTGCTCGCCGCAGCCCTGCCCGGCCTGCGCTTGGTCAAGTCAGTCAAAGGCCAAAACCCCGTGCATTATCTCACAGACTAAACAAAAATACACAATAATCTATCTATTATGACAGCAAAAAACGAAGCCACCGAAATGACGGTGGAGCAGAAACTCAAAACGCTCTTTGAGTTGCAGACCATGCTCTCAGAGATTGACAAAATCAAGACCCTCCGCGGCGAACTGCCTCTCGAAGTGGGCGACCTCGAAGACGAAATCGAAGGCCTCTCCACCCGTCTGGCCAAATACAACGAAGAACTCACGGCAACCACCGACGACATCAAGGCCAAGCAGCAGAAAATCGTCGACGCTCAGGCCATCATGGACCGCTACAAGTCGCAGCTCAACGACGTGAAAAACAACCGCGAGTTTGACATGCTCTCAAAAGAAATCGAGTTCCAGTCGCTCGAAATCGAACTGCAAAACAAGCGCATCGGTGAGGCCGAGAAACTGCTCGAAACCAAAAAGGCCGACATTGCTGCGCTCACCAAGCAACTGGCCGACCGCCGCGACGATCTTGAAGTGAAGAAGTCTGAACTCGACGAAATCACGGCCGAGACCAAAGTGGAGGAAGAGAAACTCCGCGAAGAGGCTAAACGCCTTGAGGTGACCATCGAGCCTCGTCTGCTCACCGCCTTCAAGCGCATCCGCAACAACACCCACAACGGCCTCGGCATTGTCTATGTGGAGCGCGACGCCTGTGGCGGTTGCTTCAACAAAATACCGCCACAGCGCCAACTCGACATCCGTATGCGCAAGAAAATCATCGTTTGCGAATATTGCGGCCGCATCATGATTGACCCCGAACTGGCCGGCGTCGAAACCATTCAGGTCGAAAGCGAAAAGCCCAAACGCCGTACCCGCAAAGCCACGAAATAACAACATTCTCCCCGACATATTGCGGCCCCAAAAACAATCTATCGTTTTTGGGGCCGTCAATGTTTTGGCTCAAAAACTCCCTTCTATGAAAATCTGCCTGCTTGTGGTGGGAAAAACCAACGATGCGCTCATCGAGCAACTCACCGACCGCTACGTCTCGCGGTTGCGCCACTATGTGCCGTTTGACATTGAGGTCATTCCCGAACTCAAAAACACCAAAGCCATGACGCCCGACGTGCAGAAGGTGCGCGAAGGCGAACTCATCCTGAAGGCCGTCAGTCCGGCCGATCACGTCGTCTTGCTCGACGAAGGCGGAAAAGAGTGGCGCTCGGTGGAGTTTGCCGCCTATCTCGACCGCCTGCAGACGGCCCCGGCCCGGCGACTGGTCTTTGTGGTGGGAGGTCCATACGGCTTCTCGCAGGCCGTCTATGCCGCGGCCCGCGAGAAGCTCTCGCTTTCGCGCATGACGTTTTCCCATCAGATGGTGCGCCTCTTTTTTGTCGAACAATGCTACCGCGCCATGACCATCTTGCGCGGCGAACCCTATCACCATGAATAGCTACCGGCTTCGTTTCGTCTTGGCGGCTGTGTGTCTTGTCGTCTTCGTTGTCAGTGCCTGCGGACAGGAGCGGCCCTTTGGCGTGATGACCTACAACGTCGAAAACCTCTTCGACACTTGCCACGATGCCGGCTTTGACGACTATGAATTCCTGCCTATGGCCGAGCGACAGTGGGACACCCGCCGCTATCGCACCAAACTCTCTCGCCTGGCCCGTGTCATCGCCTCAGCCGGCGGGGCCCAGCCCTTGGCGCTCGTGGGACTTTGTGAGGTAGAAAACGACTCCGTGGTCTACGACCTCTGCCACCGCACGCGTCTGGCCCGTTTGGGCTATGATTTTGTCGTGACCCACAGCCGCGACGTGCGTGGCATCGACGTGGCTTTGCTCTATCAGCCACTGCGTTTCCGCCCCATAGCCGTGAAGGCCGTCAGGGTGGAGCCGCCGGGGGAATATGGCCGTCACACGCGCGACATTCTTCACGTCACCGGCCTGCTGCCTACGGCCGACACGCTCGAAGTCTTCGTGTGTCATTCGCCGAGCCGACTGGGTGGTCTGCGCGTGGCCGACGACTATCGGTGCCAGGTGGCAGAGCGGGTGCGCTCGTTGGCCGACAGTGCATTGAGCCGCCGCGCAGCCCCTTATGCCGTCATTATGGGCGACTTCAACGACGCTGCCACCGACCCCTCCATTGCCCTTGGTCTTCGCCCCTTGCCTTTGCCCGAAATAGCCGCTTGGCCCTCGGCCGACGTCAGGGCCTATTATGCCATGGCCAACCATCTCACGGCTTCAGACGGCATTGCCGGCACCTATAAATACAGGGGCGAATGGAACCGTCTGGACCAGATGTTTGTCTCGGGCGCCTTGTTGCAACCCGAGTCTTCGCTTCACGTCACGCCCGAAGCCTGCCAAATCTTTGCGCCACCTTTCTTGCGCACCAAAGACGCCCGTCATGGGGGAGTGAAACCCCGGCGCACCTACCTCGGCACGCAATATGCCGGCGGTTTCAGCGACCATTTCCCCCTGTTGCTCCACCTGGCCTTCTGACCGCTGCACATAAAAAATAAAGCCCCACCACCGCAGCCGTGGCTACGGATGGTGGGGCGCGAACTCATACAACCTTATACTCTACTCGCTTGTTTAATTTTGGTTTTCAGCAGGCAGGGCTTCGCCTTTTTCGTTAAAGATTACGTCGATGGTCTTGTCGTCGGCATCGGCGAGTGTGACCTTGAAGGTTTTCACGCCCTCTTCTTCTTTCACGTAGGCGGCCTTGACGGTCAGGTCTTTGTAGGTCGTGGCCAGTGTCTCTTTGATGGCTTGTGGCAGAGAGTCGGCCTCGATGGCCTTGAAGGGTTCCTCACTGATGCAGGCGGCCATTTGATTGTTCACGACGGCTGTGGTGTCGGTCTGAGCCTGAGCGGTGTTGAAGCCGAAAGCGGCGCAAACTGCCGCAACGATAAATACCTTTTTCATTTCACTTAAAGTTTTAGGGTTAAACATCTAGTGTCGTCTCCGTGTGGAGGTTTGACGATGCAAATTTGCCGATTGGTTGCATACGCTCCAAGCATGTGACAACAGACAGCCGATTTGTGGTAACAAACACCCATTTCCGTACGTTTTACAAACCATAAACCGCACTTTTTCGACCGGCAAAAACACCCATCAAAAAAATACGACTCAATTTGAACCAAATTTTGGTTCAATTTTGAACCCAATTTGAACTAAAATTTAAACTGCCCGTATGTGAGGATAAGGTTATCTTTGCAAAAAATCTATTCCCCAACGTTAAATTCACAATTTCCAGGATTGAAGACAATGCGCCTATCGGCAACTCTTGCTCAAAAAACGCTTTGGAGAATTGAACTTGATTGGATAAGTTGAACTTAATCCTAATTATATGGCACAAATAGTTGTTTTTTATCATCCCGGTAGAGAGTACCCTGTCGATGGGGCTCCCAAGTTTCGGGAAACAGAATTGATGCCGTGGAACGCTCGTTCTTTTCATCGCCGCAAGTTCTTGCAGGCGGAGGGAGAGTTCGTCGCTTCCGACGGTCAAGGTGTTGAATCTTCGCTACTGCGCTTTTGGGGCGAGTGGGAACCCGCTTCTGAAATGTGCCGACTGGTGGGAGACTCGCCAAAGTATTTGCACATCCCCTTCTTGAAGAAGGATGACCAGTCAAAGTACACTCCCGAGATGGGCGCCACTCCTCGTTGTGGAGGAGACAGCGCTCCCAAGTGCAACGGCAAGGCGAAAGAGTCAAAGGGCTTACAGAACACCGACCCCTTTGTCTTTGACGACTACTTCTTTTATGGAGCTTGTCAGCAGTATGTGAAAAGTGGTTTGACGAAAGAACTTCATTCCACGCTGATGCAGGGTCTTAAACCGGGAAGCCTCATCTTGTTCGGTTCGCGAAGAGAAGGAGAGTTTGTGCTCGACACTGTCTTCGTGGTGAAAGATAGCAAAAAGTATAAGCCCGTCAGCATGGCAACCGACCTGAAGGGCTTTGCTCCCTCTATATATCCTTATATCATGCAAATGAATGGGGAGCTTGAATTTACCTGCTACAGGGGAGCTAATTATCAGAATCCTTATCATGAGATGTACAGCTTTGTGCCCTGCCGCCAGTGCAACGGCAGTGAGGATACAGGCTTCGAACGTCCCATTCTCCGTGAGTCCGATTTTCAGAGCTGTAGCGTTAAGACTATCCTGCCCAAACCTGGAAAGAATCAGGGCTTCAAGAGTACCGATATCGGTATTCCCGATGCGCAAGAGATTTGGGAGGCCGTGCGGGAGAGCGTTCGCCGACAAGGCTACCTCGAAGGCTTCAATTTCAAGTATTCAATTAAATAACCTACACACATCACGTATATGAAACGTATCTATCTATTGACCTTCCTCCTCTGCCTCTTCGGGCAGGGGCTTGCCCAGACGCTCATTGACGGCATCTATTACAACCTTAATTTAAGTAATTTCACTGCGGAAGTGACAGCTACTCCCAATGGGGTTACTAAGTATTCGGGCGATATTACTCTCCCGTCTGAGGTGACGTGTGAGGATGTGTCTTATGCTGTGACGCGTTTGGGAGATCAGTGTTTCTCTCGCTGTCCTGACCTAACCTCCATCACCATCCCTGCAAGTGTAACGAGTTTGGGAGATAAATGTTTCATTTTCTGCTCCGCCCTTGAAAGTATCTCTGTAGAGTCAGGCAACACTGTATATGACTCTCGTGATAATTGCAATGCAATTATTGAAACAACCACCAATACAATGATTTGTGGTTGTAACAACACTATTATTCCCTTGAGTGTGACGGGTTTGAAACGTTACTGCTTCAGCGGTTGCTCCAGTCTAACATCCATCACCATCCCTGCGAGTGTGACAAGTGTGGAAAATCAGTGCATCATAGACTGCTCCAATCTTGAAAGTATTTCTGTAGAGTCAGGCAACACTGTATATGATTCTCGTGATAATTGCAATGCAATTATTGAGACAGCTACCAATCAAATGATTAGGGGTTGTAAAAACACTATCATACCAGAGACTGTAATGAGTTTAGGAAACTGTTGCTTCAGCGGTTGCTCCAGTCTAACCTCCATCGCCATCCCAGAGGGTGTAACATATTTAGCCAGCTATTGCTTCCAATCCTGCATCGACCTAACCTCTATCACAATCCCTGCGAGTGTAACGGGTTTAGGGGCTGCTTGCTTCAGCTACTGCTCTGATCTAACCAAAGTACAAGTCAAAGCGACTACCCCGCCATATGCAGTGAGCGATATATTTGACAATTGCTCAGCCCTCACCACTATCTATGTGCCGACAGGTTGTGCGAGTGCCTATAACGAGGCTCCTTGGAATGCTTATACGATAATTGATGAGGAAATGAACATTACTGCCAGCATAGATGGCGTCTATTACAATCTTGACTTATTCAATGAGACTGCAAGTGTGGCACCCGTCCCGGACGGAGAGGCTGCATATTCAGGCAACATCGAGATACTTGAAACAGTGACCTACAATGGGATTGTATGTACAGTTACAGCTTTAGATGATAAATCTTTCTATGGTTGCTCAGATTTGACGGCCGTCACTATCCCCGGCTCTGTGAAGAGCATCGGTCAGCAAGCCTTCTATGGCTGCAAGGGCTTGACGTCCATCTCCATACCCGCCTCCGTGAAAAGCATCGGAGTGCAGGCCTTCACTCGCTGCACGGGCTTAACCTCTGTTGTTATCCCCAACTCCGTAACATACATTCAGTCGGGAACTTTCTACGGATGCACCAGTCTGGCGACTGTCACCATCCCCAACACAGTGACAAGCATCGGCCAGCAGGCCTTCAACAGCTGCACCGGCTTGACATCCCTCACTATCCCCGGCTCCGTTACAAGCATGGGCGACTATGCCTTCAGAAACTGCAGCGGGCTGACGAACATCTTCGTGAAATCCATTACCCCGCCGACCGCCTCTGACAACCTGTTCAGCGGATGCACAAGTCTTCAAACCATCTATGTGCCCAAAGGCTCGGCCACTGTCTATGACACCACGCCCTGGAACAACTACAACATCGTGGAGAAGGCCATTATAGCCAGTGTGGACGGCATCTATTATTCGTTGAACGGATATGCGCACAGCGCAGAAGTAACCAGTCACCCGGATCTTTATACCGGAAGCCTCACCATCCCCGCCACCATCCCCTACGAAGGACTGACCTACGAGGTGAACAGCATTGCCATGGACGCCTTCGAGCTGTGCTCAGACCTGACGGAGCTCACCTTGAGCACTGCCACTCCTCCCGCCACCGATCCGACCATCTTTATAGACTGCATGAGCCTCACGACCATCCACATACCCGATGGCGCCATGGCAGCCTACAACTGTGCACCCTGGTCAGACTATACCCTCGTGGATGCCGGCAGAGAGCGCTTGATACAGTTGGTTGCGGATGTCAATAACTATGTGACTGGGACAAGTAAGGCTGCCGTCATCCCCACCGCCGAGGTGACCAGACAAGCCAACGAACTGTTGGACGAAGCCCGTGCCGATGTGACGAACATCGTGTATGATGTGACCACCGTTCAGCGCCTGCAGCAACTCCGCGACTATCTCGCCACCGGGCAGTTCGCCGGAGCAGAGAATGTAGACATTTCCTTCAACCGCAAATCTAACCACACAGGCTGGCAATCACTCTATGTGCCCTTCGACATTGCCTATGACGCCATCGCAGACGACTTCGTGGTGGCAGAACTGAACAACTTTCACCAGTACGACGATGACAGCGATGGCACATTCGACCGCACCGAACTGGAAGTGCTCCTTCTGAAATCCGGCGACGTCATTGCCCACCACACCCCCTACGTCATCCGAGCCAAGGAAACGGGCACGCACACCATCTCCCTGCCTGGCGCAACTGTATATGCTTCAGTCAACAACACCTTGGATTGCTCCTCGACGAAGATTCGCTATGTCTTCCATGGAACCTACCAAGGCGTGAGCGGCACCGACATGTACGCCAACAACTGTTACGCCATGTCTAACGGCTCGCTCTGCAAAGCAAACTCGTCCAATGTCAACCTGAGCGCCTTCCGCTGGTATCTGAGCATGGAAGACAGAAACAGCACGCTGTCAAAAATGCCCGCCAAAATCAAGATCGTCTGCATCGATGACGACACAACGACTGACATCAGCGAGGTAGAGGTGACATCCACTGACGAAAACGCCCCCATCTACGATCTCAACGGTCGCTTCGTGGGACGCAAAGACCAACTCAACAACCTGCCCAAGGGCGTGTACATCATCAACGGCAAAAAAGTACTCCGATAAACATTTATTATAAACATTTTATTATGAAGAAAGAATATAATCAACCTCAGACAGAAAGGATTCTGTTAAATCCTGAAAGCAACCTGCTCAAGAATTCATTCATTGAAGTGGGTGGCAGCACTGACAATTTTGACTCCCCAAGGAAGAATGAATACGGCTTCGATGAAACCTGGGAGGATTATCCCGAACCCTAAAGACTGATTCCGCCGAGGCGGACGGTTCGCAGCAAGGCTGTGCTTTGTTCTTGGCATACCGACCCATCGGCAGACTCAGAAACCAATATGTGCATCCCAACCCCATCAGAGGTTTGGGATGCACTTTTTGTGATGCAGCAGCCTCATAATCAGGAAACGGTTGTATTTTTGCAAAAAAGAAATAGTTCTCTTATGGAAAGCATGGAACTCAAACGACTGCCCGTAGGCATTCAGACTTTCTCGGAAGTCATCAATCTGAATTGTCTTTATGTGGACAAGACGCAATACATCCACAAGACTCTATACACACACAAACATTATTCGTAATATTGCACTTGCTTGTTGACTCTATACATATCTGAAAATCATTCTCTTTAGTGAGAACAATATGCACAGAATCATCTCCAAAAAGCATTCATGTTGTCATTTTGCTTATAATAAATTTTGGGTATGGCAGGAATTGTATTAAAATGATGCTTCATTATCCCATACAACACAATTTCTGCAATTTCGCTGCCTCTTCCCTTGTCTTTTTTCTTGGCGTCTTCATCTGCGCCATCCTTGTCTATAAGCCTAAGATGTTTTGCTGATTCTACTAGACATGAATAACTATCATTTACGATCTTTATTCTTTCTTCTGCTTTGAGGGCTGTCTCGGCTATATTATTATAGATGAAATTCTGAAAATTCTTTTTCATCCAATGCCCTTCCTCAAAACCATTTACCAGAGAAATAAGGAAGTCATTAGTGGCGGGAGTAATCTCTACACTATTGGGATTGAAATTGACAAAACTGTCATCAATCAGTATATTAAATTTCCAAATTTTATCATTCATAAATGTATAAAGACTGTAACAATTAATTACTTCTCTAACGCCTTCAGTCCTTCCATTAACCTTCCCAGTTCTGAGTAAGTATAATCTCTGTTGTTCTTCTGTTTCTCTTCCACAGACCGATTGGCATTGACCATAGCTTTTTCAAGACTGCCACCATTGTGCTCAAAGTAATTGTGTAGTCCTTTGGTCTTGATGAAGAACTCTATCGTCTTTCGATACTCGACACATTGGTTCAAATCTTTGAGCAAAGGTTCTTGTGTTTCGTATGGACGTGA
>SFFB01000011.1 GCA_004557035.1 Bacteroidales bacterium | reverse complement strand
CTTTTATTGGCTCATACGAAAGATTGGCATCGTTGAGCTTAGGGCGGATGCCCTCTACAAAGTCAGAATAGGTGGTTTCGGCATGAAATTGAATGAAATGCGTCTTTTCGTAATGCTCGCTAATTCTTAACGCGTTGTATGTTTTACCTGTTCCCGGTGCACCTTGAAGAACTACAAAACGTCTATTTTGAAGAAGTCTCCAGGTCTCATTCTGGATATCAATGGGTTTATTGTTGAGGTAAGGTTGAAGTGCTAAGTTCTGCAATTTAATGTGTGCTTTAGTGCCCCAATTCCTTAATTTAGCATATTGAGCCAACCAAGCATAAATTACATTGAGTCCCTCTTCTGTCTCAGGATCAACAATTCTAGAAGCTAAAAGAAATTTTTTGTATATGTCAACAACAGTTTGTAGGGGATTTAATTCTTCATTCTCTGAAACAGCTTCAAGTAAATCGGTTGCCGATGTTTCAATATCCGTAAAATCATTTTTTATAAACGAACTACCGTCATTTTCTGCTAGACGAAGAAACATTCTTCTTGTTCCTGCAGTATTCACAAGGTCGTAGTCACGCTGATAACCAGCCGACCCTACTACTATCGAAACGATGCATTTCCCTCCATCTTTTTGTGGAAGCACAACGAAGGATAAGTCATAATAAACACCAGAGGGTGCTTCTTCGGGTCTTACATAACCAAAGTATGCCTTTCCATCATCAAAATTGAGATTGCTACGCTTTACTGCATTAGGAGTGCCACGTCGGTTTTCTTTTGTCTTTAGGTCTTGAGTGAGGATACCAAAATCCTTAGCTTTAGTCCAAACCTTTTCTTCTAATTCTTGTGCTGTCATAGATAATTCTTTATTATTCTTTTTTTGCTGATGAATATGATCATTGACTTATTCTTACGGCGAAATGGCTATTAGATAAATTAAAGGTGTATAATTCTTTGCTTTGCATAACCAACTTAAAGCAACAAATATAAATATTTCTGTCAACAAACACTTGATATATCTATCTTATTCACGTCCTTTTTTATATTCACCTTCTACCTTGGAGATTTAGCTCTTCAACTTTAACATATGCTGGTTACAATATACGACGTAATGCTCCACCACTCTTACCCAATCGTAGCAGCCTACACCGGCCCCCTAACCCCGCAATGCTCCGCTTACCGCGCTCAACGATACCCCTCCACACACCACGTCGCCCCCACTGGTTATCATAGTTATACAGCTTGTTCCGCTCCCAGTCTTTCCCATCGCATTATAATAACCCTGCGCCTCAAGCAAAATCTCCTGACCACGGCCTCGTTCACCACCACAACAATCACCGCCCACCATACTCAATCTATGCAAAACAATATCCAACTACTCTTCAATATTTTAGTTAACTAACAACAGTGCAGATACACACTCCCAACACCACAAACCCGTTATCTATTGTGACACCAACATACAAAACACTATCCACACTCCCCACACCCCTTCACCCCGCTACTTACCCTCCATACATCCATCTCAACACCTCTCAACCAATCCATCACCTCTCCAACACTTAAACACAATTTGCGCCGCTCCATCCAATCCCTGCAAGGGCGCCACATATCAGCCCGGGTCGTAGGCCTGGGTTAGTATGTTACGCCCTTTCAGGGCTTGCAGGGTCGCCCCCAGGCCTAATAAACCGACGACAAGGCGAGGGCAGAAGATAAGTTTACTTGGATTATGCCGAGCGCAGCCGATAATCTCGAAGAAGAGGAGGAAGACGAAGTCAATTGGTCTAGTATGTTACGCCCCTTCAGGGCTTGCAGGAGCGCTCAAAAAACATATTTTGAACACCTGCCATTACAAGGCTACTTGGTCACTCCTTTTGACTCTTAGTCTCTTCTTCTCTTCTTCAGTTAAAATGATACAAGAACGTGGCCACACCGGTGAGGGCAGGCTTGCGCTGGTCTTTGATTTCGATGGTGAATTTGATTTCGGCTTTCACCGTGCCGCGAAGATTGGCAATGCTCTCGAGCACGGCGACGAGGCGGATGCTCTGACCGCTCAACACGGCTTGGCCAAACTTCATCTTGTCCATGCCATAGTTCACCATCATCTTGAGGTTGTTCACCGTGATGATTTGCTCCCAAAGGTAGGGCAGGAAAGAGAGCGTGAGATAGCCGTGCACGATGGTCTGGCCGAAGGGGCCTTCTTTGGCTCGCTCGGTGTCTACGTGTATCCACTGGTGGTCGAGCGTGGCGTCGGCAAACATGTTGATGCGCTCTTGCGGCACTTCGAGCCAGTCGGATGTGCCGAGCACTTGGCCCAGATGTGAGGCAAAATCTTCGTAAGAGTTAATGACTAATTTTTCCATAAAATATAATTGTGTTGTTGTCTATTTGGCTTAAAAATCGGCACAAAGATACACAATCTGAGCAACATTGCCGCCGTTTCGATGTCTTTTTTGCTCTAAATGGTGAGATTTGCGCAAAAATTGTGCAAGGCGAGTGCAGACAAGCTTGCTTGATTTGCCGAGCCGCCGCCAATTTTATGCAAAAATTGTGCAAGGCGAGTGCAGATAAGCCCCGCTTGATATGCCGAGCCGCCGCCAATTTTATGCAAAAATTGTGCAAGGCGAGTGCAGATAAGCCCCGCTTGATATGCCGAGCCGGACGGTCCGACTAAAAATCAATGGCTTTTTTTGGCCACCTCCTGCTTTTGCAGTAACTTCGCCACGATTTAGTGCGCCTACGTCAAAAAGACGCGGTGGCGCACGAGTTTTTTTCAGAGAAAATCATCATAAAACTCTTCATAACGTGGCACAGACCAAATACATCTTCGTGACCGGAGGCGTAGCCTCCTCGCTCGGCAAGGGCATCATCTCTTCTTCCATCGGCAAACTGCTCCAGGCACGTGGCTTCAACATCACCATCCAGAAGTTCGACCCCTACATCAACGTCGACCCGGGAACGCTCAACCCCTATGAGCACGGCGAATGTTACGTCACCGACGACGGACAGGAAACCGACCTTGACCTCGGACACTACGAGCGTTTCACCGGCATCAAAACCACACGCAACAACAACGTTACCACCGGCCGCATCTATCAGAGCGTCATTGAGAAAGAACGTCGCGGAGACTATTTGGGCAAAACCATTCAAGTAATTCCTCACATCACCGACGAAATCAAACGCGATATGCTCTATCTGGGCAAAAAAGCCCACTATGATTTCGTCATTACTGAAATTGGCGGCACCGTGGGCGACATCGAGAGTCTGCCTTTCCTCGAAGCCATCCGTCAGCTCAAATGGGAGCTTGGAGGCGACGCCGTTTGCGTACACCTCACCTACGTGCCCTATCTCGCCGCTGCCGGAGAACTCAAGACCAAACCCACACAACACTCGGTCAAAGAATTACAGAGCCTCGGCATCCAGCCCGACATCCTCGTGCTCCGAACCGAACACGAACTCGGTGCCGGCCTGCGCAAGAAAGTGGCCAACTTCTGCAACGTCTCTCCCGACGCCGTGGTGCAAAGTCTCGACCAGCCCACAATTTATGAGGTGCCTCTGCGCATGCAGGAGCAAGGACTCGACGCCACCATCCTGCGCAAACTCGGTATGCCCGTCGGCGAAACTCCGGGATTGGGCCCGTGGCGCTCATTCCTCGACCGTCGCCACAAAGCCACCGAAGAGGTCCACATCGGACTTGTCGGCAAATACGACCTGCAGGATGCCTATAAGAGTATTCTCGAAGCGCTCTCACAATCAGGCACATACAATGACCACAAAGTGAAAACGCACTTCATCAACAGCGAGAAACTCAACGAAAACAACATCGCCGAACAACTCGATGCCATGCAGGGCATCGTCATCTGCCCGGGCTTCGGACAACGTGGAACAGAGGGTAAAATTCTGGCCGCTCGCTATTGCCGTGAGCACAACAAACCCACCTTCGGCATCTGTCTCGGCATGCAAATGATGGTGATTGAGTTTGCACGCAACGTCTTGGGCTATGCCGACGCCAACAGTGCCGAAATGGACTCCAAAACCACCCACAACGTCATCGACATCATGGAGGACCAAAAGAATATCACCAACATGGGCGGCACAATGCGCCTGGGCGGGTATGAATGTGAACTGAAAGCCGGCAGCAAGGTGCGCGACATCTACGGCGAAAACGTCATCCGCGAACGCCACCGCCACCGCTATGAATTCAACGGCGACTACCAAGCCGATTATGAAAAGGCCGGCATGGCCTGCGTGGGCATCAACCCCGACTGCGGACTGGTGGAAATCGTCGAAGTGCCCGAACTCAAATGGTACATCGGCACTCAGTTCCACCCGGAATATTCCAGCACTGTGCTCCATCCCCATCCGCTCTTCCTCGACTTCGTCAAAGCTGCCATCAGCGAAATAAAATAACAAGAACCCCGCAGACGGGAGTGAATCCATCACGCTCGTCTGCGGGACATCGTTTACACATAGAATAATATATAATGGATAAAAACACCGTCATCGGCCTCGTGTTGATTGTGGCCGTTCTCATCGGTTTTAGTTATTTCAGCAAAAGCGAACAGCCGGCTCCTCAGCCTCAGACGACCCAAACGACACAACCCGCTCAGGCCGAACAACCTAAGGAGGTGGCAGCTACCACAGCTCCCGTCGACACCGTCACGCCGTTCAAAGCATCCTTTGCCGCCACAGACAGCGTGGCCGCGGCCGACAAAGACAGCATTGTGGTGCTTGAAAACGACAACCTCACCATCCACGTGAACAAACACGGCGGCACCGTGAGCGACGTTTGGCTCAAAGGCTATCGCTCGTACGATGACTTCAAAAACGACACACAGGCACCGTTGCACCTTTTCGACAGCAAAAACGCTGCACTCAACCTCTCGTTGCAAACCACAGCCGGCACCATCAACACGGCCGACTATCGCTTTGTGGCTGCCGAGCAAAAGGGCAAAAACGAAGTGACCATGTTGCTCCAAGCTGCCGACTCAACAGCCCTGGCCATCACCTATACCCTGCAAGAAGGCGACGGCTATATGTTGACCATGACCGTGGCTTCACGCGGTCTCGGCCGCCATCTGGCCGCCGGTAAACCACTCGGTATTCATTGGACACAAAAAATTGCTCAACACGAAAAGGGATACGACTTCGAAAACCAATATTCCACCATCACCTACAAACTCACGGGCGACGACACAGAGAAGCTCCGCGAAATGGGCGATGATGAAGAGGTGGCCGAAGGCGATGCCGATTGGGTAGCCTTCAAAAACCAATATTTCTCGTCGGTGATGATTGCTCCCACCTCTACATTCAGAGGCCTTCACATGGTGAGCCGACAAATCACCCCCGAGGCCGAAGCCGGCTTTCTCAAATACTACGACGCACAAGCCGAAATCCCCTTCGACGCCACCGGTAAACAAGCCACCACGCTCCACTTCTACTACGGTCCCAACAGCTTCAACCTGCTCAAGTCTATGGACCGCTACAAACTGGGCACTAAAGACTACGACCTCGAAGACCTCGTCTATCTCGGATGGCCCATCGTGCGCTGGATCAACCGTTTCTTCACCATCTACGTTTTCGACTTCCTCACACGCCTCGGTCTGCCCATGGGCATCGTGTTGCTACTCATCACGATATTGCTCCGCTTCATCGTCTACGTGCCCACTCGCAAAAGTTTCTTGAGCAGTGCCAAGATGCGCGTGTTGCGCCCGAAGGTGGACGAAATCAGCCGCAAATATCCCGACAAAGCCGACGCCATGAAAAAGCAGCAGGAAATGATGGCGCTCTACTCGCAATATGGCGTGAGCCCTATGGGGGGCTGTCTGCCCATGCTCATTCAGATGCCCATCTGGATTGCCATGTTCAACTTTGTGCCTAACGCCATCGAGCTGCGCCAGCAGGGCTTCCTCTGGGCCGACGACCTCTCCACCTACGACAGTGTCATCAACTTCGGCACCCACATCTGGGGCATCGGCGACCACCTCAGCCTCTTCTGCCTGCTCTTCTGCGCCACCAACTTGCTTTATAGTTATATGACCATCCGTCAGCAACGCGAGTCAATGTCTGGCGAGCAAGCTCAGCAAATGAAGTTCATGCAGTGGATGATGTATCTCATGCCCGTGATGTTCTTCTTTATGTTCAATAAATATTCGGCCGGCCTCAACTACTATTACTTCATCTCGCTCTTGGCCAGCGCACTGACCATGTGGTATCTCAGACGGACGACCGACGACGCCAAACTGCTCGAACAACTCGAAGCCAACTATCGCGCCAACAAAAACGACCCCAACAAAAAGCCCAAAGGCTTGGCCGCACGTCTTGAGGCACTCAACAAACAGGCCGCCCAAATGGACGAAATGCGCAAACGGGGCAAACGATAATTTTCAGCAAGTCAAAAAGTCAACCGACGACAAGCCGAGAGCAGAAGCCAAGTTTACTTGGATTATGCCGAGGCGCGGAGGAGGAAGACGAAGTCAACAGACGGGCAGGCGGGCGATACTTAACGCCACTCGCCCGCTTGTTGACTTTTCGACTTGTTGGCCCTCCAACAAAACCACCTATTGTCTATGACATTCAAAATCACCCTCACAGCCGCCACATTGATGATGTCACTCACTCTCGGCGCACAAAATCTGCAACAAGCCGAAGAGGCCTTTCAAAAAGGCCGACTCACCCCCGAAGCCCTATGGAGTATGGGGCGCATCGGCGGAGTCACGGTTTCGCCAGACGGTAAGACCGTGGCCTACACCGTCACAACTTACGACATAAAGGCCAACAAAGGCGAAACGGCCATTTACGTGATGGACACCGCCTCTTGCCAAACCCGCAGACTCACCCCCGGACGTGGCAGCCAGCCGGCCTTCATCGACGGTGGCCGACGCGTAGCCTATCTCAGTTCTGCCTCAGGCAGTTCACAGGTGTGGGCCACCGACCTCGACGGCACGCACACAGAGCGACTCTCTGACGAAACAGCCGACGTGGAAGGCTTCAGCTTCTCTCCCGATGGCAGCCACATCATTCTCATCAAGAGCATTCCCTCAACCACCTCCATAGCTGCGAAAGACGCCGACCTGCCTCTCTCGACCGGCATTTTGGCCACAGACCTAATGTATAAACATTGGGACCAATACGTCACGGCCATTCCTCACCCCTTCGTGGCACAGTTTGACGGCCGAAAAATCAGCGGCGCCATTGACGTGCTCGAAGGGGAACCTTTCGAGTGTCCTATGTTGCCTTTTGGCGGCATTGAGCAACTTGCCTGGAGCCCCGACGGCCAATCCATCGCTTACACGTGCCGCAAAAAGACAGGCCGCGACTATGCCGTGAGCACCGACAGCGACATCTTCCTCTACGACATCGCCACCAAGACCACGCGCAACCTTTGCAAGCCGGCCGACTACAAGGCTCCCGCCATCGATCACACCAAAAGCCTGCAAGACCAAGCCGTCAACAAGCAAGAGGGCGACTTCAACGTGGGCTACGACGAAAATCCGCAATTCTCGCCCGACGGACGCTACATTGCCTGGAAAAGCCGCGAACGCGACGGCTATGAGAGCGACCTCTCGCGACTTTGTGTCTACGAATTCAAAACCGGACGCAAAACCTATGTGGCCGGACAATTTGCCAGCGAAGTCAACGAATTTGTTTGGGCAGCCGACTCCAAGCGACTCTATTTCACCGGCGTTTGGCACGGCAAAACCCAAATCTATCAGACCGACATCAAGACAGGCTCTTTCAGCCCCATCACCGACGAAGTCTGCGACTACGCCCTCTCTGCCCTTATGCCCGACGGCAAATCCCTGCTGGCCACGCGCCACAGTATGAGCCGAGCCGACGAAATCTTTATTGTACCCATCAGAAAAGGCCAGACCATCACTCAGCTCACCGAGGTGAACCGTCCCTTCTACGACCGACTGGCTTGGGGAGAAGTGAAAGAGCGCTGGGTCAAAACCTCCGACGGTCAGTCTGAACTATGCTGGGTGGTCTATCCGCCACACTTCGACCCTGCCAAGAAATATCCCGTGTTGCTCTTCTGCGAAGGCGGACCTCAGAGCCCCGTCAGCCAGTTTTGGAGCTATCGCTGGAATTTCCAGATTATGGCCGCCAACGACTACATCATCATTGCGCCCAACCGCCGCGGCTTGCCCGGCTTCGGCAAAAAGTGGCTCGAAGACATTTCAGGCGACTACAGCGGCCAGTGCATGCGCGACTATCTCTCTGCCATCGACGACATTGCCGCCGAACCCTACGTAGACCGTGAGCGACTTGGCGCCGTCGGTGCCAGCTTTGGCGGCTATAGTGTTTATTGGCTCGCCGGCAACCACGACAAGCGTTTCAAGTGTTTCATCTCCCACGACGGCATTTTCAACACCCAGCAGCAATATCTCGAAACCGAAGAGATGTGGTTTGCCAACTGGGACCTCAAGTCTGCGCCCTGGCACCGTCAGGCCAATGGCGAAATGCAGAATGCCTTTGCCCATTCGCCCCATCTCTATGCCGACAAGTGGGACACGCCCATACTCTGCATCCACGGCCAGCGCGACTTCCGCATCGAATACACACAAGCTGAGAGCGCCTTCTCTGCTGCCCGCATGAGAGGCGTAGACGCCCAACTGCTGCTTTTTCCCGACGAAAACCACTGGGTGTTAAAGCCACAAAACGGCATACTCTGGCAGCGCACATTCTTCCGTTGGCTCGACAAATATCTCAAGTAACTCTGTCATTTATATTATAATTCAACCCTATGTCATCCACCATCACCACCAAACTCAGTGACAAGGCCTCGGCCCGTTGGGCAGCGCTCTTTATCGTCGCCTTCACCATGATGGCCGCCTACTACGTCAACGACGTTATGGCCCCGCTTAAGGGTATGCTCGAGAGCGACCTGCGCTGGACAAGCGGCGAATTCGGTATGTTCACCGGCGCCTACAGTTTCCTCAATGTCTTCCTGCTTATGCTCATTTGGGGCGGACTCATCCTCGACAAGTTCGGCATCCGCTTCACCGGCATCTTGGCCGCCGTGCTCATGGTTGTGGGCACTGGTGCCGAATACTACGCCATCACCCAGATATCCGGCGACGCTGCGCCCATATTCGGTTCGCGTCCCGACGTCTTCATCGCCTCAGCCGGCTATGCCGTGTTTGGTGTGGGCGCCGAGGTAGCTGGCATCACCGTCACCAAGATTATTGCCAAATGGTTCAAGGGCAAGGAAATGGCTTTGGCCATGGGCGTTCAAGTAGCCTTGGCCCGCATCGGCTCGCAAGCCGCCTATGCCGTCGCCCTTCCCGTAGCCAAGAACTTTGGTTTGTCCATGCCGCTCTTCATTGGTGCCCTGCTCCTCGTAGGCGGCCTTGTGGCTTTCCTTGTGTTCTCACTGATGGACCGCAAGCTTGACCGACAGGTGGCCCAAACCCAATCGAGCGATGAAGAAGAAAAATTCAGTTTCAAGGATGTCGTGGCCGTGGTGAAAAATCCCGGTTTCTGGCTCATTGCCTTGCTTTGCGTGCTCTTCTATTCTTGCGTTTTCCCCTTCCAAAAATATGCCACCGAGATTATGATGTCGCGCTACGGCGTCTCTGAAAACGTGGCCGGACTCGTAGCCGGATTGCCCGCACTCGGCGCCTTGTTCCTCACTCCCGTATTCGGCGGAATGATAGACAAGCAGGGCCGTGCCGCTTCCATTATGATACTTGGTTCGCTCATGCTCATTGGCGTTCACGGCATCTATGCCATTCCCGGCATCCACTTCGCCTGGCTCGCCATAGCCCTGATGATTGTGCTCGGCATAGCCTTCTCGCTCGTGCCCTCTGCCATGTGGCCCAGTGTGGCCAAGATTTTCCCGGTCAAGCAACTTGGCACAGCCTACGCTCTGATATTCTTCATCCAAAACATCGGCCTCTGGGGCATACCTGCCCTTATCGGCAGCGTGCTCGACCGCTATTGCATCGTTGGTCAGCAGATTGTGGAGGGCAAGCCCGTCAACATCTACGACTACACACTGCCCATGTGCATCTTCACCGGCATTGCCATTCTGGCCCTGCTCGTAGCCTTTATGCTCAAGGTGGCCGACCGCAAATACGGTTATCATCTCGAGGAGCGCAACATTAAATAAGCAACTCTCAAAAACATTTTCACACGATATGCTCACAATCAAGCAAATCACAGACGACAAAGAGGCCGTTATTCGCGGCCTTGAGAAAAAACATTTTGCCGGTGCGCGTGAAGCCGTAGACGCCGTGCTCGAAGCCGACGGCCGCCGCAAAGCCGCCCAGGCCAAGCTCGACAGTCTTTTGGCCGAAGCCAAAACCATCTCCAAACAAATCGGTGCGTTGATGAAAGAAGGCAAGGCCGACGAAGCCGCAGCCGCCCGTCAGCGCGTGGCCGACATCAAAGAGCAGACCAAGACCCTCGAAGAGGCTATGAAGGCTGCCACAGAGGAACGTAAACAGCTGCTCTACACCATCCCCAACGTGCCCTACGACCTCGTACCCGAAGGCACCTCGGCCGAAGACAATCTCATCGTCAAGACAGGCGGACACGACACCGTGCTTCCTGAGAATGCCTTGCCCCATTGGGAATTGGCCAAGAAATACAACCTCATCGACTTCGACCTAGGCGTGAAAATCACCGGTGCGGGCTTCCCCGTCTATATTGGTCAGGGTGCGCGTCTGCAGCGAGCCCTCATCAACTTCTTCCTCGACGAAGCCCGTGCTGCCGGTTACACCGAAATCATGCCGCCCACCGTGGTCAACGCCGACTCAGGCTATGGCACTGGTCAGTTGCCCGACAAGGAAGGACAGATGTATCATTGCAACGAAGACGATCTCTATCTCATCCCCACGGCTGAGGTGCCCGTCACCAACATCTATCGCGACGTCATCATCCCCGAGGCCGAGTTGCCCATTAAAAACTGCGCCTATACCCAATGTTTCCGCCGCGAAGCCGGCAGTTATGGCAAAGACGTGCGCGGTCTCAACCGTCTGCATGAGTTTTCCAAGATTGAGATTGTGCGTATCGACAAGCCCGAACACTCTGAGCAGTCACACCAAGAGATGCTTGCTCACGTCGAGGGCCTGTTGCAGAAACTCGAGCTGCCTTATCGCATTTTGCGCCTCTGTGGTGGCGACATGAGTTTCACGGCCGCCATCTGCTACGACTTTGAGGTGTATAGCGAAGCCCAAAAGCGTTGGCTCGAAGTGTCGAGTGTGTCCAACTTCGACAGTTACCAGGCCAACCGCCTGCAGTGTCGCTACCGCTCGGCTGCTGAAAAGAGCATCAACCTCTGCCACACACTCAACGGCTCTGCACTCGCTCTGCCGCGCATCGTGGCTGCGCTGCTCGAAGACTTCCAGACACCCGACGGCATCCGTATCCCTAAGGCCCTCCAGCCTTATATGGGCACCGACATGATACGCTGAACCATCAGACCATAAGCCATAAACATCAGGGGGCGACTTCGCAAGAAGCCGTCCCCTGATGTTTTTTTGAGTCATAAGGCCGTGGCGCTCAGAGCGTGTTGAAGTCCAACGTGATCAGCTCTTCGGGTCTATGGATATAGTGGGCGTCGGGATAGCGAGAGCGGAGAAAGTCTTCGTCTCTAAATCCCCAAAGCACCGTCACGCAGCGGCAACCGGCTGCACGCGCTGTCGCGATGTCCACCTCCGAGTCGCCCACGTAGAGTGTCGTTTCGGGTGTGGCGCCGAGGTTGTCGATGGCCGTGAGGAGCGACTTGGGGTCGGGTTTGCGCGGTATGCCGGGTCTTTCGCCCACGGCCACATCGACCAGACCGGCAAAAAACTTTTCGTGCAATTGTGTCACGGCCGGTTGGAGTTTGTTGGACACAATCCCCATCTTCACCCCGTCTTGCTTCAACTGCTTGACGAGCGGCATGATGCCTTCGTAGGGCTTTGTCTGCTCCATGCAGTGTGCCACGTAGTAGGTGCGGAAGGTGGCAAAAATGGCTTCGTAGTCGCTCTCCGTGGTCCCTTCGGGCACAGCCTCGGCCACGAGTCGTCTGATGCCGTTGCCAAGGAACGAGCGTATCTCGCCGTCGGTGCGCACAGGCCGGCCGTGAGTGGCCAGTGCGTAGTTGACGGCCGAGGCAAGGTCGGCTATCGTGTCGAGCAGGGTGCCGTCGAGGTCAAAAACCACGGCACGTATCGTGGAACGATTAGGCGTTTGCATAGATTGAGGATATGATCAATAGTGTCTTTCTCCGAAAATGGCGCTACCAATGCGCACCATATTGCTGCCCTCTTCGATGGCAATGTGCCAGTCGCCCGACATGCCCCATGAGCGGAGCGTGAACGCCGGACGGTCGGCAAACCACTTGGCCTTGGCTTCGCGGTAAAACTGATAGGCCGTTTGGAAGTCAGCGCGTATGCGCGCCTCGTTGTCCGTGTTGCTGGCCATACACATGATGCCGGCAATCTCCACGTGGTCCATTTCTCGCCAGTCTCCCTCTTCGAGCATCTCCCGACACTCTTGCGGCGTGAAGCCGAACTTAGTCTCTTCGGCGGCCACGTGCAGTTGGAGCAGGCAGGGTATGACCCGGTCGCAGCGGCGAGCCTGTTTGTCGATTTCCTGCAGCAGGCGGAAGGTGTCCACGGCGTGGATGAGCGAGACAAAGGGAGCGATATACTTCACCTTGTTAGGCTGAAGGTGGCCAATGAAGTGCCACTTGATGTCGGCAGGCAGGGTGTCGTGTTTGCCCACCAGTTCTTGAGCCCGGCTTTCGCCAAACACACGTTGGCCTGCGTCGTAGGCCTCACGAATGGCCTCGGCGGGATGAAATTTTGAGACGGCCACGAGGCTCACCGTGTCGGGCAGGGCATGGAGAGTGTCGTTGAGCCGTTGTTGCAAGTCGGTCATGATTAGTCCTCCAATGCCTCGGCGTTGGTGGCTTGGTCGGGGGCTTTATAGCGGAAAATATCCATAATGGGCGTTTCGTTGATGGCAGCCACTTCGTAGTCCATCATCGAACCCTTCATTCCCTCTTCGAGACGGTCGAGTGCGCCGCGCAGTGTGCCGGCTTGTATGAGCACGTTTTGCGATGTGCGTTTCTCTTTGCCGCTCTTCTCGTCGAGGGTGACGAAGATGAGTTTGGCCTTATACCAGCGGTCGGCCTCGTCGCCGGGGGTCTCGAAAAATTCGGCGTAGCGGGCGCGTTTGATGTCTGAAACCTGAAATTCGCCCGTCATGAACGGACTCATTTCTTCGATGATGCGGCGCTCGGCCTCGGTGAAGTTGAGCGCGTCGACCAGATAAGGCTCCACGGCTTTCTTGACAAGGCCGTTTTCCATTGTCTTGTCGTACTTGATTTTACATTCAAACCATTCGTTCATAAGTGAGTGTTTTGTGATTTTGCTGAGCGAAGTTACGGCAAAACGCAAAAAAGGCCAAACAATGCGTGGGTTTTATGTAAGATTGCCTACATTTGTTATCGAATATCAACATCCCTTTAATCTTCACCCTGCCATACACCATGAATTTCCTTGAAGAGAAGATCGCTGCTGAGGGCTATGTGGCCCAAGGCAATATCCTCAAAGTAGACCACTTTCTCAACCACCAGATTGACGTGAAACTTATCCATCAGATTGCCGAAGAGTTCGTGCGGCGGTTTGAAGGCCGCCGGGTCGACAAAGTGCTTACCATCGAGGCCAGTGGCATAGCCATCGCCACACTCCTGGGCCATCTCTATGGCGTGCCGGTGGTGTTTGCCAAGAAAGGGGCGACGGCCAACTCCACCGACGACAAATACATGGCCGAGGCCTATTCGTTTACGCATCAGCGCATGAACCGCGTGTTTGTCTCGAAGCCTTATCTACGGGCCGGCGAGCACGTCTTGATTGTCGACGACTTTCTGGCCGACGGTCAGGCGGCTTCGGCGCTCATCAGCCTTGTGGAACAGGCCGGCGGCACCGTCTCGGGCATCGGCATAGCCATAGAGAAGGGGCAGCAACAAGGCGGACAACTCTTGCGCCAACGCGGTTTCCATCTCGAGTCGATAGCCATTGTGCGGGCCATGGACCACGCCACACAGACCATCACCTTCGCGCCGCAGCCCGTCAAGCAATGACCACGGGCGTTTCCTTTTGCCATAAAAACTACAACTCCTCTCAATATGGGTTCCATCTATCAACTCGACGGTCGCGTACCGTTACACCAGGCAGCCGCCTATGGCCTGCAACACGTGCTAGCCATGTTTGTCACCAACATCACGCCGGTGGTCATCATCTGCGGTGCCGCCGGACTTGCCCCCGACATTCGTGCCGTACTCATACGCAACTGTATGCTCGTGGCCGGCCTGGCCACCCTCATCCAGCTCTATCCCCTGTGGCGCATCGGATCGCGGCTGCCCATCGTTATGGGTCTGTCGTGCACGTTCATTGGCCTTGCCATTTCCATTGCCCAAAGCCAGGGCATGGGCGTCTTGATGGGTGCCGTCATAGTGGGTGGCGTCATCGAAGGCCTTTTGGGATTGTGCTCGTCATTGTGGCAACGCTTCATTCCGCCCGTCGTGGCCGGCTGTGTGGTCACCGGCATCGGCATATCGCTTTTGGGCATTGGTGCCGAAGCCTTTGTAGGCGGCGCCGGTGCAAGTGATTTCGGCGCAATGCCTCACTGGATTGTGGGCACCGTTACGCTGGTGGCCTGTGTGGCCGTGCAGGTGTGCCCCGTCCGCAGGCTGAGGTCGCTCTCTGTGTTGGGCGGCCTCGTGGTAGGCTATGTGGTGGCCTTGTGTATGGGCATGGTCAACCTCTCTGCCGTGGGCGAAAGCGAAATCCTATCCATACCCCGGTTTATGCCTTTTGTGCCTGAATTCAGACTTGATGCCATCATTGCCGTGCTCTGTGTCTATCTCGTTTCGGCCACGGAGACCATCGGCGACACCTCGGCCCTGTGTTCGGGAGCCTTGGGGCGTAGTGCCACAGCCCGCGAAATGGGCGGGTCGGTCACGGCCGACGGTTTCTCGAGTGCCATAGGCGGCCTCTTTGGCTGCACACCCATCACGTCTTATTCTCAGAACGTCGGTCTCAACACGCTCACCAAGGTTGTCAACCGCTTCACCATAGCCTTCGGCGCGCTGTTCATTATGGCCTGTGCGTTTTTCCCCGTAGCCGGTGTGGTTTTGAGCAGCATCCCCCAAGCTGTCTTGGGCGGTTGCAGCGTAATGATGTTCGGCGGCATCGTCTATGCCGGCATCGAGATGCTCTCGCGGTGCGGTTTTGGTCTGCGCAACATGGTCATAGTCAGTGTGTCGATAAGCGTGGGCATAGGCTTCACGTCCAATCCCGCCATCTTCGCCCACTTCCCCTCCATCGTGCAAATCATCTTTGCCGGCAACAGCGTGGCCGTGGTGTTTGTGGTGGCCGTCTTGCTCAATCTGCTCATCCCCCAAAAGCCCCGCAAGCATCAGTGAGCCACATTCGCGGCCTTGTTTTTACGTCCAACCCAGTCGCGGCAGTTTGTCTTTTATATTTCGCCCGTTTCGGGTTATATTTGTGCAAAGATAGAAGAAGGGAGGTCCCGGCGGCCTCTCTTTTTTCATATTCAGCGCCTTACTGGCCTTATGGCAGGAAAAACCGGCCTTATGACAGTTTTTTCTGGAATAGGGACAGGCAAATTTTTCCCTAATCCCGTGAATTTTTCGAGCCATCCGGACGGTTGCGAAAGACATATCAATCGTAGTGGAAGTATAATCAAAAGTTTTTACAGCAATTTCGTCACGACAGACCCCGGGGAATGAACATTGGCGCAAGACAAGGGGCGGGTGGGGCGTTTTTCAATAAAAATCGCCCTATTTGCCAAGGTGTTCAAAATTGAGATTGAAATTTAGAGTGTTATTTTGATATTTCATTCGCGCCACCCACGCAAAGCCCTGCAAGGGCGCCACATATCAGCCCGGGTCGTAAGCCCGGGTATGGCACACCCCCACTAAATCCGGCCTGTAAGGTCGACACACCTCACCGGCCAAGCAGCGTCCTGCAAGGGCAACAAGACCAAGCCCGGGGCAGAGGAGTAGCGAAGCGACGACGACACCCTGGGTTTAGTTGATACCCGCAAAATACGCCCTGTATGGGCAAAAGACTTACTTTCAACAAAAACTCACTCTCCACTTGAAAAATCAAATTGTTACTGCAATGAAAAAAACTTTTGAAAATCTCTTTGCGCTCGTCAAGGGCGGCACATCAATAACATTCAATCCAGAAGTCCTCTCGTTCAACAGCGTGAGAAAGATAGTTCGTGAGGCAGCATCACACAATGGGTGTATGGTAACGCTCAACAATACAGACACATTCTCAACATACAACTGGCTGCTGCTTGCTGAGGAAGCCAGTGGACACTTGACAATCGTCTTCGACTAAAACCCTTTGCCTTTCTGCCGCTCATACACGGCAACCTTGCCGTTGTTACAATTGACAATCTTAAACTGCACGATGCACCTGTTGGGTATTTCCAGAGGCAGTTCGTCCACAAGATGCTTAATAACCTCGTCGATATTAGAGCAACCTATGTTTTCGAAACTGGCGAGGCATTTGCCTTGAAAGAAGGCAGCAGCCTTAATGAGCATCTTCGGAGAAATGCGGAACACGTTGCTCTCGTCCTCATCAGTAGCCGCCTGCTTGCTGGCCTTGTCAGAGAAAAAGATGAAATCAATCACTCGCTCGTTCAGTTCCCATGCAGGGGAGAAGTCCAGTTTGATATATCCTCGTGTCACCCTGTGCCCTGCGCTGTGGTTCATTCCGAAAGCCACCTCCGATATGGTTGCCCTGCAATCATTCTGCGCTATCGTTCCCCATGTATGCCTGAAAGTGTAGGCACAATACCAGTCAGCCCTGTCCATTCCCATACTCTCGCAAATCTTCTTGATGCCGATGTTCACGTTTGCGGAGAAGCTGTCACTGTTGCTGAGCCTCGAATGGAAGTTGAAAAGCCACTCGTCGTTTTCATCTGAAGCATACTTCTTGAACAGCGGTTGTATAATCTCCGGCACACGCATCTCGAAGTAAGCACCGTCCGCCCTGCTGCGCATCGTCTTGGCACGTCGGTAATGGATTATGCCTCCGTGATAGTCCTCCTTCTTTAGGCTGTACAAATCAACCGTGTTGATGCCGCCGAGGCAAAGCACCATCATAGCCACGTCACGTCCAAGTTCAGGCAGAGGAGACTTCATCTTACTTTCCGGCAGGGGTGCGGCGAAGAACCTACGGCAGTCCTCCGCGCTTATGGCTCGTTTCTCAGGCCTGTCAGCCTGTGGTATCTTCACCTTTATCCACGGATTTGTCTTTATTCTGATCATCCCAACGTCATAGTCGTTTAGTTCTGCTATTGCAGCTCGGAACACCTGCCTTATACAAACAGGGTACATTTCTTTCGCCCTGTTCGTCTTTTCCATCGTCTTTATCCAGTTGCTCATGTTAGTGGACGTGAGCTGCGAAAACTTCACCTTTGTAGTTCCGAAGTACCGTTCCATGTGCTTGAGTGCCAGCTCATAGTTTCGTGCATTCCTTACCTGCCCGTTGTCAATCAGCCGGTCAATGTGCTTTCTCGCATATTCAGAGAAAGAAATGTCCTCATCGCCTTTTTGCAAATAGTCCACAATCATCCTGCAAGACCAGTCGCGAATGTCCACACGGTTCAGCTTGTCCATGTAGTCGAGAATAAGCGTCGTGCAGAATTTCATGACCACCGGGTCCATGATGTCCTTGCTCTTCGATAGTTCGCGTTTCGTAACCATCTTATCAGTCTTGATATACAGAGTGGAACGCTTATGGTTCACTCTGATGAATACCGGGTAAAACCCGTCCTTTCGCGCCCACTGGACGCATGCCTTCATTGTTGCCATATTCTTTAATTTCTAAACTGTGTTCCAATAAATTTGATGACAGTTGCAGTGAATGGCTTCTAACTCGCTCAATTACATTCCAAATCACGTCCAAATCAATAGTGTCGGAAATCCAAATCTTTTCCGTTCATTCTGCTCGAAAAATGTGTCGAAATGCACGAACCTCCATTTACGAAGTTAGGCGGAAGCCCCTTTGTTTTCGGGGCTTTCCGCCTAACTCTCTCTAAATCAGTGTCCGGTTGTTATTCTTCTACCGCTGCCTGGGCCGCTGCAAGACGGGCAATGGGTACGCGGAAGGGTGAGCAGCTGACATAGTTGAGGCCTACCTTGTGGCAGAACTTCACTGAACTGGGCTCGCCACCGTGTTCGCCGCAAATACCGCATTTGAGTTCGGGACGTACGGTGCGACCTTTGTTGACTGCCATCTCTACAAGCTGACCTACACCGTTTTGGTCGAGCACCTGGAAGGGGTCAACCTTCAAGATTTTCTTGTCGAGGTAAACGGGCAAGAAGCTGGCGATGTCGTCGCGAGAATATCCGAAGGTCATCTGCGTCAGGTCGTTTGTACCGAATGAGAAGTATTCGGCACGTGAGGCAATCTTGTCGGCCGTGAGGGCTGCACGCGGAATTTCAATCATCGTACCCACCTTGAAGGGGATTTCGATGCCTTCTTCCTTGAAGAGAGCGGCAGCTTCGTCGCGAATGACTTTTTCCTGAGCCTCAAATTCATAGAGGATACCAGTGAGGGGCACCATAATTTCAGGATGCGGGTCGAGGCCTTCACGTTTCAGGTCGATGGCGGCAGAAAGGATGGCGCGGGTCTGCATCTGGGTGATTTCGGGATAGGTGTTGCCCAAGCGGCAGCCACGGTGACCGAGCATCGGGTTGTGCTCGCAGAGGCTCTCTACGCGCTGGCGGATGTATTCTACGGTTACGCCCATGGCCTGTGCCATTTCTTCCTGGCCTTTGGCATCGTGGGGCACGAACTCGTGGAGGGGCGGGTCGAGCAGACGCACATTGACGGGGAAGCCGTCCATGGCGCGGAAGATACCCTTGAAGTCTTCTTTCTGATAGGGGAGGAGTTTGGCAAGAGCTTTCTTGCGGCCTTCAACGCCATCGGCCAAAATCATCTCGCGCATGGCCACGATCTTCTCGTTGTCGAAGAACATATGCTCTGTGCGGCAGAGACCGATACCTACGGCACCAAACTTGCGGGCCACTTCGGCGTCGTGGGGCGTGTCGGCGTTGGTGCGCACCTTCAGACGGGTGTATTTGGCGCAGAGGTCCATAAGGGCGGCAAAGTCGCCAGAGAGTTCTGCGGCCTGAGTGCGAATTTCGCCTTGATATACGCGGCCGTTTGTACCGTTGAGTGAGATGTAGTCGCCTTCTTTGAGGACGATGCCGTCGATTTCAACGGTCTTGTTCTTGTAGTCCACGTTGATGGCACCTGCACCGCTGACGCAGCACTTACCCATACCGCGGGCCACAACGGCAGCGTGGCTGGTCATACCACCGCGGGCGGTGAGGATACCTTCGGCCACAGCCATACCGGCGAGGTCTTCGGGGCTGGTCTCAATACGCACCATAACCACTTTGTGGCCGTCGGCGTGCCATTTGGCGGCGTCTTCGGCGAAGAAGACAATCTGGCCGCAGGCGGCACCCGGGCTGGCGGGCAGACCGCGTGTGAGTTCTTTGGCTTTGGCAAGGGCGTCTTTGCTGAATACGGGGTGAAGGAGCTCGTCGAGCTTGTTGGGCTCGCAGCGTTCGATGGCTGTCTTTTCGTCAATCATACCCTGACGGAGCAGGTCCATAGCGATTTTGACCATGGCAGCACCGGTGCGCTTGCCGTTACGGGTCTGGAGGAACCAGAGTTTGCCTTCCTGCACCGTGAACTCCATGTCTTGCATGTCGTGGTAATGCTCTTCGAGCTTAGTCTGGATACCGTCGAGCTGCTTGTAGATTTCGGGCATAGCCTCTTCCATTGAGGGGAACTGGGCTTTGCGCTCTTCTTCGCTGATGCCTTGGAGCTCGGCCCAGCGGCGGCTGCCTTCGAGGGTGATCTGTTGCGGCGTGCGAATACCAGCTACCACGTCTTCACCTTGTGCGTTGACGAGCCATTCGCCGTTGAAGAGGTCTTCGCCGGTGGCGGCGTCGCGGCTGAAGCAAACGCCGGTGGCTGACGTGTTGCCCATATTGCCGAACACCATGGCCATGACGGTCACGGCCGTACCCCATTCGGCGGGGATGCCTTCCATCTTGCGATAGAGGATGGCGCGTTCGTTCATCCATGAGTCAAACACGGCACAGATGGCGCCCCAGAGCTGTTCCATGGGGTCGGAGGGGAATTCCTTGCCGGTTTGGGCTTTGATGGCGGCTTTGAAGCGCATCACGAGTTCTTTGAGGTCTTCCACTTCGAGCTCGTTGTCGAGTTTCACGCCTTTGGCTTCTTTCACTTCGTCGATGATGGCTTCGAAGGGGTCAACGTCGTCTTTGTTGACGGGCTTCATGCCGAGCACCACGTCGCCGTACATCTGAACGAAGCGGCGGTAGGCGTCGTAGGCAAAGCGGGGATTGTTGGTCTTTCGGGCCAAGCCTTCAACTACTTCGTCGTTGAGACCGAGGTTGAGGATGGTGTCCATCATACCGGGCATCGAAGCGCGGGCACCTGAGCGTACGGAGAGAAGCAACGGGTTGGCCACGTCGCCGAATTTTGAAGCCATCAGGTCTTCAACGCCGTGAAGGGCATTCTCAACGTCTTTTCTCAACAGTTCTACAACCTCGTTTTTGCCGATTTTGTAGTAGTCGTTACAAGTGTCTGTGGTGATGGTAAATCCCGGGGGCACGGGGACGCCAATGAGATTCATCTCGGCAAGGTTCGCACCCTTGCCACCGAGTTCGTTGCGCATATCTGCGCGGCCTTCGGCCTTACCTGCACCGAAGGTGTAAACCCTTTTACGGTTTTCCATAGTAGTAATATTATTATTTTTTGAAACTTTCAATAGGGGCAAATTTAGCAAAATTCCGATAATATCACAATGTTAGCACTTTTTTTTATTCTTTGACGGCATTTTTCGGCTCTTTGGCGGCCTATTTCTCGCCTTTTGAGCCCTTAGACGGACAAGTTTCAAACATTTCTCTGTGCGTCTTGAGCGGATGGCCCGTCGATGTCTTTTTTGTTTTCGCCCGTTTGGCGTTATCTTGTATGTGAGAAAGGAGAAGGGAGGCTTAATAGGCTTCTTTTTATTGTGTTTGAGGGCGTTACGGGCCTTATCGGCGCATTTTCTGTCACTATCGCAGAAAATACTGTCCCTATTCCCGTAGATGTGGTGCTTATGATTGTGAATTTCGTGGTGTTTTTTGTCGTTTTCAAGTCTGATGTCAACCATTTTCAGAGGCCAATGAAGTTGGACGGACTACGGGTGGAAGAAATCTTCATCTTTTTTTGTCACACCTTGCCCCCTTTTTGTCACGCTTTGTCGCCGGTTTTTGCGTACGAAAAAACACGATGCGCCTTCTCACAGTGGGGAGGCACATCGTGCAGTGGGGGAGTGACTTAGCGAAAAAGTCGCGTCAGTCTTTGGTCATGTTTCTCACGATACCCAATTTGGTCTTGCTGATGAAATCAAGTATGATGTGGATTTCTTCGCTCATAGGGATTTGCTCAGGTATCTTGATGATGGCATCTTCGAGGCTGAAGTTGCCGGTGTAGATAATGCGGTAGGTGTTGGCCATATGGCGCATGATGCGTTCAGACATGCCGATGTGTTTCAACACGATGGTGTTGATGCCGTGGTAGCCGGCCGGGTTGCCGCCGAGCACGACATAGGGTGGTACGTCTTTTTGCACGCGGCATCCGCTCTGCATCAGTGAGTAGCGGCCCACGCGTACGCGTTGCTGAATAATGACACCAGAACTTTGGATGGAGTGGTCGTCGATTTCACACTCGCCGGCAATGCTCACGCCGATGCCCACGACGCAGCCGTTGCCTATTTTTACGTCGTGGCAGATGTGCACCTGATCCATCAGGTAGTTGCCGTTGCCAATGGTGGTAGCCTTGTCGGCGTATGTGCTACCGGCAATCACCACGTTTTCGCGGATGTGGTTGTCGTTGCCTATCACCACTTTCGTGGGCTGCCCCTCCACATAGTGGAAGTCTTGTGGCGTGGCGCAGATGACGGCGTTTTGGTGCACGACATTGCCTGTGCCCATTGTGGTGCCTTCGAGGATGCTGGCGTGTGCCTTGATGACGCAATTGTCGCCGATGACCACGCCTTTTTCGATATAGGCAAAGGGGGCTATCTCTACGTTCTGTCCGATTTGGGCTTCGGGATGAACGTATGCTAAGGGACTAATCATGATTGTTGTGTATTGCAGGTTAGACTTAAGGGCTTAATCAGTCGCGTCCGCCGCCGAGTGCCTGATAGAGCGTAATGGCGGCTTGCACTTTGTCGAACTTAGTGGAGATAAGATTGAGCTGGGCCTGCAGCAGGCTCGACTGTGCTGTGAGCGTTTCGAGATAAGAGGTGGTGTTGCCGTGGGCAAAGAGATAGTTGGTGTCGTCTACGGCTTTCGTGAGTTGTTCCACCTGTTTCACGAGGCTTTGCTCTTGGGTGCAGCGGGCTTGGTATTGGCTCAAGGCGTCGCTCACCTCGGCACCAGCCTGATAGAGCGACTGCTCGAAGTCGATGAGAGCGGCCTCTTGTTTGGCCTTGGCAATCTTAAGCTGGGCCGTGAGCTGACCGTTGGCAAAGAGAGGCTGAACGAGCGACCCTACGGCAGAGGCCAGGAACTTGGCCGGATTGGTTATAGCTGCCCCGGCACTGTTGGTCCAGCCGGCTTGTCCGCCGATGGTCAGCGAAGGATAGAAGGCGCTACGGGCCACGTTGGTGGCATAGAAGGCATTGGCCAGCGAGAGCTCGGCAGCTTTCACGTCAGGACGGTTAGAGAGCAGTTGCACGGGCACACCCACTTTCAGCTGCTCGGGGAAGCCGTCGCCGCTGAAGGCACCGCGACTGATGGGGTGGGGTGCTTCGTGGAGAATGAGGCAGAGCGCGTTTTCGGCCGAAGTGATGCTCTGTTTCAAAGCAGGCACGGTGGCCTGGATTTGGTAATAGTTGGCCTTGGCCTGCTCCACGGCAGCCGAGTTGGTCAGACCGCCCACTTCCCACATCTTCTCCATGGCCGTGACGTTCTTGCCCCAGATTTCGAGAGTGGCCTCGGTGGTAGCCAACTGCTCGTCAAGCATTTGCAGCGTATAGTAGAGGTTGGCCACGGCCGAGATGATGTTGGTGCGCACAGCCTGCTTAGAAGCGCGACTGAGTTCGAGGTTCACCTCGCCTTGTTTCTTGGTGTTGCGCAGTGAGCCAAGCGAACCGATTTGCCAGCTGGCCTGGATGGGGAGGCTGTAAGTCTTGGTGGCCTTGCCGCCGTCAAACGATGAGATGGTACCTTGCGGACTGAATGCCATAGAAGGCAGATAGGCCAAACGGGCCACTTTGAGCGCGGCCTCGGCCTGGGTGATGGTCAAGTCGGCCTTGCGCAGGTCGGCGTTTTGTGTGAGCGCTTTCTCTATGAGCGCCTGCAACTGAGGCTCGGTAAACACCTCGCGCCATGGCGTGTTGCCAAAGTTGGTGGTGTCGCCCTGCAACACGGCATAGGTGTCGATGGTGTCACGATAGAGGCTGTCTGTGCTGACAGACTCCGGGCGCTCATAGTTGCTCATCGTGCGGCAACTGCTCAGCAGGGCCGTACCGCAGAGTATGGTGACGAAGATTTTGTTCATATTATTATATATATAATAGGAGTGGCGGGAGACCGCGTCGGTCAGAGGGGTCGGCCGGTCTCCCACCGGCTCTTTTGGATGTGGCTGTTAAATACTGTATTGTTCGGCGTCGGCCTGGCCTTCCTTATTCTCAAGGTCGTCCCACTTCATCGGCGAAATCTTCTCTTGCAGATACTGGAAGATGACGAAGAGTGCCGGCACGATGAAAATCTGGAAAATCATACCGATGAGCATACCGCCGATGGCGGTCGTACCGAGCGAGCGGTTACCGTTGGCGCCTACGCCGAAGGCAAACATCAGCGGCAACAGACCGATAATCATGGCCAACGACGTCATCAAGATTGGGCGCAAACGGGCACCGGCTCCGAGCACGGCGGCCCAAGAGATGCTCATACCCATCTTGCGGCGGTCGAGCGCGAACTCTACGATAAGGATGGCGTTCTTAGCTAACAGACCCATCAACATAATCAAGGCAATCTGCACATAGATGTTGTTGGCAGCATTACCAAAGATGGGGATGATGGAGTTAAGGCCGCCCATGGCTTGGATGAAAATGAACGAACCGGCCAAACCGAAGGGCACTGAGAGCAATACGGCCAACGGAAGCAGATAGCTTTCATACTGGGCCGAAAGCAAGAGGTAGATGAACACGAAGCAGAGCAGGAAGACGATGGCCGTCGTGCTGCCACCGCTCTGTGCCTCCTCGCGCGAAGTGCCCGAAAACTCAAATGAATAACCCGTAGGCAGAGAGGTCTTGGCCACTTCCTGAATGGCTTGAAGCGCCTGACCGGAGGTGTAGCCCGAGGCCGGGTTACCGTTCACAGCCATTGAGGTGTACATGTTGAAGCGGTTGATGTTGTCGGGACCGTGCGAGGGCGTGATGGTGATAAACTCCGTGATTGGCGCCATCTCGTTGCCGTTTCTCACCTTAATCTTGTAGAGACTCTCGTAGTTCATACGCTGGCTGCGCTCACCTTGCACCATCACGCGGTAGAGTTTACCGAAGCGGTTGAAGTTGGAGAGATAAAGACCGCCGTAGTAGCCTTGCAGCGTGGTGAGGATGGTGCTGGGCGAGATGCCGGCACGTTTACACTTGGCGGCGTCTATGTCGATGAGATATTCGGGGAAGTTGGGGTTGAAGTTGGTCTGGGCCGACTCAATCTCGGGGCGTGCCTGCAGGTCGGCAAGGAACTGCTTCGACACGTCGTAGAATTTGTTCAGGTCGCCACCCGTACGGTCTTGCAAGTTAAGCGTGAAACCGTTGGTCACACCGTAACCCGTAATCATAGGGGGCTGGAAGAACAACACCTGGGCGTCTTTGAACACGTCGCGCGACTTGAGGTAGAGGTTGGCAAACACCACCGTCGAGCTCTCTTTGAGCGAACGCTCTTCCCAGTTTTTGAGTTTGATGATGAATGAGCCGTAGCTGGGGCCGCGGCCACCGATGAAGCTGTAACCCGAAATCACGGTACTTACCTCTACGGCGGGCACACTGCACACGAGGCTGTCTACGCGCTTGAGCATCGCCTCGGTCTTGTCTTGAGACGTGCCGGGAGGCATCGTTACGACACCCATGATGGTACCCGTGTCTTCGTTGGGCACGAGGGCGGTCGGGGTGTTCTGCATCAAAAGCACGAGGCCCACGATGGCTGCGGCGGTGATACCGAGAGAGAGTATGGGGCGCTTCACAAAGCGCAACACGCCCTTCTTGTATCGGCCGAGCAGACGCTCATAGCTGCTGTTGAACGAGTTCTGGAACTTCTTCGTGCTCAGACCAAGCATGGCAATGACGCTGATTACGATCATCACGATGGTCAATATGGGGCTGGCCTCGAAGTTGAACATACCGAAGATCATACCCAAGATGGCTATGATGACGAACAAGATGGTCAGTTTCGGGTTAATCAGTCGGCCCACGGCTTCCTTGTAGCGTGAAAGCATGCTCTCGCCTGCGGCCTTGTAGGCGGTGCCGAGTCGCTCGCCCAGTGAGGCTTCGCTCTTGTGGGGCTTAAGCAGGATGGCGCAGAGTGCCGGAGAGAGGGTCAAGGCGTTGACGGCCGAGAAACCGATGGCAATGGCCATGGTCAGACCAAACTGGCGGTAGAACGTACCCGAGGTACCCGACATGAAGCTCACCGGAATGAACACCGCCATCATCACCAATGTAATCGAGACAATGGCGCCGCCGAGCTCACCCATAGCGTCGATGGAGGCTTTGCGGGCCGAGGTGTAGCCTTGGTCAAGTTTGGCGTGCACACCCTCGACCACCACAATCGCGTCGTCCACCACAATGGCGATGGCCAGCACGAGGGCAGACAGCGTCAGCAGGTTGACAGAGAAGCCAATCATGGAGAGGGCAAAGAACGTACCGATGAGGGCCACGGGGATGGCGATGGTCGGGATGAGCGTGGAGCGGAAGTCTTGCAAGAAGATAAACACCACGATGAACACGAGGATGAAGGCCTCGATGAGGGTTTTGATAACCTCGTGGATAGAGGCGAAGAGGAAGTCGTTGACGTTTTGGGCCACCGTGATCTTAAGGCCGTCGGGCAAGTCTTCTTCGCAGTCTTTCAGAAGTTTTTCGATGTCTTTTACAATCTGCGTGGCGTTACTTCCTGCCGTCTGCATGACGATACAAGACACCGACGAGTTGCCGTTCACCGTACCGGAGAAGGCGTAGGTCTCGCGGCCCAGTTCCACTCGGGCAATGTCTTTCAGACGCAGCAAGGTGCCGTCTTCGTTTGACTTTATGACAAGGTTTTCAAACTCCGACACCTCCTTGAGGCGGCCTTTGTAGCGCAGTGTGTATTGGTAGGTCTGGTCTTGGCGTTCGCCGATGCTACCCGGCGCGGCCTCGATGTTTTGCTCGGCCAATACGGTCGAGATGTCCGTGGGCATGAGTTTGTATTCGGCCATACGCTCGGGGTCGAGCCAGATACGCATGGAGTAGTTGGCACCCATAACCATGGCGTCGCCTACACCCTGCACACGCTGGATTTGCGGCAGGATGTTGATTTTCATGTAGTTCTCGATGAACTGCTTGTTGTATTTGCCCGAAGCGTCCGACACGGAGAATACCACGAGCATGGAGGTCTGGCGCTTCTGGGTGATGACGCCGACTTTTGTGACTTCGGCCGGCAGCAGACCTTCGGCCTTGGCCACACGGTTTTGCACGTTCACGGCAGCCATGTCGGGGTCGGTGCCCTGCTTGAAGGTGATTTCGATGGTGGCGTCACCGGTGTTGGTGGCCGCAGAACTCATGTAGTCCATGTTTTCCACACCGTTGATTTGCTCTTCAAGCGGAGCAATCACAGAGTTCATTACGGTCTGGGCGTTGGCACCGGTATAGTTGGTGCTTACCTGTACGGTTGGCGGCGCGATGTCGGGGTACTGGGTGATGGGGAGCGACATCAAACCCAAGAAACCCAAGATGAGGATGACGATGGAAATCACCGTCGACAACACCGGGCGCGTTATAAATCTGTCAAGTTTCATGAATGATATGCTTTGAGTGTTTGGATGGTTGTCCTGGCCATGTCGGGCTGGTGAGTCTTGAGCCTGGAGCCCTATATATATAATAGGAATGTATAGGGTGCAGACAGCTTGTCGCTATGCCTTTGCTCTTGCTTTAGTCCTTATGGCTTGGGCGGTGTGGCCGCTTTGGATTATTTCTCGCCCGGCAGTTTACCGGCTTTGAGGTCGGCTTTGGCTTTCTCGCGGTTTTTGGCCGACTGTGCGGGAGTGATAGGGGTGATTTTGGCACCGTTCTTGAGCTGGTTGACACCTTCCACGACGATGCGCTCTCCGGCCTTGAGGCCGTCGGTCACTACGAAGTTCTGACCGTCGTTCTGCACCATGACGGTTATCTCGCGCGAAGCCACGGTGTTGTCTTTGTTCACCACATAGACAAAGCGCTTGTCCTGTATTTCAAAGGTGGCATTCTGAGGTACGAGGATGGCACCGCTGGCCTTGGTGGGGATGACGATGTTGCCCGTACCGCCCGAGCGGAGCTCTTTGGCGGCATTGTCGAAGGTGGCACGCATCTGCACGGCACCTGTCGTGGGATCGATCACACCGCTCACGGCCGTGATGTGGCCCGGAGTGGCATAGGTCGAACCGTCGGCTAGGGTGAGCTGCACTTCAGGCATGGCCTTGACGGCTTCATCGATGCCGCCGCTCGTGCGAGTGAGGCCGAGCAGTTGTTTCTCGGTCATGCTGAAATACACATACACGTTGGAGATGTTAGACACGGTGGTGAGAGGCTCTGCCTGTGCCGAGCTGACGAGGCTACCCACGCGGAAGGGGATGCTGCCCACCACGCCGTTGGCCGGACTGGTCACGGTGCAATAGCTCAGGTTGTTACGTGCCGACACAAGTGAGGCTTCGGCCTGTGCCAATTGGGCCTTGAGGCTTTCGAGGCTGTTCACGGCAATGTCGTAGTCGTAGCGGCTCACGATGTTGGCTTCGAGCAGTTGCTTCTTGTTGTTCACGGTGAGCTGCTGGGTGGCGATGTTGGCCTTGATGACGTTCACCTGGGCCTGAGCCTGTTTCACGGCTGCCTCATATTGCACGGCGTCGATGGTGAAAAGAGGTTGGCCGGCTTTGACAAAGTCGCCTTCGTCCACGAGCACTTTCATGATGTGGCCGGCAATTTTCGGACGGATTTCGATGTCCTGCACGCCTTTGATGGTGGCGGGATAGGTCGTGTTGAGTTCGGCGTCGGTGGCTGCCAGAGTCACCACGGCATACTCATTGCTGGCCTCCGGCATTTGCTGTTTACTGCCACAGGCGGCTGTCAAACCGAGAAGAGCAGCGAAAAGGCTGATGTGTTTCATTTTCATGTGTTGGAAATATTGAATGTTTATTGTTTTTCGGATTTTCACCCTTAATATCGGCTGCAAAATTACTTCAAAAAAACTAAATAAAGCGATAAAGTTTTCCTTTATCACGCGCACGTTTAGTTATATTAACGGACTTTTTGGGCAAAATCAATGAAAGAGCGACTTTTTTGCTTACCCGAGTTGACAAAATTTGCGTAGGGCCGGAGGGGAGGGGCTGAGGCGGTTGAGCGATATTTGGCCTACTGATTGTCACCATCTGTCGCATCGTTCTGCCTTTTTGTCTTTTCCCGACGCGCCTTTGGGGCTTATCTTTGACTTAGGAAATAAGAAGAGGGCCGTTTGGGGCCCTCTTTTTTGATATTTGGCACGTTACGGCGATAAGGACAGGATTTCCTCCCCTTATGCCAGAAAATTCTCTCCTTATTTCGGCAATTTTTGAGTGCAGGAAAAAGAAAATGTATATGGCTTTCAAGTCATTTTTGGCTTAAGAAAAATTTCTTTGGAATTATCTATAAGTCTAATTTACCTATATATAAGCATAATTCTTAAAGGAACACTTTATATTAGTCCTTAAAGAGCCATTTTTCTGCCTCAATTTTTTCTTGTAAAAATTGTTACGACTTTTGTCACGAACAACCCCGTCTAATGAACAAGGCTCAGACGCTGTGTCCGCAGAGTTGCGCCAGTTGGCAACTGCGGCATCGCGACTTCACTTCTGTGGGCACGAAAGGTTTGTCGGGATTGAAAATCTCCGTCACAAGTTGGCCCAGTCGCGCTTCAAACTCGGCTGCACAACGGCGAAAGTCGATGGTCTCCGTGCCACCCCATTTGATTTCGGGCGAATAGTCGTCTGCGGCACTGTGATGTACGAAAAACAGGGCCGGATGGATGGGCAGGTCGTCGCCATAGTGCCGCCACACAAAGAGTGAGTAGATGAACGTCTGCAGCGTATAGTGGGCTTGCGAGGCCGTGGTGGTGAAGAGGTCTTCGAGCATTTTGGGTTTCTCGATGTGCCCTCCTGTTTTGTAGTCCACTATTCTGATGGCGCGGTGTCCGCCTTCGCCCATTGCCACGGGTCGGTCTAGACGGTCGATGGTGCCGACCAGTTCGACGCTGCCGCCACCGGCTTCCTCGCCGAGCGGTATGCGGAAACCCTCACAGGGTTGTTCCAGTCCCATCACCTCAAAGGCGCCCAACCGTCGGTCGGCCCGGAGCAGTGAGACCATATAGCGCAGCGTGGCAGCCCCCACAATGGCGCGATTACGCACCACCTTACATTCGTCCATAGCCTTTTCGATGTAGTCCATCAGCCGGCCACGATGGCCTGTGTCGAGCCAAGTGTCGAGCATTTCGGGCGTGATTGTGCCGTCTTGCTCCTTGGCCCTGTCGGCATAGAAGAGTTGGGCCGTGTGGTGAAATACATCGCCCATGCGCTGCGGTTCGATGATGTTGGCCTCGGGGTCGGGCGTGCGCAGACGGGCCACATATTGATAGAAAAAGGCCACTCCGCAGCGCAGGTAGGTGTTGATGGCCGACGGCGACAGGCGCGTGAGTCGCTCTGTGAGGTCGGCTGGTTTTTCAATGGCTTGTGGCATGGCCTCGGCGGCCTGTGTGGTGCCCTGGATGGCGTGGAAGGTCACCGGCGTTTGCCCCTCGACCAGCCACGAGGTGAGCAGTCGCGACATCTCGCCGGTGCCCGAGGGTGAAGCGGTGTTGTTGTAGACGAGGGTGGCGTGGTCCACGCGCTGCATGAGTCGGAAAAAATAATAGGCGTAGACTGCAATTTGCCGTGAGCGGAGCGTCAGGCCGTATTCGCGGCGTATGGCGTAGGGGATGAAAGAGTTTTCGCGCGGCACTTGCGGCAGTATGCCTTCCGAGCACGAAAGCATCAACACGCGCTCAAAGTCGAGACAGCGCGTTTCGAGCAGTCCCAACACCTGCAGGCCTACGGCTGGTTCGCCGTGGAAGGGTACGCTCAGGCCGCGCAACACGCGCGTGAGCAAGCGTTTGAGTTCGTTCGCACCGAGGTCGAGCCATCCCTCTTCGGCCAGTTGGGCCAAGCGCAGCAACACGCTGTGGGCTCTGAAATAGGCTTCGGCCTCAAGTGCCTGCTCTGCGTTTTGCGGCACAAACTCAGTCGAGATGTTGCGCTCCATGTCCTGCGCGTCGTCGCCGCTGTCGGTGGCCAGCAGGCCTATGGTGATCAAGGCCTTGTCGCGCAGTGTTCGTGCCGCCGTCTGAAGGCTTTCAGAGAGAGAGGCTTCCTGACTGAGCGCTCTGTCGGTGAGGCGCAGCGTGTCGCGGTAGGCTCGTGTGTGGTGCAGGGGAAAACCCTTCGAGATGTTGGCCTCGCCCACCTCGGCCGGCATAGTGTGGAGCAGGGGCAGCAGCAGGCGGTCGTCACACACCACAATGGCCGTCTGTCGCGGTTCGGCCGTGAGGTTACGGCCCACCCAAGAGGCGGCAAAACGCGCCTGAGCACTGTCGGTCGGTGAGGCCACATAGTGGATGTCTTTTTCTGTCGAAAGTCCGTTGAAGAGACTGCTGTCGAGTTCGCCGGGGAAGCGCAACAGATTGTCGCGCAAGAAGAGTCCGGCCTCGTGCAGGCGTTTGTCTTTGACATAAAACGTGTCGTAGTCCCAATAAAACCAAGCCTTACCCTGCGCTTTGAGGTGTGTGAAAAGGTCACGCTCGACGCGGTCGAGCACGTTGAAGCCAATAAATGCAAAATGCTCGTAGCGGTCGGGCAGTTCCACCTCGCCAGTCTCAAGCCTTTCGATGGCTCGGCGGCGTGCTGCGCCTTCGTAGGCCAGTCCGTCGGCCGCCAAATTTTCTCGCAGTTTTTCGTAGAGCGGGTGAAGGGCGTTCCAGATTTTGAGGAAACGCTCTTTCACCTCGCTTTGACTGAGCGGCGAAAAGTCTGCAAAAAACGATTTCAACACCCGCTCTTGTTCGTCGTCAAGATAGCCCATAGTGTCGAGAGCCTTGATGTCGGCCAGATTACGGAAGAGGCGTTTGGCATCGGCGCGGTTTTTGTCGACGTCGTCAAAATCGGCCAGTAACCGCTCTCCCCAGCCGAAAAAATGGTCGAGCGTTTCGGTCGACTCGGTTTCGGCCACAAACAGCCGGTAGAGGCGGCAAACGGTCTCTATGGGACCGGCCACGCGGAGGTCGGTGAGGCTGCTGAAGAGACTGCTGATGGTCAACGTGTCGGGAGCCCACAACACCTTTGTGCCTTGTGACTCTGCGAGTGAAAGCAGATGGTCGCCAAAAAACAGGTCGGCGCGTTTGCCGGGAAAGACCACGGCCGTGCGACGAAAGTCACCGCCGGTTTTCTCGAGCAGGTCTTGGGCTACGAGTTGCAGGAAGGGGGTGTGCATAAGGCTTGAAAGAATGAGTGATATAGTAGAATTGATTACCACGACATCTGTGCTTTCTGCTAAGTCTGCGGTCTGTTTTTATTTGAACGCGGATTGTACGGATTATTCGGAATGTAGATTAACGCAACATCCGTTTAATCTGCTAAATCCGTGTTCTGTTTTTTATTTGAACATAGACGGTACGGATTATTCGGGAGGTTAGTCTACGCGCACGATGCGGCCGGTGTAGACATACCATAAGAAGCCTTCTACGTCGGTATGTCCCATGTCGCGCAGGCTCTTCACATAGTCGGCCACTTGGGCGGTGTGGCGCGGATGAGGGGCTGCGAATTTGAAATCTACGACCACGGTTTTCGCTCCGTGTGTCATCACGCGGTCGGGCCGTGTGCGTTTGAGGCGTCCGGAGGCGTCGCGGCCCAGCAGCGTACATTCGTTGCTTACGGTCCAGCGCCCGCCAAACCAGTCGGCCGGTTGGCCCGTCGAGAGTCGCTCTTTGAGCAGGTCGTACATAGTCTGCCGTTGTTTGGAGTCGGGCATCAGACCTTGTTCGGCTATGGCTTCAAACGCCCGGTCAAGGTCTGTGGCCGTCGACATGAGCGAGAGCGCATAGTGCATCACGTTGCCGGTGTCGATAAAGGCGCGTTGGGCTTCGGGAATTTCATTACCCGAAATAAATCTTGAAGCCTCGAGAGACTGACGGAAGGCCGTGCAGGGCTCGACGGCAGAGAGCGGAGCGTCGATGGCGTGCATTTGGGGTTTGAAGGGATTGGCCGCCTCGGGTTTGTCTTTGGGCTTGGCCGATACTCCTTCTCTGATGGGTTCGCCCAGGCTCACGTCTTCGCCTCCCAGACATTCATAGAGCAGGTTGGCCACCGTGAGTTTCGAAGCGTTTTCGGCCGTAAACTCCACCTTGCTGTTCACTTCGGCCCATACATAGAGATTTTGTTTGGGACGGGTGAAGGCCACATAGAGCAGGTTGAGATTTTCGGTGTGACGGTCGCTCAGTTCGCTTTCCCAGATGGGAGCGTAGATGGTTTCGGCCAAGTCTTTCTTTCCCGGTATGGCCACGAGCGGCAGCGTGTTGTAGGGGGGCTCTGGCGGTGTGCACCACATCACGTCCACGCGTTTCTCGCGCTCGATAAACCAGTTGCAATAGGGGATGAATATCGTGGGAGCCTCGAGGCCTTTTGATTTGTGGATGGTCATAATCCTCACACCGGCAACGCCCGGCGAGGGAATGGCCGAGTAGTTGAGGCTGTCGTCCCAAAGACGCAGGAAGTCGTGCAGACCGCCACGTGCATTGTCGGCAAAGTCCATCACGCGGTCGAGGAAACCATAAATATAAGGTGCGTCGCCGGTCATTTGATGCAGCGACAAGAGGGCGATGAGCCGTTCGCAAAGGCTATAGAGCGGCATACTGACGAGGCGCTCGGTCTGAGTGGCCAGTTCGGCAGGAAGGTAATCGCGCCAATGCGCCGCCGTGTCGAGCCATGCGAGTGTGCGGTGGTGGATGTGGTATTGGTAGGCTCGGGCCGTATAGGCGGCTGCCACCGTGTCGGAAGGGCAGTCGAGCCAGCGCAGGGCGTTGACGAGGAGGGTTAAGGCCTCGGAATGGCCCAGTGTGAAAGCCTCGTCGGAGATGATGGGCAGGTCGGGATAGTTTTGAGCAAAGTAGTCGACGAGTTTCACACCCTCGGCCTTGTATCTCACCAGGATGATCATGTCGCTGTAGGGCGTGCCCTTTTCGTTTTCGGCCATGATGCTGTTGGCGAGTTCGTCAGCGATATTGGTGTCGGCAGAGTCGCCGGTCGTGTCGCCCTCTTCGGCGTTGCCGGCAGTGCCTTTGTCCGAACTCTTTTCCACAAAATGCACCTCCACATGCCCGCCGTCCGGCTTGTGTGGCTCTTGGGCCACGTCGCTATAGATGTCGGCGAGGTCGTCGGCGTTGAAGGTGTCTTTCATCAACTCACCGGCTCGCGTGAAAAGGGCGTTGTTGAAGCGCACAATGTCGGCGCGGCTGCGGTAATTGTCGCTCAGACGGATGGGCTGTAATCCCTGTGCTTGCAGGTCGCTGACAATGCGCCCCAGGATTTTCCAGTCGCCGCCGCGGAAGCGGTAAATGCCCTGCTTGATGTCACCTACGAGCATACAGCCGTTGCCCTGCGAGAGGTTTTCGATGAGCAATTGCCGGAAGTTGGCCCACTGCAGCGGCGAGGTATCTTGAAACTCGTCGATCATGATGTGGTGAAACTTCACGCCGGCTTTTTCAAAGACAAAAGAGGCATCTGCGTTGGTCACCAATCGGCGAAACAGTATGGGGGTCATGGCCAGCATGAAGCGGCCCAATTCGGCGTTGATGTCGCGTACCTCCTGACCCACATCGCCCACGAGTTGCAACGGATTGAGATATTGCAGCGTCAGTTGGCAACTCAGAAAGGTGGGCTTTTCGCGCCTGAGCGTTCCCATCAGCACGGTGGCCATGTCGGTCCACTTTGACGCCAGTTCGGCGTTGCCGGGCTTGTCGCGGTCGGCCTTCTTGAACCATTCGTCGGGACTCTCGGCACGCTTGGTCAGCATATTGAGATTGTCGATGAGTTCGCCTTTAGCCAGTTTGCCCACCTGGGTCTCCAGATTGCCGCCGCGGCTCAATATGCCGTATCCGCCATCTCGCCTGATGCTGTCGTCAAGTTGTTGTGCCGCCTCTTTAATGCGGTTGATGGCTGCGGCCTTCATGCTCTGCAAAGTCTCGACATAGTGCTTCATCACCTCCTCATTGCCGAGGATTTGCAGTATTTTGTCTTCGGCTGAGAGAAAGACTTCTTTGGTCAAGACCGAGGCCAGTTGCGTCAGTTCGGCACTCACGTCCCAGCGCTTGTCGTCCTCGATGCGCGCATAAATATAAGCCATGATGCGGCGCAGCAGGTCGGGACGGTTGTCAAGCGAAGCCATGAGATGGTCCACGGCCTGGGCAATGACTTTCCGGTCGTCAATCTCAAGGTTGTAACTCGCCGTGAGGCCCAGTTCACGGGCCAGCGAGGCCAAGACCGACTGGAAAAACGAGTCGATGGTTTCGATGCGGAAGTCTTCGTAGTTGTGGATGAGTTCGGCCAGGGCCCGCACGGCGCGGCTCTTGATTTCTTCGTCCGAAACGCCGGGCAGCAGTTCTTTCAACTTATTGAGGAAATCACGGTCGGGTTCGCCGTGGGCCAGACTCCAAAGTTCGGCCAGTATGCGCGTCTTCATCTCGGCCGTGGCCTTATTGGTGAACGTCACGGCCAAGATGTGGCGATGTGCCATAGGCTCACCCGAAAGCAGGTGAGCCACATAGTTGACAGCCAAAGTAAATGTTTTACCCGATCCGGCCGATGCGGTGTAGACGGAAAGGTAGCCGTTCATGGCAATAAATAGGGGAAAAGAACGGGGCTTAGCCCTCAAGCATCATTAATGTACGCTTGCAAGGCCGTCCCTCAAAATATTTGATGAGCACACGTTCAAAGACGTTGCCCTCTTCAAGGATAGACGAGAACAAAGTCATTGAAGATTGTAGTTTCTTGTCGTCGGGTCGGCCGAAAACTTCTGTGGCCGAGGTGGAATCGAGATTGAGCAAAACGCGAGAAATGTCTGCCAACCGCTTGCCCAAGACGGGATGTTGGAGATAGGCCACGGCCTCTTCGCGCGACTGAATGCCGTAATGCTTAGACATAGCGCTATGGCCGAGGCCCTTCATCTGTGGGAATATAAACCACATCCAGTGGGTGAGTTTGCGGCCATGGCTGATTTCGTCAAAGGCACGCTCATAGATGCCCTGCTGGGCGTCGACGAAGCGCTGCAGATTGAAGGTGTCGGCGGCGGGTTCTTTGTGTTTGCGGTCACTGTCGGGCGAGAAGATGCGTTCCATGTTTTCGCTAAACTCTTGCAGGTAGTTCTTGTGCTTGTCGTGAGCCTGCGGATTGACCACGACGTTGAAACTGCGAGGCACCAACTCCACGTCTATCTCGCGGCCCATCATCACCGGGTCGCCGTCGCAGTGCACCGCTCCCTCTTTCTCGCGCGTCACATGCAGGTGACGCGACTTGTAGAGATGGGCGTGGTTGTTGCTCAAAATGGTTTTGGTGAACATTTGCAGCAAGACGTGGGCGCCTTCGATAGTGTTGAATGGGTCAAGGATAATCACGTCCATCAGTCCGTCTTTCATCGAAGCCGTCGGGGCTATGTAGGCGTTGTTGCCGTATTGCGAGGCATTGGCGCAGGCTATGAGGAAGGCCTCCTGTGTGCGGGTGCCGTTTTCGTCGGTGATGGTGTAGGTCTCGGGTTTGTAGGTCAGTCCCACGCCGATGGTATTGCGGGCGTACTGGATGAGGCCGCGCTTGCCACTTTCGGCGAATTTCTTGCTCACGAAAGCATCGAAGCCCATTCCACAAGTACAGAAAAACGGCCGGCCGTTGATTTTGCCATAATCCAGACAGTGAATGACCCCTTGGTTGATAATCTCAATGGCCCCTTTGGCGTTTTGCGGGATTTGCAGGTGGCGGGCCAGTCCGTTGCCTGAGCCACAGGGGATGATGCCGAGTGCCGTCGAGGTATGCACCAAAGAGCGGGCCACCTCGTTGACCGTACCGTCACCACCTACGGCCACCACCACGTCGACACCGTCTTTAGCGGCCTCGGCCGTCATTTCGGCGGCGTGGCCGGCGTGTGTTGTGAAGCGCACTTCATGCTCATAACGACTATGGTCGAGATGGCGTTCAATCTCGTCCGGCATTCTTTTTTTGCGTCGGGTGCCGGAGATGGGGTTGATGATGAAAAGGATGCGTTTTTTCATAACTGTTGTGGATGGGAGGTGGAGGCTAATGGGAGAGGTCAGACAGCGGTGAAATCAGACGAGATGCTCAGTGCCGTCGGCGTGGAAACCGCAAAGAAAATCTGCGGCTGTCATACGCTTTTTTCCGGCTATTTGCAGGGTGTCGAGATGGAGATAGCCGTCTGTCAAGGCTACTTTGATGACTTTGCGGCCCTCCGTCACGAGCGAGCCGACGGGTTCGGTGGGCGTGCAGAAGTCTTTATGGGTGTCGTAAATCTTGATGACGGTGACGCCCTTGGCGTGGTGAAGCTCGGTCCAAGCGGCAGGGTAGGGCGAGAGGCCGCGCACAAAGTCGTAGACCTTTTCCAGCGGTTGCTGCCAGTCAATGCGGCATGTCTCCTTGAAGATTTTGGGCGCCGGTTTGAGGTCGCCGTCGTGCAGGGTGTCTTGTGCCACGGGCTTCACCGTTCCGGCGAGGATTTGGTCTACGGTCTCGCAAACCAAGTCGGCACCCACGCCCATCATGCGGTCATGGAGCGTGCCGGCGGTGTCGGTCTCTTCAATCTCAATGCGGCGGCTGTCGATGATTTTGCCGGTGTCGATTTCTTTGTCCAAGAAGAAGGTGGTCACGCCGGTTTGTTTTTCGCCGTTGATGATGGCCCAGTTGATGGGAGCTGCACCGCGGTATTGCGGCAACAGAGAGGCGTGGAGGTTGAAGGTGCCCAAGCGTGGCATGGCCCAAACCACTTCGGGCAGCATGCGGAAGGCCACGACGATTTGCAGGTCGGCGTTGAAAGCGGCCAAGGCTTGGAGAAACTGTTCGTCGCGCAACTTTTCCGGCTGAAGCACGGGGAGACCTTGCGACACGGCATATTGCTTGACGGGTGAAGCCTGGAGTGTGCTCTGATGACGGCCTACGGCCTTGTCGGGCATCGTGACGACGGCCACGACTTGATAACCGCCTTCGACAAGGCGTTTGAGCGGTGCCACGGCAAAGTCGGGCGTACCCATATAGACGATGCGGAGATTGTGTTTGGTATGTGGAGGCATAGGCTTATGGTGCTTATATATATTATAGGAGTGTTATTCTTCAGAATAGTCTTTCATGATTTCACGATAGTGGGCGTAGAGCCTCGTCCGTGAGACGAAACCCACAAACTTGCCGTCGGGCGTCAGCACAGGCAGCGTGCCGGCACTGCAATCCTGGAATGTGTCCATCACCGTAGACATGCTGTCGCGGGTGCTTAAGACCGCCGGCGGTTGCTGCATCAGGTCTTGTGCCTTGTACATTCGGTAGAGTTCGCTGCGGAAGATAATCTTGCGCAGGTTGTTGATGTTGATGACGCCCAACAGGGTGCCTTCTTTGTCTGTCACGGCAAAGTGGAGCGACTTGCTGCTTGCAATGGCCTGTACAATTTGTCCGAGATACATGTCGGGTTGCAGTTTGGGCCTTTCCTTATCGACGACGGCGTCAAGTGTCATGAGCGTCACCACCGAACGGTCTTTGTGGTGCGTGAGCAGTTCGCCCTTGCGTGCCAGACGCATCGAATAAATGCTGTGAGGCTCAAAAGCGTGTATGGTGAGATACGCCGCTACCGACACAATCATAAGCGGAATGAAGAGGGCGTATCCGCCGGTGAGTTCGGCTATGAGAAACACACCGGTCAAGGGGGCATGAAACACGCCACTCATCACGCCGGCCATACCCAACAGGGCGTAGTTGGTGTGAGGCACGTGAATGCCCAGGATGCCATAGTGATTCCACACGGAAGAAAAGAAGTAGCCGCCGATGCAACCTAAGAAAAGGCTCGGGGCAAAAGTTCCGCCGCAGCCGCCACCGCCGTTGGTCGCTGTGGTGGCAAACACCTTGAACACAATGATAAGCCCAAGAAAGAGCAGAAGGTATTCCGGATGGCCGTAGAATAGCGAGTTGTTCATTACGTCGGCCACCTGTGCCTCGTCGTTGGCATTGAGAATGGTCGAGATGACGCCATAGCCTTCGCCGTATAGGGGCGGGAAAAAGTAGATGAGCAGGGCGAGCACCGTGCCGCCGAGTGCCAGTTTGGAATATAGGCCGCCGAGCCTCCCGAACACTTGCTCGAAAGCGTTCATGGCTCTAGTGAACCACAGCGATATGAGACCGCAGAAGATGCCTAAGACAATGGCCGACGGCACACGCTCAACAGTGAAGGGGTCAAGCAGGTTGAAGCTGAACATCGCCGACGTGCCGGTCAGGGCATAAGTGATGCAGGTGGCCGTGAGGCACGACACGAGCAGTGGCAGCAGCGAAGCCATCGTCAGGTCTATCATCAGCACTTCGAGCGTAAAGACCAGACCTGCAATGGGGGCCTTGAAAATACCGGCCACGGCTCCCGAGGCGCCGCAACCTATGAGCAGCATGAGCGTCTTATGGTCCAGTCGGCACATGCGCCCGAGGTCGGACCCGATGGCCGAGCCGGTGAGCACGATGGGCGACTCCGCTCCCACTGAACCGCCGAAACCGATGGTCAGGGCAGAGGCCACGACGCTCGACCAACAATTGTGGCGGCGGATGTGGCCTTGGCGGCGCGAGATGGCATAGAGGATTTTGGTCACGCCGTGGCCGATATCATCGCGAACAATGTATTTGATGAACAGGGCCGTAAGGAAAATACCCACCACGGGGAATACCAGATAGAGCCAGTTGGACGACGTGGCGTCGAAGTTGGACGTGAGCAGGTATTCGATTTGATGGATGAGCCATTTCAAGATTTGGGCCGCCAATGCTGCGCCTACGCCCACCAAGAAACTGAGCACCAGAATGTATTGACGTGGCGAGAGGTGTTCGCCCAAATAGGCGAAAAACCGCTCAGCATGTCCACGTGGTGGCTCTTGCTCAGTGGTGGAGGCAGCCGGCTTAGGTCCGGTTCCCGTGTCTAATATGGCAGAAACATCTTGAGTAGTATTCGTCACAGGCTTAGTCTTGTGTGTGAGGGTGTTTATCTGATGATTTTCACTTCGGCATTTGCACCAAGTTTGACTATATGCGACGCCGTGGTCGTCTTTTTCTCCTTGCGGCGTGAGCGGCACACGTAGTCGGCGGCCGCTTTCAGTTCTTCGGCGATGTCGTCAAAGCGTTTGGGCGACGGCTTACCGTGCAGATTGGCAGAGGTGGAGACCACCGGCCGTCCGAGGCGGCGACAGAGTTCGCGCGAGAAATCTTCGCGTGTCAGCCTGATGGCCACCGACCCGTCCGTGGCTGTGACGCCGGGGGCCAGATAGCGCCCGCCGTCGTATATGACCGTGAGCGGTTCTTCGGTGCATTGGATGAGGTCCCAAGCCACTTCGGGCACCTTCTCTACATAGCTCTGTATCTTCACTTCGTTGTCGACGAGGCAGATGAGGGCTTGCGAGGCTTCGCGGCCTTTCATTTCGACGACACGTGCCACGGCCTCGGCGTTGGTGGCGTCGCAGCCGATGCCCCATATGGTGTCGGTGGGGTAGATGATGACGCCGCCGGCTTTCATCACCTTGACGGCTTCGTTGATGTCGTCAATCATAGGGGCGGGCAGTGGGGTGAATTTGGGCATGGTGATGAGGTTTTTTGGGGGAAATGTGCCAGATTTGTTGACGGCCGTTTATGGGCTTATCGGAGGGTAGCGTCGGTGTCACGCAGTGGAAATCCTCAAAAGGGTTACATTTCAATAGCCCGGGGTTGATAGACCCCGGGCTTGTATTATGGTCAGGAGTTTACCAAGCAAAGAGAGGATAGTCTTTCATTACCTCGTTGACGCGGGCGCGTACGTTGGCAATGACGGCCTCGTCGGTGGGCGCATTGAGCACCGTTTCGATGAGTTCAGCAATGAGCACCATCAGGTCTTCTTTGGCACCGCGTGTGGTGATGGCCGGTGTGCCGAGACGGATGCCTGAGGTCTGGAAGGCCGAGCGACTATCGAAGGGCACCATATTCTTATTGACGGTAATGTCGGCGGCCACGAGTGCGTTTTCGGCCACTTTACCCGTCAGTTCGGGATATTTCGAGCGCAGGTCCACGAGCATGGAGTGGTTGTCGGTGCCGCCGCTCACGATGGTGAAACCGCGGCGGGTGAGTTCGTCGGCCAGACAGGCGGCGTTTTTCTTCACCTGCAGCGCATATTGCTTGAATTCCGGTTTGAGTGCCTCGCCGAAAGCCACGGCTTTGGCGGCGATGACGTGTTCCAGCGGGCCACCCTGAGTGCCGGGGAATACGGCCGAGTTGATCAGCTGACTCATCTTCTTCACTTCGCCCTTAGGCGTGGTGAGTCCCCACGGGTTGTCGAAGTCCTTGCCCAAGAGGATGATGCCGCCACGCGGACCGCGCAGTGTCTTGTGTGTGGTGGAGGTCACGATATGGGCATATTTCACGGGATTGTCAAGCAGTCCGGCGGCGATGAGTCCGGCGGGGTGTGCCATGTCAATCATCAGGAGGGCGCCTACTTTGTCAGCGATGTCGCGCATGCGCTTGTAGTCCCATTCGCGGCTGTAGGCCGAGCCACCGCCTACGATGAGTTTGGGCTTGTGCGCGATGGCGAGGCGTTCCATTTCGTCATAATCCACGAGGCCCGTAGCTTTGTCGAGGTTGTAACCGATGGGATTGTAGAGGATACCCGAGGTGTTCACCTTCGAACCGTGCGAGAGGTGACCGCCGTGGTCGAGGTTGAGGCCCATGAAGGTGTCGCCGGGTTTGAGCACGGCGAGGAATACGGCAGCATTGGCTTGAGCGCCCGAGTGGGGTTGCACGTTGGCATATTCGGCACCGAAGAGTTCCTTCACGCGGTCAATGGCGAGTTGTTCTACTTGGTCCACCACGGCACAGCCGCCGTAGTAGCGTTTGCCGGGGTAGCCTTCGGCATATTTGTTGGTGAGCCACGAGCCCATGGCCTGCATCACCTCGTCGCTGACGAAATTTTCAGAAGCGATGAGTTCTATGCCGCGCAGTTGGCGTTGGTGTTCGGCTTCGATGAGTTCAAAGATTTTGGTGTCCTTTTCCATTGTGTTTATTGTTTTATTGTGATTATTCGTTTGTGCCGGCCGTGGCGTTCGGTGAGGGTGAGGCGGGGTGTCAATGTCCCACGAGTTTCACGTTTTCAAGGCTTTGCTCTTTGCCGCAGTAGTGGCAGCAGAGCGTGCCGTTGATGTCGTCGACGGCGTGGAAGCGTGTGGCCATGGGCTCATTGTTTGAGATGCACTTCGGGTTGGCGCATTTCACTATGCCTTTGATGTCGGCGGGCAGTGCCACGCGTTTTTTCTCCACCACTTCATAGTCTTTGATGATGCAGAGCGACACGTTGGGCGCCACCACCGAGAGCAGGTTGAGTTCTTCGTCGGTGAAGAATTTGTCTTCGATTTTGATGATGCTTTTGTGCCCCATCTTCTGGCTTTTGAGGTTATAGCCCACCATGATGGCGCTTTTCACGTCGTCGAGTTTCAGCAGTCTGATCACCTGGAAGAGTTTCACGCTGGGGATGTGGTCAATGACGGTGCCGTTTTTGATGGCGGCCACGAGCAGTTCGCCGCCTTGTCGTTTTTGTTTGCCTGTGCAGGCTTGGCCGTTGGCCTTGTTGTTGGCGTCCATATTGTGTTTGTGTATGGGTCTGGTTGGGTTGATGAAAGTCTTGTCGGCTGCCGGTGGGTTGTCTCAGCCGAGTATGGTTTTGTCGGCCTTGACTTCGTCGAGGGTGATGCCGAGGCAGTCGCAGATGATGGCTTCGCGGGCATATAGTCCGTTTTGTGCCTGCTGGAAATAGTAGGCGTGTGGGTCTTCGTCTACGTCGTAGGCTATTTCGTTCACGCGCGGCAGGGGGTGGAGAATACGCAGGTTGTCTTTGGCCTTGGCGAGCATCTGCCGTTTGAGTATGTAGACGTCTTTCACCCGTTCATATTCCATCAGGTCGGTGAAACGCTCGCGTTGCACTCGGGTCATGTAGAGGATGTCGGCCTGTGCGATGACGTCTTCGTCAAACTCCTCGTTTTCTTCAAAGTTGATGCCGTGCTCGCGACAATAGATTTTATATTCTTCGGGCATGGCCAGTTCGCGCGGCGCTATGAAGTGGAAGGTGGGGTTGAAGTGGCGCATGGCCATGATGAGCGAGTGGACGGTTCGGCCATATTTGAGGTCGCCCACGAGTGTGATGTGCAGGCCGTCGAGTTTTCCTTGTGTCTTGTAGATGGAATAGAGGTCGAGCATGGTCTGCGAGGGATGCTGGTTGGCCCCGTCGCCAGCGTTGACCACCGGTACGGGCGACACCTCGCTGGCATAGAGGGCGGCCCCCTCAAGAAAGTGGCGCATCACGATGACGTCGGCATAGTTGCTCACCATCATGATGGTGTCTTTGAGTGTTTCGCCTTTCGACGAACTCGTCACTTTCGGGTCGGTAAATCCGATGACGCGTGCGCCGAGGCGGTTGGCGGCAGTTTCAAAAGAGAGTCGGGTGCGGGTGGACGGTTCGAAGAAGAGCGTGGCCACCACTCGTCCGTCGAGGAGTTTGCGGTTGGGATGTTGTTCAAACTCTTCGGCCATACTGAGCAGGTAGTTGATTTTTTCTTTGTCAAGATTGGCAATGCTGACGAGGCTGTGCTTCATGGCTCAAGGCTTTTTATGGATGTGTAGGTGTTTTCACCACGAAATTACAGCAAATGCGCCGAGAGACCAAACAAAACGGGTTTTAATTTGTTTCATGTGCCCAAAGTTGCCGTCGTTTTGGGTGAAGCGAATAGTAATTATGTTGCAAAAAAGAGTAATGATGTTGCATTTTAAGGTAAAATTGGGGCAATTTCGGGTGGGCTTGAGCGAGATGGGCAAGGGGAGAAATTGAACAGACAGCATCGTCGGGGTGAGGGGATGGATTGGGCCGTTTATGTAGTATTTCCGCTTTGAAAGGTAGGGTGTACAAATCAGATTGTCAATTGTTGTTTGTACGGCCTCGCAAGCCCTGAAAGGGCGTAACATAATAGCCCAGGTCGTTAGGCCTGGGTTGAGGAATATTCCACTAATCTCCGGCCTGCAAGGTCGGCACATTGCAGGAATATTTACACGCGTTTCAATAAATTATCCGTTGCTCATTGTGCCGACCTTGCAGGCCGGAAAGTAGATACCCACTTCTCACCCGGGCCTAACGACCCGGGCTGATATGTATCGCCCTTTCAGGGCTTGCAGGGCCGCTCAAAAATCAAATTTTCAACATCCCACCTTTCTGGGGTCTGCTTGGCCGCCCCAGAAGTCATTTTTTTGAGCACCCACCTTTTAGGGCTTGCGCGCCAATTCTAAAATAACAATTATTCATCCCCCTTTCTACGGCCAATCCCCCATTTGTCTTTTTCTCCTTCCGCCATTCGGCGTATATTGCGCTTAGGATGAGACGGAGGGGGCTATGATGAGGCCAAAATGTGCCGCTTGCCGTGAGTACGGGAATAGGGACAGGAATTTCTGCCCTTATTCCCGTAATTTCTGTCCTTATGCCGCGGAGCGGCAAAGCGCTTGTCGGGCTGGCTTTCCTCGATTTGTGCACCTTCAGGTCGCTTGCCATCACACTTTTTCCTAAATTTTGAAAAAACATTGGCGACATATGTCACGCTCTACCCTGCTTTTTACACCAAAGTGTGACTGAGCGTGACTTAACGCTCCAATCACCGCAAAACACAGAAAATCAGTGGACTACGGTCGCGTGATTGTGTGATTGGGAAAACCGGCAACTTTTGGGTGTACGCGTGCGTGTGTAGAAAGCATCAATATTGCCGTTTTTTTGCGAACAAACCGTCTGATCAGTTGTTATAAGATTTTTATCTTTGCAGAAGATTGGCTGCGGCTCGGCAATTCAAGCAAGCTTGTTGCGCTCACCTTGCACAATCTTTGCAGAAGATTGGCTGCGGCTCGGCAATTCAAGCAAGCTTGTTGCGCTCACCTTGCACAATTTTTGCAGAAGATTGGCTGCGGTTCGGCAATTCAAGCAAGCTTGTTGCGCTCACCTTGCACAATCTTTGCACGCGTCTATCCATCCCATACCGTCATTCCATTTATGGCTCCATTATACCTGCTCCAGTTTGCCTGCCTCATCGTTTGCAGTCTGTTGGCTCTGATGCTGCTCGTGTCGCGTTTCCACGTGCGGTGGCTCAACCGCCGCTACGAAACGTCGCGCTGGCTCATCTTTTCGGCCCTTTGCCTTCTGGCCTGCCACTACGGCCTGCAGATGTGTCTTGGCATTCGTGCGAAGAGCGACATGCAGGGCGCAGTCTTCAATATTTTGTTTTACACGCCGGCGGCTTTTCTCATCTCCTACGCCATTTGGGGCATTGTCTGTTCGCGTGCGGCGTTGCGGCGCTATATGGCCGTGGGCGGTGTGGCCTATCTGGCCACGCTTGTAGTGTTTTTCGTGGGTCGTTCAGCCGTGTACGGTGCCGGCCGCGGCCTGTTGTTTTATGTGATATATGCCCTTTATGTTTGCAGCACCCTCTTTTTCGTCGTGATGCCTTTCCGGGAGATGCGTCGCCGCCGCCGTCGCATCGAAGACAACACCGGCGGCGACATCATGCCCTATGTGCGCTACTCGTGGGCCGGCACCGTACTCATTTTTGTGGCGGCACTGATGCTCACCGTAGCCGTGCTTGATGTCGACGTGCTCTTTGTGCTTGGTCCGGTGGCGTTGTTGTCGCTGTTTGTTTTCGTCCAGTCGTTTGTGGCCTTGGGACTCAGCCTGTTGCCCACGGCCGAGACGATGTCGGAAGAGGTTGAAAGAGAGGTTTATGATGATGAGCAAACTGCTGAACTACAGATAGAAGAGAAAGAAACTGTCAACCAACACTTCAACTCTGTCGAGGAAGCTCTCGCCGCGTGGATAGCGGCCAAAGGTTTTACGAAAGACGGGCTTACGCTCGCGGTGCTGGCGGTGGAGTTGGGCACGGTGAAGCGCAGTGCCTTGACGCGCTATTTTGAGCGCCATCTCCACACCACCTTTCGCGTGTGGCTCTCCGATCTCCGTTTGGCCGAGGCCAAGCGCCTGATGTTGGCCCATCCCGAATACAGCAACGACGTGGTCTCTTCGGCATGTGGTTTTTCTTCGCGTGCACAGCTTTACAACATTTTCCGCGACCGCGAACAAATGTCGCCGGGCGAATGGAAGGCCAAGGCCGGCGTGAAGGAATAGAGCGTTCAGAATTTGAGATTGAAATTACGTTGAATTTTTGTCCGTATATTCCGTATCATCCGTGTTCAAATAAAAAAGAGACCACGGATTTAGCGGATTAAACGGATGTTGGGGCAATACCAGCTCCGTATCATCCGTGTTCAAATAAAAAAGAGACCACGGATTTGGCTGATTAAACGGATGTTGGGTAATACCAGCTCCGTATCATCCGTGTTCAAATAAACAAGAGACCACGGATTTAGCGGATTAAACGGATGGTGGGGTAATAAATACCTCATTATTTGCGCGGCCACGTAAGCCCTGAAAGGGCGTAACATATCAGCCCAGGTCGTCAGGCCTGGGGTTAATGTATCCCACTATAATCCGGCCTGTAAGGTCGGCACATTGAGGGAATATCTGATTGAAATAACATATTGATAATTAGACGCTTGATGTGCCGACCTTACAGGCCGGAATTATAGTGTATACCGTAAACCCAGGCCTAACGACCTGGGCTATTATGTTACGCCCTTCTTGGCCGCTCAAAATATGCTTGGCCGTTGCCTCGCCGCTCAATATTTCTAATAATCAACCCCCAAAATTCAATATCCGTCATTTCCCTGCCGCAATCACCTTTTTTTGCTCATAACCGTCCATCTTGGCAAAAAAACACACAAAAAACGGGAGGAATTAGACACATTTTTTGAGGAATTAGACACCTTGTATAGTTTGTTCGTCTTAATTTTGCGCGAGATTTTAACGATGTCATTGACATTCATATTATTCTAAACCAAATTCATAACCCAAAATTCAACACGCATGAAATTAAACTTTACCCCCCCGAAGCGCTTTATGGCGTTTTTGTGTGCCGTGGCGTTGTCTTTGACGCAAATGGTCATGGCTCAGGAGCAGCCCTCGGCCGGTGACGGTACCCAGGCCAATCCGTTCCAGATTGCCAATGCCGCTCAGTTGGCTTGGTTTCGCGACTATGTGAACGGCACCTATACCCCGGCAGATGGCGAAACGGCCACGACGCACGACAATGCCTGTGCCATTCTCACCGACAATATCGATCTCAGCACGGTCTGCTCCGCCACTTCGGGCAGCTGGACCCCCATTGCCAATTATGAGGGCACTTTTAATGGCAACCTAAAAACCATCGCCAATCTCTATATCAACGCCACGACTGACAATGTAGGGTTCTTTAGTCGTCTTTATCTGAATGCAAATATCAAAGACCTCAGTTTTTCGAATGTTGACATCACCAACACAGGTCAAAATACCGGTACGCTGGCCGGTTATTTGCAGGAGAGCCAAAACATCAGCCGCATTGCTGTGTTGAGTGGAAGTGTGACAGGTAGTTCTAATTATACCGGCGGCATTGTCGGTGATGTAGCATCGGCAAAATTGGCCGACTGCCATAACTGGGCCTCTGTCACCGGCGCCTATGCAACAGGAGGTATCTGCGGTGAAGCCAGACTTTCGACGATTATCAGCAATTGTTCCAATTATGGCCGCATTGTCGATACGTCAACCTTGGTTGGTGGCATTGTGGGCAATGTTCAATACTCCAGTCTTAGCAATTGTGCCAATTATGGCGAGGTTAAAGGCCTCAGCACAGTAGGCGGACTTTGTGGAAGAATTAATGGAGATGAACCAGTTCATTCACAATTGACCAATGTGGCTTCGTTTGGCAATGTGACTGCCGAAAGTTCTTCTCGCGGCCTGCTAATTGGCTCTATCGGCGGTTATACAAATCTTTCCGGCCATTGCTTCTTCAACAAAGAAGCGACGCTGACCAATGATGGATCAATCGTCGAGTCTGTAGCCTGCAGCGATGGAACGCCCATTTCCGGCAGTGTCACAGGCTACACCGCCGCACAGTTGCAGAGCGGCGCGGTGACCTGGTGGCTGCAAAATCAAATTGGTGCCACCGAATGGGGCCAAAAAATCGGTGTCAATGACTTTCCCGTATTAGGTCAGGCCGACCAAGTCTATGCCACGGGCACTATCACGGGCAGCTGCACGACGGGTTATACCGGAGGCGGCTCTTTTGCCAACACTGAATTTGATACGCCCGCCACGCTCTCCATCACACATGGCACGGCCACGCACCACGACGCCGTAGCGGCCACCTGCACCACTGACGGAACTGTGGCATATTGGGAATGTGGCGACTGCCACAAGACATATGCAGACGAAGCACTGACCACGGCCATCGCCGACATCACCATTCCGGCCTTGGGCCACCAGTTTGGCGAAGACGGCACGTGCCAGAACGGTTGCGGCCTTTCTTATCCCAAACTCAATGTGGGTAGCTCTACCATCCAGATAGCTGCCGTGAGCGGTAGTAAGAGCGAATTGAGCGGTTACAACCTCTATTTGTTTGTCGCACCTGCAGACGGCACCCTCACCGTGAAAACTGTTGGTGATGAAGACACTTACGGCTCTTTGTGGAACATCGACGGCACCACGCGATTGACATATAATGATGACGGTGAAGACAATGAAGATGACGATTGCAATTTCCAATTCAGCTACCCCGTCACTGCCGGCACAAGCTATCTGATTGGCGTGAGAGAGTATTATGGCGATGAAATAGGCGAATACACCATCGTCCTCAGCGGCGACTGGCCTGTGACCGTCGACGCCATGACCATGACCGACGCCACCGAATATGAGCAACCCAGTGTGGGCGGAAAGCCGGTAGTGACCAACTTCACCTACAAGCGCAACTTCACCCACACCAAATGGCAACCGCTCTATGTGCCTTTTGCCATCAAGAGTTCGGAAGTGCTGCCCCAAGGCATTGAACTGGCTTGCATCAACAACTTCCACGAATATGAATACACCGAGGGCCAAAACAAGGTGGTGCTTGAGATTAAAAAGGTGACTTCGGGCATCCTTCATCCCAACACGCCCTTCCTGATCCGTGCCATCGAGTCCGGCGAGAAAACCATCACGATGACCAATGTGGCATTGGAAGAGGCCAAAGATGCTTGGATTAGTTGCGCCAGCGTCACACGCTATTATTATTTTAACGGCACTTATCAAGCCATAAGCGCCGACCATTTGGATGCCAGCCATGACTACACCATGACCGAGGGCGTGTTGTATCATCCCGAGGGCACACTCAGTCCGCAGCGCTGGTATTTGTCCACCGAAGACGGTGAGGCCATCATCGACGCCGAAAGCTCTGAGGCGCCCCGCAGCATTGAAGTGCGAGTGATTGGCGAAGGCGAAGTGACAGCCATCGAAGACATCAACTTCATCACCACGCCGGCCACCGACAAGGCCGAAGGCCTCTACGACCTCCAGGGCCGCCGCCTCGACGCAGAGCCCGCCCGCGGCGTCTATGTCAAGAACGGCCAAAAGATGGTGAAATAAATGACAAAGTGTAGAACTCAAACAATTATATAATGAAAAAGACCTATATACGTCCCCAATCTACGACCTATGCGCTCGCCGCGAGCAGTATGCTGGCCGTGTCCGGCACGGACGAGAAATGGACCTCTGAGGACCTGCCCGAGGGCTACGAAGAAATCGACTTCGGCTCCGGCACGAAGGTGCCCGATTGACGCACACCGGACTTAACATAAGCGAGGGCCTGCAAGTTTTAAGATTTGCAGGCCCTCGGTGCGTTTTGGCCGTCGATGCGTTATTTGGCGCGAAGGCGTGGGGCATAATGGGGAATTGAAATTGAGGTGGTGTTGGGGCATTTTCACGCAGCCTCGTACGGCCTTTCAGGGCTTGCGTGGCTGCTCAAATACCCTAACGGCCCAGGCCTACGAACTGACAAAAAGCCGGAAAAAATTGTTGGCGGCCCGGCAAGCCCTGAAAGGGCGCTACATAATAGCCCGGGTCGTTAGGCCCGGGTATGGAGCACACCTCTAATTTCCGGCCTGTAAGGTCGGAATTTAGAGGATATAGATGAAATAATATATTGATAATTAAATGGTTGGTTAGTGTGCCGACCTTACAGGCCGGATTGTTGTGGGATACATTAAACCCAGGCCTAACGACCTGGGCTATTATGTTACGCCCTTACAGGGCTTGGGTGGCCGTCTAATTATCTTATTTCCCACCCATTATCACGCGCTTGCCGCCACGGATGTAGATGCCGTGAGGGAGGCTGGTGGAGGAGGTGCCGACGAGACGGCCGCTGAGGTCGTAGATTTTGGCGTTGGTGTCGGGAGTGGTCGCGGTAGCGTCTATGCCTGTGGTGCGGGTGTAGCCGTAGATGGTGAGGTTTGAGGCCGGCATAGTTTCGGGCAGTAGCTGCCATCCGGTGAACTCGCGGCCTTCACCGACTGTCACTTCCGGCGGCGTGATGGTGGCACCGTAAGCGTAAGACTGTGTGGTATAGACGTTGCCGTCAAGATAATAGATGATGGTATAGGTGTTGACGCTGAAGGAGGCTGAAACCTGAGTGTCGGCTGCCGGCATGGTCTCGGGCAAGTTGGTCCATCCGTTGAAGGTATGGCCCTCGAGTTCGGGAGCGGCAGGCGGTGTGATGGTGGCGCCATAGGCATAGGTTTGCGTGGTGTAGGTCTTGCCGTCTACGATATAAGTGAGCGTGTAGGTGTTGACGCTGAAGGAGGCTGAAACCTGAGTGTCGGCTGCCGGCATGGTCTCGGGCAGGTCGGTCCATCCGTTGAAGGTATGGCCCTCGAGTTCGGGAGCGGCAGGCGGTGTGATGGTGGCGCCATAGGCGTAGGTTTGTGTGGTATAGACTTCACCGTTGACGATATAAGTGAGCGTGTAGGTCGCCACGGCTTGTGACGCCGTGAGTGTGCCCGAGGCGTCTGCTATGGTTTTAGACGTGCCGTCGCGTGACGACAAGGTGATGTCTGTGGCCGTGACGGTATAGTCGCCGGCCGCCACAGGTGTGGCACTCGTGAGTTTGAAGGTGAAGAGTTCGCCCGTGGTGAGCGGTATGGCCGTAGCCGATGGCGAGAAGGCCACGATGCGCAGCGTGTGGCCATCGACGGTGGAGAGCATAATCTGATGGTCCGGGAGACGGACTGATGCCGTAGGTGTGCCGGCAGTGAGAGAGAGGCCGGTGGGCAGGTTGATGTCCATCTGGAAGGCCGTAAGATTGCTGTCGGTGGGATTTTCGAGTGCCACGCTCAGTGACCATTCTGTGGCCTGTAGAGTCTCTGTGAGGCTGAGCGACACGGTGGAGGGCTGCGACGTATCGGCTGTGGCGGGAAGGGTATGAGCACAAAGGCCGACGAGCAACAAGAGGGGATATATCAGGTTTTTCATGATGATGGGATAGTATAAAGATTAAGAGACAAAAAGCGTGAGCGGCCAAGCAAGCCCTGCAAGGGCGCAACATATCAGCCCGGGTCGTTAGGCCCGGGTTAGAAATGGACCTCTAATTTCCAGCCTGTAAGGTCGGCACACTAAGCGATCTTTTAAAGTTCAAATATTCGTGATATGTTTTCATTGTTTTCTATTCATTGTGCCGACCTTACAGGCCGGAGTTTAGAGGAGTTGTCGCATACCCAGGCCTTCGACCTGGGCTAGTATGTTACGCCCTTACAGGGCTCCTTTGGCCGCTAATACTCTTAGAGTCCCTTGGCCAGCGGTTGCCTCCTCAGTCTTTTCAGGGCTCCCTTGACCGCTAATACTTAGACACTTAGACTTATTATGTAAATATGTATGCCTTACGGATTGACCACCACTTTATGGCGACCGACGATGTAGACGCCGGCGGGGAGGTCGTAATGGTTGTGTCCGCTGTTGATTTGGAGGGTGCGTGCCAGTCGGCCGTCGGGTGTGTAGACGCCGAGGCTGCCAGCTTTGTCGCTCTTGATGGTGAGTCCGTTGCCGCCTTCAGTCACTACGGCTTCGCCGATATTGATGCCGGTGGTGGCCATGTCGAAGGTGACGGAGCGAGGCGAAAGTCTTTGGTCTTCACCCTTGGCTGTGGCCATACGGCCGCCGTCGATGCTCACCACGCGAAGCGGTTGGGGAATGTAGTTTTCGGCTTGGAGTGTCAGAGCCACGTCAAGGCCTTCGGTGGGGAGAGTGCGGCCATTCTGAGCATAGAGTGCCACGCGATAGCGACCGTCGGAGAGTTGGCTGAAGGAGACACGGCAAGGCACGTCATCGGCAGCGGCGTTGGTGAGCGTCATGCCGTCGGGCACCACCACTTCAAATTGAGCCGCAGCATAGCAGGAGGCCGAGTCGGTGGCAATGGTCAGGTCGAGCTGTGTGGCATAGCCTGCAGAAGCCGTGAAGGGACTCAGTCGCAGAGAGGCCGCAGCGCGTTGCACGTTGTAGCCGGCCGTGGCCAATGACGACTGACGCAGAGCCATTGATACCACATAGACAATATCGTTCACGTCAATCTCACCCGAAGCATCGGCATCGGCTTGAGTTTCGTTGAAACTTTCGTTTTCCAGACCCAGAATATGATTGGCCACACAGACGGCATCGGCCACGGTGACGAAGCCGTCACCATTGACATCGCCGGAGGTGGGCACCCAAACGTCGTCGTCGGCATAAGAGTCGAGGTTGGCATAGAGATAGGCCGAGCGCTCGTTGAGCCACGACTTCATATTGGCGGCATTGGTGGCATAGCTGCTACCGTCGCTCCACTTCTCTGCATTGTGCAGGTAGGAGGGGTTGGCAAAGGCAAGATAGTCGTCGACAAACTCAATGACTTCTTGGTGGTGGTTTTCCATAAAGTCTTTCCACACACGATAGTAGGCCCGTTTGACGAGTTCGCTGTTGGAGCGCATCGCGTCAAAGAAGAGGCCGCCGGCCGAAGACGCGAGGTTTGAGATGACGTTTTTGGTGGCACCCGACTGGCAATAAGTGCGTGAACCGTCATAGCCATAGGCCCAGTCGAAATCCCAGACGGGACCGAAGGTGTAGGTGCTGTGGAGGGCCAGGAGGTCTTCGCGATAGAGGAAGGTGCTCTTGGGATGGCCCGGCTCCATATTGAGCACGTAGTCGTTGACAAACCAGAAGCGGGCGAAAGCGTCGACGTTGAGACGGTCGGCATAGGCGTCGGTGCCGCCGGCCACGAGAGCAGAGAAGGCGTTCCAGTCGTCTTGGATGAGTGCTTGGCGCTCGGCATCGGGAATTTTCTCAAAATCGGGCTCTTTGATGTTGACCGGCAGATTAAAGCTGGTGTCATAGAATTTGCCGGGGTCGGAATACGTGTCGAGTTCGAGGAGGACGGCGTCGCTCTCGTCGGGCAGGTCGATGCTGTTGTTGGAGAAGCCCACCTGCTGGGTGAAGTTGTAGCTGCCGCGATATTCACCGTTGAGATAAAGTTCGACGGGTATCATGTCGTTGGCGGCCTCTGCACCAGCCAGATTGGCCACTTTCATGGCCACGGCATTGGTCATCATCGAGCCCGTCTGCTTGTTGGCCAGAAGCACCCAGCTCTTGCCGGCGGTGAGGCCGAAAGGCTTGCGCTTGACGTCGAACTTGATGCGATAGGGATTTTTGTCGTAAGGGTTGCTGTTCCAGCTGGTGTTGCCTCGGCCGCGTATGCTGATGCTGTCGGTGAGATCGGGCCATATGCCGGCGCCGTCGATGGTGAGCCAGGCGCGCAGGTAAACCTCTTTGCTCGTAATCATTTCGCCGTTTTCCACGTCGACATAGATTTTCGGTACCATAGTGGCCGTGTCGGTGGGCCAAGTTGTTTTCACCGTCACTTCACGGCCGTAGGGCATCCATGAATATTGCCACTCTGCCGGACTGATGAGCACGGGTTCGTCGCTGCCGGTCTCGTTGACAACCACTTGGCTGAGCGAAAATTCAGCCAAGGCAAGATAGTTTTTATAATTCGTGTAAGTCTGCACAAAGCGCAGGTGGTTGTATGAGGCGCCAAGGTCGATGGTTGGAGAGGTGTAGGCGGTGCTGATGGTTGTGGGCAGTCCCGATGTGATGGTGGCAGCTTCGGTCCATGTGGTGCCGTCGGCCGATGCTTGTATGGCCCATCCCATTGGATAGCGCGCGTTATCATGACGGGTGGTGTAGGAGAATTGCAGATGGTCTATGGCCTCATTGAGATCAACTTGCACATACGGACACTCGTCAGTGGGGAGTTTTTCATAGTCGCCCGAGCCCCATGTGGAATGAAAATAAGTGGAAATGTTGCCGTCGAGCATCATGGCCAATCCCTCTTCATCTTCTTTGTTTGACGGGGCATTGGTCGAGAGCATGTCGACGGTGAGGGAGATGGGCGTGACCGTCTCGTCATCGCCGGGGGGTGACCACACTTCGTCTTTGGTTTTGACAAAAGACAACTGCCGCCAACCTTCACGACCGAGCGTGTAGACAAGGTCGTGGTCGAAACGCGGTCGCGACACTTTGCTCGTCTGCACTTTGCCGTCGAGAAAGACCCGGCACAAGGCGTCGCTGGTCTGGAACGACGGCGTCAGTCGTTTGCCTATGGCCGGCACCACGGCCGTCACAGTCGAGTCGTTTTCGAGCGTGGCTATGACGTCGGTATAGACTTGGTCGTTGTATTTGTTGTTGAATTTGAACGAAGTGAAAACCGGCAGATTGGCGGGAGCTTCAAGACTCGTTTGGGCCACATCGGTCAGTGCGTAACCCACCACAGAGTCGTTTGTCAACGTGACGTGGAGACAGTCGGATGTCTGGGCGTAACGCTTAATGGAGGCTGCCGGAAAGACATCCAGCGAGCCGTCGGCCAAATGCACGAAAAGCGGTTGACTGTCTGTTTGAGCCGAAAGCCCGAGCGAAAACTCAGTCACCACCATGAAAAGCCAATTGCGTAGAGATTTTTTCATATCAAGCAAAATGTAGAATGCTTAGCGCATAGATTATGGTAGATATTGCAAAAAGCAGATTAAGGTTGTTAATGCAAAAGTATATTATTTTGATGAAAGACTTTGAGAATGAGAGAAAAAATGCGTGCCGTTTTATGCCAGTTTGCCATTTTTGCCAACCAACGAACAAAAGTTGGGGAGAAGTGCCTAAGCCCACCAACGAGCAGGCATTGTCCGGAGATTGTAGAAAGCCGGGACCAAGACCGAGGTTAGCTCGGCGCAGGGTAGGGGAGTTGAAATAATTATCCAACGTTTTATTGGCCAATCCGCCGTGGCTTTGTAACTTCGCAGAGCAATCACTCATACGGCTATGATACCCATTCAGTTTATCACCCACCACACGTCCACACTCACCTATGAAGCATCGGCTATGGCTGCCCTCGAGGGCGGTTGCCGCTGGATACAACTCCGCATGAAAGAGGCGACCGACGAAGAGATGAAACCCATCGCATTGAGGCTTAAAGCCGCTTGTCGGGCTGTTGACGCCACGTTTGTCATAGACGACCGTGTGGCTTTGGTGAAGGAAATTGAGGCCGATGGTGTGCATTTGGGCAAAAACGATATGCCCGTAGACGAAGCGCGGCAAGTGCTCGGCGAAGGTTTTCTCATTGGCGGCACGGCCAATACCATCGATGACATTCGCCGCCTCCATCGCGCCTCGGCCGACTACATCGGGCTCGGGCCGTTTCGCTACACCACCACAAAAGAAAAACTCTCACCTTTGCTCGGCCTTGAGGGCTATCGTCAAATCATGGACGAGGTGTTTCGTGAAGGCATCAACGTGCCCATTTGTGCCATTGGCGGCATTGAGGCTTCCGACGTGAAGGCACTGATGGCCACGGGTATAGACGGTATCGCCGTGAGCGGTTGTATTTGTCGAGCCAAGAGTCCGGCAGACGCTATGGCCGCCATTGGTATGGAAAACAAAATGAAAATCACCTATCCCTCGAGTGAGAAGGTGTATATGCCGGGAAAGCTCTTCCCCGAAATCCGTGTGGGTATGCGTCTCGTGACGCTCACCCCGACGGTGACCAAAGACAAGAACGGCGAAAAGCATTTCTCGCCCAACGACCCCGTATATATTTACGACACTTCCGGACCCTACAGCGACCCCAAAGCCGAAATTGATTTGAAGAAAGGTCTGCCGCGACTGCGTGAGAAGTGGATTACCGACCGCGGCGACGTGGAGCGTCTGCCGGCTTTCACCTCTGAATATTGCCGTGAGCGGTTGGCCAATCGCGACCTCGACCATCTACGCTTTGGTCATGCCCCGTTGCCTTATCGGGCCAAAGCCGGTGCCCGCATCACCCAGATGGCCTATGCCAAGCAGGGCATCATCACCCCCGAGATGGAGTATGTGGCCATCAGAGAAAACATGAATGCCGCCGAACTGGGCATCGCCACCCACATCACTCCCGAATTTGTGCGCGACGAAATCGCCGCCGGACGTGCCGCTTTGCCTGCCAACATCAACCACCCCGAAGCCGAACCGATGATTATCGGACGCAACTTTCTCGTGAAAATCAACACCAACATTGGCAACTCGGCTACTACGTCGGGCATTGACGAGGAGGTGGAGAAAGCCGTGTGGAGCTGCAAATGGGGAGGCGACACGCTGATGGACCTCTCCACCGGCGACAACATACACGAGACGCGCGAATGGATTGTGCGCAACTGTCCCGTTCCCGTAGGCACGGTGCCGATGTATCAAGCCATGGAGAAGGTGAAAGGTAAGGCCGAAGACCTCACCTGGGAACTTTATCGCGACACCCTCATCGAGCAGTGTGAGCAAGGCGTGGACTATTTCACCATCCATTGCGGCATACGCCGGCAAAACATTCATCTCTCACAAGGTCGCAAGACGGGGATGGTGAGCCGTGGCGGTTCGATTATCTCCGAGTGGTGCATCAAGCACGACCGTGAGAGCTTCCTTTACGAGCATTTTGACGACATCTGCGATATTTGTGCCGCTTACGACGTAGCCATCAGTCTTGGTGACGGTCTGCGTCCGGGCTCCATCTACGACGCCAACGACGCCGCCCAGTTTGCCGAACTCGACACGATGGGCGAACTCGTGCAGCGTGCTTGGGCCAAAGATGTTCAAGCTTTTATCGAAGGCCCCGGCCATGTGCCCATGCACAAGATTGCCGAAAACGTGGCGAGGCAGATGGAGAAGTGCCACGAAGCACCTTTTTACACCCTCGGTCCGCTCGTCACCGACATTGCCCCCGGCTACGACCACATCACCTCGGCAATCGGTGCCGCCCAGATTGCTGCCCTCGGCACGGCCATGCTCTGCTACGTCACGCCCAAAGAGCACCTCGCCCTGCCAGGTCGTGAAGACGTGCGCACAGGTGTGGTTACCTACAAGATAGCAGCCCATGCCGCCGACTTGGCCAAGGGGCATCCCGGAGCCCAACTCAGAGACGACGCTCTCTCAAAGGCTCGTTATGAATTCCGTTGGAAAGACCAATTCAACCTCAGTCTCGACCCTGAACTTTCCTATCAATACTACAAAGACGCGCATTACGAAAACGGAGAATTTTGTACCATGTGCGGCCCCAACTTTTGTGCCATGCGTATTTCGCGTAGATTGGGAGAATGTGAAGAGGGGTAGTTTTTTTTGAAAGAGAGTCAAAGAGTCAAAAAGACAAAGAGACAAAGAGACAAAGAGACAAAGAGACAAAAAGAATTTAGCGGCCAAGCAAGCCCTGCAAGGGCGCCACATAACAGCCCAGGTCGAAGGCCTGGGTTAGAAATGGGCCTCTAATTCCGGCCTGTAAGGTCGGCACAATAAGGGGAATGAAAATGAAATATTGATAACGAAACGCTTGGTGTGCCGACCCTTCAGGCCGGAAATGGGAGGCCATATTTACCCAGGCCTTCGACCTGGGCTAGTATGTAACGCCCCTTTAGGGCTTGCCGGGCCGCTCACAATCCCTAACGCCCCGGGGCTACGAACCGGCAAAACCGAAAAAATATTTGCGGCCCGGCAAGCCCTGTAAGGGCGCGACATATCAGCCCGGGTCGTTAGGCCCGGGTATAGAGCACACCTCTAAAATCCGGCCTGTAAGGTCGGCACAATAGGTGGTCGCTCCTCATCCCTCTACATCCTTCCCCCACATAAAATCCTCGCAAAACATCACCATCTATGCAACCATACGTACACCTTCACGTCCATACTCAATATTCCGTCCTCGACGGTCAAGCCGCCATTCCGGCCCTTGTCGACAAAGCTCTCGCCGACGGGATGAAAGCCATGGCCGTCACCGACCACGGCAACATGATGGGCATCAAAGAGTTTGCCAACTATGTGGACAAGGTGAAGGGTAAAGCCAAAGGTGCACTCAAGGCTGCCCAAGAGCGACTCGCAGCCCTCGCCGACGGCACATTCACCCCCGAAGCCGGCGCCCCCGAAGCCGCAATGAGCCACGACGAACTCGTAGCCGCCACCCAAAAGGCTGTGGCCAAAAACCAAGCCGTGTTGGACTTCATGCCCATCTATGGTTGCGAAATGTATGTGGCCCGTCGCGGCGACAAGTCGCTCCACGAAATCAAGACCGACCAGTCCGGCTGGCACCTCGTGGTCTTGGCCAAAAACGCCACCGGCTATCACAACCTCGTCAAGCTCGTCTCTCGCGCTTGGGTAGACGGCTTCTATATGCGTCCACGCACCGACCACGCCGACCTCGAGCGTTTCCACGAAGGCCTCATCGTCTGCTCGGCCTGCCTCGGCGGCGAAATACCGCAGAAACTCATTAACGGCAGCTACGAAGAAGCCCGCGAAGCCGTGTTGTGGTTCAAACGCGTTTTTGGCGAAGACTACTACCTTGAGATGCAACGCCACGAAGTGACCAACCCCCACATCCGCGCCAATCGCGAGACCTATCCCATACAGCAAAAAGTCAACGCCCAGATCATGCGCCTCGCCGCCGAGACCGGCGTCAAACTTGTCTGCACCAACGACTGCCATTTTGTCGACGAAGTGCACGGCGAAGCCCACGACCGTCTCATCTGCCTCTCCACCGGCAAAGACCTCGACGACCCCACCCGTATGCTCTATACCAAGCAAGAGTGGTTTAAGACCCAAGCCGAGATGAACGCCGTTTTTGCCGACTGTCCCGAAGCCCTGGCCGGCACCATGGAAGTGGCTTCAAAAATCGAAGCCTACACCATCGACCACGGCCCCATCATGCCCAACTTCGACATCCCCGCCGATTTTGGCACCGAAGCCGGCTATCGCGAACGCTATACCGACGAAGACATTTTCCAGGAATTCACCCGCGACGAAAACGGCCGTGAAGTGCTCAGCCGTGAAGATGCCGAAAGCAAAATCAAGAAGCTCGGCGGCATAGACAAGCTCTATCGCATCAAGCTCGAAGCCGACTATCTCGGCAAGCTCGCTTACGAAGGCGCTGAGCGCCGCTACGGTACACCCCTGAGCGACGAAGTCAAAGAGCGCATCAACTTCGAGCTCCACATCATGAAGACCATGGGCTTCCCCGGCTACTTCCTCATCGTTCAAGACTATATCCGTGCCGCCCGTGAGCAGCTCGATGTCTCCGTGGGCCCCGGTCGTGGTTCGGCTGCCGGTAGTGCCGTGGCCTATTGTCTGGGCATCACCCAGATTGACCCCATCAAATACGACCTCCTTTTTGAGCGCTTCCTCAACCCCGACCGCATCTCCCTGCCCGATATCGACGTAGACTTCGACGACGATGGCCGTGGCCGCGTCTTGGCGTGGGTCACCGACAAATACCACGCCGAAAACTGTGCCCACATCATCACCTACGGCACCATGGCCACCCGTTCCGCCATCAAAGACGTGGCCCGTGTGCAAAAACTCCCTCGCGACGTCACCGACCGCCTTTGCAATGCCATCCCCGACAAGCTCCCCGAAGGCCCCGACGGCAAAACGCCCAAAATGAACCTCAAAAACGCCATTGCCGCCATTCCTCTATTGGCCCAGGCCGAGGTTTCTCCCGACCCCATCCTCCACGACACCATCCGTTACGCCAAGATGCTCGAAGGCAACGTGCGCAACACCGGCGTCCACGCCTGCGGCTTCATCATCTGTCGCGACCCCATTTCCGACTGGGTGCCCGTGTCCACGGCCCTCGACAAGGAGACCAACCAGAAGGTGGCCTGTACCCAATACGAAGGCAAAGTCATCGAAGAGACCGGACTCATCAAAATGGACTTCCTCGGGCTCAAGACCCTCTCCATCATCCGCGAAGCCGTCCAAAACATCCGCGAGAGCCTCGGCGTGGTCATCGACATCGACCAAATCGACATCAACGACCCCGCCACCTATCAGCTCTATTGCGACGGCAACACCATCGGCACCTTCCAGTTCGAGTCGGTCGGCATGCAGCGCTACCTCATGGAACTCCGCCCCTCCACCTTCGAAGACCTTATCGCCATGAACGCCCTCTACCGTCCCGGTCCGATGCAATACATACCCCAGTTCATCCGGCGCAAACACGGCCTCGACCCCATCACCTACGACCTGCCGTGTATGGAGAAATACCTCAAGGACACTTACGGCATCACCGTCTATCAAGAGCAAGTCATGCTGCTCTCGCGCGAGATAGCCGGCTTCACCCGTGGCGAGAGCGACGCCTTGCGCAAGGCCATGGGCAAGAAGCTCATCGACAAGCTCAACCACATGTATCCCAAGTTCATCGAAGGTGGCACGGCCCGTGGCCACGACCCCAAGGTGCTGGAGAAGATATGGGAAGACTGGCGGGCCTTTGCCTCCTATGCCTTCAACAAGAGCCACGCCACGTGCTACTCTTGGGTGGCCTATCAGACCGCCTTCCTCAAGGCCAACTATCCGGCCCAATACATGGCCGGCGTGATGAGCCGAAGCAAAGACGACATCAAGACCATCACCAAGCTTATGGACGAGAGCCGTCGGCTGGGCATCCACACCCTCGGCCCCGACATCAACGAGAGCCGTGTCAAGTTCAGTGTCAACCGCACCGGCCACATCCGTTTCGGTCTCGGCGCCATCAAGGGCGTAGGTGTCTCGGCTGTCGAAGCCATCCTCTCCGAGCGCAGCCGTGGCGGAGAGTTCAAAGACATCTACGACTTCGTCGAGCGCGTCAATCTCTCGGCCGTAGGCAAGAAATGCATCGAGAGCCTGGCCCTTGCCGGCGCCTTCGACAGCCTTGCGCCCCTTCGCCGCGAGCAATACGTCGAGCCCTCAGCCACAGGCACCACCTTCATTGACGATCTCGTCCGTTTCGGCCAAAACTATCAGGCCGACCGTGCCCAAGCCTCGGCCAGTCTTTTTGGCGATATGGCCGACAGCGTCATCTCGCGCCCCGTGCCCCGTGCCGACGTCCGGGAGTGGAGCGCCCTGCAACGGCTCACCGCCGAGAAAGAAATGGTCGGCGTGTTCATCACCGGCCATCCCTTGGACGAATACGCCGTTGTGGTGGGCAACGTCTGCACCTTCCACGCCTCCGACCTTGCCGACCTCACCCCCTTTGGCGGCCGAGAAGTCACCCTGGGCGGCATTGTCGGCATAGAGCGTGAGGGACAGACCAAAAAAGGCCTTCCCTACGGCCGTGTGCGGCTTGAAGACTACAGCGGCAGCGGTACCTTCACCCTTTTTGGCGACGAGTGGGCCCGCTGGCGAGGCTATTTTGCCGGCGAAAACTTCGTCTACATCAATGCCCGCGTCGAGCCCCAGCGCTGGAACCCCTCAGCCTTCGACCTCCGCATCGGCTCCGTCTCTTTCCTCTCCGACGTTAAAGACCGCCTCGTCACCAGCCTCACCGTCGGCGTCTACCTCTCAGAAGCCACCGAGGCCGATCTCGCCGAACTTCTCGACACCCTCACAGCCGCCACCTCCACCGACGCCGGAGCTGAAGTGCGCCTCTGCCTTATGGCCGCTCGTGGCAGACAGCCGCTCAGCCTCAAGAGCACCACACATCGCGTCAGCGTAGACAAGCGACTTGTGGACTATCTGGCCGAAAAAAACTGTTTCAGCTACCGCATCAACTGAAAAAAGCAGTAATTTTGCATAAAATAGGCTGCGGTTCAGCATAGCAACCGAAAAACGCTTTGCGCTTTCCGTAGCTCTGCATTCACCTTGCACTATTTTTGCATAAAAAGAGAAAGAGCGACAAAAAACACATACCGACAAAAACCAAACCAACAACATCATCAATATGGCAAAACAGATTACCGACCAAAATTTTGAGGCCGTCATTGGCGAAGGCCTTCCTGTAGTGATAGACTTCTCGGCTGCTTGGTGTGGCCCGTGCCAAAAAATAGCCCCCATCATCGACGAGCTGGCCGAGGCGTATGCCGGCCGTGTGAATGTGTGCAAATGCGACGTCGACGAGAATGCCGAGCTCACCGGCCGTTTCGGTGTGCGCAACATCCCCTGTGTCGTTTTCGTCAAAGGAGGCGAGGAGGCCGGCAGCCGCATGGTGGGCGCTTCGCCCAAGTCGGCCTACGCCGAGCGCATCGAGCAGTTGCTCTAAACCCAGTGGCGGGGGCAACAGCCCCACACATCTACAAACAATTTAAGCGACGGCTATAAAGGCTGTCGCTTTTTTTTGCTGTTTGCTTGTGCAAATCTCCATTTCTTCTCCATCTGTCTTCCTCCCTCAAAATTGCATTTAAAGTTGCCATATTGTAAAGCATAAAGTTAAATATGATTAACTGAGTGGCGTTTCGGGGGGTAATTGTATATATATTGTAAAAGTTATAATTTTGCAGTTGATAGTCATTTGGTCAGCTTGAGGCAGGTGCGCCGATTATCCCAACGCACTCCCGCCTTCAGCAATTGCCCACACGAAAAAGCATAGAGCGTCTGCGTTTCTTACGAACGACATACTTCCGATTTTTTTCGTAGACTTCACACAGAACACGTCTTACCTTCATATAGAGAGATACAGCAGAATTATAATGAGAGCGATGGTGACAAGAGTGACATTGTTGTGGCTCATAATGTGGACGGCCCCTGCTTTGCTGAAGGCGCAGGTGCCGGCTGACTCGCTCTGTGTGAAAGTGTATTTCCCTTGCGGCGGTTCGCGGCTCGCTGCAGTCCCCTCAAACAGACCGGCTCTTCAACAATTTATATTTCGTCTCGACTCTCTTGCCGCGTTGCGAACTGTCGAGACGTGGCGTCTTGGCGTGACGGCATCGACATCGCCCGAAGGCAGTCTGGCGGTAAACAGACGTCTGGCCGGCCGGCGAGCCAAGGCCGTGAGCGACTATCTGACGCGAAACGCCGCCTGTCTCAAAGACACGGCATCCAGAGCCGGATGGCTGACCGAGGTGCTGACCAGCAATCACCTCGCTGCCGTGACACCACGACGTGCTTTCCCGACTATGCGTTTTGCCGAGGTGAGACTGTGGAGGGAGCCGCGGCTCGTGATGGCAGGCTCTGAGATGGCTGTACCCGCCGCGATGGCAGTGGAGAATGACATAATCATGCTCGAACCAGACTCGGGTTGCTGTGTCGCGTGGCCCGAAGCGAGGGTAGCGCGACCTTTGCTTTTTGTCAAAACCAACCTCCTTTACGACCTGCTCACAGCCGTGAATGTCTCGATAGAGGTGCCCATCAGACAGAAATGGTCTCTTGGTGCCACACTTGTTTATCCCTGGTGGCGCAAGACGAAGTGGCGCAAGACGATGCAGTTGCGCTACGTGGCCCTCTCGTCCAGATATTATTGGCTTGGCACCACGACGACAGACCGCTCAATGTTTGTGGGTCTGACGGCCGGTGGCGGAAAATATGACTTACAGCCCAACCGTCGTGGCGTTCAGGGCGACGTGTGGCACGTGTCGGCGACAGTGGGCGGCGTGCGACGGCTGTCGAGAAAATGGAGACTGGAGTATGCTGCTTCGGCCGGCTATGTGCAGACGGATTACACGAAATATACACAGACACCGGGCACGCCTTATGGCGTGATTAAGGTGAAAGACTATCCGTGGGGCTCCCGGCGCTTGCAGACGGTGTTGCCCACGTCGCTGGAACTGTCGATTGTGTATCAGATAGACAAAAAACAAGGAGGAGGCGGATATGAGCGATAAGTCACATCTGGGCGGGAGTGTTCGCCTGCCGTGGACAATGGCCGTGGTCTTCTTGGTGGTGGCGTTGTTTGCCTCGTGCCAGCGCGACCATCTCTATTACGAGACTATTACGCGCGACAATGTGCAACTCCACAACGACTGGTCCAAGACGGCTTTTGCCACCTCTCACAAAGACTATGCCACGACGTCGCGGCTCAACGGTGTGACGATTTTTGCCTTCGACTCGGCCACCCATCTGCTAAAGACCGAACTGCCACCCGACGCCGACGCCTTGGCGCCGCGGCTGTGGCTCGAACAGGGAACGTATGACCTCATCGTGATGAACGACAGTCGGGTGGAAATGCCCGGCATCGTGTTTCACACCGACAGAATGCTCGAAGACTGCCAAGCCTCGGTGACGGCCGACACCGTGTATGACACTTATCCCGACTATCTCGCGTTGTCTACCATACGCCATGTGGCCTTTGAGTCGCCGCGGCGAGACTATTATTATGACCGCCCCGAAAACTATGTCAACGACGTGGTGGCGAGACACATCCACACCGTGCAACATGCCGTGACGAAAAGGGTGAACATCAAAGTGCGCGTGAAGGGCATCAACTATTGCCGTGGTATGCAGCCCTCGTTTATGTCGGGACTCTCTCAGGCCGTGAACTTAGCCACGAGGGAGCCGAGTCGTGAAGAGGCTGTGTATGCTTTCAATCTCGTGAACCGCTCGTTTCGCAACGGAGGCTATACGGAGGCCGACTTGTCGCAGTCGTTCAGTTGTTTTGGCTTCAATCCCCACAATCTCCGCTCGGACACACAGTTTGAACTGACCATCAATTTCGTGCTCGTGGACAACTCGCTCTTCACGTTCAAGGCCGACGTCAGGCCGCAACTGGAGCAATGGCTCGACGACAATACCGCCACGGCCAATCTCGACCTCGACATCAATCTTGACCTCGAAGTGGACCTGCCGCACACCGACCCCGAGTCGACCGACATAGGCGGATTGGTGCCCGAAACCATCCCATGGAACGACGAGCATCAGGAAATCGTTTTGTGAGAGAGTCAAAAAAACACCAGACCATTATAAACAGCAAACAATCTAATCCAAACCAACATAAAAAAACAATTATCAGATGATGAAGAAAACCTTTCTTGCAACTTGTGCAGCCTTGCTGACCGTCAGCAGTTGCACCAACGAAATGGCCGAACAGGGTTTCGTAGACAAAACCAATGCCTTGACCTTTGGCGCCTACACGGTGAAATCTCGTGCCTACACTTCCGGCGATGTCACCATCGACGAAATGAAATCCTATGGCAGCAGCTTCGGCGTAGTGGGCTATTCGGTAAACAATCTTTATCTTGGTGCTGAAACAAAAGCAGCTGAGCAGACATGGAAGTCTGCCACCAACTCTTGGGAATATGTCGACCCGGCCGAACTGCGTTTCTGGCCGGCCAACAACATGGATTTTTATGCCTACTTCCCCTATGCTGCCGATGGAGCCTCGTTCACTTCGACCAACACCACGGGCGACGTGATGACCATCAAGGCTGAAGCGGGCGATAAAGATGTGATCTTTGCCGTCGCCACAGGCCAACCCCAACAGCAACGTGTGCCGCTGACATTCCGTCATGCCTTCTCAAAAATCAACAGCATGAAAATGGAAATAGAGGCCGGTGGCGTAGTAGACCAACTCGGTGTGGAGATAGAAGTAAACAGCATCGAGGTGATACAAACATCAACTTTGGGCAGTGTGAAAGTGGACAATGCCGGAGAAGCAACCTACGAAACCTCGGTCTCGGACGCCACGCGCAAATTCAGCCTTACCCCTTCCATCAGTTTTACACAATCGAGCGGTGAGCAGACTTTGTTTACCGAATATGCAAACGGCTATGTTTTTGCCACAAACGAGACAGTTGTAAATAGTGTAAAGGGTACGAACAAGACGCTCTGGATAGGTACAAAGACTTCGCTCGGCGGCAACACCATCCCTGCAAGCGGCATGGTGTGTCTCAAAGTGGAGTGTAAAGTCAAGCAATCGGCCACAGACAACTATTATGTGGGCAACGCCTCAGACTATGGCTACATGTACATTCCCATATGCAGTCAGACTATGGTGGATGGCGACTCAAACGCCAACAGACTCTTGGCTGGCAAGCGCTATAACTACACCATCAAAATGACTGACAACGTAGGTTTCAAAGAAAACGGCGACCCCATCCTCAATCCCATCCTCTTCGACGTGCAGGAAGTTGTGGCATGGGACGATGTTAACGTAACCATTACGCTTTGATATAAAAAGATTATGCCCAAGCATATCATCCCCATAAGTCTCGCTGCACTGCTCGTCAGTGGCTGCGGCGAGGCCGATGAATGGACCGGCGGCGTCACGGAAGGCAGAGCCATAACGCTCTCTGCCGCCCGTGTCGCTTCGCGCGGTTATATCCCATTGGGGATGTGCGACAACTTCAAGGTTTTTGCCGTCGAAGACAAAGATGGCGAGACTTTCGAGGTGATGAAGGGCTATGAAGTGCGCTATGGCGTCGAAGGATGGACTTATGTCAGTGCCTCCCAGCCACTGATGTATTGGGCCGACAATGCCGACAGTTACCGCTTCACTGCCGGAGCTCCCATCAATGCCGTCAAAGACATAAGTATTTCATCCCTGACCTTGAAACTCGAGAACGGTGCCACCCAAAGCGCCATGGCGGCTCTGCCACTCAAGATAAACCGCGCTGACGCTGCCTTCGGGCAAATCGTCAACCTGAAGTTCGGCTATGCCCACTGCAGGGTAGGGGTGGCCTTTGTGAACGAGACCGAAGCTGACATCGACGTGACCGACATCTCGCTTACTCCCTCGGCGGACATCACGACAAAGGGCGAACTCACACTGACTTACGACTGGGAGGCAGGCACCACTATTTCTCACCTAACCGTCACAGAGTCGGGCTCGACGCCCTTGCTTTTCGACGGCGTCACCGTCACGGCAGGCACTGCCACCGGAGAGGCTTCAGACACCCACCACTTCGTCGTGCCCGACGCCGCCAATCCCACCACGTGGACCGTCACGCTCAAATGCGACGGCGTGGTGCGCTCGGCTTCGTTTGAAAATACCACACCTTGGCAACAGGGCAAAAACATCACCTATGTCTTCAAGGTGGGGCAGAAAAACGTCAAGCTCGTCAGTGTGGTGTCCGCAGACCTCGACTATTTCTATTGCAACGACACGGAAAACGGAGGCAACTTTGTGGTCGACGACATGACAGACTAAATGCATACGCAAAGAGAGTTTGTATGATGAAATATTTCGCTTGGCTCATTCCCACACTTCTGCTCACGGCTTGCAGCAATGAAGAGACGCTTCGCCCAGACGTGAAACGGCTCGACATCGTCTTTGCCGATACCAAAAGTCGCAGCTATTGGGACGACCGGTCGGAAACCGATGACAAGGCCGCATACGTGTGGGAAAGCTCCAACAACATGCTCACGGCCATCAAACACGATGGCGCTTATGTGCCCTTTTATGAAACACTCGAGAGCACGCCAAACTACCACACCCCGACGGCTTTTGAGACGGTCGATGCCGGTCGCTCTAAAATCAAGCTCCACACGCTTCATGGTGTGAAATATGGGCTCACCGACGGCCACTACGACTATCCCGTGGCGGTGGATGATGCCATGTTTTGCTTTCATCCCACCAATACCCATACCTCGACGACAAGCGGCTCCGACGCCGTGGTAGTGGACATGAGGCTTCCCGACACCTTCTCTTACACCACTCTCACTGCCGACTTGGCCTCGCTTGCCGACTATTCTTATGTCTATACGGCCACCAGGCTCAGTGTCGTCGACGACCAGAAGGTGGTGGCTCAGTCTTCGGCGTTCAACTCGGCCTGTGCCATCATCCGCTTCAACGTGACCAATGCCACCACCTCGCCCATCTATATTTATGACATCAAGATGGAGGCTGAAGACGGCAAAAAGTTGTTTCCAGACGTCAGACGCTTTGAAGATGGAACCACTCACGAACCTGCCGACCGGTCGGGCTATTACAGTCGCCTCACCACTCACATCTCGGCACCGACAATGGCCGTGGGGCAGAGAGGTGTCTTTTATAATCTTTGCTTCCCCGTCGACGGTGATTTCAACCACACACCCCTCATCTTCACCATCGACACCAACTATCTCACCTATCGTCTCCGACTCTCAACAGACGTCTTCAATAACAACAAGTTTGAAGCCGGAAAAATCTATACGTTCAACTTCACACTCGAAGAGCAAGACATCCGGCTGAGCACCATCGATATCGCCCGGTGCACCACCTACAACACAGACCTGACGGAGTCGATGGCCATCATCGTTTCGCCCGATGCCACCTGGACACAGACCGGCATCAGTTCGGCACAAATGGTGTTCGTGTCGCTCGGCATGGAAATGACGATTGACGACAAGACTTATGAGGTGCTTTGGGCCACGTGCAACCTCGGAGCCATGGAGTCGCTCGAAACGGGCAACCACTATGCCTGGGGAGAGACGGAGAAGAAACCGGCCGAAAACTATTCGCCGGCAGGATACGTCGGGACGGCTACGGACGACATCTCGGCCACCACAGACGACCCCGTGAGGGCTTGGCTCGGCGACGGCTTCTGGCTGTGGCGCATGCCAACCAAAGAGATGTGGGACAGACTGCTGGCCGAATGTACGTGGAAATGGAAAACGGTGAAGAAAGTGGGCGACGACGGCCGTGAAGACAATCTCGACTTCGACGCCTCGGTGTGGGAGGTGACGAAAAGAGACGGCGAAGGCAAACTCGTGGGCATCATCTATTTCCCCATCACGGGATATTCCGGACGCGACGCCGAGGGCAATTATGGGCGAGTGAACCGTGCCCGTTGCCACTATTGGACTTCCACACCGAGCAGCGTCGGTACAGGCGGCGAAGCCACGGCTTGGGCCTTCGAGACCATCTACGGCATCGACCCGCTCGACCCCAGCGTGGGCTATATGTCGTCGCCGCAAATGGTGGAGCGTGAACGCTATAACGGCTATGCCATCAGACCAGTCTTGTTGAAAGAAAAATAAATGCTTTGCATGATGAAACAAATCGTATCTGCTTTGGCCCTCAGTCTCTTCTTCTCGGCTTGCGTCTCAGACGATGTGGCCGTGACGAATGGCTCAAGGTTGGCCCTCAAAGCCGAGGTGATGTCCCGCCAGACGGGTGCTTCGCCCAAAGCCGTCGTGGGCAGCGGCGTGGTGACCACTTTTGAGCCGGACGACGTCATGGGACTTTTTGAGGTAGACGAGAACGGCGACGTGGTGGCCGACAACCAGCGCTTCATGTTTCAGAAAACAGGCTTGGCCTATCGGGTGGACGATGACGACAACGTCATCTCCTCAGACATCTATTGGAACCCCTCCCATACCTATTTTGCCTATTACCCTTATCGCAGCCGCTATGACGGTTGCCGATCGGTCGATGAGATTGTCGGCAGGTATTTAGAAGACTATCCAGCGCTCTATGCCAACCAGCAAAACTTGGCAGACTACACGGCGGCAGACTTGATGGTGTGTCGGTCGGCACAAAAAGACGGCACGTCGCTCCGACTCTCTTTCACCCACGCCATGAGCCAACTCCGGATTTTCTACAACGGCGATGACTCGGAACTGGTGGTGGAGAAACCCGTGACGCTCGACAAAATGTATAGGCCCGAAGGCGGAAAGACCTACAGTTATATCATGCCGCCACAAAACAATCTCGAGGTCTACGGCACAGCCCTTTCCACCCATTCCCCCGAAGGCGAAGAAGGCGACCTCACAATCTATTCTTATTGGCAAACAGCAGTGGACCTGAAAGAAAACGGTTCGGTCTATGTCTCCGTGAGTTGTCAGCCCACAGAGTCGTACCGCTCGGCTGGTGTCGACATGGGACTGCCATCGGGCTGCATCTGGGCCAATCACAATCTGGGCACAGAAAACGACTCGCTGCAACGCGCCAGAGGCGGCAAATGGTACGACGCCGACGGCAACGTCAGAGAAGACCTTATGGGGAGCGAACTTCATGCCTGTTTTGACAGAGGCGACTATTTCTCTTGGGGCGAACTCGACACGAAATATGAGCAGCCGGCTCTCATCTTCAACGAAGAAGGCAAAATTACCGCCACCGGCGAAACGACAGACGGCGACAAGGTTACGCCCTTTGTGGCGGGCTCGAAAAAAGGCTATTATCCCGACACCTATCTCGACCGCAACTATACCTACGCCAACATCGACGGCAACATTGCCGGATCGGAATATGACGTGGTGAGAAACAGACTGTGGAAAGGCGAATGGCGCATACCCAACGAAAATGAGGTGGACGAACTGATGCGCAACTGTGACATCTTCATTCACGACTGGTACTACGAAGACAACGTGAGGTATGCACCATGGCTGAAAGACGCCGAGGGCAACTACACCAACCTGCACCCCGACAACAGCGAGTTTTACGGCACAGCCGAAGCCCGACCCCGACGCTATCTCGTCACCATCTTCAAATTCGTCAGCAAAATCAATGGTGAAGTGCTCTACTTCCCCGGGGGCACCTGGAGCGACTGGAGCATCGATATGCTGGCGTGCTTCTCCCGAAACTACAACGGTGTGGCCAACTTCACCAACTACAACTCCGACTATGGAGGGATGTATTATTTCGCCTCTTCGGCCTCGCATGAAAAGATTGACTGCTCAAGTTATATGGAGGTCGAACTGATTAAACGACTCGACGAGACAGGAAAGATCATAAGCCTTGAACCGGTCAAGAAGTCTTCGACATACGTCAACTCCTCCGGAGAGACCGTCACTCTCATGGGACTCACGCAAAACGGACACCGCTACACCGGCATGCTCATCCGTCCCGTCTATGGCGGACGAAACTGGAACACCAACGCCACCTCACGACGCCGCATTTTTATCAATGTGGAGTAGAAAAAGACAAAGAGACAAAGAGACAAAAAGCGCCCGGCGGCCCCGGCACGGGGGGCTGAGCGGCCAAGCACGGGCTGAAGGCCCAACAAGACCATAGCACTAAGTTTGCCCCTGTAATCGGGCACCGCCCGTTCACAAGAGCAAACAATAAGAAAAAATAAAATTGGATTGCCTGGTTCTTC
>SFFB01000010.1 GCA_004557035.1 Bacteroidales bacterium | reverse complement strand
CAAGTAAAGATGACAATGTGTTTTTATATTTAAAAAACGGGAAAATCGTTGATATAAAGATTAAGGACGATGACAAATAAAGAAGAGTTTATAGAATTATTACGTTCTACCAAGAGGGCTGGAATAGAAGACTGTATTGTTATCTTCAAGAACTTGGGTTCTTTGAAGCTCCTGCAAGTACAAGTTCCATCTCAATGAAGAAGATGGCTTAATACTACAATCCCTTAATCTTTGTCATGTTGCCTTAAAAGTACGTGAATCAATGATTGAACTTGACGACTCGTTAAGAGAACTCTTGACCAAAGATAGTGTGATAATAAGTACGTTATTACATGATGTCTGTAAAGCAGATATTTACAAGAAGGCGATAAAACGTCAAAAGAATGCTTACGGGATGTGGACTGATGTACCTGGTTACGATGTGGATTATTCAAATTTTCCAGTTGGTCATGGTGAAAAATCGGTCATTGTTTTGTTGCGTTCAGGTCTTGACTTAACAGATAATGAAATAATTGCAATTCGTTGGCATATGCAAGCTTGGGATTTAACCTTCCAATCAGTCGAAGCTAAATCAAATTTTAACACGGCAAAACAAATTTGTCCGCTATTAACACTTATTCAGGTGGCAGATGGCCTGGCTTCTAATTTATTAGAGGGCAAGGATTGTTAATATAAGACATCTTTATGAACATCATATAGGAAATGGCAACAAAAGATTATACTTGGAATGAACTTCGTTAATATGGTGTAATTTATGATTACATCATAACCTTGAACATGAGAGAAGATGATACTCTTGAAAGAGTGGATCATCCCATAACCTATCTTAATTCATTGTTTGACAGACTAGAACGAATGTTCAATGATGAAGAATTATATGATGTTGTTGATATAGAAAAAGCCATTCTTCGCGAAATCAGCATAAAGAACCTCAATGTTTGTATTCCGTACGAATACTATGTCGCTTATATTAATGGAAGTGAAGATGGAGGGTCTAACCTTATCACGTATAATACTATAGATCAAAAAAAGACGCAATCATCTCTTGATTCAAGGAAAGCGAACATACTTTTGTCCCACAAGCAGCGTCTTAGAAGAAAAAAATAAAGATCTATCAAAAAGCGAAATTGACACCCTTGCTTCAGAATTGGCAGATAAAGAGTATCAAGCATATCTTCATGAAGAAAAAATCAAGTTCCTTCGTCCAAGAATGGGATATTTGCATGCATATGCTTATAAAATGACGTATGATACAATCTCTAAAGATGTTTTCTTCATATCATCAGAAAGGATAGCCAAGTAACAAAGAGAAGGGAAATCCAACCTGAATCTATGAAATCAATGAAGATATAACGCTCTCACTCATCCGCCCCCCAAATTATCCATACAATTATTTTGCCCACCGCACGCGTTGAGCTATCTTTGTCTGCGTTTCTACAGTTCTATGCGACAAAACATTATTCACGATATGAAAAAATTATTTGCTATGCTTACTGTGGCGGCTACAGGGGTGGTGGCCACAGCCCAGACTAACCCGTTTTTTGCGGAATGGAACACCCCCTACGGCATTCCGCCTTTCAGTCAAATCAAGTGTGAACACTATATTCCGGCCATACAGGAGGGAATAAAACAGCAATGGGAAACGGTTTGTAAAATTGCTGAAAGCAACGATACACCTACATTCGACAACACAATCGCTCCACTCGAACTCTCTGGAGAGTTGCTCAGCCGAGTGGGCGGCGTGATGTATAACGTGGCTGAGACCGACCGCACAGACGAGCTCGATTCGGTGGTGAGAGCAGCCATTCCTCTTATGTCGGCACATAGCGCTGCCATTAACTTTAACAAAAAACTCTACGAGCGCATTGCCCAACTCTACCACGGAGACCAGTCAGCACTCACGCGTGAACAACAAATGGTCTTGAAAAAACATTTTGAGAGTTTTGAAAGAAACGGCATCGCTCTGCCGGCCGACAAGCAAGACCGCCTCAAAGAAATCAACACGCAGACCACGCTGCTCGGACAGCAAATCAGCAGCAACATATTGGCCGAAAACAATGCATTCAAAGCACGTTTTGGAGTGGGTATCTCTGAATATCCTCAAGCTATGGCCACAACGACCGACCGCGCCAAGCGTGAGGCTATGTGGAAGTCCTACACGACACGTTGCGCCAACGGCGGCGAGCACGACAACAAAGCTCTGGTGCTTGAGGTGATGAAACTCAGAATTGAAAAGGCCAACATTCTCGGCTACAAGACTCCGGCAGACTATATCCTCGAACCCAAAATGGCTCATACGCCGGCGGCTGTAGACGAAATGCTGAAGGGCATTATGGACAAGGCCGTGGTCAGAGCACGCAGTGAGGTGAAAGAAATGCAGGTCTTGATGGATGCTGACGTGAAAGCAGGTCTTTTGCCGTCCGGAAGCAAGATTGAGCCGTGGGACTGGTGGTATTATTCTGAAAAAGTGCGTAAGGCCAAATTTGACCTCGACGACGAAATCATCAAGCCCTATTTCAAAACCGAACGCGTGATAAAGGGTATGTTCCTCGCAGCCGAACGGCTCTACGGCATCAAGATGGAGGAATTGACCGGTGTGCCTTCGTATAATGACCTTGTGGTGAAGACTTATAAGGTGATAGATGCTGATGGCTCCCTGCTGGGCATTTACACCACCGACTTCCATCCGCGCGACAGCAAGCGTGGCGGAGCTTGGATGAACAACGTGCGCGAACAGTACGTCGATGCCGACGGCAAGATGGTGCGCCCCATCATTGTGAATGCGGGCAACGTGGGTGAATATCTCACCATTGACGAAGTGCAGACTCTTTTCCACGAGTTTGGCCACGCCCTTCACGGTCTGCTTTCGCAGTGTCACTACCCCTCTGTGAGTGGCACCAGCGTGACGCGCGACTTTGTAGAAATGTTCTCACAATTCAATGAGAACTGGGCCTTCCAGCCTGACTTGCTTAAACTCTATGCCAAGAATGACAAAGGCCAGACCATCCCGGCTTCGCTGGTGAAAAAGATTGAACAGGCAGCTTGCTTCAATCAAGGGTTTATGACGACCGAACTCTGTGCCGCCTCTATTCTCGACATGAAATGGCACGAACTGGAGAGCGTTGACGGCATCAACATCGACGAGTTTGAAAAGAAGGTGTGCGACGCTATGGGACTCATTCCCGAGATTGCACCGCGCTACCGCTCCACTTATTTCAACCACATCTTTGCCAGCGGCTATAGCGCCGGCTACTACGGTTATCTCTGGGCCGAGGTGCTCGACAAAGATGCCTTCTCTGTCTTTGAAAAGGGCAAGTCGGTGTGGAACAAAGACCTGTCTATGCGTTTCCGCCGCACATTCCTCGAACGTGGCGGCTCTGAAGAACCTATGGTACTCTTCGAGCAATTTATGGGCCGCAAGCCCGACAATACGGCCTTCTTGAAAGGTCGTGGATTGTAATGGCTTATATCAAAACGTATAAGCAATAAGCAATAATACAATACATTATCGGCCCGCCGAGCATAGTGCTTGGCGGGCCGATAGTCTTTTGAAATCTTCGTCCATTTATCTCCCCGACAATAGGCGTTCACTCACATAGGCTTGCACACGGTCGCGATAGCTGTCGCTCACCGTTATGCGCCGCTCGCCAAACACAATCTGCCCACGCTCCATCACCTTGACTTGGGCCATGTTGACGATAAACGATCGGTGTACGCGCAAAAAACGGTCGGCTGGCAAGAAATCTTCAACGGCCTTCATCGACGATAGCGAAAGCAAGGGTTTGCTGCCGTCGACCAGATAAATCTTGACATAGTCTTTCAGACCCTCAATATAAAGAATATCAGCAAAATAGACTCTCACGAGTTTATAGTCGCTCTTGACAAAAAAAGAGTTTTTGTCGTCATCGGCGGTCAAAGGCTGTGAAGACTGTTCGCCACGAGCCGTACGTTTGTCGAGCACTTTCTGCGCCGCACTGAGAAAATCTGCATAGCTCACGGGCTTGAGCAGATAGTCCACGGCATTGACTTTATAGCTGTCGAGGGCATATTGGCTGAAAGCTGTGGTGAAGACAATGCTCGTGCCGGGCGATAGCAGACGGGCAAAATCGAGACCGTCGAGCTCGGGCATCTGAATGTCGAGAAAAAGCAGGTCGACGGGATGGCTCTGCAAGTTGTAGAGTGCAGCTGTTCCGCTGTTCCAACTGGCTTGCAGGGTGAGGAATGGTGTCTTTTTCACATACGACTCCAGCAACTTCACGGCCAAAGGCTCGTCATCGATAATGGCACAGGTGAGAGTGTCAGTCATAGCGCGTATTGATTGATTTTGAGTGAGATTATTATTTCAGGTGAATGGTAATACTTGAATTATAATAGCGACCGTCGGGCTCCGTTCCGTATTGCCATTCATAGCGTCCCGAATAGGCGGCATCGAGGCGGCGGCGCACTTGGTCAAGTCCTATGCCACCCGGACTTTTGTCGTGGGCTTTGGGATAGTTGGTGTTGTGGCAGGCAAAACGGATGGTCTTGTCATCAGCCTGCATACGAATGACGATGTGTCCGGTACTGGTGGGACTGACGCCGTGTTTGAAGGCATTCTCTACCAACGAAATAAAAATGAGTGGCGACACCTGCACCCGTTCTGGGTTGGGGCAGTCTATTTCCACCTCTACCACCACGCCGTCGGCCAGGCGCAGACGCATCAAGGCGATGTAGGTCTGCAAGAAGTCCACTTCTTTTTTCAGGCTCACCTCGCCGGCCTGGTTTTCATAGAGCACGTAGCGCAACAATCCACTCAATTCTTCGATGGCATGGCGAGCCTTCTCGGGGTCGAAGGCTGTGAGGGCATAGATGTTGTTGAGCGTGTTGAGCAGGAAGTGCGGATTGATTTGGTTTTTGATGTTCTGCAGTTCGGCCTCCCTGCGTGCCGTTTCGGCTTGACGCCAACGCACACTGAGTTTCACGGCCACGGCGATGAAGGCAATAAAGGCCATTGAGACAAAACTGCGCAGATAATAGAGCGAGCGAAACCAAACCGAAGGCCCGCCGTCGCCATACATCCGCATCCGCCGCCGCGGCCGCAGGGCCTGTCCGTCGTGGGGAGGCAACAACATGGCGTAGAGGTCTCGACTATAGAGTAGCAAGACGATGGCAATGAGATTGAGCACCACAAACATGCGGTATCGTTTCTCAATGAAATAGCGCGGAATGAGCCAGAAATAGTTGAGATAAAACACCGCACACGACGACAGCGGGAAATAGAGGCGTTGCAGATAAGACCCCCACTCAAACGATTCATTCGGTCGGTGCATAAGCAACGGCGAAACGAAAATGTAAATCCAGATGCAGGCGTGAATGGCTGCCTCTATGAGGCGCTCCGAGTTTGACTTGGCGGCAAGGGCCGTGGGTTTGACTTTAGACATAAAGAAGGAAATGGGTTGTGGGCCGCCCGAATATCAACGGCAATGTTGAACTCGAAGACCGGCAAGCGGCCATACGGTCACTCGTAACGAATAGCTTCGATGGGGTCGAGACGTGCAGCCTTCTTGGCCGGATACCAACCGAAGAAGATGCCGGTGGCCGTACAGACTATGAAGCTGAGCAGTACGCTCCAAGGCTGAACGAGCACGGGCCAATGGGCAAAGACATTGATGCCCCAAGCTGCTCCGAGCCCCACAAGGATGCCAATGATGCCACCGGCCACGCTGAGCATGATGGCTTCGATGAGAAACTGGCTGAGGATATCGATTCCTCGAGCGCCGACAGACATTCGCAGACCGATTTCGCGCGTACGCTCCGTCACCGACACATACATGATGTTCATAATGCCGATGCCGCCCACCACCAAAGAGATACAGGCCACAACGAGTAACAAGATGGTCATTGTGTCGCTGGTGGAGTTCATCATCGAGGCCATTTCTTCTTGCGAGCGAATAGTGAAGTTGTTTTCGTCTTCACCCTTGAGTTTATGGCTTTCGCGCAGCAAGGTGGTGACTTCGTCTATGGCCTCCTGGGTTTTGTCTTGGGTGATGGCCGAGGCATTGATGCTTTGCAGATAGGTGACCGAAAGAATACGCTTCATCACGGAGGTATAAGGAGCCAAAACGAGGTCGTCTTGGTCCATGCCGAAAGAGTTGTAGCCTTTCGATTTTAACACACCGACCACGCGGAAGGGGATGGTGCCGAAACGAATGACTCGTCCCACGGGGTCTTCACCGGCCGGGAAGAGATTATCTGCCACGGTTTTGCCAATGACGCAGACTTTGGCACTGGTGCGCACGTCGTCGTCTGAAAACATGGCGCCGTCTTCAACCTTCAATTGACGTATCTCGAGATAGTCGGGCGAAATGCCGTAGATGGTCGAGGGCGTATTGTTGTTGCCGGCCACAAACTGTCCGCCTTTGCTCACTCGCGGACTGATGGCAGCCACATATTTGCAGTTTTCCTTGAGCAGCTCGTAGTCTTTGAGCTTGAGCGTCTGCATGTCTGAGGCATCTTGTCGGGCTCCGCCCGGACCTCTATCTTGTCCGGGGTTAATCATAATCATATTGGAGCCCATCTCAGAGATGTTCTTTTGAATGCTTTGCTTAGAGCCCTGTCCGATGGCAATCATGGCAATGACCGAGGCCACGCCGATGATGATGCCGAGCATCGTGAGGAACGAGCGCAGCTTGTTGGCGGCAATGGCGCGCAAGGCTATCTTGAAAAGATTGGAAATGTGCATAAGAGGTTAATTGTAGGTGTAGTCAATCAGTCGTCCTGAGGCACGGGCAGAGCGGCCAGGGCCTCGGCGGCCGACTGAATGTTGGTGTTGATGGTGTCTTCCTTGATTTGCCCGTCGCGCAAGACGATGTTACGACTGCTGTAGAGGGCGATTTCGGGGTTGTGGGTGACGAAGATGATGGTGCGCCCTGCGGCATGGAGTTTCTGGAAGAGCACGAGGATTTCAAACGAAGTGCGGGTGTCGAGATTACCCGTAGCCTCATCGGCCAGCAGCACGGCCGGGTCGTTGACCAGTGCGCGGGCAATGGCCACACGCTGCATCTGTCCGCCCGACATCTGGTTGGATTTGTGGAAGAGGCGGTTGCCCAGTCCCACCATCTCGAGGGCCTTGATGCTGCGTTCGCGGCGCTCTTTGGCACTCACGGCGGCGTTGTACATCAACGGCAACTCGACATTCTCCACGGCCGTGGTCTTGGGCAGCAGGTTGTAGTTTTGGAAGACAAAACCGATTTTGCGGTTACGCAACACGGCTCTTTCGCGGCGCTTCATCGTGCGCACGGCCACCCCGTCGAGGTAATACTCGCCAGAGGTGGGTGTGTCGAGACAGCCCAATTGGTTGAGCAGGGTCGATTTGCCCGAGCCGGAGGTGCCCATGATGGTAACAAACTCGCCTTCGTATATCTTGAACGAGACGCCTCGCAGGGCGTGCACCACCTCTTCGCCCACGAGGAAGTTGCGCTTCACGTGGTCCAGCTCAATCACCACCTTGCGGTCGTCGTTTGTGTTTTGCTGAGTCATAAGCGTTTTGACGATTAGTGTGGATGGGGCTTATTTCTTGCGGTTTCTCGGTCCGGGGGCAAAGGGGCTGCGCTCTTGTTCTTCGGCAGCGGCTTCTTCCTCGCCCGGCACGGTGGCTTTAATCTCGGTGATGACTTCGACACCCTCTTTCACGCCACTGACAATCTGTGTGAGCGTGCCGTTGGTGATGCCGGTCTGCACGGCGTAGGCTTTGATGACATTGCCTTCGCGCACCCACACTTTCTTGTTGCCCGAGCAGTCTTGTATTTTGTCGCCCTTACGCAGCAGGTCGGCCGTGGGGGTGAAGCGCAGTGCTTTGGTAGGCACACTGAGCAGGTTGGGTTGTTCGAGTGTGTGAATGGTGACGTTGGCGGTGAGACCGGGTTTGAGTTTGAGCGAAGGGTTGGGCGCAGAAATCACCACCTCATACGTCACGACGTTGCTCTCGGTGGTGGCTTCTTGGCGCACCTGCGTCACTTGGCCTTCAAAGGTTTCGTTTGGGTAGGCGTCGACAGTGAATTCCACCTTTTGTCCTTCAGCCACGTCGCCTATGTCGGCCTCGTCGACGTCGGCAATCACGCGCATGTCGGTGAGGTCTTGTGCAATGGTGAAGAGTGTCGGGGTGGTAAATCCGGCAGCCACTGTTTGTCCCTCTTCTACAGCTTTGCTGAGGATGACACCGTTGATGGGCGAGGTGATATAGGCATAGCCCAAGTTGGTTTGCGCCTTGGCCACGGCCTCTTTGCGCATGTCATAAGTGCTCTCAGCCTGTCTGAGCGAGAGTCGTGCGGTTTCATATTCGTCGTCGCTCACCAGTCCTTTGTCGTGAAGGGTTTTCATGCGACTATGATTGGCCTTCTGATAACTCAGGTCGCTGCCGGCAGCCTCGAGATTGCTTTTGGCGCTGGCCAATTCGCTCATCAGGTTGGTGCGGTCGAGCTCGGCAATAAGCTGGCCCTTCTTCACCTCCGAGTTGTAGTCGACATAGATTTTGCTGATGATACCGCTCACCTGCGTACCCACTTCCACCTTTGTGACAGGTTCGATGGTACCGGTGGCGGTGACGGTGCTGCCAATGGTGGCACGTTGCACTTTAGCGGTTTCGTAGTTGATTTCCTGTTCGGCCTTGCCTCCCATGAAGAGATAGGCTCCGAGTCCCAAGAGGACTACGACGCAGAGACCGACAACGATGGTTTTCTTGCTTTTCATATGTTGTTGTGTGTATATATTATTAATAGGAGTGTTTATTGCAAAGCGCGAAACTCGCCCGTGGCATAGAAGTCGAGCATGGCGCGGTTGAGCACGGCGGTGTATTTGTCTTGCAGCAGGTTTTGTTTGGCCGTGAGCAGTGTGGAGCGGCCAGTGAGCAGGTCGGCTATGTTTTTCACGCCCACATTAAACTGCTCGGTGAGCAGTTCGTAGCTGGCCTCTGCACTCTCCACGTTCTCCACCGAAGCCAGGTATTTCTGCCGGCTGGTCGTGGCGCTTTGCCAGAAGCCTTCGACGGTTTTGTAGAGCGTCTTTTGGGCGTCGAGCAGGTCGAGGTCGCTCACCACCTCCTGCACGCGTGCCTTCTCCACCTCGCTCTTGGTCTGTCGTTTGTCGAAGATGGGAATAGACACCGAGAGCCCCACGTTGGCGTTGAAGTTATTTTTCATTTGGTTGAAGAAGTTCTGGCTGGTTCCGGTGAGGTGGCTGTCGCCCACACCTCCTGTCAGGCTGATGGAGGGCAGGTAGCCGGTGCGGGCAATCTTGGTGGCCAGTCGGCTTTGGTCCACGGCCAGCTCACTTTGAGCAATCTCCGGGCGCTGACCGAGTGCGGCGAGATAGGCATCGGTCAGACTGGGAATGAGTGCAGCGACTGTTTCGTTTGAGACGGGGAGGTCGGCAATCTCAAATTCCTCATTATAGTCGAGTTCGAGCAACTGGCGCAGTTGCATTTTGCAGAGGTCAATCTGGCTTTGGGCATTGACCACGTCATAGCGTGCACTGCTCACCTGACTTTTGAGTCTCACCACGTCGGCACGCGAGAGTTTACCGTTTTGATACATCGTCTGAGCTCGTTCGTAGATGGTCGAATCGGCAGCGAGCAGTTGACGATAGGTTTTGAGTGCCTCGCGAGTGTAGAGTGTCTGCACATAGAGTTGTGCAATTTGCTCTTCGATGCTGTTGGCCGTCTGCTGTGTGGTGAGGGCGGCACTCTCGCGATTGAGTTCGGCGTTTTGAATGTTGTATTTGTTTTGTCCGCCGTCCCATACGGTCCAGCTGGCATTGACGCCATATTGTCCGGTCTGTGTGGCCTTATCGGCAGCGTTAGAGGCAATGCCGCCGTTCACCATACTGCCGCCCGTCTCTTGGAAAGGGCGGTAAGTGAGTCCTTGCACCACGCTGGCACTGAGCGAAGGGAGCAATGCGCCTTTGGCACGGTCCACCTCCACTGATGAGAGCGCTTCGGCCTGCGAGTTTTTCCTGAGTGTGATGTTGTGTTGCATGGCATAGTCCACACACTCGTCCAGCGTCCAGGTTTTCTGACCGGAAGCCGTCACGGCAGTCAGGGCCAAAGCGGCAAAAGCAATAGATTTTATTTTCATAATTGAGCTATTTATTCCACTGCAAAAATACACCGCGCCGGCCAAATAAAGCTATACATTCATACTTCTTATATAAAAGAAATAGACAAAAGGCCGTTTTTTACCGATGAAACGGGCGGGACAGGTGTGTGCAGGCTCTCAGAATTAGTGCAAGACGAGAGCAATCAAACTCATTTCAAATTCCGAGCCGCAGCCCAATTTGTATTTATAAGAGTTGGTGCAAGGTGAGCGCAATCAAACTTGTTTGAATTGCCGAGCCGTAGCCCAACTTGCATTTATAAAAGGGCTGATATGTTACGCTTCAGGTTGGATGTTTACAATATGTTTTTTTGCCCGGCCCTGTAAGCCCTGAAAGGGCGCAACATAATAGCCCAGGTCGTCAGGCCTGGGTTTGGTAACACTCCTCTATATTCCGGCCTGAAAGGTCGGCACATTGCGCGGCGTATTAATATTTCGTCTAATATCCCGTATGTTGTGCCGACCTTACAGGCCGGAGATTAGAGGCCCATTTCTAACCCAGGCCTGACGACCTGGGCTAATATGTGGCGCCCTTTCAGGGCTTGCGAGACAGCTCAGACGTGGCATTGAAAAATTATGATGCAAACATTTTATGAATTGGGCTTGCTTGTCCGCCATTTGTCTTATATCCTATATCCCCCAAATTGTTGCCTTTTTCCCAATCACACAATCACAGGCTTGTAGCGCATTGATGGTCAACGACTTGCTGTGACTGGACGTTTCCGTCACGCTCAATCACGCTACCGCCACGAACCAGTGCGGGCGTGCCCGGCATTGACTGCCACGACACGCCCGCTATAGGACTGTTGTTAAAAAAGGTCAGAGTGAAAATCAGCAGAGTTTGCGCGAACCGTCGCCGATGACTACATCGATGACGATGGGCTTCTTGCCATATTTCTCGGCAAATTTCTCAACGACGGTCTTCTTGAAGTTGTCGACGAGTTCGTCGGCCACGAGGTTGATGGTGCAACCGCCGAAACCGCCACCCATGATGCGCGAACCGGTCACGCCCACTTCCTTGGCCACGTCGTTGAGGAAGTCGAGTTCTTCGCAGCTCACCTCATACTCCTTGCTCAGGCCGTAGTGGGTTTCATACATCATTTTGCCGACCATTTCATAGTCGTCGTGTTTGAGAGCGTCGCAGACGGCCAACACACGTTCCACTTCGCCAATGACGTAGCGGGCACGTTTGTATTCATCACCAGTGATTTTGCCATGCACTTCGTCAAGCATTTCCATGCTGGCATCGCGCAGAGACTCCACTTCGGGATGGGTCTGTTTGATGATTTCGGCCACGTGCTCACACTGCAGACGGCGCTCGTTGTAGGGCGAACCGGCGAGTATGTGTTTCACGCAGCTGTTGACGAGGATGAGCTGATAGCCTTGGGGGTTCCAGGGGAAATACTGGTATTCGCCGCTGCGGCAGTCGAGGCGCATGAGGCTACCTTTGCGACCAAACACAGAGGCAAACTGGTCCATGATGCCGCAATTGCAGCCCACGTATTTGTGCTCGGTGCGCTGTCCCACGCGGGCCAGTTCCATCTTTTCGATTTTGTTATCGCCCCAGAGGTCGTTGAGGGCGAAAGCATAGGTGCTCTCGAGGGCTGCCGACGAAGACATACCTGCACCGAGGGGCACATCACCGGCAAAAGCGGTGTTGAAACCTTCTACGGGTACGCCGAGGGCCATCATCTCGCGGCAAACGCCGAAGATGTAGCGCGCCCAAGTGGCTTTGGGGCCGGCCTCATCGTCGAGGTTGAACTCTACGTAGTCTTTGAGGTCGATTGAATAGGCGCGCACGTTGCGGGTGCCGTTGGGTTTGATTTCGGCAATCATGCCATAATCGGTGTGCTCTCCAATCAGGTTGATGCGGCCGGGGCTGGCATACACACTGCCGGTTTCACCATCAAAATGTTTTACGAAGCGACTTCTTACGTCTTCTATTGTCAGTTTCATGGGCGTATAGTTTTAGGAGGTTAATGAATTTGTCTGAGAATATTAGTCTTCACGCTTGGTCACGCGGCTACCGATGAGGGCATAGAAGAGCAGGTAGGCTGCACAGAAGGCCACAACCCAGAAGCTGGCCATGTAGCCGGCCACGTCGGCCACTAGACCCTGAATGAACATCATCACGGCGCAACCGAACACCATGGTCATGAACAGACCCGAAGCGATGGCGGTGTATTTGCCGAGACCCTCAACGGCCATGTTGAAGATTGAACCCCACATCACACTGGTGCAGAGACCAATGAGCAAGAGGGCAAACACGCCGACGGGAATGTCTTGAGTGATGAACGAAAGTGTAGACCAGTCTACGCCGGGGAAGGGCACGAGCACGGTGCGAGGTGCAAACATACCGAACAACACGAGCACAAGCGTCAAGATAGACACAGTCGTAATCATGGTGCGGGCACTCACTTTGCTACCGATGGCAGCACCGACGAAACGACCGATGAGCATCATGAACCAATAGACGGCCACGAGCAGACCCACGATGTTTTCAGGGATTTTCAAGTCTTCGGTGAGGTGGAAGCCCACATAGCTGGGCACACCCACTTCGATACCCATATAAAGGAAGATGGCCAACAGACCGAGTGAGAAGTGACGGTGGCTGAGCGCGCCCTTGATGAGGTCCACACGCACGGGGGCCTGTTCGGGCTCGTCGATTTTGGTGAACATAATCACCACGAAGGCCACGGCAAAGATGGCGAGGGCAATCATCAAAGCAGGCGTAGCATCGGCAATCTTAGCCTTTGACATATCGGCAATGAGCGCACCCATCAAGATGTAGCAAGCCACGGCAGCTGCCGAGTTAAACACGCCACCAATCTGGATGAGCTGGTTGCCGGTGTTGCCACCGCCACCAAGCAGGTTGAGCATCGGGTTGACCACGCAGTTGAGGATACACATACACAGACCGGCGATGAATGCACCGATGAGGTAGACGGTGAATACAAGACCCAAGTTAGCCTGTGCGTCGAGCAGACCGCTGCACCACTGAATGAGAATACCGGCGGCACCCACCACGAGGCCAATCAGCGCCGTGCGCTTGTAGCCGAACTTGGCAATAAGCATACCGGCCGGAATACCCATAATGAGATAGGCCACGAAGTTGCCATAGTTACCAATCTGGGCGAGCACCGTTGAGATTTCTCCCTGGTTTTTGATGATTTTGGCCATAGGGTTGCAAAGGTTTGTCACGAATGCAATCATGGCGAAGAGCGCAATCATCACCAAGATGGCGCCCCACTGTTTTTTTTGTTGACTCATGATAATTTAAGGTTATTATTTGTAAAGATTTGGATTAAAAATTCCGATGGTATTAGGGGTTGACAAAAAACACTGCGGCGGAAGGCCGTCTGCCTCGCGGGTGAGTGGGCAGGCCGTCTTCCGCCTGTGTGGGTCATTCGGCCACGCCGAACTTATAGATGGTCTTTTGCGTATAAACCTGTCCGGGTTTCAACACCACGGGCGGGAAATAGGCGCGGTTGGGACTGTCGGGGAAATGCTGTGCCTCGAAGCAGAGAGCTGAGCGACGGGGGAAGGTGGCACCGTGCTGGCCTTTGTAGCCGTCGGCCCAGTTGTCTGAATAAAACTGCACGCCGGGCTCGGTGGTGTAGACTTCCATGGTGCGGCCGCTCACGGGTTCGGTGATTTTGGCAGCAAAAGTCAGTTCGCCGGGTTCGCGTTTATTGAGTACGAAGCAGTGGTCATAGCCTGCGCCGTTTTTAATCTGCTCGTCGTCGGCATCGATGCGCTCGCCCACGGCGTGAGGCTCGGTGAAGTCAAACGGTGTGCCTTTCACGCTGCGAATTTCGCCTGTGGGGATAGAGTTTTCGTCGATGGGGATGTAAAAGTCGGCGTTGATTTGGCAAATCACGTTTTCGGCCGATGGCGTGGGGTTGGCAATACCTGCAAGCGAGAAGAAACCGTGGCTCGTCATGTTGACAATGGTCTTCTTGTTGGTCGTGCCCTTATAGTCGATTTTGAGTTCGTTGTCGTCGCTGAGCGAATACATCACCGTCATCGACAATTCGCCGGGAAAACCTTCTTCATAATATGCTGAAACGTAGCGCAATACGAGCGAACTTTCATTGATTTGTTCAGCGTCCCACACTCTGGCGTGGAAGCCCGTTGGGCCACCGTGCAGGTGGTTGGGTCCGTTGTTGATGGCCAGGTGATATTCTTTGCCGTTGAGCGTGAAGCAACCTTTGCAGATGCGGTTGCCATATCGTCCCACGAGGGTGGAGAGGAAGGGTTCGGGCGAGTTGATGCAATCATCGATGTTATCGTGTCCCTGAATGACGTTGGCCACGTTGCCGTCTCGGTCGGGCACCATGATGGCCACGATGGCTCCGCCATAGTTCGTGATGGCCACTTCCATGCCGTTATCGTTGGTCAGGAAAAACAGGTCGGTCTCTTTGCCGTTAATAACCTTCTGAAAATCTTCTTTTTTGAGCCCGCTGAGGGCTTTCGTTGCGTGTTCCATAGTTTTAAGGCTTTAGTATCTCTCGCAAATTTGATAATAAGTTTTGAAAAGGCAAAGCACGAAGGCCATAAAAATAGGCGAGCACTGCGCGAAAGGGGGCGAATAGGCGGCGGAGCAACTTGTAAGCCCTGCAAGGTAGGGTATTCAAAAAAACTGTTTTTGAGCGCTCCTGCAAGCCCTGTAGGGGCGTAACATAATAGCCCAGGCGTTAGGCCTGGGCTATGGATTGTTCCTCTAATCTCCGGCCTGTATGGTCGGCACATCACGGGAATAAATAATTTACATAACATATTGATAATTAAACGCTTGATGTGCCGACCTTACAGGCCGGAATTATAGCGCATATCGTATACCCAGGCCTAACGACCTGGGCTAAAATGTTGCGCCCTTTCAGGGCTTGCTCGGCCGCTTAATTACCTTGCTCGGCCGCTTAATTACCTTGCTCGGCCGCTCTATTACAAACAAATCCTGTTTCAAACGCCCCTCTCCTCCCCGCCTTGTCTTTTTCTTTTTGCCGCCCGGTGGTTATCTTTAGGGTAACGAAGGGAGAGAGGGGCCTCAACGGGGCCTCTCTTGTTCATTTTCAATCACTTACGGGAATAAGGAGAGAAATTTCCGGGCTTATTCCCGCAGCTGCTGTCCTTATGCGCGTACGTATTTTCCCTATATATGGTTTCTGCGAAGGCCTTTCGGCGATTTTTTTGCCGCTTCCGGGCCCTACGGAACGGCCGTGTCGACATTTTCCAAACTTTTATGGTCACCCTCCACCCTCTTTTTGAACTGCCGCAAACGGGACGGACGAAGCGGAAAACAAAAAGCCGGGCCGCCACGACTCATGATATCGTCGGGCGGCCCGGCACAAGACTGGATTTATCTGAGGTTTAATTGTCCCAGAGCGCACTGTTCCATTCGCTGTCGCGGCGATTGGTCAGACCGTCGGAGGCACCGGTGGTCGTGGTGTTGCCTTCGCCGTCTTTGTCGCTTTCATATTTGCCGAAAGAGTCTGCCAAAGGGGCTTCCACAAAGAGGCTTACCGCTGCGCTGGCAGGAGTGATATATTGCTTTTTCATTGTGTCGTTTGTCGTTTGTCGTTTTATATGAACCATTATTTTACGAACACTTTCTCGCCGTTGGCCTTCACATAGACGCCAGTGGTGGGATAGATCACGCGGCGGCCGTTGAGGTCGTAGAGTGTGGCGTCGTCGGCCTTGAGCGTCGGAGCTCCTTCGATGGCGGTGGTGCCTCCGAAGTCGAAGCGTACCACTTCGGTGCTGCCGTTGGCATTGCCGTAGTAGGCTTTGTTGGCGCCGATGGTGAGGTCGGTGGTGCTATCTACGCGGTAGAAGCCGATGCCGGAATTACCATTTTTGAGCACATACACGCCTGCGCCGGCATTCATCTTTTGTTTGCAGGTGGTGCCGGTCAGGGCGTTAGACTCGGGCGCGGTGCCGGCGTCGGTGTAAGAGATGTTGAAGTTGAACTGTGTGGCTTCGCTCAGCGTGTTTTGGGCCACGAGGATGACGGGCGTATTGGCCGGGATGACATTGCCGCTGATTTCAGCCAGCGTGATGGTGCTGGTGTTGTCTTTGGCACCATAATAGGCCTTGACGTCTGAGGCAATTTCCACAGCCATCGGCAGGTTGAGCGTGGCGTAGCCCACGGAGGTGATGGTCACGGGGATTGAAGTCACCTCTTTGACGGCAAAGGTGTTGCCGCCGTCTGAGAAGTCGCCGGTCCAATAGCCAATACTGCGGTTCAAGTTAGGCGTCTGTGCATCAGGATTATAATAACTGTTGAGATTATACATATTATTCGTTACCTGCGGGTCTCTTACTACCCAAACACCGTCGTTGGCGGGAATGAAGAGGTAGGGACGGCCGTTAGTTTGCTGTTTAGTAGTACAGAGCGTACCACCATAGACATTACCTACATAGAAGCCTGTGTTGGCGTTCTTGATATAGGTTGTTCCGTCGGCTGCGGTTTCAAACTGCCAAAGCGTAGAAAGCAGATTGCCGCCATTCAATTCTTCTGAAGTCAAGGTATAGACAGTGCGGGCATCGTCTTGTTCAGAGACGTTGCCATCGGCATTGGCGTAAGCGGCTTCGTTGCCCATAACTACAGATTTGCGGTCGAACACAATCTGGTAATACTTGTTCGAACCCACAGCAGCGTTGAAGTTGCACACGGCGCCCACGATGGTCTTAAGGTTTTCCATCGTCACGGTCTCAATACCATTGATGGTCGTGGCTTGGTCGTCGGAGGTAGCATAGTTCACCTTGCCTTCACCGTTTTTGGTAATTGTGGGGATATAAGCCAAGGCTTCTGTTTTGATGTCTTTAATATAAATGCGCGAGGCCACGTGAGTCGGGCTTCCAGCTCCAGTCCAAAAGCCTAACTTTTGGTCAACGTGATTACCCATATTAGCCTGAGCGTTGCCGGGATGCTGGATGCTAAAGCCATCGCCGTTTTGAGGCAGGCGGAAATAAGAGGTGGCGCCGGTACCTTCCGTCCAGGGGCTGGCAGCGGTTTCCCATGTACCCAGCGTCTGATTGTTGGCACTTGCTGCCGTGAGATATTTATTGTTGTCGGCACGCTGGATGGTATGGAGATTGGAGCCGGCAACTCGGGAAATCAAGAATTGGCCTTTGCCTGACAATGTAGCATTGAGGAATGAGCCATTGGTCTTGGTCGTTGCATCGTCACTGTCCAATACATAGACAAATTTGTTGTTTGCAACTTTGAGCATCACGGGATTGGCTGAAGCCATATCGTCTGAGCAATTGACAGCGTAAACATCGGTGCCGCTCTCAATACGGCCTTCTGCAGAAAGCGTATAGCCAAAGAGCGAGGCTTGACTTGCAACAGTACGACCAACTTTAACGTTTCGTGCTTCAGAAAAACCGGTTTTGCCATCAGAAACATTGTAGTTGAAAGTGACGTCTTTATAAACTACATCTAAATCGGAAGTGGGGGCTTCAAACGTAAAGTGCGAAGGATCGGCATCTTCTGCCCATCTAACGACCTGACCATACCAGCCTTCTACGTGCACACAATAGTGGGCCCAGCCAGTCAATTCGCGTGACTCATCAAACAAGGCATTTGTTCCATCAGACTGCGTGAGAATGTTAAACGAGACAGAAGGTGTTTGGGTTGTGGGTAATATGACCTGATCATTATCCACAAAGCCCAAATAGCGATCCATATATTCGTTGTAGAGATAAAAGCTGTTGTGTCCGGCTGACTGTAGGGTCCATACGCTTTCCGGACCTTTGTCTGTTTTACCATAAGGCTTGTAATCATCATTGATAAACATATAAGGATATGATGAACGGCCGGCACAGTTAATCAACCATTTCGTATTGTTCAACGCTCTAAGCGAGCGAGCCACGGCTTGGTGGTTCGTATTGATTGCGCTGACAGCTGCGTTGTATCCCGCAGCTGTGACGTCTGAAAGAGTGGCATTTTTAATAGCGGCTAATTTGGTGGAATACTCAGCGTCTGAGGTCGTAAAGCCAAAATACTGCGTCAAAGTAGCCACCATGTCTCTGTATCTTGTGAACGAGGTAGCATAATCGATGCCAGACAAATCGGAAACTTCGGTAATTATTAAAGCTGAACCTGGGTCAGACCATGCCACACTTGTATTCCAAAGGGCCAAAAAGCCGCCTCTATTGTTCAACGCATTATTGCCCTCAATGGCAAAACCCTCACGAGTATTATTATCGACCGACGAATCGTGACGAATGAAAGTAGTTTTTACATTTTCATCTGAACAATCCGAAGCATACATTTCAACTCTCGCTTCAGCCTCACTCCCGGTCAAGCCCATCACCACATTCGGGCCGGCTGCCATATTATAAATTTTGTAGCCGGCCTCTTCACTACCCACAAAAGCCCAAAGGGCAGTCATGTCGGAAATCTCGGCCGTGGCACTGCCATTAGCCTTAAGTCTACCAAGTTTTGTGGTGTTAGAGAGAGAAATCACCCCCCGTTTTTCATTTTCATCTGATACCAATGGGTATTGGCAGCCCAAGTATCGCCAGTAGGTGCATCCGATGCGACGAATTGGCGCTGCGCATCAGTTGCGACAGGTGCTGTCACGAAAAGGGCAGCAACCAATCCTGCGAAAAGTTTGAGTCTTTTCATTGTAAAAGTACTGATTTTTAAGTTTGAATAAATGGTTATTTATTTGATAAATAGGTTGTTTAAGACAGAATGGTACGCTCAATGGCAGAGAAGGCTCGGGGCCTCCTCGGCGACATTTCAAAATAAATAAGTGATTAGCTCGTGATATATTTAATGGCACAAAGTTATGAATTGTTTATACCATTTAACTAAAAGCCAGCGTTAAATATCTAAAAAAACACCATTTTTGCCGTTCTTCCCGTGCTTTTGGGCCGTTTATGCACAGAGAGAATAAAGAGCAGATGCCAGCCCGGTGTGATTGAGCGTGACGGAAACGTCCAATCACAGCAAAGCACTAATGCTCAATGCGATACAGGCCCGTGACCGGGTGATTGGGGAAAAGGTGAAAATTGGGGTAGGAAGAGGCCAATGAGCAAGCCCATAAAGATTGGATGCTCAAAATATGATTTATTTGAGCGGCACGGCAAGCCCTGAAAGGGCGCAACATATCAGCCCAGGTCGTAGGCCTGGGTTGTGGATTATCCCTCTAATCTCCGGCCTGTAAGGTCGGCACATTAAGGGGAAAGCATGCTTGAAATAACACATTGATCATTAAACGTTTAGTGTGCCGACCTTACAGGCCGGAATATTAGCGCACATCGTATACCCAGGCCTGACGACCTGGGCTGATATGTTACGCCCCTTCAGGGCTTGCTTGGCCGCAAAAAAACAACCAATCAAATTTCAAACTCGACTCCAAACTCCCTACCTGACCAATCCGACATACCCCGCGACAAAATATGGATTAAAACAAACACGTCACTCCCTGCATTTTTGCCGATATCGGCAAAAATTGATATCTTTGCGCTTGAAATTAAGCATAACCTTGCCGATAAAGATTGTCTGTGTGAACTATGGAGTATATATCTGTCATTCAGTTTGCCGAAAAATATGGCATCAGCAAACGCACCGCTCGTCATTATTGCGCTGAGGGGAAAATTGATGGTGCATTCTTGACCGGAAAGACATGGAGCATCCCTGCAGATGCCGAATTGCCCAAGAAAGGGAAAAAGAAGTTGTCGCCTCTGCTGGGTCGTTTGCGCGAAGAGAAGGAGGCCGGACTGAAAGGAGGCATCTATCATCGTACTCAGATTGACCTGACCTACAACTCTAACCACATTGAGGGCAGCCGATTGAGCGAGGAACAGACGCGCTTTATCTTCGAAACCAACACACTGGGCGTTACCAATGAGAGCACTTCGGTGGATGACATCATGGAGACCGTCAATCATTTTCGTTGCATCGACTATGTGATTGACCATGCAACAGACAAAATCACTGAAGCACATATCAAGCAACTGCACGCCATCCTCAAGACGAATACGTCAGACAGCCAAAGGTCATGGTTTGCCGTTGGCGACTACAAACGAATGCCCAACGAAGTGGGCGGTAAAGAGACTGCGCTGCCGCAAGACGTTCAGGGACGTATGAAAGTTTTGGTGAACGATTACAACGCCATCAAAAAGGTGGCGTTTGACGATATTCTGAACTTCCACGTCATCTTCGAACGCATCCATCCCTTTCAAGACGGCAACGGTCGTGTAGGTAGGTTACTATTGCTCTGGCAATGTCTGCAAAGCGGCATTGTGCCATTCATCATCACCGAAGAATTGCGTCTGTACTACTATCGCGGCCTTCAGGAATGGGGGCACGTCAATGGTTTCCTGCGCGACACCTGCCTGACGGCACAAGATCATTTCCGGGTGTTGTTGGATTATTTCAAAATTAAATATTGATGGGTTGTGCAGCGTTTGTGCACGGTTTGTCGGCGCGACTCTACATCATCCATCATTTTATCGCCCAACGGCTTAGCCGCTTTGAATGTAGAGTTGCACAGTTTTGCGCAAAGTTTGTAAAGACGTAAGAGCGGTGGAGGGAAAGGCGGGAAGGGGATTGAAATTGAGATTGTTTGTGCTATTTGTATACGGCCAAGCAATCAAATTTCAAACTCAACTCCGAACTCCCTACCAAACCAACAATCAAAAAAATCAACTCGGCCGTGCCCCATACAACCCTCGGCGACGAATGAACGCCTCGACTGCAGGGGGCAACATACGGCTGACGTCAGCACCCTCACGGAATGCGCGGCGAATGTCGGTGGAGCTAAAAGGATAGAGCCGTTCGGGGTTGAGCAAGGTTACGCCGGCCGGAAGATTGATTTCTTCAATCTCATAACCCTCTCGGGGATAAATGATTATAGGAGTGGATTGGAGTATCTCTTCATAGTGTGCCCAGCGATTGAAACAGGCCCAGTTATCGGCGCCGACAAGCAGGGCGAACTGTGTGTCGGGATGGCTGAGACGAAGGGCCTCGAGGGTGCGCCACGTGAAAGAGGGACGTGGCAGGCTGATCTCGAAATCACTCGCCCTGACGGCCGGTTGGTCGGCGGTGGCAATGCGGGCCATCTCAAAACGCAGGGTTTCGTCGAGCAGGTCGGCCGAGGGTTTTAGCGGATTGTGGGGCGAAACCATCAGCCACGTTTCATCGGCCAAGCCCCGACTGACGACTTCACGTGCCAGAGCGAGGTGGCCGAGGTGGATGGGGTTGAATGAACCGCCGAAGAGGGCTACGCGTTTCATCATTCTATATAAAAGTGCGCACGCTGTCAGTCTTTGCCCCCAAGGAAGGCTTCGACACAGGCGGCCACTTCGGCCTTGGCCCGCTCGAGGTCGTCGTTGATGATGACACGGTCGAACTTGTCGGCAAAGGTGAGCTCAAACTCGGCACGCGCCAGGCGGTCGGCAATGACTTCGGGACTGTCGGTGCCACGACCTTCAAGCCGCTCACGCAGGGCTTCGATAGAGGGAGGCTGGATGAAAAGACTCAAGGCACGGTCGCCATAGATCTGCTTGATGCGCTGACCGCCGAGGACGTCGACGTCGCACACCACATTCTCGCCCGCAGCCAACTGGCGGTCTACCTGCTGGCGCAGGGTGCCATAGTAGCGGTCTTTGTAGACTTCTTCATATTCCAGAAAATCACCGGCTTCTATGCGGCGACGAAACTCGTCGGGGGTGAGGAAGAAGTATTCCACGCCGTCGCGCTCGGTGCCACGCGGCGGCCGGCTGGTGGCAGAAATGGAAAAATGCAGGCCAAGCGGCAGGGTCATCAGACTGTTGATGAGTGTGCTTTTGCCGCTACCGCTGGGGGCTGAAAAGATGAGGAGTTTGCCGCCGGCCGGGGTATCGGAAGGTGTGGTCATGGCTGTAAGTTTTTTTGAGGTATTAGAGGGGGGGGGAAATCAGAGTACATTGAGCACCTGCTCTTTGATTTGCTCGAGTTCGTCTTTCATTTTCACCACGATGTTTTGCATTTCGGCCTGATTGCTCTTAGAACCGGTGGTGTTGATTTCGCGGCCCATCTCTTGAGCAATGAAACCGAGCTTTTTGCCCTGGCCGTGGCCGTTGTCCATCGTGTCGACGAAATATTTCAGGTGGTTGGCCAGGCGTTGTTTCTCTTCGCTAATGTCGAGCTTCTCGATATAATAAATGAGTTCTTGCTCAAGGCGGTTTTTGTCGTAGTCCACGCCCTTGAGCTCTGAGAGACGGTCGAAGAGACGCTGGCGGATTTTTTCCACTCGCGACTGCTCGAAGGGTTCGATGCCGGCCAAGAGCGCCGAAATATTGTCAATCTTCTCCCGGAATTTCTTGTAAAGGGCCTCGCCTTCTTGACGACGGAAAGCCACAAGCTGACTCAAGGCTTCATCAACCACACGTCGGGCAGTCTGCCAGTCTTCGTCGGTGAGCACCTCGTCTTCGGCTGCTTTGAGGGTGTCGGGCAGACGGAGGATGACGTTCCAGATGTCGGTGCCGGGATGGGCGATGCCTGTCTCTGCACAGACGGTTTCGATTTGGCGCTGATAGTCGGCCACGGCTTCGGGATTGATTGAGGCCGTGTGGGCACCGGCGGCAGTTTCTATCCAAAGCGAGAAGTCCACCTTGCCACGCTCGACGGCGGCAGCGACAAGTCCGCGCAGCTCCATCTCTTTCTCACGATAAACGGGCGCCAGACGCATGCTGAGGTCGAGGGCTTTGGAATTGAGTGATTTTATCTCGGCGGTGATTTTCTTGCCGCCGATGGTGGCTTCGGCTTTACCGTAGCCGGTCATTGAGTCTATCATATTGTTGGGTTTATATTGTTTTCAAAAATAGAGAAGGCTTTATGGGTTTATGCCGGACCATGGCCTGAGCGGCTGAGGCATCGGCGATAGGCCAAGGCAAAGGCGGCAATGACGACAAAACAGATCAAAGGCACACTGAAGGCGAGTGACATAAGGCCGGAGGTATCGGCAATGAAGCCCATGAGCAAAGGGGCCACGGCACCGCCGACGATGCACATGATGAGCAGCGACGAGGCCATTTTGGTGTGCCGGCCAAGGCCGCGGATGGCCAGGGCAAAGATGGTGGGGAACATGATGCTCTCGCACAAGAAGCAGACAAAGAAGGCATAAAAGCCCAATCGGCCGGAAAGTGTCATGATGATGAGCATGGCTACCGAGGCACCTATGGCGAAAAAGAGTAGCAGGCGCTCGGGACTGAGGTATTTCATCAAGAAACTGCCGCCCATTCGGCCCAACATAAAGAGTCCCATACCGAGGAAACCGAGCCAAAGGGCTGCGGCATTTTTATCGACTCCGGCGCACTCGTCAGCATAGTTGATGAAGAAGCTGTTGATGCCGGTCTGTGCGGCCACATAGAAGAAGAGGGCTACGAGACCAAAGACGAAATGACTCTGACGCAACAAAGGGCGGTCGGCACATGGCGAGGTGGTTGACTCGTCGATGGCAGGCGTGACTTCGGGCAACTTGACCACGACAAAAACGCCGAGGATAAGCAACACAACGACGCCCACCACGGCATAGGGCAAAGCGATGTTGCCGCCCCCCAAGACACAGAGACCTCCCACCACGGGACCTATAATCCAACCCAAACCGTTAAACGACTGGGCAATGTTGATGCGGCGCTCGGCCCATTTGTCGTCGCCAAGCACGGTGACGTAGGGGTTGGCGGCTGTTTCAAGACAGGTCAGACCACAACCGATGACAAAAAGCGAAAGCAGGAAAAATTCAAACGAACCTATCTGGCTACCGGGCACAAACATCAAAGCACCAATGCCATAAAGTCCCAATCCGGCACATACGCCGGCGCGATAGCCCCAGCGTCTGATTATCAAACCGGCAGGCAGGGCCATAAGGAAATAACCACCATAGACCATCGCCTGAACAAGGGCCGAGCGGGTCTTGGTCATGTCAAAAGCCTCTTGAAAATGCTTGTTGAGCACGTCGAGTATGCTGTGGGCAAAGCCCCATAAGAAAAACAGGGCCGTGACCAAGATGAAGGGCATCAGATAGTTTTTGCCTCCCACAGAGAAGAGGCTACCACGAGAAGGTTGGGCGTTATTCATTTGTCGGTAGATTTATCAATGAAACGTTGGCCAAGCGGCGCAAAACACTCTATGCGGCGGTCACGAAGGAAGGGCCACCAACGACGCACATTCTCGCTGCGCGAGAGGTCGATATCGACCACCTCAACGACTTCTTGGTCGATGGGCGCACGATAGATGAGTTCGCCCTGAGGCCCGGCCACAAAACTGCTGCCCCAGAAGGTGATGCCACCGGTGACTCCCGACGGGTCTGGTTCGTAGCCGGTGCGGTTGACGGCGATGACGGGCAGGCCATTGGCTACAGCATGGCCACGCTGCACGGTGGTCCAAGCTTCGCGTTGGCGGGCCTTCTCTTCATCGGCATCGCTACTCTCATAGCCAATGGCAGTGGGATAGATGAGCAGTTCGGCGCCTGCCAGCGCCATAAGACGGGCTCCTTCGGGATACCACTGGTCCCAACAAACTTGCACGCCAAGACGGGCCACACTGGTGTCGATGGGACGGAAACCGAGGTCGCCGGGAGTGAAATAAAACTTTTCGTAATAGGCGGGGTCGTCGGGGATGTGCATTTTGCGGTAGGTGCCGGCTATCTGGCCGTCTGTCTCAAACACCACGGCGGTGTTGTGATAGAGACCGGGAGCGCGACGCTCGAAAAGCGACGTGACAAGCACCACCTTATTGCGCCGGGCCACCTCAGCATAAAAGGCCGTGGAGGGTCCCGGTATGGGTTCGGCTAAATCGAAGTTTTCGACATGCTCTGTTTGACAGAAATATGGCGTGTTGTGAAGTTCTTGCAACACGACGAGACGGGCACCTTGGGCAGCAGCTCGGTCTATGGCTTCGGCCAGACGGGCTTTGTTTTGCTCGACGTCTGCCGTACAGGCCAACTGAACAAGGCCCGTTTTAAGTGTGCGTGAGGTAGGCATAGTTTTTGATTTCGGGATTAGGAATGAAAGATGCCGCGCGGATATTGCATAGTGGCGCAATGGAGCGAACCGTGCTGGCGAATGAGGGCGCGGCAGTCAATACCCACGATGTCTTTCTTGGGAAAAACCGCGGCCAAGGCGCGACGTGCAGCCTCGTCGGTGTCTGGTTGGGCATAGGTGGGATAGAGCACGGCTGTGTTCATTATCAAGAAGTTGGCATAGGTTGCCGGCAAGCGCCCGCCGTCTTCGTCATAGATGGCGCGGGGCATGGGCAAAGCCACCAATTGATAAGGTTCGCCTTTGGCCGTGCGCAGAGCCTGGAGTTCTCTCTCCATCTCGGCAAGCGGGGTGTAGTGTGGGTCGTGAGGATCGTTACACGAGACATAAGCGATGACATCTTCGGTACAAAAGCGTGCCAACGTGTCGATGTGGGCATCAGTGTCGTCGCCGGCCAGCTCGCCGTGATGTAGCCACAAGATGCGCTCCATGCCGAGCAGTCTTTTGAGTCGTTCTTCGGCCTCGGTCTGAGTGAGTCCGCCGTTGCGGTTGGGATTGAGCAGGCAACGTGAAGTGGTGAGCAGTGTGCCCTGACCATCGCTCTCAATGCTACCGCCTTCGAGTTCAAAATCGAGGCAGTCTGTGTATGTGCCCTTAAGCAGCCCACCGTCGTAGAGCCGGCGGTTGATGGCGTTGTCGAGCGCGGCCTCAAACTTACCGCCCCAACCATTGAAACGGAAGTCGAACAACTCTGAGTCAGGGCCGTCTATGACACTAATAAAGGCGTGGTCGCGTGCCCAAGTGTCGTTGGTGGGCGAGGAGAAAAAGGTGATATTGGCCACTGCCCGTTCCGGCAGTCGCTCACTCAAGAGTCGTTTCACCCCACAGACATCGGGCACCACAATGAGCAGGGGTTGCCGCGTGGCTATTTCGTAGGCCATACGGATATAACACTCGGTCACTTCGTCCAACATGTCTTTCCAGTCGGTGTCTTGATGGGGCCACGTGAGCTGAATAGCACTTTGTGGGAACCATTCGGCCGGCATTGTGCGGCATCTGCGGTCTGTGACTTGACCATCGCGCCCTCCGCCAAGAAAGAGATTGAGGTCGAGGTCGGCACGCGGCGGTGCCGGAGGCATGGCTATGAGTCCCATAAATTACTCCTTATATATCTTTATGTGGGATTTTGTTTTCAGTCAATCTTGCGACCGCGCAGATAGTTGATGAAGGCGTCGGTCGTGGTGGGGAGAGTGTGGGCATGGGTCTTGTCTGCACACTCTACAGGGAAAAGGCTGGTGGCATAACCGTCGCCGCCGGTAGTCATATATTCGTCGGCGGCCAAAATGAGGGATGTGTCGTCGTGGATGGGTTGGCGGCTACCATCGGGAGCGGTGTAGGTGATGGTAGTGAGACGGCCCTGACTGTCGGTCTCGATTTCAAGCCACGAAGTCTGTATGCGGCCAAAGCGGACATTGTGGAGGCCAAAGTCCAAAAGCGCACGAAGCTGGCGGCCGTTGAAACGGAAACACTCAATGTTATTGGCAAAAGGCAGTGACTCGCCCACGTCCATCACAGAGATGTCGCCGGCCGTGAAACCGGCCCGTATGCTACCGAAGTGACTCACACCAACCACGATGGCCGTGTCGCTCAACCCATAAGCCTGGCGCACACACTCAGCGTATGACCGGCAAACGAGCGACCCCATAAGGGTTTGCATGGTGTTGTTTTGGCGAGAATGAATGAGGGCCTTGTCGGTATGAGTGAGCCGCTCGCCGATGGAGGTGCCACCGGGTGTTTTGGTACACACCAGCACGGAGTCGATGGTGGCTTTGAGGGCAGCGGCACGAGGCGTAAGCCGGTCTGAGGGTTTCACGGGGCAGAGTTCGGTTTCCACACCCACAATCTTTCGTGTCTTCAAATTGATGCGATACTTCAAAAGGCTGACACATTGGCCATGCCATTTGCCCTGCGTCACGGGGTATTGTTGCGTCCCCACCCTACCCTCTACGGCTTCGTGGAGATGGGCTGTAAAAATGCCGTCCCACATGGGGTCGGCAAGGTCGTGGAGATGGGCTTCGTCGGCATCGTTCCACACGGCTTTGTCGCCATCCATTGAGGTGCCGATGTGAGTGAGCAAAATTTGCAAATCTGCTGAGGGCACTTCGGCGGCATAGTCTGGCAGATGTCTGAGACTGTCGAGCACATCACTATATCGGCCATCAAATTGCACGCCTTGCAGTTTTGACTTGCTGGCTTGAATGGCCGTGGACGATGTGATGAGCCCCACGAGAGCCACTTTCAACGATTGTTTCGGACTGATGGGGATGTGGCGTATGGCGTATGGTTGCACAAAGCCGGGGCAGCGACCGTCATCGGTGCGCACGTTGGCACAGACATAGTCAAGCCGAAAACCGTCGGGGCGACAGGGCGAATCGGCCCATTTCTCGGCAAGACGTTGCTGACCCTCGTCAAACTCGTGATTGCCTAATGCCGAAACGGTGATGCCGAGGCGGTCGAAGAGCATTGGCATGAGCACACCACCGGTGGCTGAGTTGAAATAGCTGCCACCGAAGTTGTCGCCCGAGGCTAATACGAGGTGATAGGGATAAACCTGGCACAAGGAGTCGACGGTCTGCAGCAAAGCCGGCGCACCAGGCACTTGTTTGAAGTCATCGCGCACAAAACCGCTGTGAAAGTCGTTGATAGACATCACGGCCACGGTGATTTCGTGGGTTTTGCGCCGCCCTGCCAAAGCCGTTGTGGCCAACTGGGCAAGCGCCAAAACAAAAATGAGAATTGATTGACGAGACATAGGGATTATCTGAGGGAAACTAAATGTTTAAGAGACTAAGAGAGTTGAGCGGCCGGCAAGCCCTGTAAGGGCGCCACATATCAGCCCGGGTCGTTAGGCCCGGGTTAGAATGGGCCTCGAATTTCCGGCCTGTAAGGTCGGCACAATAGGGGGCTAGTATGCATATTAAATCAATCATTCACCGCTTGGGTGTGCCGACCTTACAGGCCGGATTATGGGAGGCCATATTTACCCAGGCCTTCGACCTGGGCTATTATGTGGCGCCCTTACAGGGCTTGCCGGCCGGCAATAGCACTTTGTCTCTTTGTATGGAAGAAGTCTAAAAGACTAAAAGTGGTATAGGTTTGGCGTGGTTGTTTCGCGTTTCTCACGACCGGCTCACCTGCAACCCTTCTTTCGAAACGCTCATCTCGACAAAGCGAGCGCCGGGAGCGGCAGGGTTATCAGTGAGTCGCTCTCTGATGCGGCGAGCGGCTTCTGGCGATTTGGCCACCATGTACATAAAACCGCCCCCTCCGGCTCCGGGTAGTTTATAGCCCAGACAGAGGTCGTCGATTTGCCGACAGATGGCCTCAATGGCCGGCGGGTTGGTGCCGCTGTCGAGCGCCTTGTTTTGCTGCCAAGTGGTGCGTACAAGACGGCCGTAGTCGGCAAGACAGCCGGTCTGCATGGCTTCGCGCATTTGCAGGGCGTGGCTCTTCATCTCGTCGAGCAGGGCCAGATGGGTGGTGTTGTTGAGGAACATGCCGCGCACGATTTCGGCCAAAATGTGTTTGGCCGTACGGGTGATGCCGGTGTAATAGAGCAGGTGGCAGGGGCGAAGTTCGGGGTCGGTGAAGAGCGTGTCGGGCAACCACCTGACCACGGCATTTTGGTCGAAGCCCGTGCCCGTCTGCAGCAACTTGACCCCGGGGAAGACTCCACCATATTGGTCTTGCCATCCACCACCGGTGGTGAGCAATTGCTCGAGCACAAGAGTGCGGTTGCAGATTTCGTTTTTATCCCAAGCCAATCCGCAGAAGTCGCTCAACGCGCCGAGCACAGTGGCGGCAAGAATGCTACTCGTGCCCAGTCCCGAACCTGCAGGAATGGCCGAGAGCAGGGTGATTTCAATGCCACAGCCGAAAGCCTCGAGCTGTTGGCGCAAGCTGGCAAATCGTTCCACGCCAAAGCCCGGCATGAAGCCGGCCAGCGTCAGTGCGGCTTTGGGAATGGAGAAGGGCGACCCCACCTTATTATATTGTCGGAGCTCGTCGTAAGTTTCGATGCGTTCCATCGCACCGAGGTCGATGCTGCGGCAAATGATGACCGGCTCTTTTGAGGGCTTCACATAGACCTGCAAAGGTTGTTGACCACCCAAATGAATGGCCACATTGACCACATTGCCACCCGACAGGAGACTATAAGGCGGCGTATCGGTCCAGCCACCGGCCAGGTCAATTCTCACCGCACTTCTGCCCCACACAATCTGGTCGTCGAAGGTGGTCTTATGCGGTTGGCATTTTTGTCGAAGCACTTCGGCCGTCAGCCCTTGCCGCAAGAGGCCAAAAGCCCTTGCCTCATCGGCTGCAGCCTCATCGCCCTTGCCCAGCAGACGCTCTGTCTCCGAGCGGAACATGGCGTCGTGAATACGCATCATCAGTGGCGCGTCATCGGCCAGTTGCTCAGGCAGCGGCAATGCAGTCTCGGCAAATTTGCCAGCCATATCTTTGAGATTGACTTGATAAAACACACTCTTTTGCCAGTTGCGGGCCAATGTGGGCAATGTTTTGGCTCCAAGACGTCGGCGGTCGGCGGCCATTCGTCTGAGGTTGGCCGTCGACGAAATGCCATCGGCCGACAGTCTTCGACACTCTCGCCACACTTGGGTCAACGACGGGTCGGGCGTGTCTGACACAAACCATTCCAACAGACGACCCAACAAATCCATCGAGGCCGAGACCGGGAAGAGTTCGGCTTGTTGGAGGTCGTCTGTTTGGCTGAAATCTGCCGGAGTCACACCGCGGCGACTCATCCAATCTTTCATCGGACCTGAGAGATACTGCGTGGTGTCGCGGTCGATGGCTCCGCTGAAAGTGTCGTCAAATCCATAGGGTCGCAAAGCGTAGTCGGCGGTGCCGATGGGCACCATGTCTACACACACACCGTCTCTGAGCTTGACGGTCCAGTCGTTTTGCGGCACACCCGTGATGATGTGTCGGCTACCCAGCGTCCAGCCCTCACCGAGTTCGGCGTTTTCAATCCACACATCGGTCTGCGGTGCTTCGGGCCTGTGGGCCATGACGGCATTTTGAGTGAAAAGCGCACTTTGCCGCTTCACGCCGCGCTGTATGATATAGCGTTGATCCTTCACGAGGTTTTGTATGGCCACCGACGAGCCAATCATCTCGGCAGAGGTGCCGAAATGATAAAATTCGCCGCCTTCGAGGGGGACAATGGCCACGGTGAGCGCTTCAAGGTCTGCATCGGGCTTGGTGGGATGACTGCCGAGTGCACAACCAAATTGACTATAAAGGTCGTAGAAATCCGGCATCCGTCCGGCCTCTGCCCCACCCGATTTCCTCACCAAAGCCTCCACCGCACGGTCTGAGAGCAACCACACGCCGATGTCGATGAGCGAGAAATGGGTCTGCATGAGCGAAGCCTGCAAGTCGGTGGAAGGCTTCTGTAGCATAAAGTCGAGCTGTCCGGGACTATTGCGGTCCATCATGAAAACGCCGTGGTGGGAGGCCTGAACCGGATCGGCCCAAAGACCATAACACACCACATCGGCCTCGGGCACATCGGCCAAGGGGACTGTGGTGCGGATGAAGACATCGCCGCTGGCAATGAGCGTGTGGGTATGCTCCGGAGCCCGATTGAGCAGGCGGTGATAGAGCGGCAACTGAAGGTCGAGCAGGCATTGGTCTATGCGTTGTCCTCTGGCCCAACGAAACACCGGCACGGGCGTCAACACTTTGCCCATGGCCGCATAGGCCGGAAGTCGTCTGCTCTGTCCGCCGGCATGGAGCAACACACGCTTTTCGCGCTTCAACCAGTCGGCAAACGAGAGCTCGGGAGCCTCGGCCGCATGAGCCGCAGCCAGCAGCCATGTGGTGCCGCCCCCCGAACCGAGTTTGTGGCCCACGGGGTCTGACGTGCAAAAAAACTCAGCCTTTGAGACACCGGTGATATCGTGAAAACAGTCCACCACATTAGGCGGCAAAGAGAGCAAATTTTTCATAGACTATCTGAAGGTGATGTATTTGTTGAAGAAGAAATTGGCCACGGTGTAGACCACCATACCGGCCAAATAAGCCAGCCAATGTTCGGCCACGGGCAAAACGGCCCTGAACACGCCCCATTGCACCAGCCAACACAGCGCTGCGCCAACACCAAACCACAAGGCTTGGCGAGCCGTGTGGCGGCGCTGAGTACTTTGAGCCTTAAACGTCCAGCACCGATTGAGCACGAAACTGCACACGATACCGGCCACATAGCTCCACAAATTGGCCCAGTCGAGGCTGATGCCGGCGGTACTGAGGACCATGAACGAGCAGAAAGTCACCGCGGTGTTGACCACACCGACGAGACCGTATTTGACAAATTGAATCGTTCCCGTGTGCATAATTCGCCACAAATGTACATAAAAAAGGCGGTTTCGACCGCTCATTAAGACAAAACTTATCGCCTTATGGCGTTGCCGATACGAGGAGCCGACTCAGGTCATTACATCCGGCAGCCACCCCATGCGACACCCCTGCGACACAGCGGCGCCGCCTCGCTGCCTTTGAGGGCATTCGAGACGGCGCCGGAATGATGGGCTATGACAAAAATGTGTCGGGCTATGTCATTGGTTGATTAACCGCGAATGGAGGTCAAGCCTTCTTGCGGTAGCCACACTTGGGACAAACACCGTCGGCGTTCAGGGCAATGCCACAGAGCGGACAACGGTCGATGGACTGACGAGAGGGGAACTCGGCCGTGGCGGCATTCACACCACTGGTAAAGGTGAGTTTCACGATGTTGAGTTTGTCTTTGAGCAGGTCATAGACAATCTTGATCATGCCCTCGACGGTCATGGTTTCTTTGGTCACCACGAGGCGGCAGTCGGGATAAGCCGTGGCCAGTTCGGTTTTGAAGGCTTCGCCCTTCATCGTGTTTTGCGGATGTCCGCCTTTGATACCTTGCTTTTCATAGACGTCGAGGACGGCGGGCAGCAGGGGATCATCGGCACGAAGCACGAGGGCGTGGTCAAAGTTTTTCAGCACGTCCCAAGCCACTTTCTGGATTTCGTTGCAAGGGTAAACCATATTGACACCTTCGTTGATGGTGTCTTCCACTTCAATGGTCAGCACGCCGGTGTGGCCGTGGAGATATTGGGCCTCACCTTTGAAGCCATAAAAACGGTGGGCATACTGGAGGTCGAAAGATGTGATGCTTCTCATAATGTTTGAATGTTTGAGGGTTAGTAATGAATGTGGTTTTGTTTTCTGATGCAAATATACAGAAGGCCTTTTACACGAACAAACGATAAAATAAATGCCACGATTAATTTTTTCGATAAATCATCGGCAAAGCGCTGATTTATCGCTACCTTCGCACTATCGTTACAACCTTAAACCTATGACTCTTCAACAGCTGGAATATGTGGTGGCCCTGGCTCGTATGTGCCATTTCGGCCGGGCTGCCGAAGCGTGTGGCGTGACACAGTCTACGCTCAGTTCAATGGTTCTGAAGTTAGAAAAAGAACTGGGGCTGTCCCTTTTCACACGGTCGGGTCACGGCGTAAGACCCACACCATCGGGCGAGAAACTCATCGTTCAAGCCCGCCACATCCTCGACGAAGCCCGCCGGCTGGAAGCTATGGCCACCGAAGAGCGTGGCGGCGTGGGCGGCGTGTTTCGGCTGGGCATTCTTCCCACTATTGCGCCATACCTGCTGCCCCGGTTTTTCCCCTCACTTTGCACCCAAAACAAGAAACTCGACCTCCGTGTGGTGGAGATGAAAACCGACGAAATGAAACGGGCGCTCGAGCATCACGATATCGATGCCGGCATCATGGTGGCTGTGGAGGGCTTGGAGAATTTTGAATGCCACACGCTCTATTATGAGCAATTTTTGGCCTATGTGGCTCAAAAAGATGCCTTGTTTTCACATCAGTCCATCAAAACGGCCGACCTCGCCGACGAAGCGCTCTGGTTGCTCGATGAGGGCCACTGTTTCAGAGACCAGTTGGTGAAATTTTGTAGTCTCAAATCGGCCACGGCCCCACGACGCACCTACACGCTGGGCAGCATTGAGACGTTTATGCGAATGGTCGAGAGCGGCATGGGCGTGACTTTCATCCCCGAACTGGCCCTTGAGCAACTCTCGGCAGAGCAACGAGGACTGGTGCGGCCGTTTGCCATACCCATCCCCACCCGAGAAATCATCTTGACTACAACGACCGACTTCGTGCGCCACACATTGCGCGACCTGCTCATCACCGCCATCTGCCGGAGCGTGCCGCCACAGATGCTGACACTCAACAACACCGAGCAGCGCGTATAGCGTGACATTTTTTGAGAAACAAAAAAACTAAACGACCAAAAAATATTGAGCGGCCCAAGTGAGGCCTGCACGGGCTGCTCTTCCGCACTTAGTCTTCTCGGCTCTTTGTTTCTTTGTCTCCTGGGCTCATCAACAATCGTTTCCTTATCTCATACACTTTTCTCAATGTTCAAACGTTTACTCTTTTCATTGCTGACCCTCTCGGCTCTGACCGCCCGGGCCGATCTGCCGTTTCGCAACCATCGCTACGACGGGTTCAAGGTCATCGACACCGACTCCACGCAGATTGTGTTTATCGGCAACAGCATCACCAATATGCACGAGTGGTGGGAGGCCTTTGCCGACCATCGGGTGATAAACCGAGGCGTATCGGGCGCCGTGTCTGACGAAACCATCGAAAATCTCGAAGGCATCCTCGCCGGTCGGCCGGCCAAAGCGTTCCTGATGATTGGCACCAACGACCTTGGCACGTCGGGCATCAACACGGCGGCCCACGTGGCCGGCAATGTGCGCCACATCTTGCGACGCTTCAAGAGTGAGAGTCCGCGCACCGAGCTTTTTGTGCAAAGCATCCTGCCCAGCCGTCTGCGCAACGTGTCGCTCCAACAAGCAACCAACGACTCGCTGCGCAATATTTGCAGCGAAATGGGTGCCACTTATGTGGACCTTTGGGACAAATTCATCGACCTGACCGAGGCGGGCAACAACACCCACACGCTCGACGGTCTTCACCTCACGGCTTCGGGCTATGCCATCTGGTGTCAGGCCATTGCGCCGCTTGTGGGGCTGAGCACGGTCTATAGCGACGCCACCACCGACAACCCGGGCACTCTGGGCGGTGCCTATGGCATGCGGGCCACCTATTTTGCGGCGCTGCCCGTGCACGAGGGTGACGTGCTCATCATCGGCGACGAGACGGTCCACGGCGGCGAGTGGCACGAACTTCTCCACAGTCCGCGCGTGAAAAACCGCGGCAACGGCTGGGGACTCAACAGCAGTGAAATTGCCATTGTGGCCAAGGAGTTGCCGCTCATTCTCGGCCGATGCAGCGAGACGGGATATCCCGAACAGATATTCTTTTATAATGGAGCCAACGAGGTGTCCAACACGGCTACGGCCATTGCCGACATCATGACGGCCTATCGGGCCAACGTGGCCACGGCGCTGAGTCTGGCCCCCACGGCGGCCATCCGGCTGCTGCCCGTAATCCCCGGCGGCGCCTCGGCCGAGATTTTGAGCCGTGCCGCGACCTTTAACGACTCCCTCCGTGCCTACGCCGCAGCCACCGAAGGCGTTGAGTTCGTAGATTGCTACGACAGTTTCTATCCCGGCGGCACGGTGGACACTCGCTATTTCCAGGGCCGCTATTTCAGTGGCTTGGGCTACGCCAAACTCTCGCAGGCCATTGCGCCCTATATCGAAGGGGCCACGGCCACGACCGACTCAGCCGCCAATGCCGCACTCGCCCGCTTCAACGCCCGCACCACACTGGCCCGTGCCGACTCCAAGATGACCTATACGGGCATCGGCGATAAGGTGGGTTGGTACACGGCCGAAGCCGCTGCCGACTTATTGGCAGCCAAGGCGGGAGCCGCCAATCTGTTGGCCCGTGCCGACGTGACCACCGACGAGCTCACTGCTGCAGCCACGGCCATCGACGCAGCCTGGACGGCGTTGATGCCACGCCTCAACCAGCCCACCGTGAGCACTGCCAACGACGAACATTGGTATCGCCTCTCCACACCGCTCCGCGCCGACCGCTATCTCACGTCGACCGGCGCCGGCAACGGTCTGGTGGGAAACGAAGCGCACACTCTGCCCACAGGTATGTGGAAGTTCGTGAGCCGCACAGACGGCAATCTCGACATTGTCAACCGCGACGACGGCAGCTACATCTCGCCGGCTTCGGCCTACAATACTGTCATCAAGACTTCGGCCACCTCTCCCTCTTCGGGCTGGACGCTGAGCTACGGCCAGACACCCGGCCTCTTCATCGTGAGCAGTGGCACGGTCGAACTCAACCAAACCCAGTCGGGACAGGGCTATGCCATCTACAACTGGAGTTCGGGCCAGTCGGGCACCGACCGCACCGATGCCGGTTGCCAATTCCTCATCACCGAAGCCCCCGCCCCCGAGGCGGTCGAACCTGTGGCCGACCCCGTGTTGACCCTCACCGACATCACGCTCGACGGCACCGCGCCCTATCGCGTAGACGACACGTTGGCATCGCCCGTGCTCTCATCGGCGTCGGGCACGGTGGCCATCGACTTCACCCTCACTGCCCCCACGGCCGACTGCGGCATACTCGTGGGCAGCTCAAACGAAGCCGGCGCAGACTATTTCAGTGTCGTGCAGCGCCAGACCAACCGCTACGGCGTGCAATATATTGGTGCACAAAACGGCCAAGAGGGTTGGTACACCAAGACGGCAACCATGAGCGGCCGCATCCGGCTGGTCGTCACGATGGACGCCGAGGCCAAGGCCTATGTCTATTATTATAACGGCACCTCAGCCGGCACCATCAGCGGAATGACCGAGGCCTACGGCTATCGCAGTTTCGGCAGTGTGCCCGACGTGTCGGGACTGTTTCTCGGCGGCGTGGTCACGGCCCCTTCGGCCAATCTCCATCCCCACTCGGGCACCATCCACTCCGTGCGCTTTTGGGACACGGTGTTGACAGCCGCCGAAGTGGGCCGACTCACCTACGACGGCCTTGTGCCCACCTCCATTCCCGCCGCGCCGCTCTCTCCTGTCGCCGACGAAACCGAGACCGTGCTCTACGACCTCTACGGCCGCCCGGCCGACTCGGCTACACGCGGCATTGTCGTGGGCCGAGGCGTCAAGAAGCTGGTGACGAAATGAGCCAAGAGGCGAACCATCGAGGTTCTGATTATTGAGCAAACACCTCCGGCAGAGTGAAATCACGTCATCACGCCACTGCGTGAGCGTTTACACTCTGCCGGTTTTTGTATGCGGCCGAAAATATTCACGAAGATATGCCACAGACCATCTGTTGGCCTCTGAATGTCTTTTTTGTTTTGACGCCGATGGGCTAAATTTAGATTGGGAAACAGGGAGAGGCCACGCCGGCTTCTCCCTGTTTGGCTGAAGGGCTTACGGGAATAGGGACGGGAAAAACCGGCCTTATCCCCGTTTTCCCTGCCATAAGGATAGGATTTCTGAAACGGCATCCTGCACGATTTTTCGGTTTTTCGCAAAGTTTCCAACCGTTCCGTGAAGAAACAAAGCGCTTTATGCAAAAAAACAAAAGTTTCACGGTCACCCACAACCGCTTTTTCTGTACAAATCTCCCCTTCCAGCCTCTCCAGAAATGCCTCATCGCGCGCACCGACAGAGTCGGCCGAGGGCCGCTCAGACATCCACCATCGGCTGTCTGGCGGCCCTCGGCCTGTGTTTCAGAAGAAATGAAACGGTATTATTTCTTGCTCAGATAGGCGTCTATCTCTCGCGCCACCTTGCGGCCTCCGGCAATGCAGCGCACCACAAGGCTGGCGCCCGTGGCAGCATCTCCTGCGACGAAAACGCCTTCAGGACGCTCTTTCTGCTCAGGGCGCAAGAAGCCCATGGCCAGCAAAACGAGTTCGGCCTTAATGACTTCTTTCTTGCCAGTGGGCTTCATCGTGGGTCGGCCGCCGTCGGGATTGGGCAGCCATTCCACCTCTTCCACCTCCACGCCCGTGACGTGTCCCTCTTTGTTGCCAATGAAGCGGAGCGACGAGAGCGACCAGCGGCGGGTGCAGCCTTCTTCGTGACTGCTGCTGGTCTTCAACACCACCGGCCACTGGGGCCACGGCGTCGAGGGGTTGTGACCTACGGGTGGCTTGGGCATAATCTCAATCTGTGTGACACTGACGGCGCCCTGGCGATTGCTGGTGCCGATGCAGTCGCTACCGGTATCGCCACCGCCAATGACGAGGACATTTTTGCCATGGGCGGTGATGCGATCGCCGGCAGTGAAGGCCTGGCCGGAGAGCACGCGGTTTTGCTGGGCCAAGAGTTCGAGCGCGAAATGCACGCCCTTTAGGTCGCGTCCGGGGATGTTGAGGTCGCGGGCCTGAGGCGTTCCGGTGCAAAGACAATAGGCGTCGAAGCCTTCGGGCAGATGGTCGGGGTCTATCTTAGTGGAAACCTTGAACGTCACGCCCTCGGCCTGCATCACACGGACACGGCGGTCGATGACGGTCTTCTGAAGTTTGAAGTTGGGGATGCCGAAACGCAAGAGACCGCCGATGTATTCGTCTTTCTCAAACACGGTGACGTCGTAGCCCATATGGTTGAGCTGATTGGCGGCTGCAAGACCTGCCGGGCCACTGCCGACGACGGCAACGCTTTTGCCCACACGCGGATACTGCCGGGGCTCGACATAGCCCTCGCGGAAGGCCGACTCGATGACGGCACACTCGTCTTCGCGAATGGTGACGGGGGAGTCGATGGAGAGTTTCAACACACAACTCTTCTCGCAGAGTGCCGGACAAATGCGACCGGTGAACTCGGGAAAGTCGTTGGTGGCGGTGAGTATCTCGTAGGCTTCGCGCCAACGGCCTTTGTAGATGGCATCTTGAAACTCAGGCGGACGGTTGCCAAGGGGACAGGCCCAATGGCAGAAGGGTACGCCGCAGTCCATGCAGCGCGAGGCTTGGAGTTTGCGTTCTCCGGTATTGAGGGTTTGTTCCACTTCGCCAAAATCGGCAATGCGCTCGTGCACGGGACGGTAGCCGGCTTCTTGACGAGGAACGGACAGAAAGGCTTTAGGATTTCCCATTTTTGATTTTTGGTTTAGATGTTTTGGAGTAGACGAAGAGACAAAGAGACAAAGAGACGTAGAGACGTAGAGACGTAGAGACGTAGAGACGAAGAGTGGCTTGGCCGCTCCGACCCAGGGTGCCGTTCGCTACGCTCACTCTGCCCTGGGCTATGGTCTTCTGCCCTTTCAGGGCGTACTTGGCCGCTCAAACTCTTTTAGTCTCTTAGACTTTTAGTCTTTATCAATAATCTCGTTGCACTTCGGCAATCTTTTGGCGGAGTTTCTTCATTTGCTCTTCGGCCAGCACGCGCTTATATTCAATCGGCGTGACTTGAATGAAGTCGTCGACGTAGCGGTTCCAGTCGTCAAGCATCGTACGGGCCAAGTGACTGCCGGTGTAGAGATAGTGCTGGCGGATGAGCTCATGCAGTTCTTTGCGCGAGGTGGAGTCTTCGAGCAGTGAGAGTTCGACCATTTCCATATTACAGAAGTAGTCGAAATCGTGGTTTTTGTCCCAAACGTAAGCCACGCCGCCACTCATACCTGCGGCAAAGTTGCGTCCTGTCTCTCCGAGCACGACGACGCGGCCGCCGGTCATGTATTCGCAACAGTGGTCGCCCACGCCTTCGACCACGGCAATGGCTCCCGAATTGCGCACGGCAAAACGCTCGCCTGCCTTGCCATTGATGTAGACCTCGCCGGTGGTGGCGCCATAGAGCAGGGTGTTGCCGGCAATGGCATTGTCTTCGGCCTTGAAGTTTGACCTCACGGGTGGCATCACGGCTATGCGACCGCCGCTCAGGCCCTTGCCGAGGTAGTCGTTGGCTTCGCCTTCAAGTTTAAAGCTGATGCCATGGGCAAGGAACGCGCCGAAACTCTGTCCGGCAGAGCCCTTGAACTTCACACTGATGGTGTCGTCCGGCAGACCGGCATGGCCATATGTCTTCGCCACCACGCCCGACAACATCGCGCCGACGGCGCGGTCGGTGTTGCCAATAGCATATTCAAGCGATACTTCACGCTGGTGCTGGATGGCATCGCGAGCGGCTTCAATCATTGCCACGTCTTTCACGGTCTGAATTTGGTGCATCTGGGCCGTGGTGTGGCGCAGGGCGGCTTGATTGTCCACACGATGGAGCAGACGCGTGAAGTCGAGCTTAGCGGCTTTTTGGCCTGCGGGGGCTTTCAACTCGATTAGCTCAGTGTGGCCCACGATGTCGTCAAGCCGACGGAAGCCCATCTCTGCAAGATATTCACGCACCTCCTCGGCAAGGAAGCGGAAGTAATTGACCACATATTCATAACGCCCACGGAAGTGTTCACGCAAAGCCGGGTCTTGGGTGGCCACACCCACGGGACAGGTGTTTTGATGGCACTTGCGCATCAGCACACAGCCGAGCACCACGAGCACTCCCGTGCCAAAGGCAAACTCTTCGGCACCAAGCAGAGCCATAGAGATGATGTCGCGACCGGTTTTGAGCTGGCCGTCGGTCTGCAAACGCACCTGACCACGCAAGCCGTTAAGCACAAGCGTCTGTTGCGTTTCGCTCAAACCAATCTCGGGCGAGATACCGGCATACTTCACGGAGGAGGCAGGCGAGGCTCCCGTTCCGCCCTCGGCACCCGAAATGACGATAAGGTCGGCCTTGGCCTTGGCCACACCGGCAGCAATGGTGCCGACACCACTCTCGGCCACGAGTTTCACACTTATCTGTGCCTTCGGATTGACGTTCTTCAAGTCGAAAATGAGTTGTGCCAAGTCTTCGATAGAATAGATGTCGTGGTGAGGCGGCGGCGAGATGAGTGATATGCCGGGTATGGAGTGACGGGTGCGGGCAATGATGTCGTTCACCTTATAACCCGGCAACTGTCCGCCCTCACCCGGTTTGGCGCCTTGTGCCACCTTGATTTGTATCTCATCGGCATTGACCAAATATTCCGTAGTCACACCAAAACGACCCGAGGCCACTTGCTTGGTTTTGCTATTGAGTGCAATGCCGTCGAAAGTGTCGTGGAAGCGTTCGCTGTCTTCTCCTCCCTCGCCGGTATTGCTACGCGCACCGAGTTTGTTCATTGCCAAAGCCAAAGCCTCATGGGCTTCTTTGCTGATGGCACCAAACGACATCGCCCCCGTAACAAAGTGCTTGACGATGCTGCTGACGGGCTCCACTTGGTCTATGGAGATGGGCGCACGCTTAAAGTTGAAAAAGTCACGAATAAAGAGCGGCGAAGTTTTGTCGTCTACCAAATGGGTGAATTCCTTAAACTTTTTGTAGCTGCCCAAACGTGTGGCCAATTGCAAAGCGGCTATGGTCTCGGGGTTCCAAGCGTGGTGCTCACCGTCTTTACGATAGGCATAAATACCCACGTTGGGCAAAAGGTCTTCGCGATTGGGATTGTCGGCATAGCTAAAGGCTACGTCGTGGAAGTGTACATAGTCGCGGGCGATTTCCTCAAGTCCGACACCGCCAATGGTGGAAATCTCTGTGCCGAAATAGCGGCGCAAGAGGTCTTCACTCACACCGATGGCCTCAAATATCTTGGCGCCGCGATAAGAACGGATGGTGCTGATGCCCATCTTACTCATTATTTTATATAAACCCTTGCAGACAGCCTTGATGTAGCCTTGCTCGGCCGTGTCGTAGTTCATCTGCACTTCGCCGCGGCGCACGAGATCGTCGAGCACGGCGAAAGCCATATAGGGATTGATGGCGCTGGCGCCGTAGCCTAAGAGCAGGGCGGCATGCATCACCTCACGGATTTCGCCACTCTCAACAATGAGGGCGGTCTCTACGCGCTTTTGCACGCTGATGAGGTGGTGATGGACGGCACTGACGGCCAAGAGCGACGGAATGGCGGCATGATCGCGGTCGATGCCTCGGTCGGAAAGAACGATGTAGTTCACGCCGTCGAGCACCGACTGCTCGGCCTGCTTGCAAAGGTTGTCGAGAGCCTCTTGCAGCCCAGCGGCACCTTTCTTAGCCTCAAAAAGCATCGGGAGCTTAATGGTCTTGAAGCCTTTGTAGCGGATGTTGCACAAGAGGTCAAGACTGCGGTTGCTCAAGATGGGATGAGGGAGGCGCACCATCTTGCAGTGGCTCTCGTTGGGCACGAGGATGTTCATCCCGACCGCACCGATGTATTCGGTGAGCGACATGACGAGTTCTTCACGAATGGGGTCGATAGCCGGATTGGTGACTTGGGCAAACTGCTGACGGAAATAGTTGAACAGCAGTTGGGGCTTCTCTGAAAGCACAGCGAGCGGCGTGTCGTTGCCCATAGAGACTACGGGCTCTGAACCGTTCTGACACATCGGCACAATCAGCCGCTCCACGTCTTCACGGGTGTAGCCGAAAGCGCGAAGCTTCATGGCATAGTCGTCGATGGCTCCCGTCACTTTTCGGCCGCTTTTGAGCGTGTCGAGTTCTATGCGGTTGGTCGACAGCCAGTCACGATAAGGCTTGGCGGCGGCGAGTTGCTCTTTGAGTTCGCCGTCATAATAGATGCGGCCCTCTTGGGTGTCGATGAGCAATATTTTGCCGGGTTGCAGTCGGCCTTTTTCCTTAATGTCGCCTGCTTCAAAACCAATCACGCCAGCCTCACTGGCCACGACCATCATGTCGCCGCGAGTGATGAGATAGCGCGCCGGACGCAGACCGTTACGATCGAGCATACCTCCGGCATATCGGCCGTCGCTGAAAAGCAACGCCGCCGGTCCGTCCCAGGGTTCCATCAATATGGAGTGGTATTCGTAGAAGGCTTTGAGTTCTTCGCTGATGGGGTTCTTGTCGTTGAAACTTTCCGGCACCAGCATCGCCATGGCGTGGGGCAGGCTCAGTCCCGACATCACCAAAAACTCGAGCACGTTGTCGAGCGACGCCGAGTCGCTCATGCCGGGCTGGATGATGGGGCGTATGGCCTTGATGTCGCCAAGTGCCGGCGTAGAGAGCACGGCCTCACGCGCCTCCATCCATCCCCTATTGCCACGGATGGTGTTAATCTCTCCGTTGTGAGCCAAAAGGCGGAAGGGCTGTGCCAGGCTCCACGTGGGGAAGGTGTTGGTGGAGAAGCGTGAGTGCACCACGGCGAGTCCGCTGGTGAAATATGGCTGGGTGAGGTCGGGATAATACTCGCGCAACTGCCGCGAAGTGAGCATACCCTTATAGACAATATTCTTGGACGAAAGCGAAACGATGTAGAAATCCTTATGGCTTATTCGCTTTTCGATTTTCTTGCGGATGACGTAGAGCAGACGCTCAAGATGTTCCACGTCGGTGTTTTCGCCGGGCGTGACAAAGATTTGGCGGATGTCGGGCTCAGCGTCGCGTGCGTCCTGCCCCAGGATGTCGGAGTTGACGGGTACGTTGCGCATGTGCATCAAAGTGAGTCCCTCGCGCTCAATCTCTTCAATCATCACACTGAGAATGCTCTGCTGCTCTTTTTCATCTTTGGGAAGAAAGACGAGGCCGGTGCCGTATTTGCCTTTCTCAGGCACAGGAATGCCTTGCAACAAGATAAACTCGTGTGGAATTTGAAGCATGATGCCTGCGCCGTCACCGGTTTTGTTGTCTGCGCCTTCAGCGCCACGATGCTGCATGTTTTCCAACACCTTGAGTGCGGCATCCACCAGTTCGTGCGACTTGTTGCCGTGCACGTTGACAATCATGCCGACACCACAAGCATCGTGCTCGTTCGCGGGCGTGTAGAGCCCTTGTGTTTCGTTCGGGTGAAAAGATTTCATCAGTTCAATAGATTTGACAGATTGCTTTCAGAGAAGCCCGACAGCGACCCCGGCAACACGGTGCCGTGTGACCGGAAGGCTGCGCACGTTGCCGTGGCGTCGCGCCTAAGCCGAGTGTCTCTTTTCAAGTTTATTGAATGCAAAATTAGTCATTTACTTTCAATTTGTATAATTTTTATCAAGAAAAATCTCAAATGAGTAGATTTTTGAGATATAAAAGTAACAAACAGATTATTTTTATGCAAAAACAAGCGCCTTTCAGAAAGATGGAGTCCCATCCTGCTGAAAGGCGTAATACGGATTGGCTCTCGCGCGCGTATATATATAATATGTATAGGGCGCGATGACTGGGCGGCAAAGCCGAGGGGTCAAAAGGCATCGGTTTCGGGCAATTGGGTCATAGTCTCCGCCTGTTCGGCCTCGGTGAGCGGCGGCAGGGGATTGCGGTCGCTTTCGCGTGCACCGAGTCGCTGGAGTTTGCGGCAGGTCTGAACGATGCTCTGTCCCGTATCGCCGAGCTTGCGGTCGCCGTCGTCGTAAGCCTTGGCGGCAGCCTCGAGCGCCTTGCCCACGGCCTTGTATTTCTTGACGAATTGTCCCACGCGGTCGAGCATTTCCCCGGCGAGGGCAAAGACGCGCTCGTGATTGCTCACCTGGGCAATTTGGGTCCACGTGAGGCTCACGATGCGCAGGGCCGCATAGAGCGTCTGCTCGTCGGCGATGAACACACCCTGCTCCATAGCGCGGCGCCACAAGTCGGGCTGGGCCGTGAGGGCAGTCCATAGCGCACCCGAGTTGGGGACAAACATAATCACATAGTTCATGGCGACCTTTGGCGGCCGGATGTAGCTCGAATAGTCTTTGGCGGCCAACTCCTTGACGTGTTTTTGCAGACTCTCCACGTGTTGCCGCAGGGCGCGGTTGCGCAGGGCCTCATCGGTGGCATTGAGATAGTCGAGGAAGGCCGTCAGTGAGACTTTGGAGTCAATCACCACGTCGCGGGTCTTGTCGAGATGCAAGATGACATCGGGTCTGAGCCGCCGGCCTTCTTCGCTCTTCACGGTGGTGCCGTCGGCATGGCGAATGACTGCCTGCGTGTCGTAGTGCACGCCTCGCGTGAGGCCACCGGCTTGGAGCAACTCGTCGAGCACCACTTCGCCCCACTCGCCCTGCACACGGCTGCCTTGTCTGAACACGCGCGCCAATTCGTCGGCACTGCGCCGGGCTGCTTCACTCTGCTTCATCACGCTCTCCACGCCGGCCTTCATCTCTCCGCCCAGGCGCGACTGCTCTTTGGCGGCGTCGAGCATGGCTTGCTGCATTTGGGCCATCGTTTCGCCAAGCGGCTTCATGAGGCTCTCGATGCTGGAGGTGCTGTAGTCAGAAAATTCCTTTTGTCGCGCCTTGAGCATGGCCTCAGTCTTGACGCTCATCTCGGCCGTGACTTTGGCCATCATCTCTTGCCATCGCTGCTCCACGGCGGCCACGATTTCGCGGTGGCGGTTTTCGAGAGCGTCGAGAGCTGCCTGATGGGCCTTCTCTTGGGCTTCGAGCGCCAAGCGCCCATACTGCTCACCTTCGCGCCGTGCTTTCTCTCCGGCCTGTTCGGCCTCGGCCTTGGCCTCTTGGAGTTGGCGGGTCAAAAGTGTCACCTCGGCCTCTCGCCCACTCTGTCGGCCGCGCCAATAGAGCCAACTCAAGGCAGCGCCAACCGTCACACCGCCCACGGCGGCTATCACTGTCATCATTTTGTTGCTGTTTTATGGTTTTGACCACAAAGTTACACGCTTTTGCACACAATGCAGGGCCGCCACGTCGATTATTGACGGTTCGGGATGGCGGGAAGCCGGCCAAAAGCCGTAATTTTGTGGTGAAAAACTACTTGCCTGCATCCGCTGCAAACCAACGAGTCTGCCCGTCGAATGTTTTCGGGCCAACACATTGCTTCACTATGATTTTCACCGACTTTTCATTTCTTCCCCGTCCGCTCCGCGTGCGCGCCGTATGCCGCGAACTGGCCTTCAAGCAGCCTGCCGGCACTTCTCGCGGCGTCTATCTCACGCGCCGGCTATGGTATGTGGTCATCACCTCGCCGGCCTGCCACCGTTTGCTGGGGCTGGGCGAATGTGCTCCCCTGCCCGACCTCTCTTGCGACGCCGGTCCCGACTATGACGAGCGGCTCAGGGAGGCCTGTCATTGTCTCGAGACGACCGGCCAAGTGGATTTTGAGTCGCTCAGAGCCTTCCCCTCCATCACCTTCGGCATCGAGACGGCCCTGCTCTCAGCCAAAGCCTCTCTTGAAGGCGGCGACTTCCTCACACTTTTCGACACGCCCTACACGCGCGGCGAGACGGCCATACGCATCAACGGTCTGGTGTGGATGGGGCGGCGAGACGAGATGCTGGCACGTATGGAAGACAAAATCAATCAGGGGTTCAGATGTGTCAAACTTAAAATCGGGGCCATCGACTTTGAAGAAGAGATGAGCCTCATCCAATGTCTGCGCTCGCGCTTCAGTGAGCAAGAGATGGAACTGCGTGTCGACGCCAACGGGGCCTTTCGTCCCGACGAAGCTATGCACAAACTCGAGCGACTTGCCGCCTTTGGCATCCACAGCATTGAGCAACCCATTCGAGCCGGACAGTGGGACGAAATGGGGCGAATGTGCCGGCAGACGCCCATAGCCATCGCACTCGACGAAGAACTCATCGGCATCAACGCCCCCGCCGAGAAGCGCCGGCTGCTTGAGACCATACGCCCGCAATACATCATCTTGAAGCCCTCGCTCCACGGCGGACTGAGCGGATGTGAGGAATGGATGGAACTGGCCGCCGGAATCGACATTCCCAACTGGGTGACAAGTGCCCTCGAAAGCAACGTGGGACTCAACGCCATTGCGCAATGGACCTCGGCCATAGCCGACAAATACCACTGCCCCACCCGACCGATGCCCGAAGTTCAGGGACTGGGCACGGGAGGCCTTTTTGTCGCCAACTTCCCTTTCACCACAATGAGTCTCGAAGGCGACCTGCTCTGGAACAAACCCGAGCCAATGCGCCGTTTCAGGCAAGAAGTTCAAGCCTTCGAGCGGGAATGGCTGGGTGAGTCAGAGACCATGACGGTGAAGACTTCGGGCTCGACGGGAGAGCCCAAGACGTTGGAGGTGAAGAAAAGCCATATGGCCGCCAGTGCGCGCCGCACCGTCAAGACACTGGGCCTTCAAGCCGGCGACACGGCCCTGCTCTGCCTGCCGTTGCAATACATTGCCGGCAAGATGATGGCCGTGAGAGCCTTCACCTCAGGGCTGCGCCTGGTCAGCGTGCCTCCTTCGGCCCATCCCTTTGCCGACCTGCACGTCTCGCCAACATTTGCCGCTCTCACGCCCCATCAAGTGTGGGAGACTCTGCAAGTGGCGCGCGAGGCCGATAGGCTCAAACACGTCAGCCAACTCATCATCGGCGGCGGAGCCATAAATCCTGCCTTAGCCGAGGCTTTACGGTCGTGGCCAGGAGCCGTGTGGAGCACCTACGGCATGACCGAGACGCTCTCGCACATCGCCCTGCGACGCCTCAACGGCCCCGAAGCCGACGACGCCTACACGCCGCTCGAAGGCGTAGGCATAGAGACCGACGACGAAGGCCGGCTCGTCATCACCGACCCGGCCACGGGCGGCAGGCGCCTTGTGACCAACGACCTGGCCACCATCTTGCCCAACGGACGGTTTGTCATACGCGGCCGACGAGACAACGTGATTTGTTCGGGAGGCATCAAAATTCAGGCCGAAAGGCTCGAAAGCCAACTGGCCTTTACGGCTCTGCCGCTAGCCGTCACGGCTGTGCCCGACGTGAGGCTTGGCGAGGCCGTAACATTGGTTTATGAGGCCGACGGCGAGCACGACGAGACTTGGTGGAAAAGGCTTTGCGACACCCATCTCGACCGACTGGAACGACCACGTCACTTTTTCGCCGTCGACCGACTGCCTCTCACCGAAACAGGCAAACCGGCGCGGCAACGACTCAAGCAACTGGCCGCCGAGTGTCTTCGTGAGGAGCGCGAAAAAGCCACCGAGGAGTGACAAAAATGCGGTCCGGCGTGACGCAAATAGAGATTTTTTAACGTCCCAACTTTTCACAACGACGCCAAACGCACAAAAACACGCCGAAAAAGGGTTTTGAAAAACCAGAACCTATGAAAATATACACGGGAATAGGGCCAAGAAAAACTGTCCCTATCGCAGAAAAAACTGTCCTTAGCCCCGTAAACGCCTGAAAACAAGAAAGAGAGGCCTGCAAAGCCTCTCTTTCTTTCTCTTTGTACAAATATAATTCCTCCGGCGCTTGACACAAAAGACAAGCACAGACACCGACGGTTTTGCATAATATTCAAATCAACAAATGATACATTTTGGCGGTTTTTGAATAATAAAATGAATAAAGAGAAGCATTATATGCAGTATTTTTGTAACTTTGTCGCGGTTTCAAACCATAAACAGCAAAAACAAACCGACTTTCTGAATAAAATAACCCAAAATTGGAATAAATATACATATTATGGCCTACGATAAGGATATGCTGAGCCGTTTTTATGCGGCATACACCGAGAAAGTTGCCCAAGTGCGCACGCGCCTGGCGCGACCACTGACCTACGCTGAGAAGGTGCTTTTTGCCCACCTGGCTTCACCGCTCCCCGCCACGCCGCTGAAGCGCGGTGAAGACTATGCCGGTTTCCACCCCGACCGTGTGACCATGCAAGATGCTACGGCACAGATGGCCCTGCTGCAATTCATGAACGCCGGCAGGACGGAGTCGGCCGTGCCTGCCACGGTGCATTGTGACCACTTGATTTGCGCCACCGACGGAGCCAAGACCGACCTCGCCACGGCCAATCAGACCAACGCCGAAGTCTACGACTTCCTCAAATCGGCCGCCGCACGCTACGGCATAGGTTTCTGGCGGCCCGGCGCTGGCATAATCCACCAGATTGTTCTGGAAAACTACGCTTTTCCCGGCGGTATGATGGTGGGCACCGACTCGCACACTCCCAACGCCGGCGGTGCTGGCATGGTGGCCGTGGGCGTAGGTGGTGCCGACGCTGTCGATGTGATGGTGGGCATGCCTTGGGAGTTGAAAGTGCCGCGCCTCATCGGCGTGAAACTCACAGGCCGTCTGAGCGGCTGGGCGTCGCCTAAAGACGTCATTCTGAAACTGGCCGGCCTGCTTACCACCAAAGGCGGCACCAACGCCGTCATTGAATATTTTGGCGAAGGCGTGGCTTCGCTCTCGTGCACCGGACGTGCCACCATCTGCAACATGGGGGCCGAAGTGGGTGCCACGACTTCCATCTTCCCCTACGACGACAAAACGGCCCGCTACCTCACAGCCACCGGACGCCCCGACGTGGCCGAAATGGCAAGTGCCTGTGCCGACGACCTGAAAGCCGACCCTGAAGTGACGGCTAAGCCCGAAGACTATTTTGACCAAGTGATTGAAATTGACCTGAGCCTTCTGACGCCCTTCGTGAACGGTCCCTTCACGCCCGACGCGGCATGCACGGTGGCCGATATGGCCGAAAAGGTGAAAGCCTCAGGCTATCCCGACAAAATAGACGTAGTGCTCATCGGCTCGTGCACCAACTCGTCTTATCAAGACCTGCACCGCGCCGCTGCCGTGATTGAGGCCGGTATGAAGGCAGGGCTTGAAATCAAGACCGAACTCATCATCAATCCCGGCTCTGAACTAATCCTGGCCACCGCCGAGCGTGACGGTCTCATCGACATCTTCAAACAGGCGGGTGCTGTGATAATGGCCAACGCTTGCGGACCCTGCATCGGACAGTGGAAACGCAAGACCGATGACCCCACACGCCGCAACAGCATCATCACAACCTTCAACCGCAACTTTGCCAAACGTGCCGACGGCAACCCCAATACGCACGCGTTCATCACCTCGCCCGAGACGGCAGCCGGATATGCCTTCACCGCTTCGCTGAGCCGCCATCCGGCGCTCTTGCCCGAGATGAAGGCTCTAACGCCACCGGCCGACGCCGACCTGCCCGAAGCAGGCTTTCTCCGTCCCGCCACCGAGGGCTATGAAGCCCCCAAGGCCGACGCTCCCGAACCCATCATCCGGCCCGACAGCGAGCGTCTGCAACGCCTCGAACCCTTTAAGCCCTGGGATGGCAAGGACTTCGACAACCTCTACCTGCTCATCAAAACACAAGGCAAGTGCACCACCGACCACATCTCTATGGCCGGCCCGTGGCTGCGCTTCCGCGGTCATCTTGAGAACATTTCGCAAAACCTGCTCCTTGGCGCCGTCAATGCCTTCACGGGTCAGACGGGTGCCGTGACCAATCCGCTGAGTGGCGAGAAAGAGGCCGTTTGGGCTGTGGCCAAGGCAGTGAAACAGGCCGGCGGTGGCACGATTGTCGTGGCCGAAGACAATTATGGCGAAGGCTCAAGCCGTGAGCACGCCGCTATGGAGCCGCGCTTCTTGGGTGTTAAGGTGATTTTGGCCAAAAGTTTTGCCCGCATCCATGAGACGAACCTGAAAAAGCAGGGCGTGCTCGCACTCACCTTTGCCTCGCCTGCAGACTACGACAAAATTCTCGAAAGCGACCGTCTGACGGTGAAATGCAGCGGCATCAAGCCCGGAGAGCCCATCGAGGTGGTTGTCAATCACGCCGACGGCACAAGCGACACCATCAAGGCACTCCACACCTACAACGCGCAACAGATTGCGTGGTTCCGCGCCGGCTCGGCCTTAGGCTGTCTGGCTGCAGAAGCACAATAAAACAGTCCGTTTCGTATCTAATTATCATCCCAAATCCTTAACCCAGCAAACCACATTCCCATGAGCAAGATAACCATTCGCCAAGACGGCAGCCTCATCGTTCCCGACTGCCCCACCATTCCCTTCGTTACCGGCGACGGCGTTGGCGCCGAGATCACACCTGCCATGCAGCAGGTCGTAGACCGTGCCGTTAGCGTGGCTTACGGCGGCAAACGCCAAATCGATTGGCTCGAGGTTTTGGCCGGCGGCAAAGCCTTTAAACAGACCGGCAAGAGCCTGCCCGACGAAACGATGGAGGCATTCCGCACCTACCATGTCGGTATCAAAGGTCCGCTGACTACGCCCGTGGGCGGCGGCATCCGTTCGCTCAACGTCGCCCTGCGTCAGGGACTCGACCTCTACGTATGCCTGCGCCCCGTGCGCTGGTTCAAGGGCGTCTGCTCACCGGTGAAGCATCCCGAGGCCGTAGATATGGTCATCTTCAGAGAAAACACCGAAGACATCTATGCCGGCATCGAATGGCAGGCCGGCACGCCCGAGGCCGCGCAATTCTATCAGTTCCTCCACGACACGATGAGCGTGACGAAAGTGCGCTTCCCCGAAACTTCTTCGTTTGGCGTCAAACCCGTTTCGAAAGAAGGCAGTGAGCGCCTCATCCGTTCGGCCATTCGCTATGCGCTTGACAATGGCCTCCCCTCAGTGACGCTGGTGCACAAGGGCAACATCATGAAGTTCACCGAAGGCGGCTTCAAGTCGTGGGGTTACGAACTGGCCCAACGGGAATTTAAGGAAGAAATCGAAAGCGGCCGTCTGACGGTGAAAGACTGTATCGCCGACGCTTTTCTCCAAAACGCCCTCATCCGTCCGGCCGACTACAGCGTCATTGCCACGCTCAACCTCAACGGCGACTATATCTCTGACATGCTGGCGGCACAGGTGGGCGGCATCGGCATAGCCCCCGGAGCCAACATCAACTACGCCACAGGCAATGCACTCTTTGAAGCCACTCACGGCACGGCCCCCGACATTGCCGGAAAAGACATCGTCAATCCCTGCTCCATCATTCTCTCGGCCGTGATGATGCTGCAATATATGGGATGGCACGAAGCCGCCACGCTCATTACCGAAGCCCTTGAGGCAAGTTTTTCAGAAGGTCGCGCCACGGCAGACCTGGCCCGCCTGATGCCAGACGGCACGAGCTTGGGTACTAAGGCTTTTGCCGAAGAAATTGCCGCACGCATCCAATGACTTCACACAAAAACCAGACTATGACGACAAAAAAAGAATACCTCATCTACAAGCTCTCGGACGACATGAAGGGCTGCATCAAGATAGATGCCGAACTCTTCAAGAAGCTCGACGTGAAACGTGGCTTGCGCAATGAAAACGGCACGGGCGTGCTCGTGGGTCTGACCAATATCGGCAACGTTGTGGGCTATGAGCGCACAGCAGACGGGCTGCAGCCTATCGAGGGTCGGCTCTATTTCCGTGGCTACGAGATTGCCGACCTGGCCCACGCCATTATGGACGAAAAACGCTTCGGCTTTGAGGAAACGGCCTTTCTCCTGCTTTCGGGCAAACTTCCCGACGCCGAAGAGTTGGCAGGCTTCAAGGAACTCATCTTTGACAATATGCCGCTTATGCCCAAAACCACGCTCAACATCATTGAGCTTGAGGGCAGCAACATCATGAATATCTTGGCACGCAGTGTGCTTGAGCTCTACACTTACGACGATACGCCCGACGACATCTCCCGCGACAACCTGATGCGCCAAAGTATCGAACTGGTGTCGAAATTCCCTACGATAATCGCCTACGCCTATAATATGCTGCGCCACAAGACGCTCGGACGTTCGCTCCACATACGCCACCCGCAGAAGGAACTTAGCATTGCCGAGAACTTCCTTTATATGCTCAAGGGGCCGCGCTACACGCAACTCGACGCCCGTACGCTCGACCTCCTGCTCATGCTTCACGCTGAGCACGGTGGCGGTAACAACTCGACGTTCACCGTGCGCGTCACGTCGTCGACGGCCACCGACACCTATTCGTCTATCGCCGCAGGCATCGGCTCGCTCAAAGGTCCCAAGCACGGCGGCGCCAACATCAAGGTGCACGAGATGATTGAACACATCAAAGGCGCACTCAAAGACTGGACGGACGAAAGAGAAATCGCCACCTATCTCAAACGCATTCTCAAGCGCGAAGTCTACGACGGCACGGGCCTCATCTATGGCATAGGCCACGCCGTCTACACGCTCTCCGACCCGCGTGCGGTGTTGCTTAAGGAAATGGCCCGCGACCTGGCTGCCGAGAAAGGCCGCACCAACGAGTTTGAGTTTCTCGAACGCTTGGAGCGCATTGCCATTGAGACGGTGTATGCCGTCAAAGGCCGCGGCAAGACGCTCTGCGCCAACGTGGACTTTTATTCCGGCTTTGTCTACGATCTCATCGGCCTGCCGGTCGACATCTACACGCCGCTCTTTGCCATGTCGCGCATCGTGGGCTGGTGTGCCCACCGCAACGAAGAGCTCAACTTTGAGGGCAAACGCATCATCCGCCCGGCCTATCGCTGTGTGGCCGACGAAAACGAATATGTGCCGCTGGCCAACCGTTGAGGACGCCTTCGGGCTTTTATCAGCATAAAGTGAAACATAAAAAAGTGCCGACCCACCATAACGGGGACCGGCACTTTTTATTTTTCGTCTGTAAGAAGTCGGCGCGGAAGCTTATGCCTCTTCGAGATCCTTCTTGAGGAAATCGCGGAGCATACGCATAGCCGTGGCTGTGGCTGACGCAAGATTTTTGTCGCGGCCGTTGTCTTCTTCTATCATCACGGTCTCCATCTTGTCGGCATTACCCACGGCAATCCAGATAGTGCCCACGATGACGCCGCTGCGGCCGCCGTCGGGGCCACCGGGGCCGGCAAAACCGCTGATGGCCACGGCGTAGTCCGTGCCAAAGAGCTTGTTGGCACCAGCAACCATTTGCTTCACCACCTCCTCACAGACGGCCGTCTTCTCAGCAATGACGTCGGCACTGACTCCGAGCAACTGCTCCTTCACCTCGTCGGCGTAGCAGATGAGACCGCCCTTGAAATATGTGGAACTGCCCGGCACGGCTGTAATCACGCTGGCAATGCGGCCTGCGGTGCAACTTTCGGCTGTTGAAAGTGTCTTGTGGTTTTGCCAGAGTATTTCGTTAATCTCTCGGCTTACAAGTTTAAGATCTAATTCCATGTGTCGTATGTTTTATATTACTGATGTTAATGAAAGAATGCCGGATTAAATCACCGTCCTCGAAAAGGCCGGCTTGTCCAAGGGGCAAAACTCACCTTTGAGGTATTTGAAGTGCGCGACCATGGCAATCATGGCGGCGTTGTCGGTGGTGTAGGAGAAACGAGGCACGTAGACGGTCCATCCGGCCTTGTCGCGTCGCTGCTCGAAAGCGGCCCTGAGGGCCGTGTTGGCCGAGACGCCGCCGGCCAATGCCACGTGGCGGATGCCGGTCTCTTTGACGGCCTTGTCAAGACCGCGCATAAGCATCGTGACAATAGTCTTCTCGAGCGAAGCCGCAAGGTCGGCCTTGTGGTTTTGGATGAAGTCGGGGTCGGTCTTGAGAGCGTCGCGAAGGAAGTAGAGGAACGACGTCTTCAGACCGCTGAAACTGAAGTCGAGTCCGTGGGCGTGGGGACGGGCAAAGGTGAAGGCGTCAGGATTGCCCTGTCGGGCCAGACGGTCAATGATGGGGCCGCCGGGATAACCCAGTCCCATCACTTTGGCACACTTGTCCATAGCCTCGCCTGCGGCATCATCGATGGTCTGTCCGAGCATGGTGAAACTATCCGGGGCATCGACGCGCACGATGGCGGTGTTGCCGCCGCTAACCAGCAGACAGAGAAACGGGAAAGGCGGCGGCGTATGGTCGTCGCCCTCGGCGCGGATAAAATTGGCCAAGATGTGACCTTGCAGGTGGTTGGCTTCAACGAGGGGGATGCCCAGACCAATGGCCATGCCTTTGGCAAACGACACGCCGACAAGGAGCGATCCCATCAGACCCGGTCCGAGCGTGACGCCGACGGCCGACAAATCAGCCTTGGCCACTCCGGCTCGTGCCAGTGCCTGGTCCACGACGGGCAGGATGTTTTGCTGGTGGGCTCTCGATGCCAGTTCGGGCACCACGCCACCATAGGCCTCGTGCACGGCCTGCGAAGCGGTCACGTTGGAAAGCAACACGCCGTCGCGCATCACGGCAGCCGAGGTGTCGTCACAACTTGACTCGATGGCCAGTATCGTTACAGGTTTTTCTTGCATAAATCTGTGGATGTGGGGCGGCGATGTGTCGAGCCACACCTTATTATATATACGCGCGCGAGCGCTGTGTTTTAGTGGGTCAGTATTTCAAGGCCGTGTTCGGTCATGACAAAGGTGTGCTCCCATTGTGCCGAGGGCAATTCGTCTTCGGTCACGACAGTCCAGCCATCTTCCTCGTCGATGAAAACCTCCCATGTGCCGGTGTTGATCATAGGTTCGATGGTGAAGACCATACCGGGCACGAGCAGCATACCATTGCGGCGTGTGTTCCAATGCTCCACCTCAGGTTCTTCGTGAAACTCCAGTCCCACGCCGTGTCCACAGAGGTCGCGCACAACGCTGAAGCCGTTTTTGTGGGCGTGGCGGGCAATGGCCTTGCCTATGTCGCCGACGAAGCCCCACGGTTTGGCGGCCTTCATACCCACCTCGAGACATTCGCGGGCCACGCGGACGAGTTTTTCCTTTTCGGGTGTGGTCTGTCCGATGATGAACATGCGCGAGGCGTCGCTATAGAAGCCGTCGAGAATGGTGGACACGTCGACGTTGACGATATCGCCCTCTTCGAGCACTTCGTCTTCTGAGGGTATGCCGTGGCACACCACCTCGTTGATGCTTGTGCAGACGCTTTTGGGATAGCCTTCGTAGCCGAGCGGTGCGGGCACGGCGCCGTGGCTTGTGGTATAGTCGTAGACCAAACGGTCTATCTCTGCTGTGGTCATACCGGCGTGGATTTCACGCTCAACGAGGTCGAGCACACCCGTGTTGACGATGCCCGAGCGCCGGATGCCCTCAATCTGTTCCGGCGTTTTGATGAGCCCTCGTGTGGGCACAATCTCTCCTCGGTTTTGAAACGAGAGGATGCGCTTATCCATCTCGGTGAGCGGCAGGCCCTGAGGCACGAACCAGTTGCGGCAAATTGCCTTTTTCATATTTTTTGCGTTTTGTAGGTGCGAAGTTACTGCAAAGTGGGCGGAATGCCAAAAAAACTCGGTTTTTTGTGACACCTCCCCAAAGGCCTTTGGGTATGACAAGGACAAAACAAGCGTTGCGAAACCCTTTTGTCTTTTTGACGGGCACGGTTTGTGGTTATCTTTGACGTAGGATAGAAAAGGAGGGGCCGCACGGCCTCTTTTTTTGTGGGATTGGGCGACGAACGGGAATAAGGAGAGGAAAAACGGGGTTACTGACAGGATTTTCTGCGATACTTGCACAAAAAAATTTCCTTATGATTTTGACATTTGAGAAGGTTGAGAAGCACAACTGTCTTAAAGATAATTTTATATGAAATACAGAATAAATCTAATAAACAGCCTATTACAAATAAATACTATAGTTTTACTTCACACAAGAAGATTGACAAGACTTTTGAGGTGGCTGAAAGCCGGACGTTAAAAATATTTTCAAAAGCGTCACGCGAGGCCCCGGGTTATGTACAAAGCGGCGGGAGGCAAAAAAGCGGCAGAAGGGGCACGCTCTCCCGCCGTTTTTGACTAACTTCGCCACAAGTAACAACTCAGAGAAGCCATACAGGCTTTTTCACGACCGGACGCATCGACATGACCAGCCAATCCATTCCACATAAAAGCCACCCACTGCCACCGCTCTTCACGCGCGACTATCTCGCCATGGTGGCGGCCAACTTTATGCTCTATTTCGGATTTTGGCTGCTCATCCCGCTTTTGCCTTTTTATCTCAAAGAAACTTTCGACCAAAACGAAGCTTCAATCGGTGTCATACTCTCGCTCTACACCCTGGCGGCTTTGGCCGTCAGACCGTTTGCAGCTTTCTTGCTCGACTCGTTCAACCGCCGCTGGCTCTGGCTCGCCACCTATGGGCTGTTTACGCTGGCGTTCTTGGGCTATCCGCTCTGCGGCGCCTTGGTGGTGTTTGTGGGACTGAGAGTGATGCACGGCCTGGCCTTTGGCGCCGTGACCGTGGGCGGCAACACGGTGGTGGTGGACATTATGCCCTCGGCTCGACGAGGTGAAGGTCTGGGCTATTACGGTCTGGCCAACAATCTGGCCATGAGCCTCGGCCCCATGACCGGATTGCTCTTGCACGGAAGGGTGAGCTACGACGTGATTTTCTTCACTGCCGCCACGGCCTCGTCGATAGGTCTGGCCTTGGCCTTGGGCGTGAAAGCCCCCTCCGGCCCCATGGCGCGACAAGGGGCACTGTCGCTCGACCGTTTCTTCTTGCCCAAAGGCATTTGGGCAGGCCTCTCGCTCATGTTGCTGTCGGTGCCCTATGGCGCTACGACAAACTATGTGTCGGTCTATGTGGCACAGGCGGGCGTGGCGGTGCAACCGGGACTGTTTTTCGTGCTTCTGGCCTTGGGTATGGGCGCTTCGCGCATCGTGGCCGGTCGGTATGTGGACCGCGGTCTGCTCATCCGTTGCATCGCCGTGGGCTTTTATCTCGTGGTAGCTGCCTTCGTGTTGCTCGGTCTGTGCGGTCCGCTGGCCTCGAGTCACAAGGAGTGGGCTGTGGCGGCTTTTGTGGCCGCCGGCGCACTGCAGGGCGTGGGTTTCGGGATGATGTTTCCGGCCTTCAACACCCTCTTCGTACGCTTGGCCCCACACAACCGCCGCGCCACCGCCGTGGGCACCTACCTCACCTCGTGGGACGTGGGCATCGGCATTGGCATTGCAGCAGCCGGAGCGGTGGCACACGGCAGTTCGTTCTCGACGGTCTATCTCTGCGGGGGCATTATGGCCCTGGTGTCGATGGCCGTCTTTCTCGGAATAGCGGCTCCACATTTCCGCAAAAATGCACTCGACGATTAACCTCACAAAACACTTATGGATTTCATCAGAACAGTTCTGACCCAATGGATTGAACAAACGGGATGGCTCAGTGCCGACGCGGCGTCCGAGACGTCGACTTGGTTGCTCTTGGCCCTCGTGGTGGCCCTGCTGTGGACAGCCACATGGATAGCCGGCAAGATTTTGACGCCGCTCATTGTCCATCTGACCAGCAAGACCAGCACACTCATCGACGATTATTTTTTCAATCCATCCGTGCTCACGGCTGTGTGGCGGGCTGTGGCCGGTCTGTTGTTTTATGCCATACTGCCCGCATTGACTTCCGACCTCGCCCCGGCACGGGTCTCGCTGGTGAGCGGTGCGGCCGGCATCTATATGACCATAACCGTGGTGCGCTTGGCCACGGCCTTCTTGAAAAGCATCGCCACCTACAGCAACTCGTACCGCGACGGCAGCGAACCCCACGTGCTCATCATCATCCAGTTCGTGCGGGTGGTGGTCTACGTGATTGGCGGCATCGTGGTGATTGGCCTGCTGCTGGGACGCAATCCGCTGGGCTTCATCGCCGGATTGGGCGCGGCGGCTGCGGCACTGATGTTTGTCTTTCGTGACACCATCTTGGGTCTCGTGGCCGGCATCCAACTCTCGGCCGGACGACTGCTCGAACCGGGCGACTGGGTGACCGTGGCGAGCGCCGGCATCGATGGCATCGTGGAAGAGGTGACACTCACTGCCGTGAAGGTACGCGCCTTCGACAACACCATTCAGAGCATTCCGCCCTACACACTCGTGAGCGGCTCGTTCAAGAACTGGAAAGGCATGCAAAGTCGGCAGGGACGCAGCGTGAAACGGGCGCTCCACATCGATATGGCCAGCATCCATATGCTCACTCCCGGCCAGACGGCCCAACTGACCCAAGACTTCAACCTGCCACTGCCCGACACGGCCAAAGACGGGCAGGCGGTCAACCTCACGCTTTTCCGCCACTATGCCACAGCCTACCTGCGCAGCCTGCCGGGAGTGGAAAAAGAAGCGCCATGGAGCTGGACGCTCGTGCGGCAACTGGAGTCCACACCACAAGGCCTGCCGCTCGAAATGTGGTTTTACCTCAAAGAGACTGCCTTCGTGCCCTACGAAAGCCAAGCCGCCGACATTTTCGAACACCTCATCGCCACCCTACCCGCCTTCGGCCTGCGCCTCTTCCAAGCCCCCACGGGCCATGACCTGAGCCATGCCTGCCTCAACGGCGGAAATTAAGCACGGTTTTATTTTGCAGTTCGTCGCTCTTGACGTATTTTTGCAGTTAAAACCATACCCACACAAAAACAACTCAATGGAAACGCTCAAGCACGAATGCGGAGTAGCCATGGTCAGACTGCTCAAGCCGCTCAACTACTATCAAGAGAAATACGGCACTTGGGCCTACGGGCTCAACAAACTCTACCTGCTCATGGAAAAGCAGCACAACCGCGGGCAGGAAGGAGCAGGACTGGCCGCCGTGAAGATGCAGGCAGCGCCCGGCGAGGAGTTTTTCTACAGAGAGCGTGCGCTGGGCACAGGCGCCATCAGCGAAATCTTTGCCAACGTGGGACGGACACTGGCCCCCTACTCGGCTGAAGAAATGGCCGACGCAGACTTTGCCGCACAGCACATCCCCTTTGCCGGCGAACTCTATATGGGACACCTGAGGTATTCCACCACCGGCAAGTCGGGTATGTCGTATGTGCACCCCTTCATGCGACGCAACAACTGGAGGGCCAAAAACCTCTGCCTCTGTGCCAACTTCAACATGACCAACGTGGACGAAATCTTCAAACACATCGCCCGCAACGGTCAGCATCCCCGAATGGTGTCGGACACTTACATCCTGCTCGAACAACTGGGACACCGCCTCGACCGAGAGAGTGAACGCCTCTTTGTCGAAGCACAGCAAAAAGGACTGGAAGGATGCGACATCACACAATACATCGAACAACACATCGACATGGCCCACGTGCTCGAAACGGCAGCGCCGATATGGGACGGCGGCTATGTGGTTTGTGGTGTCACCGGTAGCGGGGAAATGTTCACACTGAGAGATCCGTGGGGCATTCGACCCGCTTTTTATTATATCGACGACGAAGTACTCGTGGTAGCCTCTGAAAGGCCGGTCATACAGACAGCTATGGCCACCGAGGCAGAATGTGTGCACGAACTCAAACCCGGCGAGGCCCTCATCATGAACGCGGCCGGCCGGCTCAGACGCCAACAAATCATCGAGCCGAAGAAATTCGCCGCCTGTGTGTTTGAACGGGTCTATTTCAGTCGCGGCTCAGACCAAGACATCTACCGCGAACGCAAAATGCTGGGACGCACACTCCAACAGCCCATCCTGCAGGCCGTGGAGGGAGAAATAGACGACACCGTCTTTTCGTATATCCCCAACACCGCCGAAGCGGCCTACTACGGGCTGATTGAGGGTCTTGAAGACTTGCTCAGCAGCCAAAAAGCCGAACAAATCAAGACGCTGAAGCAGCCCATCGACGACAGCGAACTGCAACATATCCTCCGGCGCAGAGTCAGAGCCGAAAAGGTGGCTTGGAAAGACATCAAGATGCGCACCTTCATCGCCGAAGGCAACAGCCGAAGCGAACTGGCTGCACATGTCTACGACATTACCTACGGCTCCGTCGTGCCTGAAAAAGACAACCTCGTGGTCATCGACGACAGCATCGTGCGCGGCACTACGCTCAAAGAGAGCATCATACGCATACTCGATCGTCTGCACCCCAAACGCATCGTCGTGGTTAGCTCATCACCACAGGTGAAATACCCCGACTATTACGGCATAGACATGGCACAAATGGACGAGTTTATCGCCTTCAAAGCAGCCATCGCACTAACCCGCGAACGCGGTGAAGAAAAACGCCTCGAAGACATCTATCACCGCTGCAAGGCCGAAGCCGCAAAACCAATAGCCGAGGTGAACCACGTCAAAGACATATACGCCCACTTCAGCGACGAAGAAATCTCTGAAAAAATGGCCGAGATGCTCCGCCCCGAAGAGGTGACCACCCCCATACGCATAGTCTATCAAACGCTTGAGGGCCTGCACGAAGCCTGCCCCAACAGCCCGGGCGACTGGTACTTCAGCGGCAACTATCCCACACCGGGAGGCACACGGCGCGTATGTATGGCCTACGCCGATTGGTATGAGCGCGAAATGGCCTGACCAACACTGTGCAAACATACACATATAATAATATATATACCTAACATCATAATGGCTACAATGCGAAAAGCAACCCTCATCCTCGAAGACGGCACACAGTTTCACGGCCGGTCGTTCGGCGCAGACCAACCCGCCGCTGGCGAAGTGGTGTTCAACACCGCAATGACGGGATACACCGAAAGCCTCACCGACCCCTCGTATGCCGGACAGCTGATGACACTCACCTACCCACTCGCCGGCAATTATGGCGTGCCCTCGGCCGAAACCCGACAAGACAACATGCCGCTCTTCATGGAAAGCGACAAAATCCACGCCACGGCACTCATCGTGAGCGACTACAGTGAAGCCTACAGCCACTGGAACGCCAAAGAAAGCCTCGGCGACTGGCTCAAAAGAGAAGGCGTCACCGGCATCACGGGCATAGACACCCGAGAACTCACCAAGACACTGAGGGAAAGAGGCGTTATGATGGGAAAAATCATCCTTGACGACGAGCCCGACAACGTGCCTGAAGCGCAATACGAAGGCGTGAACTATGTGGCCCAAGTGTCATGCAAGGAGATTGTCACCTATAACCAAGGAGCCGGAAAACGCGCCGTGCTCGTGGACTGTGGCGTGAAAAACAACATCATACGCTGCCTCATCAAACGCGGTATAGAAGTGGTGCGCGTGCCTTGGGACTACGACTTCAACACACTGGAGTTTGACGGTCTGTTCCTGGCCAACGGCCCTGGCGACCCCGACACCTGCGTCAAGACCGTAGACAACATCCGCCGGTTCCTGGCCTCGCCCAACGTGCGTCCCTGTATGGGCATCTGTATGGGCAACCAATTGCTCTCAAAAGCAGCCGGAGCCTCCATCTATAAGCTCAAATACGGTCACCGAAGCCACAACCAACCCGTCAGAATGGTGGGTACCAACCGTTGCTTCGTGACCAGCCAAAACCACGGCTACGCCGTAGACACCAACACACTGCCAGCCGACTGGGAACCCCTCTTCATCAATATGAACGACGGCTCCAACGAAGGCGTCAAGCACAAGAGCAATCCCTGGTTCTCTGCCCAATTCCACCCCGAGGCTTGCAGCGGACCGGTAGACACGGAGTTCCTCTTCGACGACTTTGCCAAACTGCTTTAAGCACCACAAAGGCCCTTCGCACACTCACCTCCTATTAACAGCAGACAACCCCACACAGATTATGTCAACACAGATAAAAAAAGTACTCCTGCTTGGTTCCGGCGCTCTTAAAATTGGCGAAGCCGGCGAATTTGACTATTCCGGCTCACAAGCGCTCAAGGCTCTCAAGGAAGAAGGCATCGAAACCGTACTTATCAACCCCAACATAGCCACCGTACAGACGTCGGAAGGCGTGGCAGACCGCATCTATTTCCTGCCCGTCACACCTTTCTTTGTAGAGAAAGTCATCCAACGCGAACAACCCCAAGGCATTATGCTCGCCTTTGGCGGACAAACCGCCCTTAACTGCGGTGTGGCGCTCCACGAAAGCGGTGTGTTGGAGAAATATGGCGTCAGCGTGCTCGGCACTCCCGTCGAAGCCATCATGGACACCGAAGACCGCGAACGCTTCATCGGCAAACTCGACGAAATCGAAGTCAAGACGATCAAGAGCGAAGCCTGCACCAACGTGGAGGAAGCCAGAAACGCAGCCGAGCGCCTGGGCTATCCCGTCATTCTCCGTGCGGCCTATGCGCTTGGCGGACTGGGCTCGGGTTTTTGCGACAACCGCGAAGAGCTCGACAAACTGGCCGAGAAAGCCTTTGCCTTCTCGCCTCAGGTGCTCGTGGAAAAGAGTCTCAAGGGCTGGAAAGAAATTGAGTACGAAGTGGTGCGCGACCGATACGACAACTGCATCACGGTCTGCAACATGGAAAACTTTGACCCCCTCGGCATTCACACCGGAGAGAGCATCGTCATTGCGCCGTCGCAGACCCTGACCAACGCCGAGTATCATAAGCTCCGCGAACTCGCCATCCGCATTGTCCGCCACGTAGGCATCGTGGGCGAATGTAACGTGCAGTATGCCCTCGACCCCAACTCTGAAGACTACAGAGTCATCGAGGTAAACGCCCGCCTCTCTCGTTCTTCGGCCCTCGCCTCAAAAGCCACCGGTTATCCCCTTGCTTTTGTGGCTGCAAAACTCGGACTGGGCTACGGGCTCTTTGACCTGAAGAACGCTGTCACTAAAACGACAGGTGCCTTCTTTGAGCCGGCCCTCGACTACGTAGTTTGCAAAATTCCGCGTTGGGACTTGGGTAAATTCAGAGGCGTGGACCGCGAATTGGGTTCGTCAATGAAAAGCGTCGGAGAGGTGATGGCTATCGGCCGCACCTTTGAAGAAGTCATCCAAAAGGGCCTGCGCATGATTGGACAAGGCATGCACGGCTTCGTGGATAATAAAGAAATCAAAATCGAGCACATCGAGGAAGCACTCAGAGAGCCGACAGACAAGCGCATATTTGTCATCGAAAAGGCATTAAGCGCCGGCTATTCTGTGGATAAGATACATGAGCTCACCAAGATTGACCACTGGTTCTTGCATAAGCTCAAAAACATCCACGACACGGACAAACAGCTCCACGAGGTGGGCAGCCTCGACCAACTCGACGACGAATTGCTGCTGAAAGCCAAGGTGCAAGGCTTCACAGACTTCCAGATTGCCCGCGCCTTAGGCATGGAAAAAGAAGTTGACATCGAGCAAGCCAGTGCCATAGTGCGCCAACACCGCAAAAAAGCCGGCATCGTGCCCTCAGTAAAACAAATCGACACGCTAGCCGCCGAATATCCTGCTCAGACTAATTATCTGTATCTCACTTATAGTGGCACGGCCCACGACATCAAGTTTGAAAACGACCAGCGCTCTGTCATCGTGCTCGGTTCCGGTGCTTACCGCATCGGTTCTTCGGTGGAGTTTGACTGGTGTGGCGTCCAAGCCCTCAATACCATTAGGAAAGAAGGCTATCGCAGCATTATGATTAACTACAATCCTGAGACTGTGTCGACGGACTATGACATGTGCGACCGCCTATATTTTGACGAGCTCACCTTCGAGCGTGTGATGGACATCATCGAACTTGAGGCACCTTATGGTGTTATTGTTTCGACCGGCGGACAGATACCCAACAATCTCGCTCTGCGTCTCGACGCCGAACAGGTGAAGTTGCTGGGCACCGCCGCCAAATACATCGACAACGCTGAAGACCGCGAGAAATTCTCGGCTATGCTTGGCCGTATTGGCGTAGACCAGCCGGAGTGGAGCGCCTTGACCTCGATGGAAGACATTAACGCCTTCATCGACCGAGTTGGCTTCCCCGTGCTCGTTCGCCCGTCGTATGTGCTTTCAGGAGCAGCCATGAATGTTTGTTCGAATGCTGAAGAACTGGATAGGTTCCTTCGTCTGGCTGCGAATGTCTCAAAGAAACATCCCGTGGTGGTATCTCGCTTTATGCAACATGCCAAAGAGGTGGAGATGGACGCTGTGGCCAAAGATGGCGAAATCATTGCCTACGCCATATCAGAGCACATCGAGTTTGCCGGCGTACACTCAGGCGATGCCACCATACAGTTCCCGCCACAGAAACTTTATGTAGAAACGGCGCGCCGCATCAAGAAGATATCCAAGCAGATTGCTCGCGAGCTGCACATATCCGGTCCGTTTAACATCCAGTTCTTGGCCAAGGAAAACGATATTAAAGTCATTGAGTGTAACCTTCGTGCTTCTCGCTCATTCCCCTTTGTGAGCAAGGTGCTTAAGATAAACCTCATCGAACTCGCCACCCGCATTATGCTCGGTCTGCCCGTGGAGAAACCGGCCAAGAGCCTATTTGACTTAGACTATGTCGGCATCAAAGCCTCACAGTTCTCATTCAATCGTCTTCAGAAGGCCGACCCCGTGCTCGGCGTCGATATGTCGTCGACCGGCGAGGTGGGCTGTTTGGGCGAAGACTCAAGAGCTGCATTGCTTAAGGCTATGCTCTCTGTGGGCCATCGCATTCCAAAGAAGAACATCTTGCTCTCTACCGGCAACGGCAAACAAAAAGCAGAAATGCTCGCTGCCTGTCATATCCTTAAGGAAAACGGCTATAATCTCTATGCAACCGGCGGCACAAGCCGTTATCTCACCGAGAATGGTATTGACAACACCTTGGTTTATTGGCCAAGTGAGGAGGGTAAGCCTCAAGCGCTTGACATGCTTCACAGCCACGAAATCGACATGGTGGTGAATGTGCCGAAAAACTTGACCTCGGGTGAGCTGACCAATGGCTACAAAATTCGTCGTGCGGCCATTGACCTCAACGTGCCGCTCATCACCAACGCCCGTTTGGCTTCGGCCTTTATCTATGCCTTCTGCACGATGGATGTTGAGGACCTCGACATCAAGTGCTGGCAGGAATATTGATTGAAAACCTTTTGAGAAAGGCGACTCGTTGCCCCGGCTTTCCGGCAGAGGTGGCGAGGCGTCTTCAAATTATTGCCGCGGCAGTGCGGCTCAGTTAAGTTTTTTACTGCCAATGTTCAAGATAACCAATGCCTATGCGATGCAATACGGCGTGCTGCTTGGATTGTGGGGCATAGTGTCTCTCGCGGTGATGGGCTGGTCGCTGAGCGTTACCTCCCTGTCGGCATTGAGTAAGTTTATGCTCACAGGTTCGCCCTTCATTGCCACTCTGTTCACGTTCAAGTTTAGGAAAAAGATGGCTCCGGGTCAAGAAGAGTTCACCTTTGGCCGTGGTTATGTCTTCACGCTCTTGATGGGTCTTTATGCCTCGCTTTGGATTGCGCTTTTTCTTTACGTATATTTTGCTTTCCTTGACGGCGGCTACATTTTCAACGCCTCCGAGCACTTGCTCTCTTCGCCCGAATATCGCCAACAGTTTGAGCAAACCGGGTTTTTGCAGCAGGCCGGCGGCAGTGTCTCTTCGTTTGTCGACGCTCTGCGCCGCCTCCCGCCTGCCTATTATGCAGGTTCTATACTCTACCTCACCCTCTTTTCGGCTCCTGTCATTTCGGCCATCATAGCTTTTGTGGCTCGTCGCAAGAAGCGTGTATGACGGCCAAGCCTTATCAGAAACATTTTTACAATGGAAAAGTCTATCAACATATCGGTTGTCGTTCCGCTTTACAACGAAGCCGAGAGTCTGCCCGAGCTTTACGAGTGGATTGTCCGCGTGATGAATGCCAACAGCTTCACGTATGAAATTATCTTTGTCAATGACGGCAGCACCGATGACTCTTGGAAAGTCATCGAGGGGCTGGCTGCCACCGACGCCAACGTACACGGCATCAAGTTCCGCCGCAACTACGGCAAGTCGCCGGCCTTGCACTGCGGTTTCCAAGCGGCCCAAGGCAGTGTGGTCATAACGATGGACGCCGACCTGCAAGACTCGCCGGACGAAATTCCCGAGCTCTATCGCATGATTACCGTGGACGGTTACGACCTCGTCTCAGGCTATAAGCAGAAACGCTATGACCCGCTCTCCAAGACCATTCCCACCAAGCTTTTCAATGCCACGGCGCGCAAGGTGAGCGGCATCAAAAACCTCCACGACTTCAACTGTGGCCTCAAAGCCTACCGCTGCGAGGTGGTGAAGAATATCGAAGTGTATGGCGAGATGCACCGCTACATCCCCTATCTGGCCAAAAATGCCGGCTTTGCCAAGATTGGTGAGAAGGTGGTACATCATCAGGCCCGCAAGTTTGGCAAGACGAAGTTCGGCGGTCTCAACCGCTTCGTCAACGGTTACCTCGACTTGCTCTCACTCTGGTTTATGGGGTCGTTTGGTCTCAAACCGATGCACGTTTTCGGCTTCCTTGGCTCCATTATGTTCTTCCTCGGCTTTGTGGCCGTGCTCATCGTGGGTGGTGTGAAGCTTGTGGCCATTTGCCAGGGCACGCCTGCTCCGCTGGTCACCTCTTCGCCTTATTTCTACATCGCTCTGACTACGATGATACTCGGCACGCAGCTTTTTGTGGCCGGTTTCCTTGGCGAACTCATCAGCCGCAACGCTCCCGGACGCAACAACTACCAGATTGAGAAAGCCATCTAATCGCTGCGCCCTTTACCACAGTCAACCTGCCCACGGGCCTGAAAGTTCAAGAACCTCGTCGCCACATCAGACTCCTTTATATATTATTGTGCAGTTGAAACGCCGTTTGCTTTCCCCCAATTTCTTGCGCCGTCTCGGTCTGCTCGCGCTCATCGCGGGTATGACCCTTGGGCCTGTGGCCTGCACCAGCATCGACTGTCCGCTCGACAATGTCGTGGCCCTCAAGTGCGGGCTCTACGACAATGCCACTGGCAGCAGCCTCAACCTTTCACAGACGCTTACTGTCAGGGCAGGCGGGGCGAAAGACACCATCCTGCTCAACGCCGCCAGCGGCATCAGCGACTTTTTGCTGCCTCTGCGCTATGGCTCTGAGTGTGACACGTTGCTTTTTGAGTTTTCTGACGAAACGGGCCGTGCCGCCACCGACACCGTGTTTTTGTCGCACCGCGTGATGCCTCACTTTGAGTCGATAGACTGCCCCGCGGCGATGTTTCACGAACTTGGAGGTGCACGCCACACAAGCCACGCCCTCTCCCTCATGCCTCTGACCATCGACAGCGTAGCCGTCGTACGCAAAACCGTGAACTATGACGACATCGAAAATCTCAAGATTTATCTTCGCTCTACTGCTGTGCGGCCTTAGCGTATGCCTCCCGGCCGAAGCACAGAACGTTCACGCCGAAGCGCCCGACACGACCGCCAAGCCGACGCCTGTGCGTGGCATACAGTATGTGCCCGACGCCACCTACAAGGCCATGCCGCTCTTCGCCGGTCTGTCGCTCTCGGTGGACTTGGCCGGTGCCTTGATGGCAACGGTGACAGCCTACGGCCAATATGAAGCAGCCTTGAGGGCCAATCTGAAGGGCCGTTTTTTTCCCGTGGTTGAAGCCGGATGGGGACTGAGTGACCACACCCACGAAACCACCGACTTGCACTACAAGACAGCCGCGCCGTTTTTCCGCATCGGCTGCGACTATAACTTTGCTCGCGATGCCGCATCGGGCAACCGCATTTTGGGCGGACTGCGCTATGGTTTCTCTTCGTTCGACTACGACGTGAGCGGCCCCGACCTCACCGACCCCATCTGGGGCACCTCACACGCCTACCGCTTCACCGGTCTGAGCGGCTGCAATCACTGGGCCGAAGTCTGCTTTGGCCTTGAAGCCAAAATCTGGCGTTTCTTCCATCTCGGCTGGTCCGTGCGCTACCGTCTGCGGCTGAGCGACAAAAAATCTGAAATAGGTTCGCCTTGGTATGTCCCCGGCTACGGCCGCAACGACAGCCACGTGCTCTCGGGCACGTTTAATCTCGTCTTTGACATCTAAACATTCCCGCGTTTTATCGTCTCGGCAGCTTGCCGTACCCGCCGACCCGTCAACTTGTGACCTTAAAACGCCAACGGCCATCTCCCACCCTCTTCTCCCTGCCTATGGGTTTCACCGGTTTCTTCTTTTTGGCATTGGCTCTCGCTATGGACTGCTTCAGCGTGAGCATCACCTGCGGCATGGCCGACAAGCGCATGGGACGCCAGTCTTTGGTGATGGCCCTGCTCTTCGGCTTCTTCCAAGCCCTGATGCCCTTCATTGGCATGCTGGCCGAGGGACTTTTTCGCGCCCAAATAGAGCAGTTTGACCACTGGATAGCCTTCGGCCTTCTTGCCTTTTTGGGAGGCAAGATGATATGGGAGGGCTTCAAACCGGAATGTGACAAACCCCATCAGATGAACACGTCAAGCCTGCTGACGCTGCTGACCCTCTCGGTGGCCACCAGCATCGACGCCCTCAGTGTGGGCTTCACGTTTGTGTCGTTTGGTGTGCGCACGTTGGCGCAAGCCGTATGGCCGTTAGTGCTCATCGGTGTGGTCTCTCTGGCCATGAGCCTGCTGGGCAAATATCTCGGTGTGGCCGTGGGGCGCCGCCTCCGCCTGCCTGCCGAACCCATCGGCGGCACCATCTTGCTCATCATCGGCATCAAAGTGCTCGTTTCACATCTTTAGCCCCTTGTCTTTGTCTCTGTCTATGAAAAAGAAATTCCGCATCATCTTCCGCTGCTTATTTCTCTTGTTCCTCGTCTTGGGCACCGTCTACATCCTCGTGCGCCGACCGTCCGACACTGTGCAGACGGCCACGGGGCCAATCTTCGGCACGACATATCACATCACCTATACCTATGCCGAACCCATCGACACCTTCATTGTGAGAGAGATGCAGGCCGTGGACCACTCGCTCTCTATGTTTAACCCTCAGAGTACCACCTCACGCCTCAACCGGGGAGAGACCGACCGGACCGACGGTTTGGTGGAAGAAATGTGGCAACTCTCCGAGCGCATTGCCTCTGCCACCGACGGCGCTTTCGACCCCACGGTGGCACCGCTGGTCAACGCCTGGGGCTTTGGTTTCAAGCACAACGCCCTGCCCGACTCAGCCGACGTGGACAGCCTGCTACGCCTCGTGGGACACGACAAGGTCAAGCTGTCCGGCGGCCGTCTCACCAAAAAGGCGGAGGGCCTGATGCTCGACTTCAGCGCCGTGGCCAAAGGCTATGGCGTGGACCGCGTGGCCCGTTTGCTCGACAGCCGGGGCGTGAAGCACTATATGGTCGAAATAGGTGGCGAAGTCGTGGTGAAAGGCGGTCATCCCGAAGGCCGTCCGTGGAAGGTCGGCGTGACCACGCCCGAAGACGGTGGCAACGGGTCGGTGCAATGTATGTTTGAGCTCACCGACGGGGCCATGGCCACCAGCGGCAACTACCTGCGCCATTACGAGCGCAACGGCCGGCGCTATGCCCACACCATTGACCCACGCACGGGCTATCCCGTGCAGCACGAAGTGCTCTCGGCTACGGTTTTTGCCCCCGACTGCGCCACAGCCGATGCCTACGCCACGGCCTTCATGGTGCTCGGACTGGAAAAGGCCAAAGCCGTGCTCGCTCGCCACAAAGAACTGAAGGCTTATCTCATCTGCTCTGCCCCTAACGGCCAATACCGCATCTGGCACTCGCCCGACCTCAAGCCGCTCAAGCCTTAAGGGGCTCACAACAGGCCCGACAAGCTTTAACACGTTTCTTCCTTAGCGGCTTTTCTTTTCATCAAGTCCCCACATTCGAGCCGACGTCATCGTTTCGCCCCATCGCCATGCCCCGTTCACGCGTCCTCTTCGACAATCTCCTGCTCTTGCCCCTCTTCCAAGGCCTCAGCCGCGAAGACTTCCTCAACATCGCAGGTAGCATCCGTCTGGCTTTCCGCCGCATCGAAAGCCGTCAGACGCTCTTTGAGCAAGACGAGGTGTGCCAGACGCTCTGTTTCGTCTTGAAAGGCCGACTCCAGGTGACGACCAGGAGCGACGACCACGCCTATAGCCTCACCGAATGGTATGACCGGCCGGTCGTCATTCAGCCCGAAGCCCTCTTTGGCCGCCACACGCGCTACAGCCGCACTTTCGGCGTCGAGGCCGGTGCCGAAATTCTCGAAATAGACAAGGCAGCCGTGCGCGACGTCCTTTTCGACTACCCCACGTTCCGCATCAACTTCCTCAACTACCTCAGTGCGCAAACGGAACGACTCAGCCGCCACACCCGACGTACCGTCGCGGCCGACGTGGACGAACGCTTCGCCCAATTTGTCTTTGCCCGCTGCTGGCACCCGGCCGGCCCCAAACAGGTGATCATAAAGATGCAGCGTCTGGCCGAAGAACTACACGAAACGCGCCTTACCATCTCGCAAATGCTGCGCCGCCTCTCTGAGCGTGGGCTTGTCGAAACCGGCCGTGGACACATCGACATTCCCCGCCTCGAACTGCTCAAACCATAGCCGTGCCTCACGGCATCGACCGGGAGCATTTTTTTGTCTTTTGACTCCTTGCATTTTGTGGATAAATTCAAGTATGAAAAGATGCCCGAGCCTCTCGCCCGGGCTTTGTTGATTTTGGAGAGAAAACAGCAAGCGAATTTGATAATTTTGGTTAAAGATTGGTTTTCTCGGCTTACTGACAGGAAAAACGGGCCTTATGGCAGAAAAAATTGTCCTTATGGCCGTCTGTTTTTTCTTGGTCCAACTTCTTTTTCGTCCAAAACGCAGTGCGATTTTGTGGCTTTCATGCCTCGCCAAACTTATGCGACAAAAAATTCCAACCATTGTTCGTTTTTTTGTCACTGACACCCCATGTTTTTCAACAAAACGCCGCGACACACCACTCCTTTATATATTCTTTTCGTCTTTTAGACGACGCTCGGCATAACGGAAGGAAAAAACTTCGACTTTTCCACCGTTCTGCTCTCGCCTTGCACTATCTTTTCATAAAATAGGCGGCGGCTCGGCATAACGGATGGAAAAATCTTCGACTTTTCCACCGTTCTGCTCTCGCCTTGCACTATCTTTGTACCCAAGAGATGACGGTATGAAAAACGGCCTCAAACACCGTCTGACAAAAGGCAAAAAGCAAAAAATATGGCCTGAATGAAAAAACTTAAAAAATATTTTGGCCGCATTACTTTAAATCTCTAATTTTGAAATGCCTAAATAGCAAAGGTTACGCCAAGACGTTAATTTTTTTAAGGGCAAGCAACACAAGGGAGAGACAGGAATTTGCCACAAACTTCACGTCCTTCGCCATCCCATCCCCCATCCAAGCAGCCCACGCCCACATCGGACAAGCCGCCTACCGCCATGGTCCGGAACAACCTGAAAAACAAGCTATTTGGTGCATCAAATCTGCAATTTAACCTTATATCTTTGACCTATGTGCTACTTAAGATTTGACAAGGCTCAGATGACCAACCTACAGGATTCCCTCTTCAAGGAATTGCTGATAACCAACCGCTCGGGTGCTTATTGCAACACCACTCTCGTGGGCTGCAACATCAGAAAATACCACGGTTTGATGGTCATCCCCGTTCCTGAGCTCGACGACGAAAACCACGTTTTGCTCTCCTCTCTCGACGAGACCGTCATCCAGCACGGCGCTGAGTTCAACCTCGGACTCCACAAATACCAAGGCGAAAACTACAGCCCCAAAGGACACAAGTACATCGTCAGCTTCGAGTGGGAGAAAGTGCCCACTTGGATTTACCGCATCGGTGGCGTCCTGCTCAAAAAAGAAATAGCCTTCTGCACCGAAGCCTACCAGTTCTATATCCGTTACACCCTGCTTGAGGCCCACTCCGCCACCACACTGCGCCTCAAGCCCTTCTTGGCTTTCCGAAGTGTGCGCCAATGGACCCACGAGAACGGCGTGGCCGACACCGGTTACGAGCCCGTGAAAAACGGCATACGCATGCGACTGTACGACGGATACCCCAACCTCTTCATGCAAACCAACGTGAAGTCGGAGTTTGTTTACCACCCCGACTGGTATCGCGGTCTCGACTACCCCAAAGAGCGCGAACGCGGCTACGACGCCACCGAAGACCTCCTCGTGCCGGGCTATTTCGAGATGCCCATTAAAAAAGGACAGTCTGTGGTATTCGCCGCTTCGGTGGACGAATTGGCACCCAACTTCCTCGAGCGCAACATGGAGAAGGAAATAGCCATACTCGACAAGAGAGACAGCTTCTATCACTGCCTCGTCAACGCCGCACACCAATTCAACTTCCGCAAAGACGGCGAACACTACATCCTGGCCGGCTACCCGTGGTTCAAATGCCGCGCACGCGACACTTTCCTGGCCATGCCCGGCCTCACCCTTTCCATCGGCGAGAAAGAACAATTTGAAAAATATATGGACGCCGCTGCCGTGGCACTCCGGCAGTTTATGAACAAAGAGCCCGTCACCGTACCTATATATGAAATAGAGCAACCCGATACCCTGCTCTGGGCCGCTTGGTGTCTGCAGCAATATCGCAAACACGCCAGCAACGAAGAGTTTGAAAACAAATACGGCAAACTGCTCGACGAAATCATGGGCTACGTCTACAGCGGACACCACCCCAACCTCTTCCTCCACGACAACGGCCTGCTCTACTCCAACGGCCGCGAAACTCCCGTGACATGGATGAACTCAAAAGCCGGCGGCCGCCCCATCGTGCCCCGCTCGGGCTACATCGTCGAGTTCAACGCCCTGTGGTACAACGCCCTGAAGTTCTATGAGCAATGCCTCAAAGAACGCGGCAGCGAAGAGGCACAGGCTAAAGCCGCACGCTATGCCGAAGAAGCCGAAAAACTCGCCGTGTCGTTCAAAGAGGTGTTCCTCAACGAATACGGCTACCTGCTCGACTACGTTGACGGCCAGATGATGGACTGGAGCGTTCGCCCCAACCAACTCTTCGCCATCGCCCTCGACTATTCACCCCTCAACGTCAGAGAACGCAAAGGTGTGCTCGACATATGCACCAAAGAGCTCGTCACCCCCAAAGGCATCCGCTCGCTCTCGCCCAAAAGCGGCGGCTACACCCCGATGTACGTAGGCCAGCAGGCTCAGCGCGACCAGGCCTATCACCAAGGCACCGCATGGCCGTGGCTCATGGGCTTCTATCTTGAGGCCTACCTGAGAGTCTACAAGATGAGCGGTGTCAACTTCATCGAGCGCAAACTCATCGGCTTTGAGGAAGAACTCTATTACCACTGCGTGGGAACCATCCCCGAACTCTTCGACGGCAATCCCCGCTTCAGCGGACGCGGCGCCATCTCGTTTGCCATGAACGTCAGCGGCATCTTGCGTGCCATCAGACTGCTCGAGAAATATAACATCGAAGAAGACTGAGACACCCCGACAGGACCACTCTCACACAGCCTCGGCAATCACGGCCCAAACGTTTGCCACACAAACCACAAGCCTTAGCCGAACCGGCCAACATTTGCACCAAACCTGCTTAAAAAACATAAATCCTGATACCTATGAAAGTCTTAATGTTCGGATGGGAATTTCCTCCGCACATCCTTGGCGGACTCGGAACAGCCAGCTACGGCATCACCGCCGGCCTGGCCAAACAGCCGGATATGCAGATCACCTTCTGCATTCCCAAACCTTGGGGTGACGAAGACAAAAGCTTCATGAACATCATCGGTCTGAGCCAGACTCCCATCGTTTGGCGCGACGTAGACTATGATTACGTCAAACAAAGACTCGGCGACAAAATGACGCCCGAACAATATTACGCCCTCAGAGACCACATCTATGCCGACTTCAACTATCGGCTCACAGACGACCTCGGCTGTATTGAATTTTCGGGCAAATATCCACAAAACCTGTTCGACGAAATCAACAACTACTCCATAGTGGCCGGCGTCATTGCACGCCAGCAGGAGTATGACATCATCCACGCACACGACTGGCTCACCTATCCGGCCGGCATCCATGCCAAAAACGTCAGCGGCAAACCACTGGTCATCCACGTGCACGCCACCGACTTCGACCGCTCACGTGGCAAAGTGAACCCCACCGTCTACAGCATCGAAAAAGACGGTATGGACCACGCCGACCTCATTATGTGCGTGTCTGAACTCACCCGCCGCACGGTCATCAACCACTACCATCAAGACCCGGCCAAGTGCATTGCCATGCACAACGCCGTCTATCCACTGAGCGACGAGGTGAAGGAAATAGTGAAACACCGCAAGCCTCACAACGAGCGCAAAGAGCGCGTGGTCACCTTCCTCGGACGCATCACGATGCAAAAGGGACCGGAATATTTCGTTGAAGCCGCTGCACTCGTGCTCCAACGCACACGCAACATACGCTTCTGTATGGCCGGCTCGGGCGATATGCTTGACGCAATGATTGAAATGGCTGCCCATCGCGGCATAGCCGACCGCTTCTTCTTCCCCGGCTTCATGAAAGGCAAACAAGTCTATGAAGTGTTCCGCGACAGCGACGTCTATGTGATGCCCTCCGTGAGCGAACCCTTCGGCATCTCGCCCCTCGAGGCCATGCAGTGTGGCGTACCCTCCATCATCAGCCACCAGAGCGGTTGTGCCGAAATCCTCGACAAGTGCATCAAGACCGACTATTGGGACATCAACGCCATGGCCGACGCGATGTACTCCATCTGCACCAACGAGGGCCTCTACGAATACCTCAAAGTCGAAGGACAGAAAGAAGTAGACGAAATCACATGGGAAAAAGTGGGCAAACGCATCTACGACGCCTACAACCAAGTGCTCGACAGATACAAACATTGACACAAGCCTTATTCAAAACATCAAAACCTATAGAGCCATGAAGACCATCTGCCTATATTTTGAAATTCACCAGAATATCCACCTCAAACGCTATCGCTTCTTCGATATCGGCACAGACCACTATTATTATGACGACTATGAGAACGCCCGCTCCATCACCGAGACGGCCGACCGCTCATACGTGCCGGCGCTTGAGGCACTCATCGAAATGGCCGAGAGATACGGCAGCTATTTCAAGTGTGCCATCTCTCTCTCTGGCTGTGCCATCGAACAGCTTGAAAACCACGCGCCGCAAGTCATCGAACTCTTGCAGAAACTGAACGAAACGGGTTGCGTAGAATTCCTTGCCGAACCTTATTCTCACGGTTTCTCCTCGCTCAAAAATCCCGAATCTTTCAAAGAAGAAGTTCAGAGACTCTGCCGCAAAGTCAAATCTCTCTTCGGCCAAGATCCCAAAATCTTCCGTAACTCCTGCCTCATCTATTCCGACGAAATCGGCGAACTCGTGGCCGGAATGGGCTTCAAGGGTATGCTGGCAGAAGGTGCCAAGCACGTGCTTGGATGGAAGAGCCCCCACTTCGTCTACAACTGCAACCGCGCGCCGAAGCTCAAACTGCTGCTCCGCGACTACAGCCTCTCTGAAGACATTAGTTTCCGCTTCAACGACTCCTCATGGCCGCAGTATCCGCTCTTTGCCGACACCTACGCCGACTGGATTGCCCTTCTGCCGGAAGAAGACCAAGTCATCAACCTCTTTATGGAACTCTGCGCCTTGGGCATCTTCCAGCCGCTCTCTTCCAACATCCTCGAATTTATGAAGGCCCTGCCCGAGCAACTTCGCCAGCGCGGCATCGTCTTCTCCACTCCCTCCGAAATTTGCGCCAAAATCAAGTCTTCGGGCGACCTCAACGTCGAATACCCCACCTCTTGGGTAGACGAAGAGCGCGATATGTCGCCGTGGCTTGGCAATGTGATGCAGCGTGAAGCCTTCGACAAGCTCTACAGCATTGCCGACCGCGTACGCATCTGTCAAGACCGCCGTCTCAAGCAAGACTGGGACTACCTCCAGGCCTCCAACAACCTGCGCTTCATGAGCACCAAGCCCAACTCCTACGGCGGCTACCGAGGCATATACGACTCGCCCTATGATGCCTTCACCAACTATATGAACATCCTCGGCGACTTCATCACCCGCGTCAACAACCTCTATCCGGCCGAAATCGACAACGAAGAGCTCAACTCTCTGCTCACCACCATCAAGAACCAAGACGAAGAGCTCGAGATGAAGGACAAAGAGATTGCCAAGCTCCAGAATATGCTCAGCAAGCTCGACAAGGGCAGTGAGGCCAAGACTGCAAAAAAGGCTGCGCCCAAGAAAGCAGCTGCGCCCAAGAAAGCTGAACCAGCAGCAAAAAAGCCGGCAGCCAAAAAGGTTCAGCCCAAAGAAGCTGAAGACAAAAAATAATCACGAATCACTCCTATATTATATATAGGCAGACCACACCAAGCCCAGGCCGTAGACAAGCGCGTTTGGGCTTGGTTTTACTTTAGTATTACTGCACAGTCGGTAGCTTAAACCAAGAAGAACAACAATTTAAGCACAAGGATTACTTGTGAGATTAAAAATAATGCTAAATTTGCAAGGAATAGCCTAAAGCGCTATTAGCGCAACTTTTATTATCTGAAACAACATCCTAAGTCACAATCACAAAGGAGCATTTCCCAATGAAAAAAATCCTCTTACCGCTTCTGACCATCCTTTTAGCTTTTGCCTCATGCAAAACCAGTGAAAAAATACTCTATCTGCAAGACCTGCAGACCGGTGACAACTTCAAGGTGCAAGCCGAAAAAGCCCTTGAACTTATGCCCGGCGACAAACTCTCCATCATCGTCACCAGCAGCGCCACACCCAAACTTGCCCAGCAGTTCAACCTCCCCATCGTCACCATTCAGGCTGGCTCGGTCAATACCAGCTCCAGCAACCAAGTGGCCCTCTACACCATTGACGAGAGCGGTTGCGTTGACGTGCCCACACTCGGCCGCGTTAAAGTGAGCGGAATCTCCCGTTCACAGGCTGCGCAAAAGATACAAGACCTGCTCCGAGAGAGCCACCTGCGCGACGCCGTAGTGACCGTCAATACCTACGACCAATACATCACCGTGCTCGGTGAAGTGACCCGTCCAGGACGAGTGGCTATCTCAAAAGACAACATCACCCTCTTCGAAGCCTTAGGCCTTGCCGGCGACCTCACCATTCAAGGGCGTCGCGACCAAATCAAGGTGATCCGTGAAGAAAACGGACAACTCAACAGCTACTTCGTAGACCTTCGTTCAAAAGACGTCTTCAACTCTCCCGTCTACAACCTCAAGCAAAACGACATCATCTACGTTTCGCCCAACAAAGTGCGCATAGGCCAGTCCACCAACAACGACAACAGCGTGCGCTCCATTTCCACCTGGCTCTCCGTCAGTTCCGTGCTCATCAGCCTCGGTATTCTCATTTTCCGTTGATGAAGCCTTCAATCCTGAAACAACAAAAACCTCATTTATCTAATACCCTCAATTATGGAAACAATGATAGAGAAACCCTATGTCATTGGACTTGACATGGGCGGCACAAACTCCGTGTTCGGCATTGTAGACCAGCGCGGCACCATCAAAGCCCAAACAGCCATAAAGACCACTGCCTATCCCGACTTCAAAGACTACGTTAAAGCGTCTGTCGAAGCCCTCCAACCGGCCCTCGACCTCGTGGGCGGCATCTCGCAGATCCGCGGTATGGGCGTTGGCGCCCCCAATGCCAATTTCTACACCGGCAGCATCGAAAACGCCGCCAACCTCGTGTGGCAAGGCGTGGTACCCGTGGCCGAGCTTTTTGAAGAAGCCCTCGGTGTTCCCGTTCGCGTCACCAACGACGCCAATGCTGCCGCCATGGGCGAAATGACCTACGGCGTGGCACGCGGAATGAAAAATTTCATCATGATTACCCTCGGCACCGGCGTCGGTTCGGGCATTGTCATCGACGGTAAGGTGGTTTACGGTTCAGACGGCTTTGCCGGCGAATTGGGCCATTTCGTCATCGACCACACACCGGCCGGCCGCAAATGCGGTTGCGGACGCAGCGGTTGCTTGGAAACCTATTGCTCGGCCACAGGTGTGGCACGCACCGTGAGAGAAATTCTTGAAAACTCCACAGAGCCCTCCCTCCTGCGCGAACTCAATGCAGAAGAAATTACCTCATACGACGCCTTCGTCGCTGCCGAAAAGGGCGACCATCTTGCCCTCGAAGTGTTCGACCGCACCGGCAAAATCCTCGGCACAGCTTGCGCCGACTTCACCACCTTCAGCACCCCCGAAGCCTTCGTTTTCTTTGGCGGTCTCACCAAAGCCGGCGAATACCTGATGAAGCCTCTTCGTGAAGCTTTCGAAGCCAATGTCTTGCGCAACTTCAAAGGCCAGACCAAGCTTCTCGTCTCTGCCCTCAACGGCAGCGAAGCCGCCGTGCTGGGTGCCAGTGCACTCGGCTGGGAATAAATCCGACACAAACATATTTTTTATGAAAACAAACGCCTCCGCATCCCGCCCACAGCAGGCAGGTACGGAGGAGTCTTAACCACAACACTATAAACACATTTATTATGAAAGACTTGAAAGGATCAAAAACCGAACAAAACCTCCACACCGCCTTTGCCGGCGAGTCGCAAGCCCACACCAAATATCTCTATTACGCCTCCAAGGCCAAGAAAGACGGCTACGTTCAGATTGCTTCCCTTTTTGAAGAGACTGCACGCAACGAGAAAGAGCACGCCAAGATTTGGTTCAAGATTTTGCACGATGGCAAAATTCCCGCCACCACCGACAACTTGGCCGATGCCGCTGCCGGCGAAAACTATGAGTGGACCGATATGTACGCCGAGTTTGCCCGCGTAGCCCGCGAAGAAGGCTTCACCGCCATTGCCGCCAAGTTTGACATGGTAGCAGCCATTGAGAAGCACCACGAAGAGCGCTACCGCAAGTTGCTCAAAAACATCGAAGACAAGGTAGTCTTCAGCCGCGACGGCGATTGCATCTGGCAGTGTGCCAACTGCGGCCACGTCGTAGTGGGCAAGAACGCTCCCGAAATCTGCCCCGTCTGCGACCATCCGCAAAGCTACTTCCAAATCCTCGCCGAGAATTTCTAAGGAACCACATTACAATCAACTTACAACGGCCGCAAGCATCATCTGTTTGCGGCCGTTGATTTGTTTGTTCAAAAATGTATTCCGAAGAGCATAACCGTTTTTTTCGTTAAGTAATGATGTAAATCTTTCCAGGATCAATAATATATTCAATCTTGCACTGTGGGGGAGCGTTTTATCCCGAAAGGGACACGTTCCCCGTTCCTCGCCGCCGCAAAATTTGTTGCGGCGGTTGTTTTATAGTTTTCTCTACGGCCAGAAAGCATGGTATGATTTCCATCTCCCCTCGTTCTTGTTCAAGTATTTTTTAACATTCTCTCTAAACTTTTCAATGCTATCTCCCCTCCTACCCTAATTTCAACCTTTTTCCCAATCACACAATCACACGCTTTTAAGACCGCTGATTATTAACGAAATATGGTGAATGAAGCGTTCAGTCACGCTCATTCACCATTTAATCATTTTTAGGTTTCAATGAAAGAGTCGGCGAAGGTCAGCAAGTGATTATTCGCCCTTGATGATGGGCAGGCCTAGTTTGTATTTCACGGCCAAGACGCGGGTGAAGATGACCGTGACGCCACAGATGAGGGCACAGGGGATTTGCGGCAGACCACTGATGCTGGCAATGTAATAGCCCACGCCACCAATGACACAGGCCAGGGCGTAAATCTCTTTGCGGAAAATCAGCGGCACCTCGTTGATGAGTACGTCACGCAACACACCGCCACCGGCTCCCGTTAACGTGCCCATGATGATGGCGGCCCAAAAGGGGAACTGTCCGCCGTCGGCGGGAGGGATGGCCAGGGTCTTTTCGATGCCGGTCACGGTGAAGAGGGCCAGACCGATGGTGTCGAAGAGGAACCACGTGTTGTTTTGGCGCACAAGCAGTTTGCGGAACACAATCACCCACACGAGGGCGATGGCCGAACAGATGAGATAGAAGGAGTTGGTCATCCAGAAGGGAGTGACGCCAAGGATAAGGTCGCGCATGGTACCACCGCCAATGGCCGTGGTGACACCGACGACGTAGGCGCCGAAAAGGTCAAACTGTTTGGCCGAAGCCAGACGGATACCCGAGATGGCAAAGGCCAAAGTACCGACAAAGTCGCAGACTTGAATGAGAGTGATATCGGGAATGGTCATTTTATGATATGAATGGATTTGAATGGGTAGGTTGCTCTGGTGGATAGGCGGCGGTGGTCAGTTCACCACGTTTTGCGGTTTTCCGGCCAAGTAGGCAGTGATGTTGCTTACGATGATGTCGAGGATGCGCTGTCTGGCTTCGGCCGTGGCCCAGGCGATGTGGGGCGTGATGTAGGCATTGGGTTCGTGGAGCAAGACATGGTCGGCCTGCGGCGGCTCGGTGGAAAGCACATCGGCCAGATAGTAGGCCAGGCGACCACTGCGGAGCGCTCCGGCCACTGCTTCGTCGTCTATGAGGCGGCCACGGGCGGTGTTGATGAGGATGAGGCCTGGTTTGGCTTTTTCAAGCAAATCGTGGTCCACAAACCGCTCGTTCTCACGCGTCAAGGGGCAGTTGAGGCTCACAATGTCGCAGGTCGAGAAGGCTTCTTCGAGGCTCAACTTACCGACGTCGGCCGGCAGGGCCTCTTGGGGTTTTGACGTGACGGCATGGAGGACCACGCCGAATGGTCTGAGCATATCGGCTACGGCGCGACCAATGTTTCCAAACCCGACAATGGCGAGCCGTTTACCGTCGAGTTCGGTGAGCGGACTGTCCCAGCAACAGAAGTCCTTGCTGCCGCTCCAGAGTCCGTGGCGGTTGGCTTCGGCGTAGTGCCCCACCCTGTTGGTGGCCTCAAGGAGCAGGGCCACCACCATTTGGGCTACGGCCTTGGTGCCATAGCCGGCACAGTTGCACACGGCGATGCCGAGGCGGCGGGCAGCGGCCACATCGACCACGTCGTAGCCCGTGGCGGCCACACAGATGAGCCGTAGCCGCGGCAAGGCGGCGAGGGTCTCGGCCGTCATGGGTGTTTTGTTGAGCAAGACGATGTCGGCGTCGGCAGCCCGTGCCACGATGTCGGCCGTGGCCGTGCGGTCGTAGGCGGTGAAGTCGCCGAGGGCCTCAAAGGGTTGCCAGTCGAGGTCGCCGGCATTGACGGTGAGGCAGTCAAGAAAAACTATTTTAGGTTTCATTCTTGGAGTTGTTTTAAGGTCAAATCATTCCTTCTCACGGCCTGAACGAGGCGGTGCGATAGCCCACGAGCCGGTCGTAGCGCGAACCTTTGGCGCAGTAGTATAGCAGGAGTGTGTATTCGTTTTCGGTTTGATAGAAATCTCCTTCAATGGGAGCGGTCTGGCCGGCTCCACCTGCGCGGCCCACGAGATATTGATAGGAGTAGTAGCCTTGTTTGAGCAAGACGGCCTTGCGATAGACGCCCTCCGAGGGGTCGTAGTCCATCTCGAAGTCTTCGCGGCAGTCGCCGTCGGTCCATCGGCCGTTGACAAAGACTCCCCGGCCGTCGTCCAGACGGTCCATGGCGAGCGAGAAGTGCACCCAAAGATAGTCGGGCTCGCTGGCCGGCCCACTCTCACAGCCTACGACCATACGCCCATTTTGGTCTTCGTCGTAGAGATAGTTTTTTCGCGGCTCGTCCAGTCTCACCTCGGCGTGGTAATAGGGGGCGAAAAACTTGACCGACTCGAGGTGCATGCCGGGATAGCGCGTAGAGGGAATTTCGATTTTGCGGTATTCGTTGCCTGCCTTGAAGATGAGGTCGCGACAATGTTCCCACACGAGCGCATCGGGTCTGACAGCCGTGGGCTGCGGATAACGGACGGCGGCGTCGAGACGGTCGTTTTTCAAGACGACGAGTTTCATCTCTTCTGCCGGGTCGCGCAGGTTGAGGTCGTGCCACGAGGCATTGACATCGAGTTGCTGGTGGGCGTCGCGGGTGTCGATGTCGGTGTTGGTAGTGGCCGTGGCCAGAAGCGAGGCTTTGTCTTCGGCCATCATAAAGTCGAGCGTCATCACGGCCTCACCGCCATCGTCGGCATCTTCATAGACCGTGAGGCGATAGTTGCCCGAGAGCAAGGGCCGCATATAGTCGTTGGGCAGCGTGAGGCGGTAGGTGGTGTAGGCCACGGTGGTGTTCATGCTTTGCTCGCCTTCGTCGATAAGTCCCTCGTCGTCGGTCATGGCCACGAAGTCGGTCTGCAGCAGTCGGTCGTTAGGCGTGAAGTCGGCGTTGAGGTGTTGCAGGCGATAGGTGTAGCGATGATAGTCGTGGCTCAGTTCGTCGAAGGTGATGTGCAGACGGTCGTCTGTGCCCATCCTGAGCACCGGCAACGAGCCGCTCCGACCTTCGCCCACGGCTGTGGTCACGGTCTTGATGCGGTCGGTCAACACGCGGGTGTGTTGGGCTTTGACCTCTCCCAAGCCTCCGGCCGTCAAGGTCAAGACCAGGACCGTTAGCAAGGCGAAGAGCGTTTTCATAGTTTGCATATTGTTGTTTTAAGCAAGCATAAGTCGGTTGGCCGGTGCCGCCGAGGCGTTGATGAAATAGCGACTATCTCGCCCGTCACTTCAGCACGACGACGTAGTCGGCACAGTCGGCCGGCGCGTTGATACCCTCGACGACGTATTGGCCTTTTTTGACTTTGTTCAGTCTGAAGGCCGTGCCGTCGGTGAGCGAGTAGGCTTTTTTGACCTTACGGGGAATGCTCAGTCCGTCAACGCGGCTGAGCGAGGGATTGAGCACGTGGAGATAGACAGCCTCCTTGGTCTGCGTGCACACCACGTCTTCACGTGTTCCGGCAAAGTCGGCACCTTCGGTGCCATAAATCGACTCGCCGTTGGCCCTCAGCCAAGCGCCCATGTCGCGCAGACGGTCGAGTGCCTGTGCGGGCAGATGACCGTCGGGTTGCGGACCGATGTTGAGCAGCAGGTTGGCGCCTTTGGAGGCCGTGCGGGCCAGGAGGCGGATGAGTTCGGCGGACGATTTATAGTCTTGGTCGGCCACTTTATAGCCCCACATGCCGTTCATCGTCTGGCACGTCTCGAGCGGCAAGCGGCTCACGGCTTGTCCCGAAAAGCCGGCCTTGTTTTCTCCCGGCACGTCGCGCTCGAAGAGCTGGATGTCTTCACCCGGATAGGGCGTCTGATGGTGATTGTTGCCAATGAGACAGGCCGGTTGCAGCCGATGGATGAGGGCATATTGCTCGTCGAGGTTCCAGTCGAAGGGTGTCTTGTCGTTGTCGTGGTCCCACATGCCATCAAACCAGATGGCATCGACCCGACCATAGTTGGTGAGCAACTCTGTGAGCTGCTGATTGACAAAGTTGAAATAAGACGTGCGGTCTTCCATGCCTCCCCGGCGGTGAGTGTTGCGTCCCGTGCGCCCCAGGGGATAGTCCTCGCGCGTCCAGTCAAGGTGGGAATAATACAGATGAAGGCCCATGTCTTGTTCATGACAAGCTCGAGCCAGTTGGCTCACTATATCACGCCCGTATGGCGTGCTCATAATCTGATAGTCGGAGGCTTTGGTGTCCCACATGGAGAAGCCGTCGTGATGGCGTGTGGTGAAGCAGATGTAGCCGGCCCCGGCGTCTTTGAAGGCCTTTATCCAGGCGTCGGCGTCGAAGGCGTGGGGATAGAAGGCCGAGGCGGCTTTGGCATACTCGTGGCAATCGATGCCGGCATTGGTCATATACCACTCGCCCTGGCCAAAGAGACTGTAGATGCCCCAATGCAGGAAGATGCCAAAGCGCCGCTGGGCAAAGCGCTGGCGTGCGGCAAGGTTTTCGGCCGAAGGTTCATAACCTGGTTGTGCCATAACCGTGGGAGACGGACCTCCCCACAGGGTCAGGGCAATGAGGGTGATAAGAAGTTTTTTCATAGTTTAGTGTGGTTTGATAAGTAGGGTTGAGTTGGTTTTCCGGCCAAAGTTAATAAATCTGCTTGATGTGGGCAGAGTCGGCCGGCTCAAAAGTGATTTTGGCACTTTCTTGGGACTCCTGATGAGCTGTTTTTAGGGCGCGATGAAGCCTCTTTTGCGGCCTCGGGCGGTTTGTTCGGGTTGAGGGGTTGAGCGTGACGCATCCTAACATTTTTTCAGCAATCTTCGAGAACGTTGAAAGTTGGCGTGAATGAGGGAAACAACTTCATCAAAATATGATTTTCCGCTTTATAATACTGAAACACAATATTATATCCTATTTTTATGTAGTTTCTCTTTAGATTTCCCATTCGCAAAAGTTTTCCGGAAAATCCGGAAAGGCGGAAAAACATGGCTTGGAATAGGGCGAGAATTTTCTGCGATACTGACAGTTTTTCCTGTCCTTAGCCCCGTAACGGCCTGAAAACGAAAAAGAGAGCCGCCAAACGCGACTCTCTCTCCTTGCCTAACCCAAAGATAAGGCTTCTTGGGGGAAGGGAGAAATGACAGAATTGGAGGAATATTGCTCTTTATGCAATGTTCCTTTCGAACCTTGGGAACAAAATCAAGAATAAATATGAGATAGTTTTTGGAGCATTACAAAGCGGCAGAATAAGCCCTGAAAGGGCGCAACATATCAGCCCAGGTCGTTAAGCCTGGGATTGATATGAGCTCCCACAGTCTGGCCTGAAAGGTCAGCACATCCAGCGGTGACAGATTGATTGGAACACTATTTATTCCGCTTCTTCCTATTTTCGTAATTTACCGACCTTTCAGGCCGGAGATTAGTGGACAATCTCACAACCCAGGCCTGACGACCTGGGCTAAAATGTTGCGCCCTTTCAGGGCTTGCTTGGACGCCGAAATGACGAGCGCGATGTTTTTTCTTGCCATTCCGCTCTCGCTTGCACTAACTTTCGCCTTACGGCGCAAGTTAGGCTGCGGCTCGGGAAAACCCAATAAAAAGCAAGTTTTCCTTTTGTCTCTGCGCTCATTTGCACTAACTTTCGCCTACGGCGCAAGTTAGGCTGCGCTCGGCAAAGCCCAATAAAAAACAAGTTTTTCTTGGTCTTTGCTCTCGCTTGCACTAACTTTGTCCCCAAATATTGATTACTTGCCCTATTATGCACAAATAATGGGGCAATTGGCCGTGAAATCACACAGACGAGCGGCAGCCGGGGCGAATAAAACACAAACACACGCCATTGGCAATCAACAACACACTCCTTATATATAAATATGTCTTGCATACTCCACATAGAGACTTCGACCAACGTGTGCTCGGTGGCACTGACCCAAGACGGTACGTGCCTGCTCGACCAAACCGACACGAAAGGACCTAACCACGCCTCGGTGCTGGCCCCCTTCGTCGAAGAAGCAGTCTCATTTGCCGACAGCCACGCCATACCGCTCGACGCCGTAGCCCTCAGCATGGGCCCCGGCTCTTACACCGGACTGCGCATCGGCACGTCCACGGCCAAAGGACTCTGCTACAGCCGACAAATACCGCTCGTGGCCATTCCCACACTCCAAACACTCTGCGTGCCCGTGCTGCTCTATCACGACGAAGTGCCCGAAGACGCCCTGCTCTGCCCCATGATTGACGCACGGCGCATGGAGGTCTATGCGGCCCTTTATGAGCGCTCGCTGCAAACGGCCGAAGAGACCTCGGCCATAGTGGTGGAGGCCCACACTTTCGACAAATGGCTCGACAAACGCCCGGTGGTTTTCTTTGGAAACGGAGCCGAAAAATGCCAAGAGGTCATCCGTCATCCCAATGCACATTTCATTGCCGACATCGTGCCACTGGCGCAACACATGATGCCTTTGGCTGAAAAAAAGATGGCGCTCGGACAGACCGAAGACGTGGCCTATTTCGAACCGTTCTATCTCAAAGACTTCGTGGCCGGCAAGCCCAAACCGCTTTTCTAAAAACGCTATTCCACACAACGCTTTTACACTCCTCAAATGAGCATCAGATACAACACCACAGAAGAACATCTGCGCCTGCCCGCCTACGGACGTATGGTGCAGAATATGGTCAACGAAGCCATCCAAATCGAAGACCCGCAAGAGAGGCAGGCCAAGGCCGAGGCCATCGTGCGCGTGATGGGTACGCTCGTACCCGAAATCAAGGCTTCGCCTAACTACAAGCAGACGCTCTGGAACCATCTGGCCTATATGTCTAACTATCAACTCGACGTGCAATATCCCTGCGACATCGAGAAAGAAGACCAGACGCTCAAACCACACAAACTCTCCTACCCGGGACACCGCATACGCTTCCGCCACTACGGACACCTCGTGGAAGAGGCACTCAACACACTCAAAACCATCACCGACGACGAACCACGCCGGCAACAACTCATCCGACTGGCCGCCCTGCGCATGAAACGCAACCTGGCAGACTGGAAAGGCGACGGCATCGAAGACGACAAAGTGGCACGCGACATTGCACTCTACACCGACGGGGCCGTGACAGTGGAAGAGACGCTCGAACAGCTCAAAGAGGTGGAGGCCATCTTGCGCGCCACAACTCCCAAACGCTTCAACAGCGCAGGCTTCAGAGGCCGAGGCGGCTTCTACAGATAAAAAAGAGCCACAACAAGACTTCACGGCAGACCAAACCACTCAGCAACTATGTCAGCATTCATCATAGAAGGCGGCCACCGCATCAGCGGCACCATCACCCCTCAAGGCGCCAAAAACGAGGCGCTGCAGGTGATTTGTGCCACACTCCTCACCGCCGAAGAGGTGCGCATCACCAACATCCCCGACATCCTCGACGTCAACAACCTCATCAAGTTGATGGCCGACATGGGCGTGAAGGTGACACACAACGGCCCCGGCGACGTGACCTTCCAAGCCGACGCACCACACCTTGACTACCTGCGCAGCGAAGACTTCCTCAACCGCTGTGCACGGTTGAGAGGCAGCGTGTTGTTGCTCGGTCCACTCACGGCCCGCTTCGGACACGCCGCCATCGCTCGCCCCGGCGGCGACAAAATAGGCCGCCGACGACTCGACACCCACTTCTTCGGCCTTGAACGACTCGGCGCCACCTTTGCCTACGACGACACGGCCGGCACCTTCGACATCAAAGCCCCCAAAGGACTCACCGGCGCCTATATGCTGCTCGACGAGGCTTCGGTCACCGGCACGGCCAACATCATCATGGCTGCTGTCTTGGCCGAAGGCACCACCACCATATACAACGCGGCTTGCGAACCCTACATTCAGCAACTCTGCCACATGCTCAATGCCATGGGCGCACGCATCAGTGGCATCGCCTCCAACCTCATCACCATCGTAGGCGTGAAAAGCCTGCACGGTGCAAACCACCGTGTCCTACCCGACATGATCGAGGTGGGGAGTTTCATCGGTATGGCCGCCATGACCGGAGACGGACTCACCATCAAAGACGTGGCTGTGCGCCATCTCGGTCTCATCCCCGACGCGTTCACGCGGCTCGGCATCAAAATTGACATCCAAGGAGACAATCTCTACATTCCACGACAAGACCACTACGAAATCGAGAGTTTCATCGACGGGTCGTTCATGACCATTGCCGACGCACCTTGGCCCGGCCTCACCCCCGACTTGATTAGTGTCTTGCTCGTCGTGGCCACACAGGCAAAAGGCTCCGTGCTCATCCACCAAAAAATGTTTGAAAGCCGCCTTTTCTTCGTAGATAAACTCATCGATATGGGCGCCCAAATCATCCTGGCCGACCCCCACCGAGCCGTCGTCGTGGGGCACGACAACCAAATCCGCCTGCGCGCCTGCCGCATGACAAGCCCCGACATTCGTGCCGGTATAGCCCTGCTCATCGCAGCAATGAGCGCCGAAGGCACCAGCCGCATCGAAAACGTCGAACAAATTGACCGCGGCTACGAACACATCGAACAACGACTCCGCCAACTCGGAGCCAATATCATCAGAGAAGCATGATTAGAGAGTCTGAGGTATTCTACATAGGCACCATCACTAAAGCACGCGGCATTAAAGGCGAGGTGGAAATGCGTTTCACCGACGACGCCTTTGACCGAGGCGACGCCGAATATCTTGTCATAGAGACCGATGGCATTCTCGTGCCTTTCTTTTGGGAAGAATACCGTTTCAAAAACCAAGAAACCGCCATCTTGAAGTTTGAAGATGTCGACACCGAAGCCCGAGCCAAAACACTGGCCGGACGACGCGTGTTTTATCCCCTCGCATGCCTGCCCGAAGACGACGAAGATGATGAGGGACTGCGCTCTTGGAAAGCACTCACGGGCTTCAAAGTCACCGACCCCGACGGAGGCCCCTTAGGCACAATCGAACAGGTCGACGACTCCACTGCCAACATCTTGCTGACACTCTCCACACCGACAGGCAGAGAGATTTTGCTGCCTCTCCACGAAGACTTCGTCACACACCTCGCCATCAAAGAGCGCACCATCGCTCTCGCTCTGCCAGCAGGCTTGGCAGACTTGAACTCTTGAAATCTACGCTATGCCGAAGAAAAAAATAGCCATCTTAGGCTCCACCGGTTCCATCGGTACACAAGCACTCGACGTCGTCAGTCAACATCCTGATTTGTTTGAGGCTCGTGTGCTCACAGGCGGACGCCGCGCCGACCTGCTCATAGACCAAGCCCGACGCTTCTTGCCCGATGCCGTGGTCATTGCCGACGAAAGCCAATACCAATATGTGCAGGAAGCCTTAGCCGACTTGCCCGTGAAAGTTTATGCCGGCGAAGAGGCACTATGCCAAGTGGTGGAGGGCGAACAGATAGACATTGTGCTCACGGCGCTGGTGGGTTTTGCCGGTCTCAAGCCGACTCTTCACGCCATTAACGCACGCAAGGCCATCGCTTTGGCCAACAAAGAGACGCTCGTCGTAGCCGGCGAACTCGTCATGCAACGGGCACTCGCCCGGCAAGCACCCATCTTGCCCGTAGACAGCGAGCACTCAGCCATTTTCCAATGTCTGGCCGGCGAGAGAAGCCCCATCGAAAAGATTATCCTTACGGCCTCGGGCGGACCGTTCCGTCTGATGGAAAGAGACCGCCTCGCGGCTGTCACTCCGACCGAAGCGCTCAAGCATCCCAACTGGCAAATGGGTGCCAAAATAACCATCGACTCGGCCACGATGATGAACAAAGGCTTTGAAATGATTGAAGCCAAATGGCTCTTTGGTGTCAGTCCCACCGACATAGAGATTGTGGTTCACCCGGAAAGCATCATACACAGCGCCGTGCAGTTTGCCGACGGGGCGGTTAAGGCCCAACTCGGCATGCCCGATATGCGGGTGCCCATACAGTATGCCCTTTCCTACCCTCAGCGACTCACGCTCAACACGCCCAAGCTCGACCTTTTCACCTTGGGACACCTCACGTTTGAAAAGCCCGACATGGAGCGGTTTGCCTGTCTGGAGCTGGCCTATGAAGCCACACAAAGCGGCGGCAACAAGCCCTGTGTGCTCAACGCCGCCAACGAAGTGGCCAATCTGGCTTTCCGTGAAGGCCGACTCGGCTTCCAGCAAATCGCAGAAGTCATTGCCGAGACAATGGCCCGCACACCTTTCGTCGCCGAACCCTCTCTCGACACCTATCTGGCCACCGACAAAGAGGCCCGTGCCATCTGTGCCGACCTCATCGCCGGCAAGTCATAAACCGCATTATCCCGAAACTTTTTACCACACAAAAACTGCAGCCTCAAAGCTACATGGAAGTATTTCTCATTAAAACCCTGCAACTCATCCTTTGTTTCGCCCTGCTCATCCTGCTTCACGAGGGCGGTCACTTCTTGTTTGCCAAACTTTTTAAAGTCAAAGTCGAAAAGTTCTGCCTTTTCTTTGACCCGTGGAAGAGCTGGAAACTCTTCAGCTGGCGCGGCACCGACTACCACATAGGCTGGCTGCCGCTCGGCGGCTATGTCAAAATTGCCGGTATGATTGACGAGTCGATGGACACCGAGCAAATGAAACAGCCTGTCAAGCCCTGGGAGTTTCGTGCCAAGCCTGCGTGGCAGCGCCTGCTGATTATGGTGGGCGGCGTGCTGGTCAATTTTATTTTGGCTTTGTTCATCTACGCCATGGTGCTTTTCTTCTATGGCGACAAGTATCAGCCCATCGAGAAGATGACTCACGGCTTCACCTACAACGAGGCTGCGCATAAGCTGGGCTTTCAAGAGGGCGACATCCCCCTTCAGGCCGACGACGTGGTCTTTGACCGTTTCGGCAAAAAAGCCGACAAGGTCTATCGCGAGATTTCCGGCGCCACGAAGGTGACCGTCTTGCGCGACGGCCATAAGGTCAACCTCGACCTACCCGGCGATCTCAATCTGCTGGAAATGCTGAAAGCCCAACCTCCCTTTATGGACGTTCTTCATCCGGCACTCATCGACAGCGTTGAGTCTGGGAGTCCGGCTGCCAAGGCCGGCATCAAGGCCGGCGACCACTTGGTGGCGTTCAACGGCAAAAGCATGACGACATGGAATGCCTTTAATCTGGCGATGTTTGACTTGCAGTCTTCCATTCAAGCCTACGAAGAGAAGAGACAGACCCAAGAGGTGGAGAAAAGGCGCAAGGTGACAGCCGTGGTGCAACACGCCGACGCCAAACTCGACACGCTCGCCATAACGCTGGCCCGCACAGAGACCGAAGACGGTCCCTTATACACGATGGGTATCAATAAGCACAACGTCCTCGCCGACTATCCCCGTGACACCATCCGATATGGTTTCTTCGAGAGTTTCCCGGCCGGCGCAGCCTTAGGTTGGGACGTGCTCACCGGCTACGTAAGAGACCTGCAATATCTCTTTACGGCCGACGGTGCCAAGAGCATTGGCAGTTTCGGCACAATAGGCAATCTCTTCCCGGCCTCTTGGGACTGGGAGGCTTTCTGGTACCTCACGGCGTTTATCTCGCTGATGCTGGCGTTTGTCAACATCCTGCCCATTCCGGCCCTCGACGGCGGCCACGTATTGTTCCTTCTGGTCGAAGTCATCACACGCCGCAAGCCGAGCGACAAGTTTATGGAGCGCGCCCAAATGGTGGGTATGGTGCTTTTGCTTGGTCTGATGGCCTGGGCGATATTCAACGACGTGCTTCGCTTTGTTTTCTAATCTTCTCACCTTAGCCAAAATCAACGACAATGAAAAGATATATTTTTTCTCTCCTTGCCCTTTGTCTGGCCCTGCCGATGTTTGTGGCCTGCGACGACGACGACACCTATGCCGATATGCTCAAGCGCGAGCGCAAGCAAATCAGCGCATTCCTCACCTCGGGCGTGACAGTGATGGGCACAGACGGCACGCCGGTGCTTGAAGTGCCGGGCAACATACAAGTTATCAGCGAAGAGCAGTTTTATGCCCAGGACAGCCTGACCGACGTCAGCCGAAACGAGTACGTGCTTTTCAGCGGTTCGGGCGTCTATATGCAAATCATCAGAAAAGGCCAAGGCAAACCTCTGGCCGACGGCGAACATGCCACGGTGCTCTCACGTTATATCGAATATAACATTGCGAGCGACACCATACAGACTTCAAACCGCAATCAGTTTTACGTGCCCTATCCCGAAACGATGAGCTGCACCAACAGTGGCGGTCTCTTCACCGGCACCTTCACCAGCGGCGCTATGCTCAACACCTACGGCACAGCCTCAGTGCCTTCGGGTTGGCTCATTCCCTTGGCCTTCATCAACCTTCCACGATTCGACAGCGACGAAGGCACGGCGTTGGTTCGCCTCATCGTCCCGGCGGCCCAGGGTCAGAGCGATGCTTCGTACAACATCTATCCCTGTTTCTACGAAATCTCTTATATGCGCGGCCGCGACTGACCGCTGGGGCTTGACGGCCGGGTGAGATAACTCTGATCCGCCACACATATACCCAACACCGCCTGCCGGCATCGTCCCCAATGAGGATTGCCTGCAGGCGGTGTTTGGTTTTAATGGAAAAAGTTCAACCACGGGAGGCCATAAAGTCGCAGACCATTTCGATGATTTCGTCGCCAAATTGCCGCACCTTGACCTGTCCTATGCCGTCGATGGCCAGCAGGGCGTGGGTGTTGGTGGGCTGCTGGTTGGCAATGCCGATGAGGGCTTTGGTGGAAAGAATGGTGAAGGCCGGACGCTCCAGCTCGGCCATCTTGCGGCGGCGCCAGTCGACAAGGCGCTCGAAGAGTTCGGCGTTTTTCACCTCTTCGGGGATGGCGGTCGGTTTGGATTTTTTCTTTTTCTCGGTCTTTTGCGGTTGCGGCGTGTCGTCTTCGTCGTGGAGTTGCATGGCCGCCTTGGCTCTGAAGCGTAGATAGTCTTGGAGTTCAAAACCCGAGTCGGCCACGTGGTCGAGCAGTTTCAAGGCCACAGCGAGCTGTTCGTAGAGCTCAGTGCTGTGTCGGTCGGTCTGAGTAGCCACCTCGTTGTTATCTACCGTGAGCTTGAGGCCGTCCACAAACTGCCACAAGGGACGCAGTTGTTTGGAAAAGTAAATGCTGCCGGCCCTCAGGCGGTCTTGCAAAAGGCTGTCTTCATCGAGGTGTGTCGAGACACTGACCAGACGGTATATCTGAGCGTGAAACTTCTCGGCCACCTGCACCACATCGCTGCGCAACCGCCCCTCCATAGCCGACAGTTGCCGGCAGGTGTCGGGATAGAGCTTGGCCAAATGGCTTTCGCCCAGCCTCACCAGTGCTGCGAGCGGATTGAGAATGGCACTGAAGTCGAAAAGGCTGCAGGCCGTGTGACAGAAATATTCGCGCTCCATTTGTGCAATCATCACGTCGTCGGGTTGGCGATGGTCCATAGCCGTCTGATAATCGTCGACGGTGCGGTCGGTGATGATGGCACCGGGAGTGACGGGCGACGAGAGATAGATGCCGTCGAGGGTGCGGCAACGGCTCAGGGCCACATAGGTCTGGCCGTGGGCAAAGGCCGCACGGGCGTCGATGACCACGCGGTCGAATGTCAGTCCCTGGCTCTTGTGAATGGTGATGGCCCAAGCGAGGCGCAGGGGTATTTGCGAGAAAATGCCGGCCACCTCTTCCTTGATTTCACCCGTTTCTTTGTCGAGCTGATAACGCATGTTTTCCCACACCTCCGGCCCCACCTCGACCGTGCGCGGCTCGGGCTCGTCGGTGCGCACCATGACGCTGCCGGCGAGCAGTTCCTCGACGGTGCCAATCATACCGTTGTAGATTTGTTCGTCGTGATTGTTTCGAAGAAACATCACCTGCGCGCCCACTTTGAGCGTCAGACGCTGTTCGGCCGGCTGCGACGTATCGGGGAAGTCGCCATTGACCGTGGCCTCATAGGTCTGCGCAGCCGTCTGCAGACTGCCCAGACGGGCCTCGTTGAGACTCTGGGCCTGGTGATTGTGGGTGACGAGATGCACATAGCCACCGGGCAACTGCTCTATCTCTCGCGGCAGATAGCGGGCGTTGAGTGCGGAGAGCACGGTGGCGTCGGTGCGTCCCTCTCTCACGGCGTTGAGCAGGCTGATGAAGACGGCATCGGTTTGGCGATAGATGTGGGTGAGCGAGATGGTGGAATAAGGCACGGCAGCCAAGGCGTGGGAGGCAAAGAAATAGGGAGAGGCGTAATATGGCCTGAGCATCTGCCACTCGTCGTCTTTGACCACTGGCGTGAGCTGGCACAAATCGCCGATGAGCAGCAACTGCACGCCGCCGAAAGGCCGACTGTTGCGGCGGTAGCGCTTCAAGAAGTCGTCCATGCGGTCGAGCAGGTCGGCACGAACCATTGAAATCTCGTCGATGACGATGAGATCGAGTTGGCGGATGAGTCTGATTTTTTCTCGCCTTACCTTAAATCGTCCCTCCGCCTGCACAGAGCCGGGCACGTATGGACTAAAAGGGAACTGGAAAAACGAATGGATGGTCTGCCCCCCGGCATTGATGGCGGCAATGCCCGTGGGCGCCAACACGACCATACGTTTGGAAGTGGTCTGCCGCAGGCGCTTGAGAAAGGTAGTCTTTCCCGTACCGGCGCGGCCGGTGAGAAACAGGTTTTGCTGCGTGTAAGTGACAATGCGCTCGGCGCGCTCAAGCTCAGTGTTAGTCATAATAATCCCAGGAAAAAGCCGGCGCCGAAGCAGCCTCTGTGTGAAAAACGACAAAAGGCGAGAGCCTTCATCGAAGGTTATGCTCGCCTTTCGTTGGTACACTCTCAGGGGTTCGAACCCTGGACCCACTGATTAAGAGTCAGTTGCTCTACCAACTGAGCTAAGAGTGCATCTGTGTGGATGTGCAAAAAGAGAGGGCGGCGTGGTTTCTGTGGCAACCGGTGTACACTCTCAGGGGTTCGAACCCTGGACCCACTGATTAAGAGTCAGTTGCTCTACCAACTGAGCTAAGAGTGCGTGGCCGTTTCTTTTTTTGCGACTGCAAAGGTAGTTTTTTCGCTTCAAACCACAAAGGTTTTGCCCGTTTTTTTCATAAGCGACGACCGACTGTCTGCCTAAAAAGCCCTCCCCCGCCCTTCGGCCGCCTGCGGCAATGGCTTTGTTCAAACGGCCGGGTGCTGCGTGACAAAAACTCACACGTTTTAAGGCTTATCAAAATCTTTTGACGTTTCGGCGTGATTAGCGGACAAAACCTTTCGTCTTGTTAAATCACCACCGTAATGCTTTGTGGTTCAACGCATAAGCCATAAAATCATATCGCGGAAGCACGAAAAAAAGACTGAAAGCCACCAATATCACGCTCAAAACGGCGGAAAATTTTCTTGTCATAAGGAGAGTTTTTACTGAAAGTATCGCAGAAATTCCTGTCCTTATGGCCGTAAAGCCTTGAAACACAAAAAAAGAGGCCGCCGAGCCTCCCTCTTCCTATTTCCTACGTCAAAGATAAGCCCAAATGCGGCGACTGCAAAATGACAAAATGCGGCGCCGGATTTTTATTGGTCTTTTCTCTCGTCTTGCACTATGTTCACATTAAACGGGCTAAAGCCGGAGAATGTTAAAATAAAACAAGTTTTATTTGTCATTCCGCTCGTCTTGCACTAACTTTGCCTTGTTAAAATTGATTCGCGCACGCACGCGAGATAAATATGGAAAACCTACCCTATAAGATATGAACCGAATAATAGAAAAGAGCCAGTTCTCTGAAAACGTATTCCGCTTTGTTGTTGAAGCACCCCTCATTGCCCGCGCACGCAAAGCGGGACATTTTGTCATCGTCCGCACCGACCCGCACGGCGAACGTATGCCGCTGACCATTGCCGAAGCCGACCCCGAAAAAGGCTACATCACGCTTGTGGTGCAGCGCGTGGGCGTTTCGTCTGACAAACTTTGTGCCCTCGAAGCCGGAGATATGCTTGCCGACGTGGTGGGACCGCTCGGCAAAGCCACACACATCGAGAAGTTCGGCACCGTGGTTTGCGCCGGTGGCGGCGTGGGCACCGCGCCTATGCTCCCCATCGTCCAGGCCCTGCACAAGGCCGGCAACAAAGTGATTGCCGTGATTGCCGGACGCTCTAAAGAACTCGTCATCCTGGAAAAAGAAATGCGCGAAAGCGCCGACGAGGTCATCGTCATGACCGACGACGGTTCGTATGGCCGCAAAGGCCTCATCACCGAAGGCGTGGAAGAGGTCATCAAGCGCGAGAAGGTGGACAAATGTTTTGCCATCGGTCCGGCCATAATGATGAAATTCGTCTGCCTGCTCACCAAAAAATATGACATACCGACCGACGTTTCGCTCAATACCATCATGGTGGACGGCACGGGCATGTGTGGTGCTTGCCGTATCTCCATCGGTGGCGTGACTAAGTTTGTTTGTGTGGACGGCCCTGAATTTGACGGCCATCAGGTTGACTTCGACGAGATGCTGGGACGCATGAAAGCCTTCAAGGATGAAGAGACCTACGCCCGTGCTCACGAAGACCTCTCACACACCTTGCCCGAAGAACCCTGTCAGGCACAGGCGGCTGCGTCTGCCTCGGCTGAGGTCGCTGCGACCGACACGGAAGACCCGTCGAGAGACGCCGAGTGGCGCGTGGCACTGCGCAAGGCCATCAAGCCTAAAGAACGTATGGCCATTCCCCGTCACGACCCGAAAGAACTAGCACCCGAATATCGCGCACGCCAACTCAAGGAAGAGGTGACCGGCGGCCTCGACGCCGAAAGCGCACAAAGCGAAGCCTCACGCTGCCTGGACTGCGCCAATCCCGGCTGTGTGCAGGGTTGTCCCGTAGGCATCGACATTCCGCGCTTCATCAAGCACATCGAACAAGGCGATCCGCTCGCCGCTGCCCGTACCCTCAAAGAGTCGAGTGCACTGCCGGCCGTTTGCGGCCGCGTCTGCCCTCAAGAGAAACAATGCGAGAGCCGATGCATCCACCTCAAGACAGGCGGCCGCGCCGTGGCCATTGGTCACCTTGAGCGCTACGCTGCCGACTATGAACGTCAGCACGGTTCTCAAGACAATGTCTGCCCGGCACCGTCTAACGGCCGAAAGGTGGCCGTAGTGGGCAGCGGTCCTGCCGGTCTGAGTTTTGCCGGCGACATGGCGGCCCGTGGCTATGAAGTGACGGTTTTTGAAGCCCTGCACGAGATTGGCGGCGTATTGAAATACGGCATCCCCGAATTCCGTCTGCCCAACGAAATCGTGGAACACGAGGTACAGGCCCTGTCGCGCCGCGGCGTGAAGTTTGTCAAAGACTGCATCGTGGGCAAGACTGTCAGCATCGACTCGCTGCGCGAGGAAGGCTATGAGGGCATCTTTGTAGCTTCGGGCGCAGGCCTGCCCAACTTCATGGGCATCCCCGGCGAAAACGCCGTCGGCGTGATGTCGTCAAACGAATACCTCACCCGCGTCAACCTGATGGACGCCTCCAATCCCTCGAGCGACACGCCTGTGCCCATGGCCAAGCACGTGGCCGTGGTGGGCGGCGGCAACACGGCCATGGACTCTGTGCGTACGGCCCTGCGCTTGGGCGCCGAGACGGCCACCATCATCTATCGCCGCTCTGAGGCTGAAATGCCGGCCCGCCTCGAAGAGGTGCGCCACGCCAAAGAAGAGGGCGTGAAATTCCTCACCCTCCACAATCCGCTGGAATACATTGCCGACGAAAACGGCCGCGTGAAGCAAATCAAACTCCAGAAGATGGAACTCGGCGAGCCCGACGCCAGTGGGCGTCGGCGCCCTGTGCCCATCGAAGGCGGCATTGAAATCATCGACGCCGACCTTGTGGTGGTGAGCATCGGCGTTTCGCCCAACCCCATCGTGCCGACGTCGGTCGAAGGCCTCGAACTGGGACGCAAAGGCACCATTGCCGTCGACGACAATATGCAGAGTTCCATCCCCACGCTCTATGCCGGTGGCGACATTGTGAGAGGCGGTGCCACGGTCATCCTGGCCATGGGCGACGGACGCCACGCTGCCGCGGCCATGCACGAGAGCCTCAACAAACAATAAGCCGACAAGATGGTCCGACAAGCCGGATCCGACCATAACCAATCCGCCCACGCTGACTCGACATCAACGTGGGCGGATTTTTATGGGATTATGATGTGCGCGTCGGCACACCGGTTTGTTTCATACTAAAAGCCTCACTTGGCAGCGTTGAGCTTGCGCAGTTCGCGCCGGAGGTTCTGACACATGACACCGTTACCCATCTGACGATAACGGTCAAGCACATACTTGAGCGCCATGATGTTTTCGCTTAATTTGGTGTTTTGTTTCATAATCATACCTTTCGTTTTTGTGCGGACGGTTTGCCACGCACGTCGTTTAGTGTCTTGTCTTAGTTTTACAGTTGCAAAGTTACGACGTCTATGGCCAAGAAAAAAGCACTTGGGCTAAACTTCACTGAATTTTAGCACGCAAACGGTTAAATTGGCAACCGCGGTTGACGAAAAACGGCCCACTTTGCCACAAAACGCGCAAGAAAAGCGTTAAAAAGTTACACGAAAAGGCCAAAAAAATCAATCAACGACGCGATTTCTTCAAAAAAGTTTGGTCAATCTGACGAAACCCCGAACTTTGCATTTGTAGAACGACGGCAAACAACCGAAAAACTTCATCTACAAACCTCTAAAACGAAACGTCTATGAAAAAACTGTTGCTCACTCTGATGCTTTCGGCCGTGTGTTTCATGGCCAAAGCCATAAACTATGAGGATGCCCGTCGTGAGGCTTGGTTTCTCACCGACAAGATGGCCTACGAGCTCAATCTGACGTCTGAACAATACGACAGGGCCTATCAGATTAACTTGGACTATCTCTTGAGTCTCAACACGGCTGCCGACTGCTACGGCTATTACTGGACCTATCGCGACAGTGACTTGCGCTGCATCCTTTCGTCGTGGCAATATGCGCTCTATTCCACTCTCGACTATTTCTACCGCCCCGTGAGATGGTTGCGCGCGGCCTGGTATTACCCCATCTGCGACCACTATCGCCGCGGCTACTATTATTTTGACCGCCCCGCCATCTACGTGAGCTATCACGGCGGCATGTGGCACCGTCGAGGCCACAACGACCCCAGCCCCTATCGCCACTATGCCTACAGACCGGCTCCCGGACTGCGCGACCACTATCACAGCCACCACGGCTCACCTGCCTATCGTCCCGAACCCGGACGTCCCGGACACGGCCGTTATGTGGACAACAACAAGCCTAACCGCCCGACGACTTCACGTCCAGACAACAACGGCGCAGCGCCTTCACGCCCCGGCAACAACACAGGACGCCCCAGCCGTGAGGTGACCAATCCCGAGAATAATCATCGGGCCAACATCGAGCACCGCACGAGTCTGCGTCCCGTCCAGACGAGGCCTTCCCAAAGCCGGACTACGCCCAACGACGTGACGCCCAGCCGCACAGGAGGTGGCACCTACACCAGCCCCGGACGCAGCAGTTCGAGCGAAAGCCGCCCGTCGAGAAGTTTTGACAACTCACGCTCTTCGCGCTCAAGCTCCGGGAACGTGTCGACCGGTTCGCGCAGCAACTCACGCGGCAGCAGCTCGCGCCAGTTTGGCAACGGCCGCTAATCAGACTCTTCGCCGACAGCTTTTGAATTCTTTCTGACATAAATGTAAAAGTCCTGCAAACCGCTCAATGGCTTGCAGGACTTTTTGTTTGTGGGATTATTCACAGGGATTCAATGGCGGTTGGCCCGCTTTCGGCGATAGTCGGCCTTCATCTTGGCCGCGCCCGAGCCGTGACTACCCGTGACGAACTTTTTCTTCTTGGCCTTAGTCTTGACGCCGCCGGCCGAAGGTTTGGGTCCGGCCTTGGCCCCTTTGAAAACAAGGCCGCCGGTCATGGCCTGCCTCACCTCGTCGGCAGAGACGTGGCGACCGGTCGTGAGTTGGGGGTCTGTGTTTTCTGACATAGATGGCAAGTGTGGGATTAGTGATGGAAAAGACGGATGCCGGTGAAGGCCATGGCGATGCCGTATTTGTCGCAGGTGGCAATGACATGGTCGTCGCGCACACTGCCACCGGCTTGGGCCACATAGGCCACGCCGCTCTTGTGGGCACGCTCGATGTTGTCGCCGAAGGGGAAGAAAGCGTCAGAGCCAAGACACACGCCGGTGTTTTGGGCAATCCAGGCTTTCTTTTCCTCCATAGTGAGCACCTCGGGACGCTCGGTGAAGAAAGCGCGCCAATTGTCGCCGGCCAACACATCGTCGTGGTCTTCAGAGATATAGATGTCGATGGTGTTGTCGCGGTCGGCACGACGAATCTTTTCCACCCAAGGCAGCGCCATCACTTTGGGGTGCTGACGGAGCCACCAGATGTCGGCTTTGTTTCCGGCCAGACGGGTGCAATGAATACGGCTCTGCTGTCCGGCACCGATGCCGATGGCTTGTCCGTCTTTGACATAGCATACGGAGTTGCTCTGCGTATATTTCAGAGTGATGAGTGCAATTTTCAAATCACGTTTGGCTTCTTCGGGGAAGTCTTTGGCCACGGTGGGGATATTGGCAAAAAGTTCGGCGTCGTCGGTCAAGTCAATCTCGTTGCGACCCTGTTCAAACGTGACGCCAAACACCTGCTTGCGCTCTATGGGATCGGGACGATAGGCCGGGTCGATGCGCAGCACGTTGTAGGTGCCTTTGCGTTTATCCTTAAGGATTTCAAGTGCTTCGGGAGTATAGTCAGGAGCAATCACGCCGTCAGAGACTTCGCGTTTGATGAGCAGCGCCGTGGCTTTGTCGCAAGTGTCGGAGAGAGCGATGAAGTCGCCGTAAGAAGACATGCGGTCGGCACCTCGGGCACGGGCATAGGCCGATGCGATAGGGGTGAGGGGTTCGGTGATGTCGTCTACGAAATAGATTTTGCGGAGCGTGTCGTCGAGGGGAAGTCCCACGGCGGCGCCGGCAGGTGAGACGTGCTTGAACGAGGCAGCTGCGGGCAGTCCGGTGGCAGCGTGGAGTTCGCGCACCAGTTGCCATCCGTTGAGTGCATCGAGGAAGTTGATGTAGCCGGGACGGCCGTTAATCACAGTGACAGGCAGTTCGTTTCCATCGGCCATAAAGATGCGCGATGGTTTCTGGTTGGGGTTACACCCATACTTCAGGGCTAATTCATTCATAGATTTATTGGGTTTTATTTGTTTTTTCTTGATCGTAAAAGGGAGCGGCCTTCATCGCTGCCAAAAATCGAGATAACGCTTGGCCACCTTGTGCATTTCGTGATGCCGCAAGATGTATTCACGGCTTTCTGCGGCCAACTGCGGCACACGGTCGCGATGGCGCACAAGCCGGCAAAGGGCCTCAAAGACGCTGCGCTCGTTGGGTTGCACATTGACAATGGGCTTCAGTTCGGTTTCGTGGAGCACGGCATAGTTTTCGGGTTCGCCGCCACCCACCACAACCAAACCTCGCGACATGGCTTCGAGCGCATTCATGGCCGGCGTATAGGAATAGAGTTGGTCAAGGATGACGTCGCTCTCTCCCATCAGCCGGCGGTATTCGGCAAAGGGCACAGACTCCACCCGGACCATCTCGCACTCGTCGGGAAAGAGCGCCACCACCCTTTCGAGTGCGCGCAGCATCACGTCGGTGCCTTTATAGACAGAGCGCCCGCGCTGTATGCCGATGAAAAAGCGGAGTTTGTCGTGAGCCCGGCCGGCGTTGGTCTCGGGCTGCGCCACTACGGTGTCTATGGGGAAGGGGATGAAAGTCTCTTTATGGCCGAACTCGGCGGCGTAGGCGGCATGGTATTCGTAGAGTCCGGAGATGATACCGTCGCAATCGTGGGCGATGTAGCGGTTGATGTCGCCTTTCGGGCCTTCGAGCCAGTCGCGGCGCCAGATGTCGAGTTCGGGAGAGTCTTTGGGCACCAAGGCTGTGTGGAAGTCGCTGTATCGAAACACCTTGGGGTCGAGAGCTGCCTTGGCATAATAATAGTCCATGCCGAAGGCACAGAGATAGACGCGCTTGTTGTGGCGTCTGAGGTAGTCGTAATAAGGCTTGATGCGCTCACCGCGCAGCGGAAGAAAGACAGGGTTGATACACTGCACCACGTCGTAGCCTCTAAAAGTCTTGAAGACGTTTTGAAGGCGGTGCCAATAACGTATTTTTGAGACGAGCCCGCCCATTTTTCTCGACAAATCGATGTCGCGCGGATAGTTTTTCCATCCGTCGCCGTCGGAGGCGAGCGTCACGTGGTGTCCGAGTTGCCTCAAGGCCTGCGCCAGGGTAGCGTGGACGTTGCTATAGTCTCCTATGAGCAATATCTTCATGCCTCTGCCTTTGCCTGATTTTGTTGAGTGAGAAATTCGGCGAACAGACGGGCTGCGGTGCGCACCATCTCCGTGCAGGGTCGCTTGGCATAATAGGCCGGTGTGCGAGCTTCGGCTTGAGGCGATGTGCCAGTCTGCTCTTTTTTGGTCAGTCCGAGGAGTTCGCCGCAGACGAGCGACCCGTTTTCTTCCTTGAAGCGGGCTGCGAGTTGCTGCACGGCGGCATAGTTGGCCGATTTGCCTGCACGGTCGGCGGCGTCGGTCGACCCCGTTTCCAGTCCGACGAGCATAAACATGCCACAAGCGGCTCCACACGTTTGGCGCATCCGGCCGATGCCACCCCCAAACGAGGCCGACATCTTGAGTGCCTGCTCGGTGGTGAAGCCATAGAGGTCGGCAAAAGCGGCCACCACCGACTGCGAACAATTATAGCCTGAGCGGAAAAGCTCAACGGCTTTTTCTATTCTGTCTTCATACATAGGCTGACTGTTTTGGCGCAGAGGGAATGCTTTTTTGTATTTTTGCAATAAAATGCCCTTACAGATAAAAAATGAAACATTTATTTCCCCATTCTGTGTCTTTCGTCTTATGTCTGATGACAGCCGGAGCCTGCACAGACAGTTTTGACGACCGTATGGCCGCTGAGGCCAAGGCTTTCACGAAACAGCATTGCCCCAAACGCCTCGACAACGTGACCACGCTCGACAGCGCCACCTACGACGTTGCCAACCGCACCTATTCGCGGTGGTTCTCGCTTTCGGCCGAAGCAGCTTCGGCGGCACGTGGTCATGAGGTGAGCGTGCGTCAAGGATTAGTGAGCGAACTGCTAAGCGACGTCACACTGAGTGACTGTAAGGCAGAAAAGATTGCGTTTCGTTATATCTACCGCCGTGCCGATACGGGGGAGGTGGTGATGGACCTCACCATCACAGCGGCCGACTATGGGCAATGAGCGAGTGAGATGGAGAGAATATGATAAAGCACTCCACCCTATATATTAATAACGGGTGGGAGTGCTTTTTATTGTAAGAACCGAGGCGTAGCGCTCTCCGGCAAGCTTCGCTTTTACCGGTCCCGGATCTGTTATTCTGCCGGCTTCATGTTGGTATAGACCGTCTGCACGTCGTCGAACTCTTCGAGTCGCTCCACCATCTTGTCGATGCTTTCACGCTCTTCGTCGGTCACGTCTTTAAGGTCGTTGGGAATGTAGGTAAACTCAGCTCCAATCACTTCAAAGCCGTTTTCTTCAAGGTGTTTCTGAATTTGGCCGAAACATTTCGGGTCGCCATAGATGGTGATGCTACCCTCCTCTTCGTCTTCGTCAAATTCGTCTTCCACGCCATAGTCAATGAGGTCGAGGATGAGTTCGTCCATATCTACGTCATCTTTCTTCTTGAAAGAGAACACGCTCTTATGGTCGAAGAGATAGGCCAGCGAGCCCATTGTGCCGAGGTTACCGTTAAACTTATTGAACACCGAACGCACGTCGCCCACGGTTCGTGTGGGATTGTCGGTGAGCGTGTCCACGAATACGGCCACGCCGTGAGGTCCATATCCCTCGTAGGTCATTGTCTTGTATTCGCTCTGGTCTTTGCCCATGGCGTTTTTGATGGCGCGCTCAATGTTGTCCTTGGGCATATTCTCTCGCTTGGCCGTGGCGATGATGGCACGCAGCGTGGGGTTGTTTTCTGGTTCGGGTCCGCCGGCCTTCACGGCCACGGCAATCTGTTTGCCAATTTTGGTGAATGTGCGGGCCATATGACCCCATCTTTTCATTTTGGCTGCTTTGCGGTATTCAAAAGCTCTTCCCATTGTTGATTGTGTGTATGAATATTTTGTTTGTGTGATATGCCGGAATATGATTATCTCAGTCTTGCGCCGAGTCCCTTTTCGAGCGCCGCGGCGATTTTCTTCATCACGGCCTCGGTCTGTTTGTCGTTCATGGTTTTGGCCTCGTCTTGGAGCATGAAGTTGACGGCATAGCTCTTTTTGCCCGGCTCGAGGTTTTTGCCCTCATAGACGTCAAAGAGTTTCACCGTCTTGAGCAGTTTTCCTCCTGCCGTGCGGCTGATGCGTTCGATGTCGGCAAAGGCCACAGCTTTGTCCACAAGCAGAGCCAAGTCTCGGCTCACGGCAGGATATTTGGGCAGTTCGTGGAACGAAACCGTGTTTTTGCGCACGCGCTTCATCAGTCGACTCCATGCGAAGTCGGCATAATAGACCTCGGCCGAGAGCTCCGGCATCAGTGCCCGGCGTAGTATGCCATATTCCACGAGCGTCTGACCGCTGCGGTCTTTCACGGCCAGCGAATGGCTGAAAAGATCGCTCTCGCCCTCGGCTTGCTGCAGTTCGCCGTGTTTCAGCCCCAGTCGGGTCAAGATGGCGGCCACATAGCCGCCCAGCTCGTGGGCGCTGCTCTCTTCGTCGGCATGGGCCCAAGAGCCTTCCACCCGGTGTCCCGTCAGCCAGAGTCCCAGACGGGTCTCTTCGTGATAAGGAGCCAGGGGACGGTCGGCCTGTCGGCGGTCGGCGTCGTAGCTGTAGCAGTTGCCCACCTCAAAGAGTCGCAAGTTGGCCTGTCGGCGGTTCACGTTGTGCAGGATGGTTTCGAGTCCGCCGAACACAAGGCTCTGACGCATCACGCCCAGGTCTGAACTCAGCGGATTGAGCACGCGCACGAGCCGCTCGGCCGGCAACGTTTTCAGGTCTTTATAATAAGCCTCGCGCGTGAGCGAGTTGTTGAGAATTTCTCTGAAGCCCATACCCACGAGCTGCTCGGCGATGAGGTTTTGCAGCTTGTCGGCATGATCGGCCTCGCCCTTGATGGTCAGGCTCGACTTCACGGCCGAGGGTATTTCAATATTGTTGTAGCCATAGATGCGCAAGATGTCTTCCACCACGTCACACGGTCGCTGCACGTCGACCCTGTAGGCCGGCACACTCAGCGAGAGGCCCTCGGCGTCTTCGGCCTTGATGGTCATTTCGAGCGATGAGACAATGGCCTTGATTTCGTCGGCCGTGATGTCTTTGCCGATTAGGTCGCGGGCATAGGCATAGTCCAAACGCACGTCGAAAGCCTTTGTCAGTCCCGGCGCTTCCACGTCTTTGATGTCCATGGCAATCTTTCCACCCGTAAGTTCGCGCACGAGGATGGCCGCCAGCTTGAGGGCATAGATTTGTCCGTCGGGGTCGATGCCGCGCTCGAAGCGGAAAGAGGCATCTGTGGCCAATCCATGGCGCCGTGCACTTTTGCGTATCCACGTGGGATGGAAATAGGCACTCTCGAGCAGCACGTCGGTTGTTGTTTCATACGTTCCCGAGCCTTTGCCGCCAAACACGCCGGCAATACACATCGGCTCTTCGGCATTGCAGATGGCCAAGTCGCGGGCGGAGAGTTTGTGCTCCACGCCGTCGAGTGTGACAAAAGGCGTGCCTTCGGGCATCGTCTTCACCACCACCTTGCGTCCCTTGATCATGTCTACATCGAAGCAATGCAGAGGTTGTCCGTAGGCCATCATGACGTAGTTCGTCACGTCCACCACGTTATTCACCGGACGGAGTCCAATCGTTTCAAGGCGCTTTTTGAGCCATTCGGGACTCTCGCCCACGCGGCATCCTCTGAGCGTCACGGCACAATATCTCGGGCAGGCCTCTGTCTGTTCCACCTCGATGTCGATGTCAAGGTCGTGAGAGTCCACGCTGAAGCTGCTCACGTCGTCGCGTCTGAGCTGAGCCTGCCCACCGCCCCTGCGGAGGAGATAGGCTTTGAGGTCGCGCGCCACGCCAAAGTGTGAACAAGCATCGGCCCTGTTGGGCGTGATGTCCACCTCGATGACATAGTCGCTCTCCACGCCATAATATTCGGCCGCTTCCATGCCCACGGGAGTGTCTTGTGGCAAGACGATGATGCCATCGTGACTTGTGCCCACTCCGATTTCGTCTTCGGCGCAAATCATGCCGTAGCTCTCCACGCCTCTGAGTTTAGACTTTTTGATGACAAACTCCTTGTCGCCGTCGTAGAGCACGGTGCCGATTGTGGCCACAATCACCTTTTGTCCTTCGGCCACATTGGGTGCACCGCAGACAATCTGCTGTGTTTCGCCTTCGCCGAGGTCCACTTGGCACACGTGCATATGGTCGGAGTCGGGGTGAGGCACGCACGAGGTGACGCGTCCCACTTTGAGTCCCTTGAGTCCTCCTTTGATAGTTTCCACTTCTTCCACGCTGTCGGTTTCGAGTCCGATGGCCGTGAGGGCCTCAGCCGTCTGAGCCGGCGAGAGGTCAAAGTCGATGTAATGTTTAAGCCAGTTGTAAGAGATATTCATTGTGTCGATGTGGTTTATTCCCTAAAAAAGAGATACTCTTTCGCGTCGAGCCTACCGGGCCATGCACACCTATATATTGCCAGAGAAGAAAACTCTTTGGCTGCCCTTCAGCCTCACCTCGAAAGAAGCGCACACATTTAGTGCGCCGCAAATTTACGTTTTTTTGTTGGTTTGAGGCATTTTTGAAGAAGAGAAAATCCCGCTTTGCGCCGTGGGGAGGCCGAAAAAACGGCATATAGAGTCAACAGAAGACCAAGGAAAAACTCAATTTCTCAACACCAATAAAAGAGTTCTACAAACATTATTCGTAATATTGCACTTGCTTGTTGACTCTATACAGCGGCTACATCTATGACGTTGCCAAGGACTATAAGAGTTTATATGATATTGTGACGAAGTAATTTGCTTAACTTTGTACAAATAGTTTCGGGCTGAAACTTGCATTGATGACAAGATTCAGCCCGAGATTTATTCCGTAGAATGAAACTAAAAATCCATATAATGATACCCTATTTTTTTCGTTAATAAATCAGCGGAAACACAAAATATCTATTAGTTTCCGCATGTTTTTGCACGAAAATCATTAACTTTGCACCATATTTTTAGACAGGTCTCGTACTAAATCGCAAGCAGATGCTTGAAGCCTATATGATATTCGGTGGCGTACCTTATTATTGGAGTCTGTTACAGAAAGGAGCAAGTTTGCGAGATGAAATACTCGAAGGAGCCATATTCAATAACATCCGATTATGCAGAGGAACTTGCACGAAAGCGAAATGTTTTCCAAAGCGTGACAGGTACTAAAAGCGCTGTTCATTCTATTATGATCACTACTGATGGACTGGTGCAAAACGAGCAT
>SFFB01000043.1 GCA_004557035.1 Bacteroidales bacterium | reverse complement strand
CGGCAAATGCACGGGCATATCCATCATAGACTCAACCCCGTTGGTCGCATGTCATATCAAACGTGAAAAGCAACACAAAACCATAAAAGGATGGGCAGAGAAAGGAAAGTGTACTATGGGATGGTTTTACGGCTTCAAATTACACCTGGTCATCAATGACAAAGGCGAGATTATCTGCCGGCAGTTGACTCCGGGCTGGTGTGGATGACAGGGAACCCCTGAGAAACGATTTTTTTTACCAAGAAACTCTTCGGGAAACTATTTGCTGACAGAGGATATGTCAGCCGGGACCTCTCCCAAGCAATTATTTGTGGACGACATACATCTGGACACAAAAATCAAGAAGAACATGAAGAACTCGCTGATGAACCTGCACGACAAGCTGATGCTTAGGAAAAGAGCCGTGATTGAAACTGTAAATGACGGGTTGAAGAATGTCTGTCAGATTGAGCATACCAGACACCGGTCAATAGACGACTTCGTCACTAACCTTATTGCGGGACTTATGGCATACAACCTGCTGCCGAAGAAGCCGTCAATGAACCTCGAAATCATCGACAAAAGCAGATTGATGCCATAAGGCTTATATCGAACTCACGTTGGGTTAATTTATCCAACAGGTATTTCGGCCTTTCGGCCTTCCTTTTGGTTAAGAGAGAATTGAAGTGGCCTGTTTGGCGCTTCTATATTGCTTTTCAGCGTCTTACTGCAATAAGGATAGTATTTTCCGTCCCTATCTTGGAATTTTCAGACCTAAGGACGCGATTTGTTTTGAGCCTTCTGGTCTTCAGGATGGCTTTTATTGGTTTTTCTGGTATGCTTGCCTTGCCCTCTGTCACTATTTCCGGAATGAATTATGCTATTTTCGTCACGCCCGACTTGACATCTTGAACGTCGGGTCTGCATAAAAATGAGGCCAATGTCCGATATGGGACATTGGCCTCTTGGGTGTTCCTTTACAGGAGTATGTGTGCGGTCAGATTACTGGATCTGAACCGTGGCACGACGGTTGTAAGAGAACGGAGAGATGGTGTCTACACCACCCTTAGCCTCGGTGATGATGTTGTCGCGGTTAACGCCCATCTTAACGAGTTCGTCGGCTACAGCCTGAGCACGCTTTTCAGAAAGCTGCTTGTTGAACTCAGCGCTACCGGTCTTGCTGTCGGCGTAGCCGGTCACGAGAATCTTGCTGCCGTTAGCCTTGGCATATTCAGCTACTTCCTTCACGTTCACAAGGTCTTTGCGGCTGGCAATCTTAGAAGAACCGATGTTGAAGAATACAGACTGAGCGGTGGTGACAACCTGAATCTTGGTCTCAACTGTGGTGACGGGCTTCTGGTTGGCGAGCATATCGCGGAGACGTGCGTTCTCGTCCTGCTGCTCTTTGAGAGAAGCGTTGAGAGCGTCGAGCTGCTCCTTGTTCATGGCCATGAGAGCGTCTACGTCAGGAGTCTTCTCCCAAGTGTGCTTGCCGAGGTTGTAGGTCACACCTACAGAGAGGCCAACGAGCTTGTCGTAACGACGGGTGGCAAATACGCTCTTGGCGGGATAGCCGAAGTCGGCGCCATCGATGAAGCCTTCACCGGCGGTGCAGCTGAGGTCTGCGAAGATCTGAACGCGGCTGCTCACGCGGAAGTTGTTGAGCAAACCGAAGTTGTAGGTCAGAGCATATTCGTTGGCGCTCATGTTGCGCATCACACCCATACCAACGTAAGGAATGAAGTTCCATACGCGCTTCTCGTTGTAACCGAAGAGGAGGTTAGAGAGGTTGAAGGTCACGTCTTCGTGGATGTTCCAGTAGTTGTAAGAGTGGTGGTCGTCGCGGGTGTTAACCTGCTTGGCCCAGATGCCGTTGAACTTGGTGCGGAGACCAATGCCGGGAGTGAACCACTTACCTACGGCAACGTCGAAGCCGAAGGTTCCGCGGTCTACGCTGAACGGGTTCTTGTTGCAGCAGTTTTCCTGAGAAGTGTAGGCTGCGGTGAAGTCAGCACCGGCAGATACGTACCAGTTTGCCCAGAAAGAGTTGGTGGCTACGCTGTACTTGTGGGTAGGGATCTCAGTCTGCTGAGCCACGGCGGTGGTAGAGAGACCTACTACGGCAAGTGCAAGTAAAAACTTTTTCATAATGATGTGTTAATTATTAAAAGTGAAACAGTGATTTGATTTTCGTTTATGAATGTGCGGAAGGCTGTTGGCACTATTCCCATAGTGCGTGTGCTCACCTTGCTCTTTTCTTGCGCAAAGATAGGCACATTTGAGTAAAACTAATAGTAAAACGCTTTTTTTTCAGTGTTTTAGCGTCATTTCTTAAAGTTTTGCAAAGTTCACTTTGCAATTTTTGCTGTGACTATCGTTTAACTCAGAAGTTTTTCCAAGTCGGTGCCGCTCCAGATGTGGTAGATGGGCTGTCCTGAAGGAGTGAAGCGGGGGTTGCTCGAGGCGAAGAGTTTTTGCGCGAGTTCGCGCATCTCGTCGTCTGAGAGGGCTTGTCCACAAGGCATGGCGGCGTGGCGGCTCAGCGTGGCGGCAATGTGGCGGTTGATGCTCTCTTCGCCGCCCCGGCCGCCGTCGCCGGCTTCGTCGATGAGATTGTCGATGAGCAGGGCAATGTCGAGTCCCTCGGTGCCGGCGGGAATGCCGCAGATGGAATAGTCGGTGCCGCCGAGCGAACTGAAGTCGAAGCCTACGGCAGTCAGACGGGGCATCAGCGACTCAAACACGGCTGCCGCCGAAACGGAGAGATTGAGACTCTGGGGAAAGAGCAACCCTTGGGAAATGCCGTGGCGGGAAGTGAGTTGCGCGTAGTATTCGTCAAAAAGTATGCGTGTGTGGGCGCGGTGCTGGTCAATAATCAACAGACCGGCACTTGAAGCAGTCACGACATAGCGTCCGAGCAACTGAAAACGGGGCGCGTCGGTCTGTGTCCAGCGGTTTTGCTCGTCGGAGGGGAGTGTGTCGTAGAGTGTTGGATGAGCATTGCCGTCTGTCGGCGTTTGGTCGGTCGGGAGTCTTTGGCCCAAAATCTCTTGTTCCATACGGCTGAAAGCATCAACCTGTCCGCGGCTTGGTCGGTTTGGTAAATATGAAGGTGTGGAAGATCCGGATGCAACCTTGCCCGTGGATGAACCGAAGGGGTTGAAGTTGGGGTCGATATGGATTTGTGGCGGGGCGGTCGGCCCGGCATTCGCGTCAAACACGGGCAGGTCGGGACGTCCTGCAGTGTCAAAATCGAGTGACGGCACGGCTCCCCATTTGCCCAGCGACTCACGTACGGCAGCCTGTAGTATTTGCCAGATGGCCGGGTCGTCTTGAAACTTGATTTCGGTCTTGGCCGGATGAACGTTGACGTCAATGCGCGTCGGGTCGATGTCAAAGCTGAGGAAATAGGGCACCTGGTCGCCTTCGGCGATGAGTCTGTCATAGGCGCCAATAATGGCTTTGTTGAAATAGGGATGCCGCATATAGCGGTTGTTGACAAAGAGAAACTGGCGCGCTCCTTTTTTCTTGGCCGATGAAGGCGAACCCACAAAACCACTAATCTTCACCAAAGAGGTCTCAACCTGAAGCGGCAACAAGGCGGCGTCTTGGTGTTTGCCATAGAGGGCTTTGATGCGCGCCCGGAAGTTGCCGGCAGGCAGATTGAACAGAACGGACTCGGGCGTGGCCAATTTCATACCTACCGTGGGATGAGCCAAGGCCATACGTTCAAACTCGGCGTAGATGTGGGACATCTCTGTCTGGTTCGACTTCAGGAATTTGCGGCGTGCGGGTATGTTGAAAAAGAGGTTTCTCACAATGAAGTTGGCGCCTATAGGGCATCCCGTGAGTTCTTGCGAACACACTTTGCTGCCTTCGATGCGCAGGCAAGTGCCCACTTCGTCTTCCGGCCTGCGCGTGTTGAGTTCCACCTGAGCCACGGCGGCAATCGAGGCGAGCGCTTCACCACGAAATCCCATAGTCTGCAGATGGTAGAGGTCTTGGGCCGAACTGATTTTAGATGTGGCGTGGCGCTCGAAAGCCAGACGGGCATCGGTGGGCGACATACCTTTGCCATTGTCTACCACTTGTATGGACGATTTGCCGGCATCGGCCACTATGACTTGAATGAGCGAGGCACCGGCATCGATGGCATTCTCCACCAGTTCTTTGATGACTGATGAAGGACGCTGTATGACCTCGCCTGCGGCGATTTGATTGGCCACGGCATCGGGAAGAAGACGGATGATGTCACTCATATTATATAATAGGGAAAGAGAAGAAGGGACAATAAGCTATCGAGTCGAAGAGTCAACGAGCAGGCAGTGTCTGCAACGGAGCCTCGTGGCGTACGGACGGACGCAACTCGGCGCCTTTTTTCTTTGGCCGCCACTCGAAAAGGTCGTAGGCGTGGAGTGGGCGGATGTAGTCAAACCAGGCAAAGCCGCTCAAGCGGGTGCGCTCTTCAGGAGCCAGTCCGGCCACATAAAAACAGCCTTTTGAGGCCGGCGCCCACATACGTTTGAGTTTACGGTTTTGCATCGTCATGCGCAAATGCGCAGTCTCAAGATAATTTTGATAAATAATCGAGCTGTCTTTTTCAAGCGGGAAGTTTACCACGCAGACATTACCGTCTACACAACCCAAAGTCATCTCGCCGCGGTCGAAATAGGCCCGAATGAGATTGCCCGCCACCTGATTGTAGTGGACTGAATCCAAGCGCTCCACAAGCATAGCCTGTCGCATCACGTGAACACTGTCGAGCGTCGAGTCGTTGGTCCAAACCCGGATTTCCTCGCCTACAATCTGTCGGTCGTCGCTCCAAACGATGGGGTCGCGGTAGAGTTGCAGCAAGTTTCCTTGTGTGGTGAATGTCATGGAGTCGGCCACGGCCTGCATGTCACGTCGATAGGTGCGTACGTGTTTATAGCCGTGAAGCCGGCGATAGACCGAGTCAGTGTCGATGTTAAAGGTATGGAGTCGGATGGTATCGGCATGGACAAAGAGTGTGTCTGGACCGTTTTTATATTCTTTGGCCAAAGCCCGGTCATAAGCCAGAGCCTCGCCCGTCTGCTCATTATAATAGACATAATCACCGAGAAAGTCTTGTCCGCTTATGGTGTCGCGATAGACAACGTTGTTGAGAGCCGTCATCTCGCCGTTTTCTTTGTTGTAGAAGACACTGTCGCCCACCAAGGCCTTGCCTTTGTTGAATATCTGAGAACGATCGAAGAGTTTGGCTTTACCTGTCTGACTGTTGTAAACTCCGTTCTCGGTATAAATGCGGCTGTCGCCACTGTAGATGTTAGAGGGTCCCTTCACTTCGGCCCATTTCGTGACGGTGTTGTAATGGAGCGTGTCGGTCAGGAGGGAGTCTTTGCCGTTGAAGAGTTTGACGTTATAATAAAAGTCGGCTAAGTGCGTGTTGGTATAATACTCTCCCCAGTCGGAGGTCAGTATGTCTTTGCCGTCGATCAGCTTTCCGCCGTCGAAAAAATAGGCGAGGTTTTCCAGTCGGTCGTAGTTGAGCGAGTCGGTGTATAGGGTCTGGTTGCGGTGTTTAAGTACCACATTGCGTCTCACCTCGGCCAGCAGTTCGTTGCCGCTGTATCGGAGTCGCTCGCCGTCGAGTGAGAGTGTGTCGCCCTGTATGAGATGGACGTGGCCAAAGGCTTCAAACGAATTGCCAGCCTGATAATAGACCGCACTGTCGCACGAGAGCGTCATGCCCTTATGGCGAAACCTCACGTTGCCGGCCAGTCGCTGTGCGTCGGGGTTGGTGAATTGGTCATACATCAGGCGGTCGGCATGAAGAAGGTAGACACGCTCGTCGTCGTTAGGTACAGCGAGACGCTCGCCCTGCCGCGAAGCCGACCAGACAGTCGGGGAGAGCAGGGCGAGTATCAACGCAAAAAGCGGCCACTTTTTGCGTAAAATATGCTTTGAGCCAAAGGTCATTTAATCCAGCCTTGATATTTGAAGTCTGCTTGTCGCCAATTCGGGTTGATGCGGACGTAAGTGGTTTTTACCTTGTCGGCTATCCATTTCTCCACGACCTCTTCGCAGCGTTTCTCATAGACGATGTCTTTGAGTAGCTGGAAGTCTTCCGACATACTGGCTCGATGGCCTTCGATGCGGTTTTTGAGACGAACGATGGCACACACTTCCTGTCCCTTCTCATTTGTCATACGGAAAGCTTTGGACACCTCACCCGGCTGCATATGTTCCACAACCTTGGCCACGTCCGGCACGAGGTCTTTCATCTGAAAGCGGCTCGTGGGCGAATAGGTGGCCTCGTCGAGATGCGACATAATGCCGTGGTTATTGCGGGTCTCTTTGTCGTCGGATAGGATGGGGGCAGCCTCGTCGAAGGTGAATTTGCCGCTGCGAATATCGTCGGCAATCGAGTCAAGTCGGGCGGTGGCCTTCTCAAACTCACTCTCGGCGATTTCTGGCTTCAGCAGGATGTGGCGTACGTTCACACGGTCGCCTTTCTTGTCAATGAGTTGGATGATGTGGTAGCCAAACTCAGTCTTCACGATTTTCGACACTTTCTTGGGGTCGTTGAGGCTGAAGGCCACGTTGGCAAATTCGGGCACCCACTGGCTGCGGCCTGTGTAGCCCAGTTCGCCACCGTTGCGTGCCGAACCCGCGTCTTGCGAATAGAATTTTGCCAGTGTGGAAAACTCGCTCTCGCCGGAGTTGACGCGACGGGCGAAGTCGCGCAAACGTTCCTCGATGCGCTCCACCTCTGCGCGTTCCACGCGGGGTATGGACGTGATAATCTGCACCTCTACCTGTGTGGGGACGAAAGGCAGACTGTCTTGTGGCAGCTTTTTGAAATATTCTCTCACCTCAGCCGGCGTTACTTTGACGTTGGCCGTGATTTTGCTGCGCACTTGCCGCACTTTCTCGTTGTTACGATACATCTGCTTCTGCTGCTCGCGGTATTGTGAGATGGTTTTGCGGGCAATCAGTTCGACGTTTTCGCGCGAACCGAAGTTTTGGATGGCACGGTTGATTTGCTCGTCTGCGGCGCGTATGACGGCGGCCTCGTCCACCTCTACGCTGTCCAGTTCGGCTTGGTGGAGAAACAGTTTTTGTATGGCCAGTTGCTCAGGGATGACGCTGTATGGATTGTCGATTTGTTCGCCATACAGTGCCGCGCTGATGCGGGCCTCTTCCACGTCGCTTAGCAGGATGGGTTCGTCGCCCACCACCCAAATGACCTCATCCACCACACCGTCTTCGCGGTGTTGGGCCGCGGCGGTCGTGAAGCCGACAAGGGCGAGGAGGAGAAAAGAGAGAAAGTTCTTGTTCATAAATTTAGTTGACAGGTTGTACGACTCTCACGTTTTTGAGTGCCTCTTGGTCAATCTTCACCGGCATACGTTCACGCAGTGAAGTGACCCATTCTTTTTCAAGAGCCTCTTGCACGTCGGCAATCACTTGCGACTTCACGTCGAGATAGCTCTTGGGCGCGTCGAGTGTCTTGCCGTAGACGCCGGCAACGGGGAATTTCTCGTTGGCCTTAAACTCGTCAGCGCCGAAGACAAAGTGATCGACGGCTTTGTTGTCTCCTTTCTTTGCCAGAACTGGGCCACTGACGCGCACCACTACGGAGTCTTTGTTGAGCGTCTGTTTGAGGGCTTTGCGCCAGTCTTTTGCACCGAACTTCTTCAGGAGTTTCTGCGTCTGCTTGAGCACCTCGTCATTTTTTGCATAGATGACGAAACCCTTGAAACGCGGTTCGTCCCAAGCATATTTGCTTTTGTTTTTCTTGAATTGCTTGTTGAGAGCCTTAGTGTCTTTTTCGGCCGGGTCCAGAACGGTCTGCTTGCTGATTTCATAGAGCAGGAGGCCGTCGTGATACTCTTGGATGAGATATTTCACGTTCATGTCTTGCGCCGAAATCTTGGCCTGCACGTCGTCGAGTATTTTCTCGCGAGTGAGTGTGCCACCGCTTTGAGCAATCATCTTTTGTATGCGGCTTTCGGCCGAAGCCTCTTCGATGCCTTGACGTTTCAGGGCGTTGTAGATTTCGTTTTTGAGTGAGTCGTAAGGTTCGAGGCCCTTGCGCTCCAGCATTTTGATGATGTGGAAACCCACCGTGGTCTTCACAGGCTGAGAGATTTCGCCGGTTTGGAGCTTGTAGGCAGCGTCTTCAAATTCTTTGATGGTCATGCCGGGGCCAATCCAAGGCAGTTCGCCGCCGCGTGAGGCTGAGCCCGGGTCGCCTGAAAAGGTCTTGGCCAATGCGGCAAAGTCGCCTCCGGCCGTTACCACTTTGTAGAGCGAGTCGGCCCGTGCGGCAGCCTGATCGGTTTCGGCCTGAGTGGCACTTTGTGGCACGAGCAGTAGGATGTGGGCGAGGCGGAGCATATCGTGGCCGTCGAGACGTTGTTTGGTCTGGTCGTAGGCACTGCGGGCCACAGAATCGATATAGGCTTCGTCCACCAGACTCGGTATCAGTTGGATGTTTTTATACTGGTTGTATTCCTGTTGATAACTCTTGAGCGTGTCAATGCGTGCTTCGAGTGCGGCAGCCACTTTGAGTTTATAATTGGCATACATTTCGGCATATTCGGCCACCGTTTTCTGTTCGACGGCACCGGCGATTTGTCCGTTTTTGTTGTAGGCATATTCAAACTCGCTGCGTGTCACCGGCGTGCCGTTGACGGTCATGACGATAGGGTCGTTGTTTTGTGCCTGCACGCACAGGGTCATACAGAGAGCAAAAAGGGATGCGATGGTCTTTTTCACAACTGGTAAAGGATAAAAGGATTGAGAAGTAGTTTAGCGTTATAAATGAAAAGATTTTTGCCGGTCTCAGCTGGTGGTCCCAGTTTGTCCCGGCAAAAACCTTTAGTTGTGTCTTGATTATTCCGAACGGCTGTAGTTGGGTGCCTCGCTCGTAATGGTGATGTCGTGTGGATGGCTTTCCATGACGCCGGCGTTGGTGATGCGGGTGAATTTGGCATCGTGCAGGCGCTCAATGGTGGCGGCACCGCAATAGCCCATACCCGAGCGCAAGCCGCCCACGAGTTGGTAGATGACCTCTTGAACAGAGCCTTTATAGGGCACACGACCCACGATGCCTTCGGGCACGAGTTTCTTCACCTCTACGACGCCCGACTGGAAGTAGCGGTCTTTCGAGCCGTTCTCCATAGCTTCGAGGCTACCCATACCGCGGTATGCCTTAAACTTACGGCCGCTATAAATAATGGTCTCGCCCGGGCTCTCTTCGGTGCCGGCCACGAGTGAGCCAATCATCACACTGCAACCGCCGGCTGCCAGAGCTTTCACCACGTCGCCCGAGTAGCGCAGACCGCCGTCGGCGATGAGGGGAACACCGGTGCCTTTGAGCGCACAAGCCACGTCGTAGACGGCAGAAAGCTGCGGTACACCCACACCGGCCACGATGCGGGTGGTGCAGATAGAGCCCGGACCAATGCCCACCTTCACGGCGTCGGCGCCTGCTTCGTAGAGCATACGGGCAGCGTCGCCGGTGGCCACGTTACCTACGACGAAATCGACGCCACTAAAAGAAGCTTTGGCTTCGCGCAGGCGTTCAATCACCGACTTGGAGTGACCGTGTGCCGTGTCAATGACAATGGCGTCGGCACCGGCCTGAATGAGGGCTTCCATGCGTTGCATCGTGTCGGCTGTTACGCCCACACCTGCAGCCACACGCAGACGGCCCTTGCTGTCTTTGCAAGCCATCGGCTTGTCTTTGGCCTTGGTGATGTCTTTATAGGTGATCAAACCCACGAGGCGGCCGTTATGGTCAATGACGGGGAGTTTCTCGATTTTGTTTTCCTGAAGGATTTTGCTGGCACTGACAAGGTCGGTCTGCTGGGTGGTGGTGACGAGGTTTTCGGCCGTCATCACTTCTTCCACCTTCTTGTTCAGGTCGGTCTCGAAACGCAGGTCGCGGTTGGTCACGATGCCCACGAGGTGCATGTCGCCGTCCACCACGGGAATGCCGCCGATGTGGTATTCGCTCATCAGGGCGAGAGCCTCACGAACGGTGCGTCCGCGCTCGATGGTGACGGGGTCGTAAATCATACCGTTTTCGGCACGTTTCACGATGGCGACCTGACGGGCCTGCTCCTCAATGCTCATATTTTTGTGAATGACACCGATGCCGCCTTCACGGGCAATGGCGATGGCCATAGGTGCCTCGGTCACCGTGTCCATGGCTGCGGTGACAAAGGGAATGTGCAGCGTGATGTTTCTTGAGAACTGCGTGGAGAGGTTCACTTCACGCGGAAGAATTTCAGAATAAGCAGGTACAAGGAGCACGTCGTCAAACGTGAGTCCCTCCGTAACAATCTTGTCGGCAATAAAATCGGAAATCATAGGAACTTGGTTTTTTATTGCGTGCAAAAGTAACTTTTTCGCGCGACCTTAGCAAGAATTAAACGTCGTTTTTCACTTTTTTGTGTTGCTATGTGGTTTGGACTTTTTGAAAAGAAGGCGTCAAGAGACGGGGTGGGGCCTCTTGACGTCTCTTTGCCTTTTGGCCTTCCAGACTCTCAGTCCCATTCGTAGGGGAAGCGGTCGATGTCTTCCTCGACAAGTTGGTCGCCGCTTTGCACCTCGATGAGGGTGAGGTCGGTGACGGCGCGCACGGCGTGAAGGCTTTCGCGGCGTATGTTGACCACGTCGCCGCGTCCCACGGTGCGTTCCACGCCGTCCACCACCAGTCGGCCCGTACCGTCCACGAAGGTCCACACTTCGTCGCGGTGATGGTGGCGCTGGTAGCTGATGCCGTGGCCGGCCGTGATGCAGAGCTCTTTGGTGAGGATTTGATGACCGTCGGGGAAGGTGTCTTTACACACCACTTTATAGGTGCCCCAGCGGCGCTCTTCATACATCGGTCGCACGGCCAAGCCTTCGAGATGGTTTTCGACGTCGTCGCAGGCTTTCAGTCCGGCCACGAGGATGCCGTCGGGACTGGCGGCCACCACGGCATCGGGCATGCCGAGACAAAGCACCGGGATGTCGAGTTCGTTGAAAACGTGACTGCCTTTGCAGTCGGCTGCCACGCGGGCGTTGCCCAAGACACAGGCCGGAATTTCAGCCGTTAAGGCGTCCCAAGTTCCGATGTCGCGCCACATCCCATTGAAGGGTTTCATCTTGGCCGCCGTCTCACATTCGGCCACTTCGTAGTCGAAACTCGTGTGAGGCAGTCGCTCAAATCCCACCTCAAACGTCTTGCGCGAAGTCATATCCAAGCGTTTGGCAAGGTGTTTTTTGAGATAGCCCAGACGGAAGGCAAAAACGCCGGCATTCCATCTGGCTCCCTCGTAGACCAGCTTCTCGGCTTGTTGAGGCCCCGGCTTTTCAACGAAGCGCAACACACTGCGAAGGCTGCTGCTTTCAGCTTCATCTTTTGCTGTAATAATATAGCCGTATTTGCTTGAAGGAGAGGATGGTGTCAGTCCTATCATTGCCAGGGTGGCTTCCCCGCTTTTCACGGCGGCGGCTATGGTGTTGATGGTGGCGAAATAGGCCGTTTCGGCATAGACGTCGCAGGGCATGGCCACGACCACTTCGTCGTCGGGCAGATGGCGGTCGAGTGCCAGACGGGCTGCGGCGAGCGCCAGTGCCGGGTAGGTGCCGCGGCGTGAGGGTTCAATCACCACGTCGACGTTTTGGCCGAACTGGCTGGCTATGATGTCGCGCTGGTCGTCGCTCGTCACGACGGTGAAGTCGCCCGTGAGTCCGGCAGTCTGCATTTGTCGCATCATGCGCTGCATCATCGACTCGCGTGAGCCGTCGGGAGCAGTGAAGAGTTTGAGGAATTGTTTGGCGCGTTTGCCGTTCGACATCGGCCAGAGGCGTTGGCCGGAGCCGCCTGAGAGTAAGATGATTTGCATAGATAAGTTTGTGAAGTGGAGTAGGCCGCATAAAAGCCGCTTAATATGGCGAAATTAAGGCAAATAATCTTATTGTCCAAATTTTTACTCTTTCCGTGATGTCTCCGCTACTTTTTCATGGGCTTCCAGGTCTCTGCCATTCAGCCCGGCCATTTGTTCAAATCATGGCGTTGACGTGACCAAAATCTCTGCGTTTTGACGTCTTTTCGGTCAATATTCAAGAAATCACAAATTGCCGTTTAATGTGAAGTGATACTTTAACAATACTAATTAAAATAAAGAAAATCAATTATTTGATTATATAATATTAAATCTGAGTGCTTGACAGTAACTTCTGAAAGGCTCAAAAAATGACTTTGATTTCTTTCGGCAAGGCCTGTGATAAGGACAATTTTTTCTGTCATAAGGCCCGTGAAAACTGTCCTTATTCCCGTAACCCGTTGAAACACAAAAAAAGAGGCCGCCCGGCCTCCCTCTTCTTCTTTCCTACCTCAAAGATACGCCTCACGGACCGACAAGCAAAATACAAAAGCCTGCCGTTTTTTTGGCGTCGGACCCATACATCCGGCGGCGGTTTTTCATAACTTTGCAATTCAGATGGGCGTCGACCACGTCGGTGCCACACCATATTATATATAAGGCAAATCATTCTACATTACCATCTCATGTTAGGTCCTTGTTATCATATCGAGAAGGTCACCACCCTGATAGGCGCGCACCGCTATGGCGAGACCGACTGCCACATCCGCTTCCTGCTCACAGACAGCCGCTCGCTCGCATTTCCCGAAAGCACACTCTTTTTTGCCATCCCCTCGCCGCGGCAAAACCCCGTGAAGTTCATCCCCGACCTCTACCGACGCGGTGTGAGGAACTTCGTGGTGGCCGACTTGCCCGAAGGGCTTCTCCAGTCATGTCCCGAGGCCAATTTTCTTGTGGTGGTGAGTCCGCTCAAGGCTTTGCAGCGACTCGCCGAGCGACATCGTGAAGAATATGATGTGCCCGTGGTGGGCGTGACTGGGTCCAACGGCAAGACCGAGGTGAAGGAGTGGCTCTATGCCCTGCTGTCGCCCACGCTGACCGTGACCCGCTCGCCGCGCTCTTACAACTCACAAGTGGGTGTGCCGCTCTCGGTGTGGCTCATGGGCGACCAAACACAGGTGGCCCTATTTGAAGCCGGCATTTCCAAACCCGGCGAGATGGCTGCCCTCAGAGACATCATACAGCCCACAATGGGCGTGATGACCAACCTTGGGCAGGCCCATCAGGAAAACTTCAGTTCGATGCGCGAAAAGTGTCTCGAAAAACTCTGTCTCTTCAAAGACAGCGACGTCTTGGTCTACGACGCCGACGACCCTCTCATCGGAGCCTGTGTGACCGACGCCGGATTTAAGGGTAAGCGTATGGCTTGGTCGAGAAAAGACCCGGCAGCACCGCTCTTTGTCAAAGCCCTGGACAAAAACAACGGTCAGACCGACGTGGCCTATGTCTGGCAAGGCCAGGAATATGCGCTACACATCCCCTTTGCCGACGAGGCCTCACTCACCAACTGCCTGCACTGTCTGGCTATGGCGCTGTGTCTTGGGCTCCCTGCTGCGGTCATTGCCGAACGTATGCCACGCCTCGAACATCTGGCCATGCGTCTCGAAGTCAAGGGAGGCGTGAGAGGCTGCACCATCATCGACGACGCCTATAACTCCGACGTCAACTCGCTAGACATTGCGCTCGATTTCGTGAGCCGTCGGCGAGCCGCGCGCCGTGTGCTCATCGTTTCAGACATACTCCAGACCGGATTACCGTCTGACGAACTTTATGCCAAAGTTGCCGAAATGGTTCAGGCCAGAGGCATAGACCTGCTTGTGGGGGTGGGACAGGAGATTTGCCGCGCCCGCCACTGCTTTGAAGGCATCAAAGAAAAAGCCTTTTTCCTCCAGGCCGACGATCTGCTTGCCGACGGTCTGCTCGACCGCTTGAGTGGCTGCACCGTGTTGGTAAAAGGTGCACGCGTGGCCGGATTTGAACGCATCACCGACCGGCTCTCGCTCAAGGTGCACGAGACCATTCTCGAGGTGAACCTTGGCGCCATTGCCGACAACCTCAACTTCTATCGCTCGCACCTACGCCCCGAAACCATGGTGACTTGTATGGTCAAGGCCTCAGCCTACGGGGCCGGCAGTGTGGAGGTGGCGCGGACGCTGCAAGACCGCGGCGTGGACTGTCTTGCCGTGGCCGTGGCTGACGAAGGGGTGGCGCTGCGCGAAGCCGGTATCACGGGCAGCATCATGGTGATGAATCCCGAGATGTCGGCGTTCCGCACATTGTTTGCCCATAGACTCGAACCTGAAGTCTATAATTTCACCCTTCTTGAAGCCCTCATCAAAGCTGCTGAGCGTGAGGGCATACAAGGTTTCCCCATTCACCTCAAGCTCGACACCGGCATGCACCGTCTGGGCTTCAACCCCAAAACCGACATCGCCCAACTCATCGACCGTCTGCACCATCAGTCGGCGTTGATGCCCCGCTCGGTGTTCTCGCATTTTGTGGGTAGTGACTCGCCGGACTTTGACGCCTTCTCGGCCGAGCAATTCCGGCTCTTCGACGAGGCTTCTTTGCAGATTGTCCACGCTTGGCCCCACCGCATTCTGCGTCACATCTGCAACAGTGCCGCCATTGAGCGTTTTCCCGAACGCCAACTCGACATGGTGCGCCTCGGACTGGGCCTCTATGGTGTAGACCCCATCGACAACCGCACGCTCCACAACGTGACGACGCTTAAGACCACCATTCTCCAGATACGCGACGTGCCCGCCGGCGACAGCATAGGCTATTCGCGCCGCACCTTCACCGACCGTCCCTCGCGCATTGCCGCCATTCCCATTGGCTACGCCGACGGTCTCGACCGCCGACTGGGCAACCGCCGCGGCTACTGCCTCGTGGGCGGCGAGAAGGCACCGTATGTGGGTAACATCTGCATGGACGTGTGTATGATCGACGTCACCGACATAGACTGCCACGAAGGCGACACCGTCGAAATCTTTGGCGACCATCTGCCCGTCACGGTGCTGAGCGACCTGCTCGGAACCATCCCTTATGAGGTGCTCACCTCAGTCTCAGACCGTGTGAAACGCGTCTATTTCCAGTAAACGCTCTTTTAGGAAAACGATACAACAAAGCGGCCCGGCCACTTGCCTATGGAAAGCAAGTTGTGCCGGGTCGCATCTTCTGTCTCGCCTGTTCGTTCAAACCATTCTTCTCTTCATTATTCATCATACATCTTGCAGGCCTCGTTCAGCCTGTCTCTCATGTGTTGGGCCACAAACTTCGGAGACATCACCTTGACCCCGGGCCCATACGACATCAACACCGAATAAAGTTCGACATTCACTATCACCCGAAATTCAAACACGCAGCTCCCGTCTTTGGCCCGAGTCAAAAGAAGTTGTGAGGGATGAATGGGTTTGGTCAGAATATAGTCGCTCTGCTCTGCCGAGGTCCAAATTTTGATGCGTTGAGGCTTGAGACCGGCATTCTTGGTCACGCCGATGACATCGTCAAAGTAGTGTGCCGGGTCAAAGTTCGGATTGTCGCGATAGGGGCTGTCTGAGGGCCGGATGTCTATGATGCGGTCAAGCGCAAGGTTGTAGATCTGCAGGTCGTTTTGCCGCGTACCATAGAGAAACCAGCGGTTGCGAAACTCCTTCAGCAGGTGAGGGCAGATGACAAACTCGTGAGGTTCGCGCGCCGTGAACGACTGGTAGGCAATGCACAACGTCTGGCGGTGACGGATGTGGGCATAAAGCGGCCCCAGCCATTTCAGTCCTTTCAGGTTGGGCACGTTGTCGAAATGTACAATCGGACTTTTCTTCTTGCCTGTGAGGGCGAGTTTCTCTTCAAGGCGGCTCACCACGTCACTCAATTCCACAAACTGGTCGAAGTCTTGCAATTGGCGCAACATATCCACGGCTTGGCGCAGACCTTCAAGGTCGTTTTTGGACAGCGGCATGGCCGTGATGCTATAGTCGGGGTCGGCATAGCGATAATATTTATGGTCGTATACCTCTATGGGCGCATTATAGCCAAGCTTGTCAGAGCGCATCATCTGCAAGTCGGCCTGGACGGTGCGTACACTCACACCCCGGCTGATACCTTCGCAGTCGTAGAGTGCCTCACTGCACGCCTCCACCAAGTCGTCTATGGTCCAGCGTCGGTAGCGGTTGCTGAGGCAATTATCTATTGTTTTGTAGCGGATTAAAGCGTTTTTATTCGCAGGCATAGAGCGTAAGGTTAAGGATAAGTCTGAAGAAAACAAGACGCCGCAGAGTTGCTGCGGTGACTCTGTGTGCAAAACTACGCAGTCATTGTGCAATCTATCTGCGTAGTCAACAAAAAAGCGTGATGAATAATAAAAAACTCTTGCCTGGCTTCTGCTTTTCAAAGAAACTCCTGCGTATCGGTGAGGAAAAGGCCCGTGTCGAGCAGGCGCACAGAAGGGATGACGGGCAAGGCCACAAACGAGAGCGTGATAAAGGGGTCTATGCCGGGGTTGACGCCCAACTGATGAGCCGCCGTCTCAAGCTGGCTGATGCGCTCGGCCACACTGTGGGCATCGCCTGTGGCCATCAGACCGAAAGCCGGCAATGCCAAAGAAGCCAACACACGGCCGCCTGAAGCCACCACATATCCGCCGCCCATATCGCGCAAGGTGTTGGTGGCCAAGGCCATATCTTCAGGATTGTCGCCGGCACACACCACATTATGGGAGTCGTGAGAGACACTGGTGGCTACGGCACCGCCCCTGATGCCATAACCTTCGAGCAGGCAAACCGCCATATTGCCGTTACGCCCATGGCGCTCTATCGTGGCCAAAAGAGGCAAATTGCGCCATGCGTCGCCTTCGAGATGTTTCAGTTTGGTGAGCAGTTGACCCTCTGTGAGTACCAATGCCATATGGCGAAGTCGGTCGGGTAGGGTGAAGTCTTCGGGTGAGAGTGTGCGAAATTTTACCGTGTTTGCAAACCGTCTCACTTCTTTATGATGAGAGTCGTCTGATAGGACGCTTTGGTTTTGCGCCACAATTCTGCCGTCTTTAATCACCCAGTCGATGTGCCGGCAGTCGGCATCCGTCACCACAATGTCGGCCCGATAGCCTTCGGCCATACGGCCTCTGTCTTTCAAACCATAAAAACGGCAAGCATTGTCTGAGGCCATCAGGGCCACTTCGGGCCAACTGAAACCCATGGCCAGCGCCATGCGCACGATATAAGAGATGTGTCCCTCACGAGCAATTGTGGCCAGGTGCTTGTCGTCAGTGCAGAAGGCGAAACGCTTGGTGTCGAGGCCGTGAGCCTTGACTGCCGTGAGTAGTTCGCGGGCATTGCGCGCCGCACTGCCTTCGCGCACGTAGATGTTCATGCCACAGGCGTAGCGGTGAAGGAGCGCCTCAGCCGACACACATTCGTGGTCGTTTTTTACGCCGGCTGCAGCATATTCTTCCACCCACTCTTCGGGCATACCGGCCGTATGGCCGTCAATGGTCTTGTCTTTGAAAAGATTGATTTTGTCCAAAATCTCCTTTCGCTTGTTTTTCACATCCACAAAACACATCACCTCGCCAAGTCCCACCACGTCGTCGCGACAGACATATGGCTTCATTTCGTCTGCCGTAAACTCACCGGCTCCGTTTGTGTCGAAAGGTGTGGCCGGAACGCTCGAGGGCACCACCGTGAAGACGTCGGCCGGCGACAGACGGGCCTCTTCGAGAAACACATCGAGCGCCGACGCACCGCCCACATTCACCGCCTCGTGGGGGTCGGCAATCACCGTGGTGGTGCCGTGCGGCAACACAGCCTCGCCAAACGCCTGAGGCAACACCATACTCGACTCAATATGGACATGGGCGTCGACAAAACCCGCCGTAATCACCCGTCCGCTGCAGTCTATCGTGGCATCGGCCGAGGCGGTAAGCGGCCGTCCAATCCTCTCTATGCGTCCGTTTCTTATCAACACGTCGGCTTCGAGCATACGTCCCGCGGTGACGTCGACCACTCTTCCGCCTTGCAGCAACAAACTGCTGGCTTCGTTATTATGTATAGTGCTTGATTTCATAATGTAGAAAATTAAAAGAAAATAAGGGTTTGCTTAGCAAATGTAGGGAGAAAATACCTAACCGCAAATCCATAACACACAAAAACTTAGTGTACCTCCTTCAAGAAGCCGTACTTCTCTGTGTTTGCCATCCAACACGCATAAAAACAAAAACGACTCAAAATCCAAAGATTTCAAGTCGTTCTGAGAGGTACCCAGCAGATTCGAACTGCTGTACACGGTTTTGCAGACCGCTACCTAGCCACTCGGTCAGGGTACCCTGTTTGGTTTAACCGAGTGCAAAGATAAGCCCTTCTTTCCGTTTGACCAAACATTTAGGCTGCTTTTCTTTCTTTATGGCGGTAAAAAGGCATAAAAAAGGGCACTTAGAACTCGCTCGTGAAGTGAAAACGGATGTGTTTAAAGTCTGTTTGTGCCATTTGCAGCACATAGCCGCTGTCGGCCAGGAAGACGTCGCGGCCTTCACGGTCTTTGGCCATATACTGGTATTTGCGTTTCTTGAAAGCCTCGAGTTCGGCCGGGTCGTCGCTTTCAATCCAGCAGGCCTTGTAGAGGCTCGCCGGCTCCCAACGGCACAGGGCGTTGTATTCGTGCTCCAAGCGGTATTGGATGACTTCAAACTGCAGTTGTCCCACGGTGCCGATGATGGTGCGGCCGTTGAATTGGTTGACAAACATCTGAGCCACGCCTTCGTCCATAAGCTGTTCGATGCCGCGTTGCAGTTGCTTGGTCTTCATCGGGTCGGCGTTTTCGATGTATTTGAAGAGTTCGGGCGAGAATGAGGGCAGTCCGCGGAAATGCAGTTGTTCGCCCTCGGTGAGTGTGTCGCCAATCTTGAACACTCCTGCCGCCGGCAAACCGATGATGTCTCCCGGCCATGCTTCTTCGATAGTGCTTTTGCGCTGTGCCATAAACTGGGTGGGGGAGGTGAAACGCAGGGTTTTGCCCGTGCGGACGTGGAGATAGGGCACACCGCGGCGGAAGCGTCCTGAACAAACCTTACAGAAGGCAATGCACGAGCGATGGTTGGGGTCGATGTTGGCCGTGATTTTGAAGATGAAGCCGGTGAATTTTTGCTCTTCCGGTTCTACGTCGCGCTCTTCTGCTTTGGTGGGACGGGGATAGGGGGCTATTCTCACGAAACAGTCCAAGAGCTCTTTAACACCGAAGTTGTTGAGAGCCGAACCAAAAAACACGGGAGCTATCTGAGCGCTGAGGTAGTCGGCCTTGTCGAATGTGGGATAGACGCCGTCAACGAGTTCGAGGTCTTGGCGCAACTGTGCGGCGGCCGCTTCGCCCACGTGGGTCTCAAGCTCTTCACTAGCTATGTCTACGGTGATTTTCTCTGTAACCTTTTGCTTGTCGGGCTCAAAGAGATTGAGTTGCTGTTCAAAGATGTTGTAGACGCCTTTGAAGCGTGCGCCCTGTCCGATGGGCCATGAGAGCGGTCGGACACTGATGTGGAGTTCGGCTTCGAGCTCGTCAAGCAGGTCGAAAGGGTCGCGTCCTTCACGGTCCATTTTGTTGATGAAGATGATGACCGGCGTCTGGCGCATTCGGCACACCTCCATAAGTTTGCGCGTCTGTGCCTCCACGCCCTTGGCACCGTCCACGACGATGATGACGGAGTCTACGGCCGTGAGGGTACGGAAGGTGTCTTCGGCAAAATCCTGGTGACCCGGTGTGTCGAGAATGTTGATTTTATAACCTTCGTAGTCAAACTCCATCACAGAAGTGGTCACCGAAATGCCGCGTTGCTTCTCGATTTCCATCCAGTCTGAGGTGGCGGTCTTTTTGATTTTATTGCTTTTCACGGCACCGGCCACTTGGATTTGACCTCCGAAGAGCAGGAGCTTCTCTGTCAGTGTGGTCTTGCCCGCATCGGGGTGTGAGATGATGGCAAAGGTGCGGCGACGTTCTATTTCTTGGTTCATTTAGGAGATTTTTAGGGACAAAGAGTCGAAGAGTCAAAGCGCTTTTATGCATGCGCGCAGGGCGTCTTCCCAATGTGGGATTTCGATGCCGTAGGTATTTTTGATTTTTGTCTTGTCGAGCACGGAGTAGTGAGGGCGTGCTGCCGGCACGGGATATTCGTCGGTATGGATGGGCTTCACTTGGCAATGGTCAATGCCGGCAAGACGATGGATGGCACAGGTGAAGTCGTACCAAGAGCACACGCCTTCGTTGGTGTAGTGGTAGACACCGGGCACCACTCCCTCAGAGGCTGCTTTTAAGATGACGGCGGCCAAGTCGCGGGCATAGGTGGGAGAACCCACTTGGTCAAACACCACACCGAGCGAGTCGCGCTCTTTGCCCAAACGTATCATGGTCTTGACGAAATTGTTGCCGAAAGTGGAATAGAGCCAGGCAGTGCGCACCACCATCGAACCGGCACATGAGCGGATGACACTTTCTTCGCCCAACAGTTTGGTGCGCCCATACACGGTCTGAGGATTGGTGGGGCTGTCTTCTTGGTAGGGTTGGCAGGCACGGCCGTCAAACACATAGTCGGTCGACACCTGTATCATCGTGCCACCCACCGACTCGACGGCCTCGGCCAAATAGCCCGGAGCGATGTGGTTGAGCAAGTCGGCGAGTGCTTCGTCGGCTTCGGCTTTGTCTACGGCCGTATAGGCGGCGCAGTTGATGATGATGTCGATGCCATTGCTTTCAACAAAGTCAAATACGGCTTCACGGTCAGTGATGTCGAGTTCTTCTCTGTCGGTGAAAAAAAACGTGCAACTGTCTTCAAAGTCAGATGCAAGTGTCTGGATTTCGTTGCCCAACTGCCCTCGGCAGCCGGTGACGAGTATTTTTTTCATTATATATTATATGTATGGTAAGCTATCTTGATTTCACAAACGATACATTGGCATCGCCAGGCTCAGTCAAAGTCGATGGGCTCCTTTCGGTCTTTGATTTGATAGTCTGAGAGCTGGCCCAGCAGGGTGCTGATGTCGGCCAAGGCCTTTTGGGTTTCGGCCGAGACTTCTTTGCCTTGAAGTCTGAGCGTCATCACTCCATAGAGCGCCTCAAAGCAAGTTTGCAGTTCGCTTTCGTCTTTGTGAGCTCCTTTGGCCCTGAGGCAGACCACGTGCGGCAGCACCTTGTAATACATTTCTTTATAATAGGGGAACTTGGGAGAAGCCAAAAGGCGGCAGTGCAACTCTTCGAGTCCGCTGAGCACGTTTTTCGACATTTGCAGATGGCCCTTTTCCGTCACGCCTTCCGTGTGCATCATTTCGCAAAAGTCTGCATACCAGAGACGGGTGCGCGAGAGAGTCTCTTCGTCGAGTTTGAAGCGCGAGAGATAACCTTCGTCCAGCCGGTCGAAGTCGCAGCCGTGGGCGCGCACGATGTCTTCCACCTGCCAGAGATAGAGCAGGTATTCAGCCCGATTGGTGTCTTTAAGTTTCTCAGCAATAATCATAAAACAAATCAGTTGCTCCCCACCACTTATGCCTCAATGTGTAGCGCACAGGCAGCCGTCTCGTCGGTAGGTATGCCTTCGCCAATGATGTTGATGCCGCAGAGCGTGAGCAGCATATAGACCACCGAGATGGTGATGACAAACACGCCAATGGTGCGGTTGAGTCGCTTGATGCCCTTTTGGCCAAAGTTGCTGCTCATCTTGTTGATGATATAGGTGATGAAAAGCCACCACAGCATGGCGCCCACCACAATTGCCGCATAGCCGGCACCTATCAGATAGGTCTCTTCAGCACCTACGAAGGGTGCCAACATATTAAACAGAGCAATGAAAAGGAAAATGATGGCAGGGTTGGCCAGCGTGATAAAAAACGAAGTGAGGAAATTGCGCAAGAGCGATCCTTTGGTTTTCGACTCCGGGTGAGTGTTGACCTTTGGCCCCGTGCGGAACATATAGATGCCAAAGGCCAGCAACATGGCCCCGCCAATGATTTTCACCCAAAACACGTTGTTTTCGTTTGTGAAAAGCGAGATGAGCGAAAGTCCATAACCCGTGAGTAGGGCATAAAACAGGTCACTCAGCGCAGCGCCTGCACCGGTGACCAATCCATAAACTCTGCCTTTTTTAATTGTCCTACGGATACACAACACGCCCACGGGCCCCATAGGTGCCGAAGCCACGACACCGATGATGAGTCCTTTTAAGATATAGATGAGCAAGTCGACAATTCCTTCCATAGGTTTTGCAAAATTGGCATTTTTTTGCGAGAATACGAAATTTTTGCTCTACTTTATATGAGGAGTCTCATCATCTCTAGAGTCATATGTTGAGTTGAAAGCGTTCACCACTTGTTTCTTCACCTCAATCGTGCACGCGAAACGGTCTTTTCAAGGCCTCTTTCAGACCTTCGAGACTGTCGTTGAAACGAATACCGAAGCCTTCGATGAGCGTGCAGTCCATAGTCAGGTTTCGTGTTTGTTCTGCAAATCTCTTTTCGTCGGGCAATATCCACAGGTGGGGCTCTTTCAGTCCCAAAGCCCCGGCGGCGCTGAGATAAAGCTGATGGCTGTTCGTGGCATTACCGCTTCCGAAATTATAGATGCCTCCCGGCAATGAGAGCGCTTTCTCGATGTTCTTCACCACTTCCCACACGTAGGTCACGCTACGAAACTCATGAGTGGCAGCTTGAATGGTCTTGTGCTCTCGGTAGGCACCAAGCAAATTGATCAATAGATTACTATTCAACTTCATTGGACTTTCTGGTAAATCATACATCCAAGTCAGCCGTAGTCCCACACAGTCGGGCAAGTTCCACAACGCGCGCTGTTCGGCTTCCAATTTGTGGCGGCCGTACACATTGATCGGTTGCAATTCGGCATTCTCTTTCAGTGGCCCAAGCATCGGCGTACCGTTATAGACCTGGTCGCTCGACATGAAAATGAACTTGGCCCCGGTCTGTTTACAGGCTTTGGCCAGTTTCACCACGCCCTGCACATTCACGCGATGAGACTCTTCGGGGTGTTGCTCGCAATACCACGTATTGCTCAGAGCAGCACAATGAACCACCACCGCGGGACGGTGCAGTTCCACATAAGTCCTCACCGCCTCCTCTCGGCTGATGTCCAGTTCGCTGTGCGCAGGCAGCAGAAGTTCATACTTATCCTTGAAATAATAAGCCAACCGGCAGCCCAAAAATCCGCTACTGCCCGTAATCAGTATCTTTGTCTTCATTTTCTCTCATATATTATCCATGAAAAGCATTTCATGATATACTCTACCCAAATTGTTGCCTTTTTCCCAATCACCCAGTCACGGCCTTGCAAGTGGTTCGTTTTCAGAGAGATGATGTGATTGAAACTTTCAGTCACGCTCAGTCACGGAGTGAACGATAGATTGGGGATGTCTCGGGTGATGATGAAAGGACCATGAGGTGAAGGTAATGTTTTTTGTCTTATGAAAGCCGGCTTTGAAGCACACCAGAGAGTTAGTCGCCGACCAGCGTCGTATGTCATTTTTGCGGCCTTGCCTTTCGACCGGACAGTTCGCGCAATAAATGCTTGATGGCAGCAAAGGGATGATGGACAATCATTCTTGGGCCCGACCAGCGCATAACTTGCTTGATCTTCTCTTTCATTTCCGGTCGATAGCAATGTAGGGGGCATTTCTTGCAGGTGGGTTTGTCGGCACCGTAACGGCATCTGTCAAGGCGGCAGTGAGCATAGTCCAACAACTCTCTGCAGCTTGGGCAAAGTTCAGTGTTCTTTTCGCGCTTCTTGCAATATAGGCGTATCATCTGCTCCACCACTGCTTTTTCTTCTGCTATGCGTCTGTCTGTCTTCACATTGTTTGAGGGTTGAAAAATGATTGTGTGCTAACCTTGTCGTGTTTCGTGCTCGGTCGGGTGTGGTGATTTATTCAGACAAAATCCATCCGTTGTCTTCGTGGTAAATCATCTGACGGGTCATACCGCCATCGATGCAGATGTTCTCGCCGGTGATAAATCCTGCCTGGTCTGAGCAGAGAAACATCACCATGGCAGCAATGTCCAGCGGGTTTCCCACCCGACCGGCGGGATGTTGCAAGGCATTGGGACCGTCGTAGGCCTTAAACGCCGTGTCTATCCATCCCGGCGAAATGGAGTTTACGCGTGCCCTGCCACTAAGGGTGACGGCAAGAGCGTGGGTGAGTGCTGCAATGCCGCCTTTTGCTGCCGTGTAACTTTCGGTCTGGGGCTGACTCATACGGTCGCGCGATGAGGAGATGTTGACAATCGAGGCTCCGGGTGCAAGATGGGGCGTAAGCAGTTTGACCAAATAGAAAGGCGCAGTCACTCCGACGGCCATGGCATATTGAAACTCGTCCCAGGTGCATTCGTCCAGTCCTTTCATCAGTGGCAAGGCGTTGTTCACAATGAAATCCACCTTGCCATATTGTTTGACGACGTCGTGGGCAAAGGCTTCCAATACCTCGGGCTTTGACATGTCTCCAACGAAATGGTTGCCGTCGCGTAGATCAATGACTGCCACCGAAGCGCCTCGTTGGCTGAATTCCTCGACGATGCATTTCCCTATGCCGTGGGCACCGCCCGTGACTATGGCGACTTTGTCTTGAAAAATCATAGTGTGTTGTATGTCTTTTGATGAAACAAACAGCGCATCACTTCCCGATGCAGAGCATCTAACACGCTGATAATCAGATATGAACACAATGCAGGAACAGAGTTTGAGCCGTTGTTGGAAACGGAGGTCTTGCTTCTGCAAATCGCTGATTATCAATACAATATGCCGTAGTATTCCTATTTGTTTTCTCTTGTTTTCACGTCCTACTTTCCAATACAGAGCGTGTAACACTCTAACTATCAGCGTATATAGTGTATAACGGTCGGTAATTGAGCCGTTGGTCACACTCTCTGTACTTCCCTGTTAATCCTTTGAATATCAGCGGTTTTGCTGTTTTGCCATGATTTGACCTTCCATTGGGGAGATGTCTTCTAATTAACATTTTCTACTTTCCCACGCAGATTTTCAACACATCTGATTATCAGTGTTTTACGTATTAAAAGGACGATAGTTGAGCCGTTGTCCTTTTGAAAACATTTTAGCTTGATTATCAGCTATTTGTCTAAATTTTGCTTTCTCTTCTTTTCATTTTGAACTATCAAAACGTAGCGTAATCTTGCTTTGTTCTGCAGATCCAGTTGTTCAACATGAACACCTCGAAGAACTTGTATGTGTTCATTCTGGCATATGCTTTCATGCTTTTTGGAGAATGCAATTCTATCTTGGCTCGACATCTTGCCGATAAGATGTATGAGTTGCAATCTATATTACCTGTTCTAATGATGATGCAAAATTACCACAAATACTTTTCATTGTGGCATTTTTATACTGAAATCAGTCAAAACACCTCAAAATTTAACTTTCTTCAGTAAAGAGAAAGAAAAAATGGAGTATCAGCTATTCATACAAGTTTATTTCGTCATATACATATATATGGCTTTCATAAACCTGTAAACTCAATCTCTGTTCCTGTTCTAAGCCATTTGAGGTCATGACATTTGAGTTT
>SFFB01000009.1 GCA_004557035.1 Bacteroidales bacterium | reverse complement strand
GAAGTTGGTGGCTACCCCAACAGTTCCTCTGACTAGTTTATTGTTGTTAATTCGCAAATATCTGTTACCAGAATAACCCTCGTCAAGAAGTTTAATGGCACCACCGGACTGACATTCAAGGACATATGCTCTTGGTGTTGCGTTTAATGCGACAGGAGTTGTGCTATTAGTTGAATCTGTGGTATTCAAGTATTTGTGTGTAGGTCTATTGTAAAGATAGTAATGACCATCACCTGTGGCTTTAAGTGTCCAAACGCACTCTTTAGTGAGTTCGCTGGTAGCCAAAACCGAGTCAGAGGCATCATCTGCTACTGGATATTTAGTATCAGAAGATGCTAAAGTAATTTGCTTGTTGTTTAAAGCTCTATGATATATTCCAAATATTGACGTATTATACTGCTGAATCATGAACATTGCCCCATAATATTGGGTTTCATTGGATACAGAGGCCGGTATTGCTGGGGAATTAAAAGAACTATGTGTAGCGTAATTTTCAAAGCGGTAAGTATCGCCAACTGAATAGTACCCCTTAACGGCATTAAGTACATTGGTGTAGTTGGTGGCGTAATTAATGGCTACATCCGACAAATCAACAGCCTCAAATGTAACCTGAGAACCGGTGCAACCATCGCCGATGGACAAGGTACTATTCCACAGTGCAAGGAAGCCACCTCTGTTGTTCCAAGTATTGTTGTTCGTGCCATGGAAAACAAAATCTTCGTAAGCCTTTCCTGCGGGTGTTTTGCGGTCAAACACTGTAATGGGAGCCACGTCAATATACTCCAGCATGGTTTTACTGTACATTCTGGCACGAGCTTTATCCTCGGTTCCAGTCATTCCGAGTACGGCGCTTGGGCCAGCGGCCATATTGTAGAACTGATAACCGTCGGTTTCATTGCCGGTTACGCACCACAAGTCACGCATATCGGTGTTATTTGCAGTTGTTGCAGAGAGTGTAAGAGAACCATAGTCTCCAGTCTGTGACAATGTGATGTATTTGCCACCATCGATTTTCATCTTATACCATGTGGTACCAGAAGCCCATGTCGTAGCTGACGGATCGGGCGCTGTTGATGTCGTAAAAGTTTGCGCATCAACTGAACCTGTAACCGCCATAAATAGTGCAGCTACAAGCCCTAAGAAAAGTTTGAGTCTTTTCATTTGTAAGGATAAATTAATTGGTTGATAAAAAAATAAATTGATTGCGGCGGATGGGTACCACAAATACCGACGACAACACAGACTGAGGGCTGTGCGTGACGGATAAGTGGCAAAGGGATAGGGTTATCCCCCGGAAAGTGGTTGTAAAGATGGCTTTAAGCCCCGGTGTGGACGAAAGGTTGGTTGGATTGGTTTGGTTGGTTGCGCGTCGCGGCCGGGCAGAAAAATAAATTGGTTGGTTGAATTGGTTGGATTGGTTGGTTGGCGGCTTTGACGACTTGAGTCGTCGCCGTGCTTTTTCTGCGCCACAAATTTACGAATTGTCTTGATTTTAATAAAATTATGGAGAAAATTTTGAGTTTTTGCCTTCAGTTTTTACCTCAAAAATCGTCGTTTTGACAAGTCGGGATTACAAATCAAACAGAAATGCTCGCGCGTTTGTTGTAAGTGTGCGGTGGCGGCATTGTCATTTTTAATGATTCAATCTCGCCTTCGGTGGCAGGCAAGAAAAAAATAATTGGCGGATTGACAAAGAATTTGTACTTTTGCTGCCGAATAGCTATTAACATGACACGTAGACTGCATTTCTTCTCCCTCATAACTCTGGCGGCAGCGCTCGCGCTCACCTCTTGCAACGAATATACCCGGATGCAGAGCAGCCAGAACTATGACATGAAATATGAACTGGCCAAGCAGTATTATTTCGACGGCGAATATAACCGCGCCTCGCTCTATCTGCAAGAGGTCATCGCTATGCTCAAAGGTACGGACAAAGGCGAAGAGTCGCTCTTCTTGCTCGGTATGGCCAACTACAACGCACGAAACTATGACGCCGCCGTGGCTTATCTGCGCAAATATTATCAGTCTTATCCCAAAGGCACCTATGCAGAGAAGGCTCGCTTTATGGCTGGTATGGCTTTGTATAAGAATACGCCCGAGGTGAAACTCGACCAAACTGCCACGTTTGAGGCCGTGACGGAATTTCAAAATTATCTTGAAGTCTATCCCATCGGCGAGCGTAGCCGACAGGCACAAGAGATGATTTTTAAACTGCAAGACCGACTCGTGGAGAAAGAATTGCTCTCGGCGCAACTCTATTATAACCTCGGTACCTATTTCGGCAACTGCTCAAACGGCGGCTCCAACTATCAAGCCTGCATCATCACTGCCGAAAATGCCATCAAGGAATATCCCTACACCACCCTGAGAGAAGAGTTTGCCTATCTCATTCTCAAAGCCAAATTTGAACTGGCCGCCAACAGCGTGGACCAGCGCCGCGAAGAACGCTATCACGAGGCCATCGACGAATACTACGGCTTCACCAACGAATATCCCGAGTCAAAATATATCAAAGAGGCCGGCAATCTCTATAAAAAAGCCCGTAAGTATGTGGGCGAAGAGACTAAGACCGACGAGGAGTAATCCTTACTACTCCTATTATATATAGCATCCTAACGACAATAAACCATAAAAAATAATCACTCACAACAATGGACTACAAGAAAAGCAAGGCGCCTACAAACACCGTGACTCACAATCTTATGGATTTCTGCAAAGGCACGGACAACGTCTATGAGAGCGTGGTCATCATGTCGAAGAGAGCCAACCAAATCTCTGTGAAAATGAAAGAAGACCTCGCCAAGAAGCTCAAGGAGTTCGCTTCGAGCAACGACAACCTCGAGGAGACTTTTGAAAACAGAGAGCAAATCGAAATCTCAAAATACTACGAGCGTCTGCCGAAACCCACACTGATTGCCGCCGACGAGTTCTTGGGCGGCAAACTCTATTTCCGCAACCCCGCCAAAGACAAAGAAAAACTGTCGTTTGACTTATGATACAGCGCAAACAAACCCTTTGGCTGCTCTTGGCGGCCGTGTGCCTCGCCCTGACGCTGGCTATGCCCGTGGGCACCATCATCTCTACGGATCTGACGTTTTCAGACCTGACGGCCCTTGGCTTTGGTGACGACGTGAACGCCGCCGTGGGGGCTCACACGCCCTGGGGTGTGTTGACGCTTACCGCCTTGGCCCTCGTGGCAGCCGTCTTGGCCATCTTCGGTTTCAAAAACCGCGCCAAACAGCTCAAGACGACCAACATCATGATGCTGCTCTCGGCACTGGCCATCGTGGTGACGTATATCTATGTGCAGTCTTATACGCCCGAAGGCTTTATGAACGACCTCAAGCCCGGTTGCGTGCTCTACTTCGTGGCTTACGCGGCCGGCTTTATGGCTCGCCGTGGCATCCGTAAAGACGACGAACTCGTCAAAGCTGCTGACCGCATCAGATAATCCCTTAAAACTTCAGTCGTTATGTCGCTCAACAAAGTGATGCTTATTGGCAATGTGGGGAAAGAGCCCGAAGTGCGCTACATCGACAACGGTGTGGCCACAGCCAGCTTGACCCTTGCCACCGACACGCCGGGCTATACGCTGGCCAACGGTACGCAGGTGCCGCCACGCACTGAGTGGCACCAGGTGCTGCTCTGGCGCCGCTTGGCCGAAATCGTGGAACGCTACGTGCACAAAGGCGACAAACTCTATATCGAGGGACAAATCCGCACGCGCTCTTACGTGGACCAACAGGGACACCAGCGACGCATCACGGAGATATGGGCCGAACACATGGAAATGCTCACGCCCAAAGCCCAGACAGGGGCTGCACCAAACGCCGCGCCGACTTCGGGCAATCCGCAATAATTGTCACTGCCGAGCCATGACCGATTTGATGAACGACTCTTTACGGCAAATTGCCGACACAATGAATATCCGCCTCGCCCTACGGCTGAACACCTGGAGCGAGGCGGAACTTTTACAGCCCATTAGTGCCGAATGGCAAAAGATCTATGCCCATACGCTACCCACTCAGCCCACGCGCCGAAGAGAGCGACTTTGTGCGGCTGCGATGGTGGCAGAGATGTTGGGCCAAGCGTATGGCATAGGCCATGACGAAGACGGTAGGCCTTATGCCTGTGTAGCCGGAACATCGGAAGCCGTGGGGTGTCTGACGGTGAGTCACAGCAAAGCTTTTGTGGCCGTGGGCTGGAGCGAACAGCCGCTGGGTATTGACCTTGAATGTACATCGGACCGGCCGCTGAGATTGGCCCCACGTTTTCTACATGAGAGTGAGTTGCCATTGATTGACCTATTGCCCCACCCTGCCGCCACCGCCGCCTTGATGCTCTGGACAGCCAAAGAGGCCGCCTTCAAGCGCTTCAGCCGCAAAGGGGCCACAACGCTCTCAGACATCGTTTTGCAAATGGACAACGACGGCACTATGGCGGCCCTGTTTGGCGATAGCAATGCTTCGGTTACATTTGTTGTTGAAGAGGATTGGGCGATGTGTTTGTGCGTGTGAGGGGATGCAGGGAAAATGAGCGGATTGGTAGATTTTGACGAAAAGAGATTGTTGGAGTATTGTTCATTTATGCGACAATATAAGCCCTAAAAGGTAGGGTTAAAATTGGTTTTGATAATTGTAATAATTGAGCGGCCAGCAACGGGCTGTAAGCCCAACAAGCTCATAGCCCAGGGCAGAGGTGACACGTAGTGGCACCGGCACCCTGGGTAAACTTTGGCGATAACGTTCGCCCTGTAGGGGCAAAAGCATTAATATGTAATCAACATCAACTCATTATAAATCTTTTGCCCTTACAGGGCGAATATCATCGTGTCACTTTACCCAGGGTGCCGGCGTCGCTTTGCGCCGCCTCTGCCCTGGGCTATGGTCTTGTTGGCCTTTCAGGCCACAGATGTCGCACATTTAGCTCAAACAAATGCCTCTCGCAAACATGGCCGCAAACAATCATACAAGATTATCCAATCAATAATCTCTTGACATTAGCTTCTACTTTCAAAACTCAAATATATTCGAGGAAGCATTGCGGGAGCGCCACGTTGAACGCATCTTTACAATCCCGGAAAAGCGGTGCAATGGCGCACGGATGGAAACCGGCTATGCCGCAACCTATTGGGGTGACGTAGAAAAACGGTGTTTGTGCGTGGTCCGGTTTGTGTGATATTTCAAACTCCCTGACGACGAAGTTTTTGATGAATTCATCCACATATTGCTTGATGTAGTTCACGCCGCCCTCCATAGTCGGAATGGCATAGCTCTGACCTTGCAGACCCACACCTTGTCCCCACACTCCTCCAAAATGTTTCACGGCTGCCGCAGCTGCTCCGCCGGCATGATGGCCGTGGATGTTGCTACCGAAAACAAAGATTTCTCCGGGACGCAAACTGCTGATGTGGTGAGGTGTGACGGCTGGATGCCAGGAGTCATTCCAATATTTCAACGGCGTGCCGATTTCGTTGTAACCAAAACGACTCTCAAACTCTTGTACGATGGCGCGCATCTCGGGCGTGAGATAGGTCATGGCTTTTTCGCGCATCCAACGAGGTATGCCAAACACGGCCTCTGCGATGCTGCCGGCGATGCAAGCAATGGTGTCGCTGTCGCCGCCAATGGAGACGGCATTGCGTATGGCGTCTTCAAAATCTGTGGCATCGAGCACACAGCGTATGGCTTGGGGCACACTGTCTTGACAAGTGCCACCGTTGCCTCGGCCGTCTATGCCATGCCACGAATAGCGCTGCTGCAACTCACTGACGCTTAAAGAGAAATCATAACCATAGCGATGACGCAATGTTTGGACAATGCCGGGCATACTTTCGCCTTGTCGAGCGAGGTATATAGCCAGCGCCACGGCTTGTGCGCCCTTGATGCCTTCGGTGTGGTCGTGTGTAACCTTGGCTGTGTCTGCAGCCAATTGCATAACCACTTGTTCACCACACAAGGCAGACTGAGGCGTCGTACCTCTTGACAAGTCAGTGGCTGTTTGTTTGGTGAAGGCATACCATCCGACGGGGCTCACCCGCATGGCACTGCCATTGCCACAACTCCCATACGGCGCGTAGTTTGTGCCCCCACGCAACCAATGATTGAAGCCCGGACCGTAATCGCCCATCGGTTGGGGATATTTCCGTCCAAACTGTATATAGTAATTCTTGAAATCCACACTATCGTCAAGAATGGCCTTGGCAGTGGCCACAGTCAACACCGTGTCATCTGTGAAACTGCATCCCTTTCCAAAGAGTTCAAAATCTTTGGTCTTGATGTTGTCAAACTCAAATCGGCTCCCTACGATGTCGCCAATAATTCCTCCTAACATAATTGTTCCTCCCAATTATTTTATTAAACAAAAGATTAAAATTCCAGTCTGAAACCCTTCTGTTTCAGTTCTTCATACTTCTCATTATTAAAGCGCAAGAGTTGCGATTCCCTTTTGGGCGAAGTGCGCACCATATCGTCGGTCTGTATGAGCAGTTCGAGGTGGTGCATTTTCTTGGCAAAGTTGCGACGATCAAAGTGAACATCGAGAATGGCCTCGTAGAGATTTTGAAGTTGCTTCATCGTGAACGTTTCGGGGAGCAACTCAAAACCGACGGGCTCGAAGTGGATGCGCTCGCGAAGCATTTTCTGTGCCAGACGCAAGATGCGGTCGTGGTCGAAGGCCAATGGTGGTATCTCGTCCATGGCAAACCAACGGGCTTGGGCCGCATCGTCGCCACCTTTCACCTCTTGCAGGCGCACAAGGGCATAGTGGGCAATGGTGATGACCCTTTCGCGAGGGTCGCGACCCGGTTCGGTGAAGGTGTGAAACTGGCGGATGTAGGCGTTTGTCAGTCCCGTCTCTTCTTCCAATTCTCTCAGCGCACCCTCCTCGGCCGTTTCATCCATTTTGAGAAATCCTCCCGGCAAGGCCCATTTGCCTTTGAACGGTTCGATGCCGCGCTCGATGAGCAGCACCTTAAGGTTTGAACCGTCAAAACCAAATATCACGCAGTCTGTCGTTACGGCAGGATGCGGATAGTCATAAACAAATTTATTTGTCTCCATAAGGCTAATGTGTAATCTTTACACCGCAAAAATACATAGTATTGCCATACCAGCCAAATAAATTGCGTAAAAATTACACACTAAATAAAAATCCGCACGGCTAAGGTGCGGATTTAGGGAAAGAAGCAATGATGTTGAGGGATGTTTCGTCGGAGCGAAAAATGGTGTATTGGCCCGGCGCGTGTGGCGGCAATTCGCCAAAGGGAGTGGCGTCGGGCGATGGTGCACAGTCCCAACCATAAAAGCATGCGCCGCAGAGCGCACCTGCGTTTGACCTCGACTCTCTCAAATGGCTGATCACGAAGGTGAACAAGGCGTCGCGGCTTCGTGTAGTGGCGGCAGAATGGCAGTGGCCCTTATCCCGTTCATAACCGACACGGCCCAGAATGACGGGTTTGACCAGCGGCGCATTGAGGCGGTTAATGGCAGTGAGGGCTTCTTCTGTTTTGAGATAAATATGGGGCATTGCCGTGTGAAGCGCTGAGACAGAAGCCCATCCGATGTCGGTGGGGAGGAGTTCGAGAGAGAGTATGTCAACCGACGGGTTGGCGAGGAGTGTTGAGCAGACGGTTCGACTGTCACGCCCAAAGCCTTCCGTGCCGGCCGAGGCGGCGATGAGATGGTGACTGTCGGCCGATTTCAGTCGGCCGGCCAGCGCCTGCACGTCGTCAAGATTACCGCTCAGTTGCCAGGCCATAAGTGCCGGCGAGTCCTGGTAGGTCTTGTGGGTGAAGGTGTTGCGGCGCTGTGGCAGAAGAAGCGTTTCGGCGTCGTGAGAAATATGACAATAGGGACATTCACCGGCTGTAAGGCACACCATTATATAAATATGTCTGCGCTCGGCTTCAGCCAAAATCACGTCGAGGCCTTCAAGGATTTTTTCGTCAAAACAAGCCAGCGAGTCGCCTTGTCCTTGTCCGCACAGACTCACGCTCACCACATTCACGCCCAAGTCTTGCAGACGGTCGAAGTCGGCTTTGAGCTGCTTGAGGCTTGATTTGTCGCCGCGACTCAAAGTCAGTGGTGCCTTGACCATAGTGACGCCGACGAAGTAAGCGGGACGGTCGGGATTTTCAGGGAAAAACAATCTCCCGTCGTGGGCCGTGACAAAACCGTCGGCCATAAGTGTGGTGGAGAAAAGTGAGCAGAGGACTATCAGGAGTGTGCGCATAGCCGTGACGTTTAGAACAGGTTGAGTTTGTTTTGGCGTGCTTCGTCGAGCGACTTGAGTGTCACCTCTTTGGTGGCGTGTTGTGCTCTCAAGGCCCTTTGGCGCTCGGTATTTTCAGCCATAAAAGTCTTACGGCCCTTACCCATCAGAGCCGTGGCCACGAGCACCATCTGGGAGGCGTCTTTCACCCAAACCACCGGACCGGAATAGACCGGGGCTATCTTAAGGGCCGTGTGGAGCGCACTTGTCGTGGCGCCGCCGAGGAGTATGGGCAGACGGATGCCGGCAGCCTCGAGGGCTTCGGCAGTATGGATCATTTCGTCGAGACTTGGGGTGATGAGGCCACTGAGTCCGACGAGGTCAGGATTTTCTTCAAGAACGGCTTTCACGACAGTCTCTTGCGGACACATCACTCCGAGATCGTGCACGTCGAAATTATTGCAAGCCATGACAGTGCCCACGATGTTTTTGCCTATGTCGTGGACGTCGCCTTTGACCGTGGCCATCACGATTTTGCCGGCCGAATGACCGGCCTGTTTGCCGGCTTCAATGTAGGGTTGGAGCAGGGCCACGGCCTGTTTCATCGTGCGTGCGGTCTTGACCACTTGTGGCAGGAACATCTTGCCTTCGCCGAAACGGTCGCCCACCACGTTCATGGCGTCCATCAATGGGCCCTCGATGATGCTGATGGCCGAAGGAAAGACTTGAAGTGCTTCGGTGAGGTCTTCTTCGAGATGCTCACCGTTGCCTGTCTCAATGGCGTGAGCCAGTCGGCCTTCGAGCGGCAGTGTGCGCCATATTTCGGTTGTCTGCTCCACCTTGGTCTGTTTGTTGGCCAATGACGCTTCGGCCATTTTGATAAGGGTGTCGACTTGGTCGTTGCGGTCGAAGAGCACGTCTTCAATCACCGAGCGCAGCGGTTCGGGCACGTCGGCGTAGGCCATAGTGGCAGCCGGATTGACAATGCCGAAATCCTGTCCGGCGGCCGTGGCGTGGTAGAGGAAGACGGCGTGCATGGCTTCGCGTATGTAGTTGTTGCCGCGGAAAGAGAACGACAGATTGCTCACGCCGCCGCTCACGTGGGCGCCTTTGAGGTTCTGGCGAATGTAGCGTGTGGCTTCGATGAAGTCGGCTGCATAGTGGTTGTGTTCGGTCATACCGGTACAGATGGCCAACACGTTGGGGTCGAAGATGATATCGGCCGGATTGAAGCCGACTTTATCCACCAAGAGACTATAAGCTCTCTCACAAATCTCTATGCGGCGCTCGTAGGTGTCGGCCTGGCCTTTTTCGTCGAAAGCCATCACGACCACGGCGGCTCCAAACTGTTTGATGGTCCGGGCGTGGGCAAGGAAGCGGTCTTCTCCCTCTTTGAGCGAGATGGAGTTGACGATGCATTTGCCCTGGATGCATTTGAGTGCCGCCTCGATGACGTCCCATTTCGACGAGTCTATCATGAAAGGCACGCGGCAAATATCCGGGTCGGCACCGAGAAGGTTGACAAAATGGACCATCTCTTTTTCGGCATCGAGCAGACCGTCGTCCATGTTGATGTCGATGACTTGCGCACCGGCCTCAATCTGAGCGCGGGCAATGGTGAGTGCTTCGGCGTAGTTTTGTTCTTTGATGAGGCGGAGAAACTTACGCGAACCGGCCACGTTGCAACGCTCGCCGACGGGAATGAACCGTTTGTCGGCCGTCACCCTCAGGCTGTCGAGTCCGGCAAGCGCCATCTCTCTGGCTTGTGGTTTGGGCTGTCGAGGAGTGACAAATCCTCCACGTTGGTCTTTGACAAGTGGCGCGAAGGCACGGATAAATTCGTCTGTCGTGCCGCAGCATCCCCCGATGATGTTGACCATTCCGCCGTCGACGAAGTCTTTCATCTCTGCGGCCATCTGCTGCGGCGTCTGGTCATAGAGACCGAGCGAATTGGGCAGACCGGCATTGGGGTGCACCGACACATAGCAGGGCACCATTGTCGAGAGTGTGGCGAGATAGGGTTTGAGTTCTTTGGCGCCGAAAGAGCAGTTGAGTCCCACAGAGAAGGGACGGGCGTGAGCCACCGATGTCCAGAAGGCCTCGAGCGTCTGTCCGGAGAGCGTGCGTCCGGCGCGGTCGGCCACCGTCACCGAGAGCATCAGCGGCACCTCACGGCTCACGGCCATACACTCTCGGGCTGCCATGATGGCGGCTTTGGCTCCGAGTGTGTCGAAAATCGTCTCCACCAGCAGGGCGTCTACCCCACCCTTGATGAGTGCCGTAATCTGTTCGGCATAAGCCGCCTTGAGGGTGTCGAAATCCATGGCGCGGGCAGCGGGGTCGTCCACGTCGATGCTGATTGAGCAAGTTTTGTTGGTTGGTCCCACCGAGCCTGCCACAAAGCGCGGTTTGTCAGGATTTTTGGCGGTATATTCGTCGGCCAGTTGGCGTGCCAGTCGTGCGGCAGCCAGATTGATTGCGCCACAATGGTCTTGGAGATGATAGTCGGCCATTGAGATGCGCTGGGCATTAAACGTGTTGGTCGTGATGATATCGGCTCCGGCTTCGAGATAGCGGCGGTGGATGTCGGCGATGACGTCGGGACGAGTGAGCGACAAGAGGTCGTTGTTGCCTTTTTGTTGGCCTTCAAGCCCGGCAAACTGTTGGCCGCGGAAGTCGGCTTCTTCGAGTCCGTAGGTCTGGATGAGGGTGCCCATGGCGCCGTCGAGCAGCAGGATGCGTGCTTTGATGGCTTCTTGCAGTGTAGGCATGATGGTGGAGTTTAGCAGTTAAGTCGTGTTGAGTTTGTGGAGCGTCAGAAGCGCTTTATGGCGCGGTCCATTTCGCGGCGGGCGTCTTTGTCTCGGAGTGTGGCGCGCTTGTCATAGTCTTTTTTACCCTTGCAGAGGGCTATGACGAGTTTGGCTCGGCCGTTTTCGTCGATGAAGAGGCGCAGGGGCACGATGGTGAGTCCCGGCGACTTGGTTTCGTTCTCGAGGTTGAGAATTTCCTTGCGGTTGAGCAGGAGTTTGCGGTCGCGACGGGTGGCGTGGTTGCCAAACGAGCCGAACTCGTATTCGGCGATATACATATTTTTCACCCACATCTCGTGGTTGTGGATGTAGCAGAACGTGTCGACCAATCCGGCCTTGCCGGCTCTGATGCTTTTGATTTCGGTGCCGGTCAAGACGATGCCGGCCGTGTAGCGGTCGAGGACGAAATAGTCAAATTCCGCCCGTTTGTTCTTGATATTGACGTTGGCCTTCTTCAGGCCTTTTTTTGCTGCCATAAGTGAATGAAAATTGTTGATGCTTAGTCGATTAATTCGACGAACGCGTCCAGATGGTCGCAGACGTATTGGCCGACGGCGCGGCAGATGTCTTCTTCTTCCTCCACAAACTCGTCGTCGAGGTCGTCAAACTGCGGAAACTGCTCGAAGAGGGCCATAAACTCTTCGTCGGAGCAGGGCTTCTCGATGTCGCGGCTATGTTTCTGATAGAGTTTTTCGGCCCGTCGCATAAGCGGCACGATAGCATCTATGCCCCAGAGGCGCATGGCTTTGGTGAAGGGATTTCGGAAGAAGAAAGGGCCGTAGCCGTTGTGGATGAGTTGCACAAAACCGCCGTCCATCACCTCGTCGTGGAGGATAAAGAAGGCCCATAGCGTCACCTGGTCGGCGTTAAGTGAAGCCAGCGACTCGGCCGTCAGGCTGCCACAGGCTTGCTCGATGGCGTTTTTCACTTCGCGTGCCACGGCTTCGCCGCCCTCATTATGATGGTTTTCTGTCCCTTGATTTTTTCGCCGGCCACGGCCCTCAGCATACCGTTGAGCACGGTGCGGCGCACGGCGGCGTAGGTGGCGTGAGGCGTCACGTCGATGCGTCCGATATCGCCGGCCTTGACGCCGCCTTTTTTACAAATAAATCCCACCACGTCGCCCTTTGATATCTTGTCTTGCTTGCCGCGGCCGATATAGATGGCGGCCCACTCGGAGGCTGCCGGACGGCGCAGCACCACGTCGGCCACGTCGAGCGTGTCGGCCTCGGCAAACCAGACCGGTGTGGCTTCGTCGGGACCTATGATGGCGTATGAGGCGCCTTCGGCCAGCCAGCGTGTGGAGCGTCCGTCGCGATGGGAGGCCGTGGCGGCGTCGGCGGCGATGTGATAGTGCACCACCTGACGTACTTCGGGAATGTCGAGACCGCGTGCGGCGAGGTCGGTCGATACGAGTATGGCCGTGGCGCCGCAACGGAATTTGTAGACGGCCCTTTCGCGGTCGGCCTGGTCCATACCGCCGTGGTATTTGCCCACGGCAAACCGTGCCTCTTTGAGGTGGCCATAAATGCGGTCGACGCTCTCACGGTGTGCGGCAAAGACGATGGTCTGTCGTGAGCCAAACGTGGTGAGCAGTCGGCTGAGGGTGTCGAGTTTGTCCCGTGTGGGCGAAGTCACCACGAAGCGTTGCAGTCGGCCGTCGGCCGCTTGGGGATTGAAGTCGAGGCGGCAGAGTCGGTTTTCGTCTACGAATTGCGCCAGTTCGGCCGGTTCGCTGGTGGCCGAGATGAGCCATGTGGTGAGCGGTCGCCCGGGCAGGGCGGCCCTGACGGCTGTCATTTCTTCGAGAAAGCCCTGCTCGAGGCATTTGTCATATTCGTCGATGATGAAGAGCCGCACGTCGGCGGTGGCGACGGCTCCCGAGGCGAAATGGTCGAGCAGTCGGCCGGGTGTGCCAAAGACGATGTGCGGTCTGACGCCTTCGAGCGATTTGCGCTCGGCGGCGGCCGCTTTGCCTCCCGTAACGGCCATCGACCTCACACCGCATTTCATTCGTCTGACGAGGTCGTCGCTCTGTTGGGCCAATTCGCGCGAGGGTTGCACCACGACAACGGTGGTTTTGTCATTGTCAGCGTCGACGTGGTCAAGGGCTGCCAGGACGAAGGCCAGCGTCTTGCCCGAACCGGTAGGCGACAGCAGCAACACGTCGCCGCCCCTACGGGCAGCGGCCACAAAGTCGCGCTGCATATCAGAGAGTGCAGCAATGCCGAGGTTGGCGAGTGTTGGTGTCAGGAGTTGTTCGGTCAGGCGCATAAGGTTTTGTTTTAATTTGCAAAGATTGAGCAAGGCGAGCGCAATAAGCTTGCTTAAATTGCCGAGCCGCCGCCAATCTTATGCAAAGATAGTGCAAACCGAATGCAATAACAAAAAAAGTCCTTGGATTTGCTTTTGTCATTGCTGAGGTGACGCCTATCTTATTAAAAAATAGTGCAAACCGAATGCAAATAGGTATGGTATTCATAATAGGTTAATTGGTTTTTATAGCGGCCACAAAATATATACTTTCAAGATAGAAAACCTACGAGCTCTGACGCCGCCGGGGCCAGTCAAGGCAGCAACTGCCCCAATTCGCTTGTCTTTTTTCCGACAAGGCAAAAACATTATTTTTGACGTAAAGAAATATGGGAGAAGCCCGACCGGGAGCTTCTCCCTTTTGTTTGAGGCCCTTACGGGCATAAGGCTCGGAAACGCTGTCCTTATGGGAGAAAAAACTGTCCTTATGCGAGAAATCTCTGTCCTTATTCCAGACACTTCGAGGCCTCATTCAATCGGCCACAAACCTCATCCGGCACATTCTTGGAGGCGGAAAGACCTTTCACCAATAATTTTTGGACTGGAATGAAAGTTTTTCCGTCACGCTCAACCCCTTCTTTCAAACGGCCGGACAACGGGAAGGAAACGGCAAATCGTTTTTAGACCATATCCACACGAGCCCGGACCAAAATAAACGGCTGTGACTGCCCGCGGCTATACTTTTGACTAAAAATGAAATAAATATTTGTGCTTTTGAATAAATTTTAAAACAAAACCCATAACTTTGCACCATTCCAACGCCACAAACTCCCACAACGCGGAGCGGGCATGGCGGGAATACGACAAACGACAAAGGCGTTTACAAAGGCGCTATGTCCTTGACGTTTGGACCTTTTAATTTCAAGTGAAGCGAAGGCCTCCAAACGTGGGACAAGCGACACACTCCCACGCTTTTTTGTATCGTCATTCAGAAACCTTATCCTCATTATTTATCCGGTCTGCCTGGGAACGTGTCAGACAATCCCCAAATCCCTATTCCAACATGAAAGGAAAACATTTCTTTTTGTGGGCGATGGCTTGTATTGTCGCCTGTTTAGGCTTCACCGCTTGTAGCGACGACGGCGAAGCCCTGCCCGGCGGCGGCGAGCCCGGCGCAGCCAGCGAAGACACCATCGGCATCGTGTTCAGCTACGACAAGTTCCTCACGCCCGAAGACGTGGAAATCGTGTCGGCCGACACCACCGTCATCTCCGTGAGCCGTGCCTTCGTCGAGAGCCAAGAGATTGCCGTTGAGGCCGGCAAGGCCGTCTGCATCTGGCGCACCATAGACACGGAGCCCTTCATCCGTATCATCACGGGCGTGGCAGACAACGGTTCGAAGCTCACCCTCACCACCGAGCCCGGCGACATGGGCGATATGTGGAACAACCTCGACATCAAGATGGACACCGAACTCTACGTGGACAACGCAGCCCAGACGCCGCGTCGACGCAGCAGAGCGGCCAATGCCGTGGAGGGTGTGAACTACAACCGCTATATGGATGCCGACAGTGTGATCCACCCGGCAGTTATCCTTGTCGAAGACACCACCACAAGCCGCTCAAGCGGTCAGAATATGGTGTATACGGCCGAAGAACTCATGGCCGACAACGCCTCGTTTAAGTTCCTCAACATCCATCTCAACAACTTCAACGTCAACATCCCCTTAGGCGACAACAGCAAGTTTTTCATTAAAAACTTCTTCTTCAATGCTGAGTCGAGCCTGAACATTTCGGCCAAGGTGAGATGGTTCAAGCTGAAGAACTTTGAATGTTCGGTGAGCGGTTACGTAGAGACGGGCCTGACAGCCGGCGTGCAGGTGAAGAGTTCGAAAAAGCTCAAAAAAGAAATTGAAATAGCCAAATTCCCCTCCTACACGGCTGTGTTCTGGGCCGGTCCCATTCCCGTGGCCGTGCGCATGAACTCGGGCATCAAATGGGCCAACGAGGCAGAGTTCTCTGCCCAAGGCACCATCTCGGCCAAGGCCTCCGTGCGTGCCGACTATAAAGAAGGCGTGCGCTACAGCGGCGGCTGGTCGGCCATCAACTCCTCGAGCGTCACCTCTTCGGCCGGCCTCGACAAAATTGAGACCGCCCTCAAGGGCACCCTCACGTCGGGCATCTATCTCTATGCCAACGTGATGCTCTACGGCTGCGCCGGTCCCGAGCTCTCAATGGGGCCATCTGTCGAAGCCAATGTCACAGCCGCTGCCACCGTCAAAGACGACAAAACGACGCTCTCTCTCTCCACCGACGGTTCGATTGACCTCGGCGGCGGAATCGGCGCGAAAATCAAGATTTGGAAATGGACCATCGGCAGCTGGAGCAAGAAGTTCTCGTTCTGGAAGAAGGAGTTGTGGAACTACAAAACCAGCTACGAAATATGAGACTCATCCGGTCATGGCGCCACGCCCTGCTGAGCGTGGCTGCCGGGCTGACTCTTTTGATGGTATTGCCGTCGTGCGACTCGGACGATGGCGATACCATCGCCATTTCAGACCGGCGTAAAATCTGTGTGCTGCTCTCGTCGGGCGGTCTGGGCGACGACGGCTATAACGACATGATATGGCGCGGTCTGCAAAATTTCACACTCTCCCACCCCGACGTGTGGTTGCAATGTTTCTCGCCTGCAACGGCCGAAGAGGGCACCCGGCTGATGAACAGTTGGATTGAACTGCACAAGGGCGAGAAATTGCTGTGCGTGTTGGCCGGGTCGGAATATGAGCAACAGGCCGCGACCCTTTACGGCCTCCGGCCGGCAGACTCCACGGCCACCTGGCGACCCGACTTCCTGCTCTTCGAGAGCGACAATCCCGAGCTCCTGCCCCTCACCTCGTTCCGCATGTCGCTCTATGGCGCCGCTTGGCTATGCGGCCAATCAGTGAGACAAATGGAACTGACCCGTCCGCTCTGCCTTCTGGCCCATCCCCACGACCAGCCCACTCAGACTGCCGCGCAGGGCTTTTTCGACGGATATGGCGAGGTCACCGACACAGCCTATTTGGCCGACGACTGGAGCGGTTTCTCTATGCCCGAAACGGCCTATCAGCGCATGTATGACTATGCCCAAAACCACGACTTCATCTTTGCCGTGGCCGGAGCTTCAAGCCAAGGCGTCTACCGCTATCTCCGCGAATACCCCGACGGCGTGTGGACCATCGGACGCGGATGGAACCAATACACGCAGTCGTCGCAAATCATCGGCAATATGGTCAAACGCATCGACCTCGTCGTCGAAGACTATCTCACCCTATGGGCCGCCGGCCGAGAAATGCCCCGGGACCGGCGACTCGGCCTCGAGAGCGGCTACGTGGACTGGCAAGTGGCTCCCGCCTATGCCGACCGTCTCGAGAACTTTGTGAACAACATCCGGCAAGAAGCCGTCAACCGAGAAAACCAATATGTCTCCAAACCATAGACTTCATCTCCACCACAAGCTCCGTGGCTGCCTTATCGGACAGTGGCTCATCGGCGTACTGACGGCCGTCGGACTGTGCAGTTGTAGTGACGAATCCCACGTCGCCGTGACTATGCCGACCATGCACACACAAACCGTGGCCGTAGTGCTGCCCATGAAAGACGGACTCGAACAGCACTGGAAGTCCACCCTCAATCTCTGCAACGAAAATCTACGCAAGGCTTTTTCGTCACAAAGCGAAGGCATCGACTTGAACTTTGAGTATTACGACGAAGGCTGCGACACCCTTGGCCGTCTGGCACGAAGTCTGTCCCGACGCGACGACGTGGTGGCCGTCATCGGCGGACTCTACACCACGTCTACCCTGCAGCTGGCCCCCGAACTTTGCAAGAAAAAGCCTTTCTTCTCCCTCGCCACGGCCGAAGAGCCCGTGCGCGCCTATACCTCTTCAGAGCATCTGTGGGCCATGACCGAGACCGACATCACCCAGTGTGAAGTCTTGTTGAGCAAGGCTGCGATGTATGGTGCGGGAACCGTGGCACTCATTGCACGCGACGACGATGCCTATGGCAAGACCTTCATCGACTGGTTTGGCTTTCAGGCCAAAGAGCTCGGCATGACCGTCGGCGGCATCTTCACCTTCACCCCCGCCACCCTCTCGTCACAGGCCGAAGCCGCTATGGCCTCGGGGGCCGACTACATCATCTGCATCCCCTCTGAGATTGAAGACATGGAGCCCATCATCGACAGCCACACAGCCCGCGCAGCCGAGGGCGAAAGCGTGCCGCGACTATTGTTTTCAGACACAGCCTACGGCGCCGACGTGCTCAAACTTCTCGGCAGCAAGGCCGAAGGCGTGGAGGGCGTGTGTTTCGGTTCCGACCCCGAGAGCGGTTTCGACGTGGCCTATGAGGTGCGTTTCGGCAGGGCGACGACATTGGGAGAGGCCCAGGTCTATGACGCCGCCATGATGATTGGCTTGGCCGGCTTCATAGGGCTGCAAAATCCCAACGCCGACCTCACCGCCTGCCTCCGCCGCCTCGTTGACGGCCGAGAGCCCATACCCGGCGGATGGACGGCCGAAGGACTCAGCGTCTACGTCAAGATGCTCGCCGCCGGTGCCCGGCCCGACATACGCGGCGCTTCGGGCACGCTCGACTTCGACTCAAAAGTCTACACCAACGTACTCACCTCGGTCTACCGGCATTTCCTTGTCTACCAAGGGCGCTACATCACCCTCGACCATCACACCAGCGACGGTAGCAAACGCTCAGACCCCACCCTGGCCGGATGGGCTTGGAAGGCCGAGAACATACAACACTTCAACAACGCCGCCGACCGCCCCTATCCGCCGCTTCGCCGCCAAAAGGCCCTGCTCGTGGCCGCCTCGTCGGGATGGGAAAACTACCGCCATCAGGCCGACGTCTACAACATGTACCGCATACTGCGCTCTGAGGGCTATGCAGCCGAAGACATCATTGTCGTGGCCGAAGACGACATAGCCCATAACGACCGCAATCCCGAGCCCGGCGTAGTGCGCGTAGCGGCAGAGGGGCCCAATGTCTATGAAGGCCTGCACATCGACTATCGGCCTTCACAAATCTCCTCGGCCGACGTCTCCGACATACTTTGCGGTCGCTCGTCCGAGCGTTTGCCGCGAGTGATTGAGGCAGACTCCACCACCAACGTCCTACTCTTCTGGAGCGGCCACGGCAGCCCCTATCAGTTGCGATGGCTCGACACACACGACGGCTGGCGCACGGGCATGGCACGCCAATGTTTCGAAGACCTCCATACCGCTCGTGGGTACCGCAAACTGCTCTGCCTTTTCGAGACTTGCTATTCGGGCAGTGTGGCTTGCGAGGCCGAAGGCATCCCCGGCATACTCTGCATCACGGCAGCGGCAGCCGACGAAACCTCAAAGGCCGACAACTATAGCCGCACGCTCGGCACGTGGATGTCTAACCGCTTCACCTCGACGCTCCAAACGGCCGTCGCCGACAACCCCGACATCAGTATGCGCGACCTCTACTACCGCTTGTTCACCCAAACCGTGGGCTCGCACGTCACCGTCTACAACGCCGATCTCTACGGCAACCTCTACACGCAGACGTTGGGCGAGTTTATCATACCCGTGAAATGAGCCGTCGCGACAGGCCGGCTTGTACAAACAAGGGGGGTATGCGTGACACATAACCATTTTGTATCAATCTGAAAACTTGATCTGCTGAGGAGAAAACGAAGGGAAGTGATTTGAAATGGTTCCAGAAAATCAGACATAGGCCCGTCAGCGCCAGCATTTAGGACAAAAAAGTCTGCCATAAGGCTGGAAAACCCGTGCCTTATGGCAGTGAAACTTTTAAATATGCAAGAAAGAGACCGAAGAGCGGCCTCTTTCTTTTTTTCTTGCCTGAAAGGTAGTGTTTTGCCTTCGGTCGGTCAAAGACAACACGGCTGGCCGTGGCGGACAGGCGGCATGGCTGTTTGACTCTTCTCCACCCCGCCGCCGGAAGGCTGAAGGCCGTCGGGATTAGTCTTGGAGCTTGGCCAGGGCTTCGCCAATGCGGCGCATGGCTTCGACGATGTTTTCGTCGCTGGTGGCGTAGCTCATACGGAAACATTCGGGCGAGCCGAAAGCGGCGCCGCCAACGGTGGCGACATGGGCCTCTTCGAGCAGGTATAGGGCAAGGTCCATGGAGTCGTTGATGACGCGGTCGCCAAGGTGTTTACCATAATAGGCGCTGCACTTGGGGAAGAGATAGAAGGCGCCTTGGGGATTGTTGACTTCAAGACCGGGTATCTCTCCGGCCAGGCGCACAATGAGATCGCGGCGACGCTCGAAGGCTTGGCGCATCTCTTCGACGCAGGCTTGGCTGCCCACATAGGCGGCCTCGGCGGCTTTTTGCGACACGGAGCAGGGACCGCTGGTGTATTGACCCTGAAGTTTGTTGCAGCCTTTCACAATCCACTCGGCGGCGGCAATGAAACCGATGCGCCAACCGGTCATGGCGTAGGCCTTGCTCACGCCGTTGATGATGACGACACGGGGACGGATGGCATCAAACTGGGCAATGCTCTCGTGGCGGCCCACGTAGTTGATGTGCTCATAGATTTCGTCGGCTATGACAAACACGTCTTCGTGGGCTTCGAGCACACGGGCCAGTCCGGCGAGCTCTTCCTTGGAATAGACCGAGCCGGTGGGGTTGCTGGGCGAGCAAAGGATGAGGGCACGGGTGCGCGGCGTAATGGCGGCCTCGAGCTGCTCGGGGGTGATTTTGAAATCTTGCTCAATGCCGGCAGGCACGATGACGGGCTCGCCGCCGGCAAGCTTCACCATCTCGGGATAGCTCACCCAATAGGGGGCGGGAATGATCACTTCGTCGCCGGGATTGACAAGGGCCATGACGACGTTGCAGACCGACTGCTTGGCGCCGTTTGAGACGGAAATCTGAGCGGGTGTGAAGTCGAGGCCGTTTTCACGTTTGAGTTTGGCACAAATGGCTTCGCGCAGTGCCGGGTATCCGGCTACGGGCGAATAGCGCGACCAGTTGTCTTCAACAGCCTTGACGGCTGCGGCCTTGATATGGTCTGGAGTGTTGAAGTCAGGTTCGCCCACACTGAGGTTAATGACGTCGACGCCACGGGCCTTGAGCTCGGCGCTCTTTTGAGACATCACGAGAGTGGCCGACGGCGAAAGGCGGCCAAGGCGACGGGATAATTCGTTCATAGGTCTGGCTGTTTTTGTAGGGTTTGAGGAATTTAAGAAAAGGGGCTTGGGTTTAGTCTCTGCCTCCGCCGAAGATGCGCAAGAGGAAGAGGAAAAGGTTGATGAAGTCGAGATAGAGGGTGAGGCTGCCAAGAAGGGCGAGCTTTTGGGTGTCGTCGTTGACTTCGCCTCCATAGGCCATCAGCATGTGCTTGATTTTTTGCGTGTCGTAGGCGGTGAGACCGGCAAAGACCAACACGCCGAGATAAGACACGGCCCAATAGAGACCTTCGCTGTGCATGAAGAGGTTGACCACAGAGGCGATGATGATGCCCACCAAAGCCATGATGAGGAAGCGGCCAAGGCCCGAGAGGTCGCGCGAGGTGAAGAAGCCCAAGAGCGACATGGCGGCAAACATGCCGGCCGTGACGAAGAAGGTGGTGGCAATGACGCCGGGCTCGTAGGCCAAGAGGATGACAGACAGCGTGGCACCGTTGAGAATGGAATAGGCGGCAAAGAGGAGGCCGGCCGTGATGAACGACATCTTCATGATGCGGGCCGAGAGGAACATCACAAGGGCCAACTCGGCAATGACGAGGATGAGAAACGACGAACCGGTGAAGATGGTTTGCATCAGGGCGGCATTGCCGGCCACATAGGTGGCGGTGAGGGCGGTCATGATGAGGCCAAACATCATCCACAGGTAGGTTTTCTGCATGAGGCGCGGAAAAGCGGCTTCGCGGCTGGGCGAGGCAAAGGGATTGTAGGTGTTTTCGTTTTGCATAATCGTGCGGAGTTTTGGATTGGGTTATTGGTTTTATTGTCTTATACGGGTGAGTGTGCAAATGGCGTGCCAAACTATCTCAAGAAAAAGAGACAAAGAGACAAAGAGACAAAGAGTAGGCCTGGCCGCGAAAACTCTCTTAGACTTTTAGACTTTTAGACTCTTAGACTCTTAGTCTCTTTGACTCTTAGTCTCTTTGACTCTTAGTCTCTTAGACTCTTAGTCTTTTAGACTTTTAGACTCTTAGTCTTTTAGACTCTTAGTCTTTTAGACTTTTAGACTCTTAGTCTTTTAGACTCTTAGTCTTTTAGTCTTTTGCCCCTACAGGGCGCATTTTCGTTAATGTCTTACCCAGGGTGCCGCCTCGCTTCGCTCGGCTCTGCCCTGGGCTATGTGCTTGTTGGCTTCGCCTTCCTCCTTCGCGGCTCGGCATAACAATCAAACAAGTTTGTTGTTCTGCTCTCGCCTTGTCGTCGGTTGGCCCTTCAGGCCGCACTTGGCCGCTATTATCTCTTTTAGTCTCTTTTATTTGTTGAAGTGTAAGGTGTGGCCCATGCGCTCTTGCTTGGTGCGGAGGTAGCGCTCGTTGTAGGGGTTAGGCTTGATTTCTATGGGCACGTTTTCGACTATTTCAAGACCGTAGGCCTCAAGTCCCACGCGCTTGACAGGATTGTTGGTGATGAGGCGCATCTTTTTCACGCCGAGCAGGTTGAGAATTTGGGCACCCACGCCATAGTCGCGCTCGTCGGGGTCGTAGCCCAGGTGGACGTTGGCGTCAACGGTGTCGTAGCCTTGCTCTTGGAGTTTGTAGGCGGCAATTTTGGCCATAAGTCCTATGCCACGACCCTCTTGGTTGAGATAGAGCACGACGCCGCGCCCTTCGGCTTCAATCATCTGCATGGCCTTGTGGAGTTGTTCGCCACAGTCGCAGCGCTCACTGCCAAAGATGTCGCCGGTGACGCAAGAGGAATGGACGCGCACAAGAACGGGTTCGTCTTCGCGCAGGGTGCCCTTGATGAGGGCGACGTGCTCGAGCAGGTTGCTCTTCTGGCGGAAGGGGATGAGATGGAAGTGGCCGTATTCGGTGGGCATATCGACCTCCTCACCTTTCTCTACGAGACACTCGTTTTTGAGTCGGTAGGCGATGAGGTCTTTTATGGAGATGATGTGGAGCCCCTCACGGGCGGCAAAGACCCGCAGCTGCGGCAGACGGGCCATGGTGCCGTCTTCGTTGAGTATCTCTATGAGACAGGCGGCAGGCTGCATACCGGCAAGACGAGCCAGGTCGACGGCGGCCTCGGTGTGGCCGGCACGGGCCAAGACGCCGCGGTCTTGGGCATAGAGCGGATTGATGTGGCCGGGACGGCCAAAGGTCTCGGGACGGCTCTCGGGGTCGGCAAGGGCTCGGATGGTGGCGGCACGGTCGTGACAAGACACGCCGGTGGTGCAGCCTTCGAGCTTGTCGATGGTGACGGTGAAGGGCGTGCCGAGCATACTGGTGTTGGTCTGCACCTGATGTTCGAGTTCGAGTTGGCGGCAACGCTCGTTGGTGATGGGCGCACAGAGCACGCCGCGACCGTGGCGCAGCATATAGTTCACCTTTTCGGCCGTGGCGAGTTCGGCGGCAAGGATGAGGTCGCCTTCGTTTTCACGGTCTTCGTCGTCGACGACGATGACGAAACGGCCTTGCTTGAAATCTTCTATGGCTTGTTCGATGGTGGCAAGTGGGGTATTTTCCATATTATATATATAATGAGTGCTGATTTGTGGCAAATGATGAACGGTGACACCGGGAGACTATCTGAAGGGAGCGGCCGAGCGGCTCGGGGCCGTGAGTTCGTGCAGACGGCGCACGCCCTCGGTGGACCTTGCCGGCTCTCGCTCTGTGGCAGAATGTCCGGTAGGCCTGGGAGTCGCAGCATCGGAGGATTTCAGGGCAGGACTGACCTGTTCTGAAGGGGACGGCTGACGCCGTGCTTGGCGCTTGAAATAGCGGTAAGTGTACCAGCCGGCGGCAAAAGCCAAGACTATCACGGCCAACCATTTGAGCCAATGCTTGATCTTGTCGGCCTTCTTCACTCTCACCACCTCGGGCTCGAGCTCGGCACCGGCTGAGTGGCTGACAGGTTCGCTCTCTTCGCTGATGATTTGCCGCAGGGTGGCTTCGAGGCGGTCGCAGGTGGCCACGATGGTTTTCATGTCGCGCCAAAGCCTCAGTCTGAAACGCCATATTCTCAACCACAACAAGCCGCCCAAAGGGAAGAACAAACCGGCCAGCGCCGAGGGCCAGCGCCGCTCAAAGGGCGAGGTGTGGGCATTGACGTAGATGATGGGCAGACGGTTGAGCAAGGCAATGACGCGGTTGTTGCGGCTGTTGGAAAGCTGCTCGACAATGGCCTCAAGGCTTTCGCTGATTTCGGCCACCTTATGGTCGGGTCGCGGCCGGAAGAAAATGCGAAGGTAACCCGGCGCCATATAGAGTTTGTGGCTCTCGGCATAATTGCGGCAGGCTGAGCGCAGGCGGTCGGTCTCTTCGAGCATTTGCACATTGTCGGGCCGGTCGATGACTACCTCTTTGCGCACCAGATGGCGCGATGAGCGCAGACCGAGCAGGCGGGAAATGAGCGACATATATACTTCGGCGTTGAACACGACCGAGTCTTTGTTTGACTTGTAAGTAAGAAAGACGCCAAAGGGCAGCAGCACGACCGAACTGACCCACATCCCCACAATCATGTCGACCGAACCGTCGCGAGCCTGTTTCATTCCGGCGGTGTTGACGGCGTAATAGCAGAGGAAGATAAACACCGAGACCACGGCTGGCAGGCCCAAACCGCCCTTGCGGATGATGGCACCGAGGGGGGCACCTATGAAAAAGAAGAGCAGGCAGGCCAGCGAAAGGGTCATCTTCTGATGCCATTCCACCAGGTGGCGGCGCACGAGGTTGTATTCCTCTTTGACGTTCTGGCTCTTCCATTCCAGCTCCGACTGGGCCGAGCGGACGGTGCGCAGGGCCATTTGCCGGGCATTATAGCGGGCGGCGTCGGCGGTGCGGGCCAAGAGGGTGTCGAAGGGCAAAGTCTTTTTGGCCAAACGGGCAGAGTCTGCCGGCAGCAGGGACGGTATGGCATACCACCGCTCACGGGCTTCTTCAAAATTCCTGTGCCCTATGCTGTCGAGACCCCGCTGCATGGAGTCTACGCTTTGCTCAATCTCGCGCATGCTCTTGGCTTGTGGCATATTGCGCAAGAGGGCTTGGTCCATCAGCGCAAAGTTGCTGTCGAAGTCAATGATAAACTGCTTGTAGCCGAAGGTTTCGCGGTTGAAGGGCGTGGTGGCTCGGCTTTGGCCCATGGTGTTTTGCATAGGTGGGTCGCCGAATTGTGCACCCTGCCACAGGTCGAGTTTGAGGTGCAGTTTGTCTGCCGACATTTCCAGCCGGCCCGAGTCGGCGAGGACGATTTGCTGGCGCTCGAAGCCTTGGTCGGTCTTATAGATAATCACGTCGTAGAGCATACCGGTGGCGGCATTTTTCTTTTTGACGTAAAGGTTGTAGTTGGGTATTTCGTTATAAAAAACACCCTCGGGAATTTCGACGGCGGGCTGTGCCTGCTTCATGCTGATGAGCAGCGTGCGCAGGTTGATTTGAGCCTCGGGCGAGGTCTTGTTTTGGAAATAAAACGAGATGCCGGTCATGACGACGACCAAGACCATAATGGGACGCATAATGCGAAGGAGCGACACGCCGGCAGCTCTCATCGAGAGCAGTTCGAGTTGCTCGCCCATGTTGCCGAAAGTGATGAGCGAGGCCAAGAGCACGGCAAGCGGCAAGGCCGTGGGGACGAGCGTGATGGCCATATACCAGAAAAACTGACCCAAAATGTCGAGCGACAATCCCTTACCTATGAGCTCGTCGATGTAGCGCCAAGTGAACTGCATCATGAAGACGAAAAGGCAAATGCAGAACGCTCCCACAAACAGCGGGAGAAACTTCTTGAGGATGTAAAGGTCGAGTCGTTTGATGAGGCGCATCCTGGAGTGGTCTAATCGTCAGAGCAGTGGGGGCAGGGTGAAGAGGCGTGTGCCGTTGCTGCCTTTGATGAGAATGAGCCGGCCTTCGACGGACTGCTCTGTGAGTTGTTGTTTCACCTCTTCCACATCGGCAAAGTGACGGAGCGAGGGTGCACAACCGGCGAAGGCTTCACCCACGAGCCAAACGGCCTCACAACCCATCGCTTCGGCCTGAGCGGCAAGCTTCTGGTGGGCTTCGGCCGAGACAGTGCCCAACTCACGCATTTCGCCGAGTATCATCATTTTGTGGGGATGAGGGATGAGGGCGAAATTGTCGAGCGCAGCCTTCATACTGGTGGGGTTGGCGTTGTAGGCATCTATGATAAGGCTGTTGCGACCGGTCTCCTTGAGTTCGGAGCGGTTGTTGCTCGGCACATAGTCGGCCAAAGCGGCCGTGATGTCGTTTTCGTTCACGCCGAAGTGGCATCCCACAGCAGCGGCGGCTAAGGCGTTGTCGCAGTTGTAGGCTCCGATGAGATGGGTCTGCACTTCGTGCCACTCTCCTCCCCTTCGGCGCCATTTCAATGCCAGGAAAGGCGAGCAACCGGTCACTTCTCCCTCAATGTCGTAACCCTTTCCGGCGAGTCCATATTTATAGGAGTCCAGTCCCTCTGCCATTCCGGCAAGCCGGGGATTGTCGGCGTGCAGGAAGATGAGGCTACCCGGCTTTTGCCTCAGATAATCGTAGAGTTCGCCCTTGGTTTTGGCCACACCTTCGATAGACCCGAACCCTTCAATGTGGGCCACGCCGATGTTGGTGATAAGGCCACAGTCGGCGTCGACAATCTTGCTGAGTTCGGCAATTTCACCGGGATGGTTGGCTCCCGTCTCCACCACGGCCACCTGGTGTTGCGGCGTCATGGCGAGCAAGGTTTTGGGCACTCCGATATGGTTGTTGAAATTGCCTTGGGTGAAATGCACGTTGAACTTTCGGCTGAGCACGGCAGCCGTCAGTTCCTTGGTCGTGGTCTTGCCATTGGTACCCGTGATTTGTACGATGGGTGTGCGCAATTGGCGACGATGATGGGCGGCGAGTTCTTGAAGTGTTTTCAAGACGTCGGCCACGTGGATGAGACGCTCGTCGTCGTCGAGGCCCTTCTTGTCCACCACGGCATAGGCACAGCCCTGCTCAAGCGCGGCTTTGGCAAAGTCGTTGCCGTCGAACGAAGCACCTTTGAGTGCAAAAAAGATGGAGCCTTCGGGGCAATGGCGCGTGTCTGTGGTGATGGTGGGATGAGTGCAGAAAAGCTTGTATAATGATGGGATGTCTGTCATAAGGTTTGCGCCTCGTCGGCCCCTCCCTCTCTGCTGCTGCGTGGCACGAAAAGGGCGACAAGGGCGGGATGCGAGGTGGCTTTTTGATGAATACAACCGCAAAAATACGCTTTTTTCACGAAAGATTAAACGCGTCACGAATATTCTCACTAATTTTGTCTGTGTGTCAGCAAAAAGTCGAAGAGACTCCACCTCAAACCTATCACATACCGAAAACCTTAGCAGCCTTTATGTCTTTCCCCTATTCGCTCAACTGCCACGGCCGACTTTTCTCACTTGCACGGCCACAGGTGATGGGCATTCTCAATCTCACTCCCGACTCTTTTTATGCCGACAGCCGCAAGCACTCTGAGGCTGAAATCATCGAGCGCGTACAGGCCATCATCGCCCAAGGCGGCACGATGATTGACGTCGGTGCCTACTCGTCGCGTCCCGGTGCCGACGACGTGCCGGCCGACGAAGAAATGGCCCGTCTGCGCCGCGGACTTTCGCTGTTGCGCCGCGAAGCTCCCGAGGCGATTGTCTCCGTAGACACGTTTCGTGCCGACGTGGCCCGTATGTGTGTGGAAGAATTTGGAGTCGATATCATCAACGACATCTCGGGCGGTGAAATGGACCACCGTATGTTTCAGACAGTGGCGCGGCTGGGTGTGCCCTACATCCTCATGCACATGCAAGGCACTCCCTCCACCATGCAGCAAGACCCCACCTACGACAACCTGCTCGCCGAAATGGCCCTCTATTTCTCCCGTCGCATAGACCGACTCCACAGCCTCGGCGTGAACGACATCATCCTTGACCCGGGCTTTGGCTTCGGCAAAACGCTGACCCACAACTACCACCTTATGGCCCACCTCGCCGACTTCGCCGCTTTCGACCTGCCGCTGCTCGTGGGCATCTCGCGCAAATCTATGATCTACCGCCTGCTCGACCTCACGCCATCCGAGTCGCTGGGCGGCACCACGGCGCTCCATATGGCTTCGCTGCTCGCCGGAGCCCACATCTTGCGGGTCCACGACGTGGCCGAAGCCGTGCAGACCGTCAAAATCTATCAAGCCATTGCCGAGGCACGTTAACGCCTTCACCCATTCTCTCCTACTCTAAGCCCCCACGCTTATGCTCTCCATGATTTCTTTTGGCATCATCGACGTCATCGACATCATTGCCGTCGCCCTACTCCTATTTTATATATATCGCCTTATGCGCGAGTCGGGCTCCGACAAGATTTTCTACGGCATCATTCTCTTTGTCTTGTCGTGGCTTGTGGTGACGGGAGTCTTTGAAATGCGCCTTTTGGGCAGCATCATGGACAAGCTGGTCAATGTGGGTGCCATCGCTTTGATTATTTTGTTTCAGGAAGAAATACGACGGGCGTTTTCCGACATCGGTTCACGGCGGCGTGGCTGGTGGTTGAGCCGCGTCTTCAATTTCCGCAAGCGCGGCGGCACCGACGCCACCCACCGCCAGGAAGTGTTGCCGATCGTCATGGCCTGCATCAACATGAGCCGACAAAAGGTGGGAGCCCTCATCATCATTCAGCGTCGCGACCTGTTGGTCGACGTCATCCGTTCGGGAGAAGTCATCGATGCAGCCATCAGCCAGCGCCTGCTCGAAAACCTGTTTTTCAAAAACAGTCCCCTTCACGACGGTGCCGTCGTGGTGTCTTCCGGTCGCATCAAAGCCGCCGGCTGCATCCTTCCCGTCAGTCACGACCTCGACATACCCAAGTCGCTCGGTCTGCGCCACCGCTCAGCCCTCGGCATAGCCCAAAAGAGCGACGCCCTGGCCGTCATCGTCTCTGAAGAGACCGGCAGCATCTCCATGGCCTTTGGGGGACAGTTCCGCCTCAAACTCACCCCCGAAAGTCTCGAAAGCCTGCTCACGTCAGAGTGGCCGAAATAAAACATACAACAAACTGACATACAAGCACTAATACCATTTCATTCAAATAACCCTTTAAACCACAAACGACTATGAAACAGATTGTAAATGGCCGCATACTCACGCCACAAGGTTGGCTCGAGGGCGGTTCGCTCGTAGTGGACGGCAACAAAATCAAGGCCGTTCTTCCCTCCGATCTCCACGTTGTAGACGCCGAAATCATAGACGCCGGCGGTGCCGATGTTGTGCCCGGTGGCATTGAGCTGCACGTACACGGCGGTGGTGGCCGCGACTTCATGGAAGGCACCGAAGAAGCCTTCCGCGTGGCCGTAGACGCTCACCTCCAAAACGGCACCACAGCCATCTATCCCACTCTCTCGTCGTCGACTGTCGAAATGATAGAGGCCGCCGTCAAGACATGCCAGAAACTCATGGACGAGCCCGACAGCCCCGTGATGGGTCTGCACCTCGAAGGCCCCTATTTCAATCCCGCACAGGCCGGTGCGCAAATTCCCGAATGGATTAAGGCACCCCAGCCCGAAGAATACAACAAGATTTTGAAAGAAAGTCCCTGCCTCAAACGTTGGGACGAAGCGCCCGAACTGCCCGGCTCGGTAGACTTCATCAAGTCTTGCTGCCACCACGGCGTTTTGCCCTCCATCGCCCATACGCGTGCCACCTACGACGACGTTCACGCCGCCAACGAGGCCGGTATGACTCACGCCACCCACTTCTACAACGCCATGCCCGTGGTCTACAAAAACCGTGAGTTCAAGACCGCCGGCACCGTCGAAAGCATTTTCGCCGAAGAGAATATGACGGTCGAAATGATTGCCGACGGCATCCACGTGCCTCCCGTCATGCTGCGCATGATCTATCAGATCAAGGGCGTGGAGAAAACGGCTCTCGTCACCGACTCATTGGCTTGCAGCTGCACCCACGGCGACGCTGCTTTCGACCCCCGCGTCATCCTCGAAGACGGCGTGTGCAAGCTCGCCGACCGCTCAGCCCTCGCCGGCAGCATCGCCACGATGGACCGCCTCATCCGCACCTGCGTGCAGCAAGCCGGCATTCCGCTCGAAGACGCTTGCCGCATGGCCTCCGAGACCCCGGCACGCATCATGGGCATCCTCGACCGCAAAGGTACGCTCGAAACCGGAAAAGATGCCGACATCATCATGCTCGACGCCGACCAGAACATCAAGTTTGTGATGCAAATGGGACGCGTGGTGCGCAACGATCTCTGACAAATTGGGAGCCGGCAGGCGGAGCGGCAGTGCCGCCTCCACCCGTCGGCTCCTCTATCTATTGGCCGTTCAAAAAATCAGACATTATGACCAACAAGACGCTCACCATCGCCTACCGCTCTTTGCAGCCCGACGAACTCGCCGAGGCCGACCGCCAACTTATAGAGGCCGCCATCGGCGCCACCGAGACCAGCTATGCGCCCTATTCCCACTTCCGTGTGGGCGCGGCAGTGAGGCTGGTGAGCGGCGTGGTCGTAGTGGGCAGCAACCAAGAGAACGTGGCCTTCCCCTCCGGCACGTGTGCCGAGCGTTGTGCCATGTTTTATGCCGGAAGCCGTCATCCCCACGAGGCTCCCGAGACCATCGCCATTGCCGCCCGGGACACCGACGGCCGTTTGACGGCCCGACCCATATCGCCTTGCGGCGCCTGTCGGCAGGTGTTGTTGCAAGCCGAAGCCCGCTTTGGCTGCCGTCTCCGCGTGTTGCTCTATGGCAGTGACGAGGTGGTCGAAATTCCCAGCGTCAGCGACCTCCTGCCGTTTGCGTTTGTCTCATTTTGAAGGCGTGACGAGCCATGCTCACCCCATCAAGTCCGGACCATCAAGTTCGGACTTTTTTCGTGGCGTTTTGTCTTTGTTTCGGCGTGGCGAAACGGTTATTTTTGGTGTAAAGAAGAATAGAAGGGCCCGCCCGAGGGCCATTTTTGTTGACTTGAGGTGTTTTACGGGCATAAGAAGAGTTTTCCCCGGCCTTATTCCAGCAAAAACCGGCCTTATTCCCGCAATTATTTTCTGCCACGACCGCTTCGCCAGGTCGTTTTTCGTCTCTCAAAAAAGCCTTCGAGAAATTTTCAGAATAAAAAAGGGGCCGTCTGCCACAAATTGTGTCACAGACGGCCCCGATATATGTACGGCTAAGCCACGCTGTCGATTTATTTCAAAGTTTTCAGTCCGCCGTCTGTGCCATCCGGCGTCTTGACTGTCTTGAAGCGCACAAGGAAATAGCCTATGTGGACCACGCCAAACACGACGCTGATGATGAGCATGGTTCGGTCGGCCTGCCAGCCGGCGGTCTGCTGGTGCCAGAAACCGGTGAGGATGCAGAGGAAGCCCAACACCACGCCCAGTCCGCTCAACAGCGTCTGCCCGTGGCGACGCACGGTGCCGCCGCCAATGCGGCTGTGGGTCACGCCATAGTTGGCGTAGATGTCAAGGCCGATGAGCATCCAGATGACCAGTCGTATCCACGTCTCTGCAGGGAGGAAAAGCATCATTCCTACACAACACATCACGCCAAGTGCAGGCACGTAGGGCACAAGCGGCGTCTTGAAGCCTCGAGGCGCATTGGGCATTGTGCGACGAACCACAATAACACCGACGCAGACTAATGAGAAGGCAAACAGGGTGCCGATGCTGGTCATCTCTCCGGCAATCTGGGCGGGCACCACGCCGGCACAGACGCTCACCAAGAGCATGAAGAGGAGGTTGCTGCGGGCCGGCGTGTGGAAACGTTCATGAAGATGAGAGAAAAGCGGTGGCAGCAGACCGTCTTTGCTCATGGAGAAGAACACGCGACTCTGTCCCATCAGCATGACGAGTATGACACTGGAATAGCCGAGCAGGATAGCCACGATGATGCCCATATTCAGGGCCGGATAGGCCGGGGTGACGACGCCATTTGCCCCCACCTCGCCCATATGCTGCACGGCGATGGCGGCAGGAGCAATCGAACCGGTGTCGCCGGCATAGACGTGATAGTCCACGACTCCCACCATAACGAAAGCGAAAAGGATGTAGATGATGGTGCAGATAAAGAGCGAACCGAGTATGCCAATGGGCATGTTACGACGCGGGTTTTTAGTCTCTTGTGCGGCCGTGCTGACGGCGTCGAAACCAATATAGGCGAAAAACACAATGGCGGCTCCGCGCAACACGCCCGACCACCCGAAGGCGCCAAACTGACCGGTGTTTTCGGGCACGAAGGGGGTGAGATTTTCGGTGTGAATGTATTTCAAGCCCAACACTATGAAGGCCAACACCACGGCAATCTTGAGCACGACGATGAGGTCGTTGAACCGCGCACTGCCCTTGGTGCCGCGCATGAGAATAAGCGACAACAAGACGACGATTATCATCGCCGGCAGGTTGACAATGCCGCCCTCGGCCGGACAGGCGGTGAACTCATACGGCAAATGCCAGCCGAAGCCGGCCATCAGTTCGCAGAAATAGCGGCTCCAAGAGATGCTGACGGTCATAGCGGCCACGGCATATTCCAACACGAGGTCCCAACCGATAATCCAAGCCACGAGCTCGCCCATGGTAAGATAGGAATAGGAATAGGCACTGCCCGAGATGGGTATCATGGAGGCAAACTCGGCATAACACAGACCGGCAAAAGCGCAGGCCACGGCGGCAATGAGGAAACTCAGCGTGATGGCCGGACCGGTATGGAGACCAGCCACGACGCCCGTGACCGAAAACAGTCCGGCGCCGATGATGACGCCAATGCCCAGGGCCACGAGGCCGGGGGCGCCAAGCACGCGCTTCATACCCTTTCCGCCGTCGTTTTCGGCCTCTTTGAGCAGCGCGTCAACAGACTTTCTGACAAACAAACTCATAGTTTTAGTTTCATTTTGTGGTTCTCTGAATTGCAAAGTTAGCAATTTGATTAGATTTAAACGTTTTTTATGAAACAATTCTTAGGGCCGGCCCGGACGAAACGGCAAGCCTTACCGACGGGGCCGCTCGTGGTCAGAAATGGGCCGATGATTGAAAACTCGCGATTTTGTCTAAAAAAAAGCAAAAAGCCGTCAATATTTTCGCTAACTTCGGCGGCGAAATCTTTCAAAGAGACAAAAAGACAAAAAGACAAAAAGACAAAAAGACAAAGAGACAAAAAGACAAAAAGACAAAGAGACAAAAAGACAAAGAGACAAAAAGACAAAAAGACAAAGAGTGGCTTGACCGCTCAAACTCTTAGACTTTTAGTCTTCTTCCTGTCAAAATGTCAACAAGCACCCGGCGGCCCCGGCACGAGGGGCTGAGCGGCCAAGCACGGCCCAACAAGACCATAGCCCAGGGCAGAGGCGGCACGTAGTGACGCCGGCACCCTGGGTAAACGTGGCCCAAACAATGCGCCCTGTAAGGGCAAAAGATTTATAGTTCAAATATCTGACCGGTATATGATGGTTAATCTAATGCTTTTGCCCTTACAGGGCGAACATAATCGGCCACTCCGACCCAGGGTGCCGTTCGCTACGCTCACTCTGCCCTGAGCTATGGTCTCGTTGCCCTTTCAGGGCGTTCTTAGCCGCTCAAATTCTTAGACAAAAAGACAAAGAGTGGCTTGGCCGCTCAAACTCTTAGACTTTGAACTGAGCGGCTCGGCAAGCCCTGCAAGGGTGTCACATATCAGCCCGGGCTGCTAACAACCCTCTTGGCCCCTCACTAATTTTCCCCAAAAAAACACCATTCCTCCCATGAAACCTTTCCTTCCCCTTGTTCTTCTCTGCCTCCTGCTCACGGCATGTAGCGACGATATGTATATGCAGCCCGAGGCGGCTGTGGGGCAACCCTTGCGATTTGAAGCAAGGGTGGTGGATGAGGTGAAGTCGAGAGGCGATGTCGTCGATGTCAGTGACAGCCGCATCACCGACGACTTCAAAGCCGGTGATGCATTCGGACTCTTCGTCGTCGACGCCGAGGGCCATTTCGTCCCGCTCATCGACGGCAAACAGGCCAAAAACCTCAAACTCACCACCCCCGACGGCGTGGCCTGGAACCTTCAGTCGGACCTCACCGAGATTGTGCACAAACTGGGTTACAAATACGTGGCCTATTTCCCCTATTCGGAGGATTTCAACGACTGCTCGAGCGAGGCTGACATTCAGGCCAAACTCACTTCCCCGGCCGTCGACCAAAGCACGACGCCGGCCACCGACTGGCTCTTCACTGCTCCCACTTCGCCGCAAACCAATGCCGTGACAACGCTGCGCTTTCAACATCGTTATGCCAAAATAGACGTCTATAATGCCTACACTCAAGAGCACAACGCCGACTGGCTCTCAGACTTCAATTTCACCAAAACCACCGACGAAAACGGCGTGGAGCACTACCGCTATATCCTCGACGTCCCTACACCCCAACATTGGAACGTCGGCGGTACCTACACCATCGGCAACTACCTCACGGGTATGAAAGAGTTGAGTTATAATGCTGCCGACATCCTCCTGCAAAACGGTCATCACGCCATCGTCTACACCTACGGTATGGACGAGCGCTGTGCCGTGGACCTCGGTTTCCCCTCGGGAGTGAAGTGGAGCCCCATCAACCTCGGTACCGAAACCGACACCCACATGGACGAAGCCGAAATCGAGGCCGTTAAAAACCGCCTAGGACGACGGCTGGCCTGGGGCGAACTCTTCGAGAAAGACGTTTACAACTATGCCACCTATATCAACGACCCCTACATCGAAAACGGTGCGTCGCTCCTTCCATTTAATATCGCTGAGACGGTCTACGACCCCGTGCGCCAATATTGGGGCGGCCACTGGACCCTGCCAAGCACAGCCGACATGAAAGAGTTTATCGACAACACTGAGATTGTATCCTCCGAAACCATCATGAGTGAGGATTTGGGCAAGGAAGTCAACAAAATCACTTTCAGGAGCACCAAGAACGGTCGCGAAATCACGATGGTCACGGGTGGCTATGGCAATGGAGCCAACATCTCAAACCCGCTCTATCTCTATTACATGTCGGCCAATCTGAACAACGCTTCATACTGTGCCACGCTCTTGAATTACCCGCAGATGCGTATCATCTCCAATTATCGCTGGGCCGGGTACAACATTCGCCCCGTGCTCAAGCAACTTCACACTTTCACTTTGGCCGAAAAAAGCGACATTGTGAAGCGCCACATCGACGCGCTCGGCGTGGATCTGGGCATCACCAAAACGGTGGAAGAAACCATCGACGGCGTCACCACCATGGCGACCTACAAACTCATCTGGAGTCCCTTCAACTATGGTGCCGAGTCGAAGGTCGCATTGCAGGCCTACAACGGGCAGTCTGCCGACGAAGATGAGTTGATTGCCGGCTGTATGTCGCGCCCCGGCATCCGTATGGCTTGGGGCGACCTCGAAGAGCCGTCGGGTTTCTACTATTCCACTTATATAGGCAGTCCCATTCATAACAAATACCCCATCGTCAACACCGCGGCCGAGCTCGACGCCCGTCACCTACAAGAAGAAGACGACATCGTTCAGGCCAACTGGCCCGACGGCTGGTATATCCCGACGGCCGAAGACCTCAGACTGCTCTATACCAACACCACCATCTCGTCGCAAACCGTCGATGGCAGGAAGTGGATTAAACTCACCGGTAAAAACGGCTACGAAGACAAAAGCATCCTCATCCCGCCCACGGAATACCTCGACAACACCGCCAACAACCCCAAATGGGGCACAGCCGCCTACCTGCACAGCGCCACAGTCGGTGCCCGAGGCAACACCTCCTATGCACCCTATACGGAATACGTGCTCAAACTCACCACCTCAGCCGGTTCGCTTCTCTCCACCGCCGGTCGTCCCACGGGTTTTATGCTCCGCCCCGTGAAGTATGTCAGGGTGGAGTAAAACACAATATATTCTTCTCCCCCCCAAATTGTTGCCTTTTTCCCAATCACCCAATCACGCGCTTCTATCTCATTGTGGCTTAGCCTGTTGCTGTGATTGGATGCTTCAGTCACGTTCAGTCACATTCTTGAAGATCCTATTTGTAAGCGTTTGTTCAAATCCCGCGGTCAGATGTGACATAAATAATTGGGGAAACATACTCATAAACTTTTGCCGTGACATATTTTGGGCTATAAAGCCTCAATCTCACTCTTCGTCGCCATACATAGGGGCGACGCGGCCGCGCATAAGGACAGAAGTGGCCGGCTTAAGGACAGTCATTCTTCCCCTTATTCCCGTAAGTGCCTGAATATAAAAAGAAGAGACCCTTTTGAGGCCTCTTCCTTTTTTCTATATCTCAAAGATAATATCTTGGCGACGCAGGTCAAAAGACAATTACGGTCGCGCATTCGGGGCAGTTTTATTTAATCACCAGTGCGCGGTCGATGAGGTCGGCCAGCGAGGCGAAGTGTGCGCGTGTGGCACGGTCGGCTCCGGCGTTGGATGTCAGGCGCTTGCGCAGGTTTTTGAGTGCATAGAGCACGTCGGCACGGGCGGCCTTTGCCGGAGTGGCCGTGGTGAAATAGGTGGTCAAAGCACCGATGTAGCTGCGTTGCAGGGCTTGGCGGTATGAGGTGACGGCCTTGCCGCTGCGCAATTCGCTGAACAGCATACGCTCCACGTCGGAGAGCACGTCAGTGAGCGGATAGGTGGCGGTGAGGCGCTCCAGTGATGCGGCCGAGAAGAGGCGGTTCATCACGTTGGTGCCAAAGCGCTCGGTGATGGTCGACGGGTCGGGCGAGAGGCGATGGATGTAGGGCACGTCGATGAGCCAGGTGGGCTCGGTGAAGATGTGGCGGTTGATGAAATCGAGTGCACGTTCTTGTTTTTCTCTCGGCGTATCGGCATAGATGTCGCCGGTCTCGTCGATGGTCTTGTAGGTCATCATTACGCCACCGATGTTGTTGGCCACGTGGAAGGTGTAGCGCATGAACTGGCTGACAACGTTATCGTAGACGCCTTTGAGGCCCGAGAGGTTTATGTCGTTCGACTGGTAGGTCCATTCGGGCAGGTTGGGCATCATGCGTTGCAGGTTTTTGATGCCGTAGTCGCTCGACTTGACGGCGTCGTCGCCGAGGTCCTCGGTCTGACAGCGCGGGTCGTTGGTGCGGTTGGTCTCGCCGTCGCCAAACCACAGGCGGGGATTTTTGTCGAGCTCGGCAGCCTGCACGAGTTTCTCAAGTTCCCAATGGTCGCTGTCTATATCGTAGGCGTCAAACATCGGGGTGTAGCCCCACTTGATGGCCCAGAGGTCGTAGTCGCCAATGCGCGGGAAGATGCCGGCAGTGGTGATGCTGTCTTCGGGTTGGGCCACGTAGTTGAAGCGGGCATAGTCCATGATGCTGGGCGTATGGCCGTATTTTTCGGTGAAGCAGCGGCTGCGCAGACTGTCGGTCGGCACGGTGCTTGAAGAGCCGAAATTGTGGCGCAGACCGAGGGTGTGGCCCACTTCGTGCGACGAAACGAAACGGATGAGCTCACCCATCAGTTCGTCGCCGAATTTCATTTTGCGTGCAGCCTCGTCGATGTTGCCGGCCTGTATCATATACCAGTCGTGGACAAGGCTCATCACGTTGTGGTACCAGCAGATGTGGCTCTCGATGATTTCGCCTGAACGCGGGTCGTGGACATTGGGGCCGTAGGCGTTTTCGATGTCGGAGGCCAAATAGCGGATGACGGAGTAGCGGGCATCTTCCATCGACATGGTCGAGTCGTTTTCGGGCCACTCCTTGCCGATGATGGCGTTTTTGAAACCAGCCTGCTCGAAGGCTTTTTGCCAGTCGTTGACACCGGCAATGAGGTAGGGGCGCCATTTTTTTGGCGTGGCCGGATCGATGTAGTAGACAATGGGTTTGAGGGGCTCGACGAGTTCGCCGCGTTTCATCTTTTCGCGGTCGGTGCTGTCTTTGGGCTCCAGACGCCAGCGGGTGATGAACCGACGGACGTCGACGCGCTGCTGATTGTCGGTGAATTCATTGTAACGGTCGGCAAAATAGCCTACACGCGGGTCGAAGAGACGGGCCTGCATCGGCTTCTCGGGCAAAAGCACAAACGACACGTTCAGTCCGAGAGTGACTTTGCCGGTGTAGACGCCCGAATAGGTCTTGGGCTGGGCCGACATCCACGTCTTGGTAGTGCGTACTTCCACGTTCATGGGGAAAGACTTTATCGACTCAATGAATGAGGCGGAAGGCAGGTAGCCCTGAAGGCCAAAGGCTTGTTTGGTGAACATATTCACGCCAATGGCGGGGTTGTCTTCGTTGAAAAACGACGTCACCTTGATGCGGCGCAGTCCGCGCTTGTGGCTCTCCACTTTGAAAGTGCCGATGATGGGATTGGAGTTGCTGATGCTCACGGCGCGGTCGATGGCGTCGAGCGAGTCGGCCACGTTGACGTAGAGGTCAGAGCGCAAAAGCAGCAGGTCGCCCGGAGCGGTTTCCCAATAGACGGTCTGTTCGCCCAGCATCTCGCCACCATATTTCTTGGTGCCGGCGGGGGCATTGGTGAAACGGATGGTGGTGAGCAGGCGACGGCCCACGATGGAGTCGGGGATTTCAAAATACCAGTCGCCTCCCGACTTGACTACGTTGAAGAGACCGCGCGTGACGCTCTCTTTCGTTTGCGGTTTGTTTTGTCTCTGGGCGGCCACCGGTAGACCCAAGGCCAGCACGCAGAGCAGGGTGATGATTTTTTTGAGCATAATGTTGATTGGGTTATTGTATTTTCGATAATATTCAGAAAAGGTTGGCGCTCTCACTCCTCTATGAGCCGTGCAAATTTGTCGTAGTCCACGGCCACGCGGTCGGTCTGCCACGGTTCGAGTTGCAGAGAAAAGGTGCCCGGAAGCGACTCAAGGCCGAAGTGGCTGCGCACGAGGCTGGCGGTCTTGAAGGCCCGGCGATGGCCCAACTTGAGCAGGGCTTTGTAGATGGGCACGATGCGCTCGGTGTCGCCTTCGATGGTTTGCAGGGTAGTGAAGAGGCGGAAGAGGGCCGGCGTGGTGGTGGCCCGGAGGCAGGCCGTGGCGGTGGACGCTATGCTGTCGGCGGCAAAGCGCTTGAGCAGGTGGTCTGTCGTGGTGAGGTCAGCAGCCAGCGGTAACAGGGCGTCGAGTGTCTTGCGCCGGTCGATGGCCGTGGCCCGGGCGGCAAAATTGTCCCAACGACGGTCGGCGAGGTCGACGGTGCCGCGTGAGAGTCGCATGGCTGCGGCTTTGAGGCAGGTGCCGAGATGGGCACGCACATCGGCGGCCGTCAGCGCGTCAAACCAATACATAAACGTCTCGCTCCCTTCCAGTCGCGGCAAGAGTTCTTCACCCAAAAGCCAACTCGCCGTGCGGCGCTCACTGTTTGTGAGCGTCGGAAACAGCGCAAGCATGGCGCCTTCGTCTTGGCCCATCAGAATGGCCTCGAGGCGGCGGCGAAGTGCCGGATTGGTGCGGATGATGCCGGTCATAACTTATGAGGGCAGGATTTATATATTAGACAAAGCTGTTTGAATAATGCTGTGACGTATGCCAAGTAGCCCTGAAAGGGCGTAACATATTAGCCCAGGTCGTTAGGCCTGGGTTATGGATGGCCATTCTATTTCCGGCCTGTAAGGTCGGCACATTGATGAGATAATTCTCATTGGCGTGTAGACAATTAATAATGATTATTTGCCCCTAAATGTGCCGACCTTACAGGCCGGTTTTTCGGGATGTGCTATTACCCAGGCCTTCGACCTGGGCTATCTTTGTTACGCCCTTACAGGGCTTGCAGGGAGGCTAATCATCTTTTCGCCTTTCAGGCTCTCAATCTCTTTGCCTCCTCTTCATCCTTCACGCTTGACGAGCAATACGACGTTTTCGACGTGGTGGGTGTGGGGGAACATATCGACGGGCTGCACGCGCTCCACGCGGTAGAGGTCGTCGAGCAGACTAAGGTCGCGGGCCTGTGTGGCGGGGTTGCAACTCACGTAGACGATGCGGCGGGGCGCGGCAAAGCGGATGGCTTCAATCACGTCGCCGTGCATACCTGCGCGGGGCGGGTCGGTGATGATGACGTCGGGCCGGCCGTGGGCGGTGATAAAGTCGGTGGTGAGGATGTCTTTCATATCGCCGGCGTAGAAGAGCGTGTTGCCGAGGCCGTTAAGGTCGGCGTTGACTTTGGCGTCTTCGATGGCTTCGGGCACATACTCAATGCCCACCACCTGCCGGGCCTGCCTGGCCACGAAGTTGGCGATGGTGCCCGTGCCGGTATAGAGGTCGTAGACCAATTCGTTGCCGCTCAGTCCGGCAAAGTCACGTGCCACCTTATAGAGTTCGTAGGCGCCGGCCGAGTTGGTCTGGTAAAAGCTCTTCGGGCCCACCTTGAAGCGCAAGCCTTCCATCTCGGCATAGATGCAGTCTGTGCCGCTGTGGGTGGCGACGGGCAGGTCGGCAAAGGTGTCGTTGCATTTCGTGTTGTTCACGTAGAGCAGCGACGTCACCTCGGGGAAGGTCGTGTGCAGGTGGTCGAGCAGGTCGTGTGCCTCACGGTCTTCGTCGGGCGTATGGATGCAGAATTGCATAAGCAACATCAGTTCGCCCGTCGTCGAGGTGCGTATCATCATGCCGCGCAAAAGGCCTTCGCGGCTGTGGCAGTTGTAGAAGGTGAGGCCGTGGTCGAGGGCGTAGTCGCGTATGGCGTTGCGCAGACGGTTGTTGATGTCGTCCATGAGGCGGCAGGCCGTGATGTCGAGTATTTTGTCAAACGATCCGGCTATGTGGAAGCCCACGGCGTTCATTTGGTCAAACTTCACGCCGGTTTTCACCTCTTCTACCGTGAGCCAGCGTTTGTCTGAAAAGCCAAACTCGAGTTTGTTGCGGTATTCCCGTTCCTGCGGGCTGCCTATGATGGGCGACACCTCGGGCAGTGCGACTTTGGCAATGCGGCGCAGGGTCTCCTCCACTTGTTTTTGCTTGTGGTGGAGTTGGAGCCGATAGGGCAGACATTGCCATTTGCAACCGCCACACACGCCGAAGTGGGGACAGAAAGGCTCTGTGCGGTCGGCCGACGGCGTAATCATACGGGCAATCTCGGCTTCGGCATAACTGTGCTTCTTGCGCTTGATTTGCAGGTCAACGACGTCGCCGGGCACGGCATAGGGCACAAACACGGCCAGGCCGTCAACCTTGGCAATGGCTTTGCCTTCGGCAGCCACGTCGGTGATGGTTATGTTTTCGAGCAGGGGGAGCGGTTTTTTCTTTCTTGACATATATATTATATAGGAGTGTGGCTGGTAGGTTATAGTTTGCGCATCAGACTGTAGGCACTGAAGAGGCCGAGTTCGCCGGCACGGCTCAAGTCGGTGCGTGCGCCGGTCTTGTCGTTGAGGCGTATTTTGGCCAGTCCGCGGTTGTACCAGGCTTCGGCCAGTCGGCCGTCGGTCTTGATGGCTTCGTCGAAAGTCTCCACGGCCTTGTCGTAGTCGTTTTGAGCCATATAGGCACAGCCCAGATTATAGAGCAGGTAGAGACGGGCCTCGCCGGCGTCGGTGAGTGTCTCTTTGAGATTTTTGACGGCAAGGCTCAGTAGGGCTTGTCGCGTCTTGGTCTCTTCTGCCCCCATCTCGGTCATGGCTGTGGCCGACTTGATGCATACGGCGCCCGTTTGGAGTCTTATCAATGCCTTGGTCTGTGGCTTCGAGGCCGCTGTCAGTGCCCTGCCAAGCAGAGTTTGTGCGCCGCCGTAGTCATAGTCGTCGGCGCGGCACACGGCTTGGCAAATCAGCGTGTCGGCCGCCGACGGATTGTTTTGTTTGGCAGCCGTCAGGTGTGGTTCGAAATCTTCGTTGCCCGTGCCTGCTGAGGCCGTGAGAGTGAGTGTGCCGGAGCGGAGTAGCGACGAGAGCCGTGCAGCCTCGGGCAAGAAACCTATAGAGCGGTAGCCTTTTTCTTCAGAGGGTTGGCGGAAGGTCAGCGCATAGGGCGGCAACTCGGTCTCTGAGGTTGAGCGGTATTGCACTTTGCCGAAAAGGTCTTTGGCCAGCAGTCGGCCGAAACTCAGTTCGGTGGAGTCGGCCATGGCGTCGTCGACGAGTTGGTCGTAACTATCAAGACTGTGGTCTGAGCCTTTGCGCACCTTCTTGACGATGCGGCGTTTGTGTTTGGCAAACATCACGTCGAGGTTGGCGCGTGCCACCACGGTTTCGTCGCTAATCGCCCCCTTGACGTCGCCCATTTTCCGTCGACATTCGGCCCGTGCCTGATAGCCGTAATAGAAGGTGGGATATTGGCGGATGAGTCGGGTGAAGTCGGCAACTGCTCCCCGCCAGTCGCCGGTCTGTCGCCGCAGCAGTGCGCGGTTGTAGAGGGCCAGCGTGTTGTCGGGTTCGCTGGCCACGACAAAGTCAAAATCCTCGAGCGCCTTGTTGTCTTCGCCCACGAGTGCCAGGATGAGGCCGCGATTGTAGTGGGCCACGAAATGCTCGGGCACCAGGTCAATCACCCGCGTATAGTCGTCGACTGCCGCCCCGAAACGGTTCATGCCATGCCGCGCCAAGGCTCTTGCCAGCAGGTCGTCATAGCGTCGGGGACTGAGCGTGATGGCTTTTGTCAGCAGGCTGTCGGCGCGTGCATAGCGGCTTTGTCGGAGGGCATAGCGTCCGAGAAACGACCAAGCGTCGGTGTTGGTCGGTTCGCGCTCGGTCAGCGTCGTGAGCCATTTGACGCCGGCGGTGGTGTCTTGCCGCTCGAAGGCAATCTGTGCTTTCAGCGGATAAGCCCGATAGAAGTTGGGCGCCGCCGCCATAATCGAGTCGACGTCGGCCTCGGCCTCGTCATATTTTTTCTGCTCCAACCGGCACAGGGCGCGGTTGAAGCGCGCACTGCGGTCGTCGCGGAGTTCGTCGAGTGTGCGCGAATAGTCTTTTTCTGCCCCCTCGAAGGCGCTCATCCTGATGCGGCAGATGCCGCGCAACTGATAGAGCTCCACCATATAGGGGTTGATGTCGATGGCCTTGGTGAGATCGGCCTCGGCTCCGCCGAAGTCGTCGAGCGAAAACTTGGCGTAGGCCCTGTAATAGTAGGGCTTGTAGAGGAAAGGCTTCACCTCAATCACGCGGTTAAAGAGACCGATGGCCGTGAGATAGTCTTCGGCGGCTATGGCACTGCGGCCCATCAGCAACACGTTGTCGGTGTTGATTTGGGCTTTGGCGCAGAGCGAAAGTGCCACGAGCAGCGTGGCCATCCATCGTTTCATCGTCTGTTTAGCGCGGGTGTTGAAGGGAAAAGGATTATTTCAGAAAAAACGCCACAGCCGCTGCGACCGAGTGGGAGCGGTGTGCCCATACCGTTTAGCGGCGCGCAGGCTTCACCTTATAGCCGCAGGCGAAGCGGCCTTTGGCCAGCGAGGTGAGTTTTTTGCTCACGAGTTGTTTGCGCAGAGCCGTGATGCGGTCGGTGAAGACGTGGCCTTCGAGATGGTCAAACTCGTGTTGCATCACGCGGGCCAGATAGCCCTCCACCCATTCGTCGTGGGGCTGGAGCTTTTCGTCGAGATACTGCACTCTGATGCGCTTGGGTCGGCGTACGGGTTCGCTCACGCCGGGCAGGCTCAGGCAGCCCTCGGTGATGACTTCCGTCTCGCTGGTGTCGGCGTCGACGATGTGGGCATTGATGTAAGCATGGCGAAATCCGGCATACTCGGGAAAGTCTTCCTTGAGCACGTCGAGCGAGATGACCACCACGCGGATGGGCAAGCCGATTTGAGGAGCGGCCAGTCCCACACCCTCGGCGTGGTCCATCGTTTCGTACATATTCTCAATGAGTTCGTCGAGGCCGGGATAGTCGGTCGGGATGTCTTCGGCCACCTGGCGCAAAACGGCCTGGCCGTAGGTGTAGATGGGGAGTATCATGAAAGGTGTCTTGTTGGTTTTCGTGAAAAGGTGGTGCGTTGACGAGTCGCCTGCGTGTGGATTAGCGCCCGTCCATATACTGCTGGAGGATGAGCGTGGCACTGATTTCGTCGACCAGCGCCTTGTCTTGCCGGCGTTTGCGGCTCAGTCCGGCGTCTATCATAGTGCGGTGGGCAATGACCGAGGTGAAACGCTCGTCTTGCCTGACCACCGGCACGCCGGGATGGCGCCGCTCGAAGGCGCGGACAAACTCAGCCACACGGCGCTGGTTTTCAGATGGTTCGCCGTTGGTCTGCGTGGGCCATCCCACTACGACACGGTCCACGGTCTCGCGCTTGATATAATCGTCGAGAAACTTGAGCAGTTCGCCCGTGGCCACCGTGGTGAGTCCGCCGGGAATGATTTGTGCCGGGTCGGTCACCGCCAGTCCGGTGCGCCGACGGCCGTAGTCAATGGCTAAAATTCGTCCCATAGCGGGCAAAGTTATTCAAAATTGGCGAGATAGACGGATTTCGTCCCTGCTTTGTTCATTTTGTCGGATAGAGAGTGACGCTATTCAATGACTTTTTAACATCCCGACACAAAAGGATTAAAAAATCAATCCAACGCTTACGATTTGTGAAAACCGACTGCATCGCTCTTGTAAGTAATTAATCCATAGGTAGATATAATTTTTATAATGCTTTTCCATATCCCAAAATCGACTGAAAGGCACATAACAATGACGTTGTGGCGGTCAAAATCAGTCGGCCATAGGCGCACTTTTTCCTCTCAGTATCCCCGTAGCGGCCTGTCCTTATGGCAGAAAAAACTGTCCTTATGCCCGTAAGTCCTTGAAAACTAAAAAAGAGGCCTCATCGGCCTCCTGCTTCTTCTATCCTACCTCAAATTTAAGCCGAAACCGAGGGCGGGCAAAAGACAAAACCTCACGCAGCGTCGAGTAGGGGAGGGAGAAAAATGTTGGGGCAAGGTGAGGCCGTCCCGGTCTATCCGGCTTAGCTTAATAGTCCTCTTCTGCAATTTTTTCACTACCAAAACGTATATCCAATTAGAGCAACCAAGCTATAGCCCCTTCGCCAACGCATTTTTCCCTCAATTTATCACTCCTAATTGTCAAAAAGTCAAAAATTGTAGCCGTCGCTTTCGTGTCTCGCGCTTTTCTGCTATCTTCGCAGGATAAAGCGAACCTATCTTGGCCTATCACGAAAAGGCCCGAAGGAGATATCAACCAACCAGCAAGCGACGACCCAACAATATGTCCATTCACGCCAAATCCACAATCAAAGACAATCGCCTTCTTCCGCTACTGCCCATCATCCCCGTGGGGCTCACCAAAAATACCACGCTTCATGGGGCTTGTATGGTCATTTTCAAGATATTGGAAGAAAACCGCCACTTGCCTTTTTTCATTGACCGCCAGGCCTACAACTTGCTCGAAAGCGTGATGTCAGACGACGAAAGTAGCCAACTCGCTCTCTCGCAGACCATCATAGAGGGGCTGGGCTACAGGCTGGCCTATGTGTGCCTCTCGCAGAGTGAAGCGGCCGTGAGTGAAACCCGTTTGGCTCTGTTGCCGGCCGACGCCGCTGACGATGACGAACCCCAATACATTGCCTGCTCCTTTGTCGAAGGTATGGCTTTGGGCCTGCAGATCGGTGTGCCTTTTTACGTCACCATAGGAGACGCCCTCCAGTTTGTGGCCGGTGAGTCAGAAGACGGCCGTGTGGCCGTGCCCATTCGCAATATGCCCGAAGACGTGCTCCAAGAAGCCATCAATCAGGCCGTGGCCGCCGACAATTTCGAGTTGGCCTCGGCCTTGCGTGATGAATTGCGCCGACGGACCGCGACAGCCAATGAAGGCGACTGACGACGCGGCCGGCCATCGTCACAGCCGGCGACAGACTCCACACAGAAGTTCCCACCTATTACCATGAAAGAATATCATCTGTTTTATGCCCCTTACGTGGCCGAAGAAAAACGTTTGCCCGAAGACGAGGCCGCCCATGCCGTGCGCGTGTTGCGCATGAAAGAAGGCGACGAAGTGTTGGCCACCGACGGCAATGGCCATTTTTATGACTGCATCATAACCACCGCTTCGTCACACCGCTGCTTGCTGCAAATCAACAGCCGCCGAACGGCCACCACGTCGTGGCAAGCCCCCATTCACATAGCCGTGGCACCCACCAAACATATGGAACGCATGGAATGGTTGGTGGAAAAATCGACCGAGGTGGGGTTTGACCGCCTCACGCTGCTGGCCTGTAAAAATTGCGGCCGTCGTGTGGTCAAGACCGAACGGCTCGAGAAAGTGGCTGTGGCGGCCCTCAAGCAAAGCCGTAAGGCTTGGCTTCCCGAAATCACGCCCTTAACGTCTTTCTCCGCATTTTTGCAACAACCGTTTGAGGGACAGAAATTTATCGCACACTGCTATCAGATGGACAGCCCCGATTTGCCGCCCCATCTTCGCCCCGTGGGCACCTCAAAACTGCCCGAGTTGCGCGAAGTGGTCTCGCCCGACGTGCCCACCCTCGTGGCCATAGGACCCGAAGGCGACTTCACCATCGAAGAAGTACAGGCCGCCATAGCAGCCGGTTTCCGACCCATATCGCTCGGCAGCAGTCGCCTGCGCACCGAGACGGCAGCCCTCATGGCCGTCATTCAAATGAATATGGCCAAGACACCGACCGACAGATAAGACTTACACGATTACTTCAGATGGACAAACTTAAATCTCTATATAAAAGCCACTTCGGTCGGCCTGCCGCACGCATCGAGAACTTACCCAAAGCCGGTAGCAACCGCCACTACGTGCGTTTTGTCGACGACGACGGCCGGAGCGTCATAGGCGTGGTGAGTCCCGACGTGGCCGAAAACCAATGCTTCATTTATCTGAGTCGGCATTTTGCCTCACACGGTCTGCCCGTGCCCGAGGTGTTGGCCGTCTCGTCAGACGCCACCGCCTATCTGCAAACTGATTTGGGGCGCACCTCCCTCTATCAGATGCTCTCTGAAGGTCGTGAGGTCGGCGGGCAATACAGCGACAACGAGCGGCAACTCATCAGCCGTACGCTGCGCCTATTACCCCACCTGCAAATCACCGGTGCCAAAGGCCTCGACCCCGAATGCCTCCTGCCGCCCCGCACCTTCGACGAACGGGCGGCCATGTACGACTTCAACTACTTCAAATACTGCTTCCTGCGACCCTGCGACCTCGCCTTCGACGAAAACCGCTTCGAAGACGACCTCTTGCGCATGGCCCACGACCTCGTCTCGACAACCGACACGGCCAACGGCGGCCTGCCGGCCATGCCCACCTTCCTTTATCGTGACTTTCAGGCCCGCAACGTCATGATGCCCGACGGCCGGCCCTATTTCATCGACTTCCAGGGCGGCCGTATGGGGCCTCTCCAATACGACCTCGCCTCCTTCTTATGGCAGGCCTCGGCGCGTTATCCGCAGACCCTGCGCGAAAGTCTTATTGCCGACTATCTCGACGAACTCCACACGCTCTGCCGCTTTGACGAAGAGCAGTTCCGCTCGCGCCTCCATCTCTTCGTGCTGTTCCGCATTATGCAGGTGCTTGGCGCCTACGGATTGAGAGGCTATTTCGAGCGCAAGCAATACTTCCTCGACAGCATCCCGGCCGCCATCCAGAACCTCCGTCGGCAATTGCTCGACGGCGTGGCCACACCCTATCCCTATCTTGAAGAAACCCTCTGGCGACTGGCCGACATGCCGCGCTTTAGCGGTGGCGTCACCGACCACACCGCCAAGCCCGTGGAGACGCAGCCCGCCGCTCCCGTCAGATTGCCCGAAACGAAACCCTCACTGCGTGTGCGCGTGTTCAGTTTTAGTTATAAAAAAGGTATTCCCGAAGACACCACGGGCAACGGTGGCGGCTATGTCTTTGACTGCCGTTCCACCCACAACCCCGGTCGCTACGCCCCCTATAAATCACTGACCGGCCTCGACGAACCCGTCATTAAGTTTCTTGAAGACGACGGCGAGATTGTGCAGTTTCTCGACCACGTCTACGCGCTGGCCGACCACCACGTCGACACCTACATACGCCGCGGATTTACCGACTTGATGTTTTCGTTCGGCTGCACCGGCGGTCAGCATCGTAGTGTCTATTGTGCTGAACATCTGGCCCATTACCTCCACGATAAATGGGGCGTCTGCGTGAGCCTCTGCCACCGCGAGCAAAACATCTCACAAACACTCGACTAAACGAAAACCACCAAGTGAAACGACTCTGCCTCTTTTGGGGTCTCCTAATATTATATATAGGTGTGGGCCAGCAACCACTGGCCGCGCAAAACCGTAGCCGCATTTTCGGCCGCGTCAGCGACGACTCGGGACAGCCCATCGAACTGGCCAATGTGAGGGTGACGGGGCAGGGCGTCTATACCTTGACCAACCTCAAAGGCGAATACAGCCTGACCTGCACCTCGGCCGACACCGTGACCGTAATTTTCTCCATGATTGGCTATGAGACCCGTCGGCGCGTGTTGCGCAATCCGGCCGACTCTATCAGGCTCGACGTCGTCATGCCCGTCTATGGCAGCAACGCACTGGGTGAGGCCGTTGTCACCGGTAAGGGCGTGCAGACCGGAACGATGCAGAAAATCACCCTCGACCAAACCCGGCTGGCCCCGTCGGCTTCGGGTAATGCCGTGGAGGAAATCATCGCCACCCAGGCCGGTGTGTCGACTCATAACGAACTGTCGTCGCAATACAACGTCCGTGGCGGTTCGTTTGACGAAAATTGCGTTTATCTCAATGGCATTGAGGTGTTTCGCCCCCTGCTTGTGCGCAGTGGTGGACAAGAAGGCCTCTCCATCATCAACCCCGACATGGTGGGCAGTATCAGTTTCTCGACCGGCGGTTTTGAACCCCGATATGGCGACAAGATGTCGTCTGTGCTTGACATCACCTATAAACGCCCCGAGCGACTTGAAGCTTCGGCACAGGCCTCACTGCTCGGAGCCGGCGCCTATGTGGGGTGGGGTAACAAGAAGTTCAGCGCCATGACCTCACTGCGCTACAAGACCACGAAACATCTGCTCGGCTCCACCGATACCGAAGGAGAATATTCGCCCAACTTCCTCGACTGGCAGGCCTTTTTGAGTTGGACGCCCAACCGCCGCTGGAGTGTCGACGTCTTGGCCAACATCGCCGACAATCACTACAACTTCCGCCCACAAGAGCGTGAGACCGCCTTTGGCACCCTCTACGAGCCGCGGCGCTTCAAAGTCTATTTTGACGGATGGGAGAGCGACCGTTTCTCTACACTCTTTGGCGCCGCTACCATCACCCGGCATTTCAATCCACAGACCTACCTGGCCCTGCGTCTCTCTTCTTTTTCCACACACGAGCGCGAGACCTACGACATTCAAGGAGAATATTGGCTTCAAGAAGCCACGTCACAGCAAGAGCTTGGCGTGGGTACTTATATGGAGCACGCCCGCAACCGCCTCAAGGCACGCGTGTTTGACGTAGGTCTCACCTTCCGCACGCGCCTGACGGGACACACACTGCAAGCAGGCTTCGACTGGAAACGCCAGCACGTGGAAGAAAACTCACGCGAATGGGAGATGCGCGACTCTATGGGTTATTCGCTCCCCACAAGCCCCGACCGTCTCAGCCTTATCTACAGCCAGCGCTCGTTGGCCACACTCGAGACCAACCGCCTGGAGTTTTTCGTCCAAGACGCCTGGAGGTTCAAGACTTCGGCCGCCCTGTTTAATCTCACCTATGGCCTGCGCCTCTCACATTGGGACTGGAACGGCGAAACCATTTTGTCGCCCCGCGTGTCTTTAGGCATCATTCCGGCAGGCAACGATAACTGGACCCTGCGTGCCGCCACCGGTGTGTATTATCAAGCCCCCTTCTATAAAGAACTGCGTGACACCGTGATGCAAAACGGCGTGGCCCAAATCCGTCTTAATCCTGATATCAAGTCGCCGCGCTCCATTCACTTTGTGTTGGGTGCCGACTATACCTTCCGTATGATGGGGCGTCCGTTCCGCTTCACCACCGAGGCCTACTACAAAGCCCTCTCGCGCCTCATCCCTTATGCCGTAGACGGCGTGAGAGTGGTGTATAGCGGACGTAATGAGACCAGCGGTTATGCCGCAGGAATCGACTTCAAGCTCTTCGGCGAGTTTGTGCCCGGTGCCGACTCGTGGGTCACCTTCTCTATTATGGGGACGAAAGAAAAGTTTGCCGGCGAGTGGATACCACGCCCCACCGACCAGCGCTATAACCTGTCGATTTATTTCACCGACTTTTTCCCCGGCACCGACCGTTGGCGCGTCACGCTCAAAGCCGCCTTTGCCGACGGTCTTCCCTTCGGACCGGCCCACGAAGCCCGACAAAAATGGAACTTCAGGGCTCCGGCCTACAAGCGCGTGGATCTGGGTATGAGTTACCGACTCGTCAAACCCGACGACAGTCCCTACCGCTCGGGCATACACCGCTACATCCGCAACGCCTGGCTCGGCATTGATGCCCTCAATCTGATGGACATCAAAAACGTGAGTTCGTATTATTGGATTACCGACATCACCAACACCCGCTATGCCGTGCCCAACTATCTCACCGGCCGTCTCTTCAACGTGAGACTCAGTGTGGACTTCTGATTATTTGGGAGACAAAGAGACAAAACGTCAAAGAGACTGTAAGCGACCAGCAAAGCCCTGAAAGGGCGTCACATATTAGCCCAGGTCGTCAGGCCTGGGTATGAGGTACACCTCCAATCTCCGGCCTGTAAGGTCGGCACTTCCAAAACTGCCTTGTGCTTACAATCATAATATATGCTATTGGGGCATTTTGTATTCATTGTGCCGACCTTTCAGGCCGGATTATAGTGGATACACCATACCCAGGCCTTCGACCTGGGCTAATATGTTGCGCCCTTTCAGGGCTTGGTTGGCCGCTGACATACTCTTAGATATAAAAGTTGGCTTGACCGCGTTCAAACTCTCAGTATTTTAGTCACTTACTCTATATAAAACAATCTATATGACCGCCATCATCCTCAACGCCGCCGCAGTGGTGGCCGGCAGTGCCATAGGTGCGCTGGCCCGCAAAGGCATACGCGAAAAATACATCACCGTGCTCAACACCGCCATGGGACTTGCCGCCTTGGTGTTAGGTATCAATGTGGCTATGAGCCACATGCAAAAGAGCAACTACCCCGTGCTGTTTATTGTCTGTCTGGCTCTGGGAGGTTTGCTCGGCACCTTGCTCAAACTCGACAAACTCATGGACCGCGCCACGTCGCGTGTCTCGGGCGGCAGCAATCTGGCCGAAGGCATCACCACGGGTATTCTGCTATGTTGTGTGGGCACCCTCTCGATGATGGGCCCCGTGATGAGTGCGCTCTACGGCGACAACACCTATCTGATGACCGCAGCCACGCTTAATCTCGTTACGATGATAGTCATCGCCTCCAGTTATGGTTTTGGCACGGCGCTTACGGCCATTGCGGTTTTTGCTTGGCAAGGCGGCATCTATGGCATTGCCCATGTCTCGGCCGCTTTTATATCTGAAGAATTGATTGGTGAGGTGTCGGTGGTGGGCGGAGTCTTGATTGCCGCCGCCGGTCTGGGTGTGATGGGCATCAAAGATTGTAAGACCATCAACCTCTTGCCGGCCTTGTTGATGCCGATGTTGTTTTTTGCCGTCAAAGACCTCTTGGCCTTGATTTGAGGAAATTATTTGCGATTGAGACAAAACGTCTCAGCGTGACCAGAGCGTGACTGAACGAAACACCTCTCAATCACCTTTCAGTCACAGCATTTAGCTGGAAATGAAATCGTTATAAAGCGTGTGATTGGGTGATTGGGAAAAAGGAAGAAACTAACGGTATAGAGCACAGACGTATTGACAGTTTTTTTAGGCTGACGATGTCGAGGTTTGTGGTCAATGAAAGTCATAGTATGATGTCAAGGCCGGTTCTTCAGGTCGCTTCCACATTTTCAGTCAATCGCCTCGTCTCTCTCACTCCTTTTTGTCGCACCTCTCTTGCACGTTTATGCTTGTTTTATGCATAAAAGATGGTATATTTTCATCAAAAGTGTATTTTTCGGCATAAAAGTCTGACGTTTTGTTTGTCGTGCCGCAAATTTTCGATACATTTGCATCTTAATAAAACAGGAGGCTTAGGCAGTCTTCTGTATAAAGTCAGTCATATAACAATATGAAGCATAAACTGAGAAGTGCCTTCAGTACCGAAGGCCGACGTATGGCAGGAGCCCGTGCCTTGTGGATGGCCACGGGTATGAAGCGTGAACAGTTGGGCAAGCCCATCATTGCCATTGCCAACTCATTCACGCAATTCGTGCCCGGACACACTCATTTGCACGAGGTGGGTCAACTCATCAAACAGGAAATTGAGAAACTGGGTTGCTATGCAGCCGAGTTCAACACCATTGCCATCGACGACGGCATCGCCATGGGGCACGACGGTATGCTCTATTCGCTGCCTTCGCGCGACATCATTGCCGACTCGGTGGAATATATGGTCAACGCCCATAAGGCCGACGCTTTGGTGTGTGTGTCAAACTGCGACAAAATCACGCCGGGTATGCTTATGGCCGCCATGCGCCTCAACATCCCCACGGTTTTCGTGAGCGGTGGCCCGATGGAAGCCGGCAAATGGAACGGCGAGAATGTGGACCTTATTACAGCTATGATCAAGGGTGCAGACACGTCGGTCTCGGACGATGAACTGGCAGAAATCGAACGCCGCGCCTGTCCCGGATGCGGCTCGTGCTCGGGTATGTTCACGGCCAACTCCATGAACTGCCTCACCGAGGCTCTCGGTTTGTCGCTCCCAGGTAACGGCACAATATTGGCCACACATGTGGGCCGTCGCCGACTCTTTGAAGATGCCGCCAAACTGATTGTCAAGAACGCCTATAAATATTATGAAGAAGGCGACGAGAGTGTTTTGCCTCTGAGCATCGCCACACGCGACGCCTTTGTCAACGCCATGACGCTCGACATCGCCATGGGTGGTTCGACCAACACCGTGTTGCACCTGTTGGCTGTGGCCGGCGAGGCCGGCGTGGACTTCAAGATGGCTGATATTGACGCCTTGAGCCGCAAAGTGCCTTGTCTGTGTAAACTCTCACCCAACACGCAGCGTTTCTCCATTCAGGAGTGCAACCGCGCCGGAGGCGTGATGGGTATTCTGGGTGAGTTGGCCAAAGGTGACTTGCTGCGCCTTGATGCCGTCAGAGTGAACGGTACGACACTGGGTGAAGACATCAAGCGTTACAGCATCACCGGCGAAACAGTGGAGCCTGAGGCACAGCGCATATACAGTTGTGCACCCGGCGGTTGTTTTTCTACCAAAATGGGTAGTCAGGAGGCTGTATGGCCTTCGCTCGACACCGACCGCACAGACGGTGCCATTCACGACATCGCCCACGCCTATTCCAAAGACGGTGGTCTGGCTGTGCTTTTCGGTAACATCGCCCTTGACGGTTGTGTGGTGAAGACAGCCGGAGTGGACCCGTCTGTATGGCACTTCAGCGGTCCCGCCAAGGTCTTTGACTCGCAAGAAGAAGCCTGTGAAGGCATTCTCGGCGGCAAGGTTGAGGCTGGCGACGTGGTGGTCATCACCCACGAAGGCCCCAAAGGCGGCCCCGGTATGCAGGAGATGCTCTATCCCACGTCTTACATCAAAAGCCGCCACTTAGGCAAGGCTTGTGCGCTCATCACTGATGGTCGCTTCTCTGGCGGAACGTCGGGCCTCAGCATCGGTCACATCTCGCCCGAAGCAGCAGCCGGTGGCAACATAGGTAAAATCGTTGACGGCGACATCATTGAGATAGACATACCGAGCCGCAGCATCAACGTGAAACTTTCAGACGAAGAACTCCAAGCTCGTCCCATGCGTCCGCTCACCCGTCAACGTCAAGTCTCAAAGGCACTGAAGGCTTATGCCTCGATGGTGTCGAGCGCAGACAAAGGCGGCATCCGCATTGTGCCAAACGACTAAAGTCTATTGTTTTCTTCGACTGAAAAAACAAAGAGACTAAAAGTTTCTTAGTTGCATTCCAATAACACCTTCCTATAAACAATATAAAAGATGACAGACCCCTCACAGTCCAAAATACATACTCCCTCAAGCCCCGAAGTCTTGATCGGAGCCGAGATAATGCTCAGAGCTTTGGTGGGTGAAGGCGTGGAAACCATTTTCGGTTATCCCGGCGGTGCCATAATGCCCGTCTATGATGCCCTTTATGATTACCGCAAGACGCTCAATCACATTCTTGTGCGCCACGAACAGGCTGCCACACACGCAGCCGAAGGCTATGCCCGAGTGAGTGGAAAGACAGGTGTGGCCTTGGTCACCAGTGGTCCGGGCGCCACCAACACCATAACCGGCATTGCCGATGCCATGATGGACAGCACGCCGATGGTGGTCATTATGGGGCAGGTGGGCGCTCAGATGCTCGGTAGCGACGCCTTCCAGGAGTGTGATATGGTGGACATCACCCAACCCATCTGTAAGTGGGCCTATCAGATACGCTCGGCCAAAGACGTGGCATGGGCGGTGAGTCGTGCCTTTTATATTGCCGCCTCAGGCCGTCCCGGACCTGTGGTGCTTGACTTTGCCAAAAATGCGCAAGTGGAGAAGGCCGAATATCATCCCGTCAGTGTGGGTTTCATCAGAAGCTATGTGCCCGTGCCCAAAACCGACCCGGCGAGCATTACTGCCGCTGCCGAACTCATCAATAAGGCCGAAAGACCGCTCGTACTCGTGGGTCAAGGCGTGGAACTGGGCGATGCCGGCGAAGAACTGAAAAAGTTTATCGAAACAGCCGACGCTCCTGCCGGTTGCACATTGCTCGGCCTGTCGGCTTTGCCCACAGACCATCCCCTCAATGTGGGAATGCTGGGCATGCACGGCAGTCTGGGTGCCAACAAAAACACGCAACAATGCGACGTGCTCATTGCCGTGGGTATGCGTTTTGACGACCGCATCACCGGCAAGCTCGACACTTACGCCTGTCAGGCCAAGAAAATACATTTCGACATTGACCCGTCTGAAATCAATAAAAACGTGAAGGTGGATGTGGCCGTTTTGGGCAACTGCAAACAGACCCTGGCCGAAGTGACCAGACTGCTTCAAAAAAAATCACATAAAGAGTGGCGCGAGAGTTTCAGACCCTTCGACAAGATTGAGACCGAACAAGTCATCAATCCGCAAATCCATCCCACCGAAGGACCGTTGCGTATGGGCGAGGTGGCACGACGCGTGACAGAATTGACCGACAACAAGGCTGTGCTCGTCACCGACGTGGGCCAAAACCAGATGCTCTCAGCACGCTATTTCAAGTTTATCCAAAAGCGCAGCATCATTACCTCAGGCGGTATGGGCACGATGGGCTACGGCCTGCCGGCCGCTATCGGTGCCACTTTCGGTGCTCCCGAGCGCACTGTTTGCCTCTTCCTCGGCGACGGCGGTATGCAGATGAGCATCCAAGAACTTGGAACCATTATGGAACAAGGTTCGCCGGTGAAAATCATTCTGCTTAACAATAACTATCTGGGCAACGTCCGTCAATGGCAAGAGCTCTTCTTTAATCGCCGCTATTCGTTCACCCCTATGCTCAACCCCGACTACGAGATGATTGCCTCTGCCTATAGCATTCCCTCGCACACCGTCACCGAACGTGAACAATTGGACGAGGCCATCAAGAAGATGCTCGACACACCGGGAGCCTTCCTGCTTCAGGTGGCCGTAATGGAAGAAGACAATGTATTCCCAATGTGTTGCCCGGGACACGACGTAGACGATATGATACTCTCAAACAACGACTAAGCCATGAGCCAAAACAACGATACATCCACACCTCGCACCTCGCCCGTGGGGCGACCTGCTGAAGAAGGTGGCGTACAACTTTTCACCATCATCATCTTTTCTGAAAACCTTGCTGGTGTGCTCAATCAGGTGACCAACGTCTTCACCCGCCGACAGCTCAACATTGAGAGCCTCAACGTGTCGCCTTCTGGCACGCAAAACGTCCACCGATACACCATCACCTGCTATACCACCGAAGACATCATCCGCACCGTCACCAAGCAGATTGAGAAGAAAATCGACGTCATTCAGGCCCGCTATTTCACCTCAGACGACATTTATGTGATGGAGCAGGCTCTGTATAAGATAGCCACGGCCAAACTGCTTGAAAACAAAGAAATCTCCAAAGCCATCCGCTTGCACGACAGCAAAATCGTTGAGGTGAACGCCGTCTATTCGATAGTGTCGGTCGAAGGCTTGCCCGAAACCATCATGTCGCTCTATCGCGCCCTGAAGTCATACGGTTGCCTGTTGCAGTTTGTCAGCTCCGGCGTCATTGCAGTGACCAAGAGTCGCCGTGAAGCCTTAAGCGAATTCCTCGAGCTGCGCGAAGAGGAATATCGACACACCGTTTAGACAAAGAAAGTCAAAAAGTCAAAGAGACAAAAAGTCAAAGAGTCAAAAAGTGGCTTGGCCGCTCAATCTCTTAGTCTTTTAGACTCTTAGTCTCTTAAAACTCTATACAATCGCGTTATGACAAACCAACCCTACACCTTTCTTGGTGGCGACGCTCGCGGCGATGCTTTCAGTTTCGTCGTCGAGCCTTTTAGCGAAGATTGTGCCGGCAGTCTGTCGTGGAAATTTTTTGGCAATCAGCTCTTGCGTTGTGCCAGTCTCCACGCCGGTCGGCGTGGCTTTGGTTTTGCCGACATGATGCGTCATCGCCATGTGTGGGTGCTTTCGCGCTTGGTGATAGACTTGGAGCGTATGCCGCGCACAGGCGAGGCTTACACGATTGAGACGTGGGTGTCGCGTGTGTTTCGCCAGTTCACCGACCGCCAGTTTGCCATCACCTCTCCCGACGGTTTCAACTATGGCTTTGCCTCGTCCACATGGGCCCTCATCGATCTCGACTCGCGCACATCGCTCGATCTCGAAAACCTGCCCGAAGGCAGTTTTGCCGATATAACCCTCGACAAAGATACCTCCATCGGCACGGCACGCCGAGTGCGGCTCAAAGAGGCCGAACCCATCAAAACCTATCAGGCAGGCTATAGCGACCTTGACATCAACGGCCACGTCAATTCTATACGCTACATTGAGACCGCCCTCGATCTCTTCCCCGTAGACCGTTTTAACACCCATCACCCCGCCCGCATTGAAGCCCTTTATACGGCCGAAGCCTATGCCGGCGATACCTTATTATACTATATGACGCCTGCCGACGAAACCACCCATCTCGTCGAAATCAGACGCCAACACGACGGACTGCCTGTCTTTAAAGCAGCAATCGTGTGGAAACCTTTGTAAGGAAATCAACAACAAAACATAAAACCAACCATTAAAACTAAAAAACAAAAATGGCAAAAATGAATTTTGGCGGCGTCGTCGAAGAAGTGATGACCCGTGAGGAATTTCCCCTCGAAAAAGCACGTGAAGTCTTGAAAAACGAAACCATCGCCGTCTTGGGCTATGGCGTTCAAGGTCCCGGCCAAGCTTGCAACCTCCGCGACAATGGTTTCAACGTCATCGTTGGTCAGCGTCAAGGCAAAACTTTCGATAAGGCCGTAGCCGACGGCTGGGTACCCGGCGAAACCCTCTTCAGTCTCGAAGAAGCCGCCGAGCGTGGCACCATCGTCTGCATGCTCCTCTCTGATGCAGCCCAGATGCAGCTTTGGCCCACCATCAAACCCCATCTCACAGCCGGCAAAACCCTGTATTTCTCTCACGGTTTCGCCATCAACTGGAGCGACCGCACCGGCGTGGTTCCCCCTGCCGACATTGACGTCATCATGGTGGCTCCCAAGGGCTCTGGTACCTCACTCCGCACTATGTTCCTCGAAGGCCGCGGCCTCAACTCTTCATACGCCGTCTATCAAGACCACTCAGGCAAAGCCCTCGAGAAAGCGCTGGCTATCGGCGTTGGTGTAGGTTCCGGCTATCTCTTTGAGACCACCTTCAAGCGTGAAGCCACCAGCGACCTCACCGGTGAGCGCGGTTCGCTCATGGGAGCCGTTCAGGGCCTTTTCCTTGCCCAATACGAAACCCTGCGTGAGCACGGCCACACGCCCTCAGAAGCCTTCAACGAAACCGTCGAAGAGTTCACTCAGTCACTCCTGCCCATGGTAGGCAAGAATGGTATGGACTGGATGTATGCCAACTGCTCAACCACCGCTCAGCGTGGTGCCCTCGATTGGATGGGTCCGTTCCACGATGCCATCAAGCCCGTCATGGAAAAACTCTATCAGAGCGTAGTGACCGGCAACGAAGCCCAAATCTCCATCGACAGCAACTCTAAGCCCGACTATCGCGTCAAACTCGAAGCCGAACTCAAGGCTCTGCGCGAAAGCGAGATGTGGCGTGCAGGCGAAACCGTTCGCACCCTCCGTCCCGAAAACAACTAATCAGTAATTCCTTTTTTAATAATAGAAGGCCGTTCCGGTGAGACATCATCGTGTCGGCCTTCTTTATTTTTATATATTATATACCCCATCTTGGCAGATTTGACAAAATTGCAGTCAATTTGAACACGGGCAGAAGTTGAGTGCCGATATTTGGTCTGTTTATCTTCTTTTAAATGAAAACCTTATACTTCCTTATTTCACTCTTTTGGCTATCCACATTGGGCGTTTTGTTTTACAAACTACTTGTGGGATGACGAAGATGATGAGGAGGACTATGATGAAGAAGACGATGACGATCTTGATCTTTTCGGCAACTCAGACAAGGACGATTACGATTTTGGCGATGATGATTATGACGACGATGACGATGACGAAGAAGACTTTGATGAAAGCAAATTTGACAACAAATCACACTTGGTCAAACTGACGCCTATCTGACGAAGCCCAAAAGGCGCTCGACACGCTTCTGGCCGAACGCCTGGCAAATCGGGAAAGGATTTCGGCAATGCCCGCTACGTGCGCAATCTTTTTGAAAAAGTCATCTCTCATCAAGCCAAACGACTCTCGCGCGATGGCGTGAACGACCAAGAAAGCCTCGCCATTCTCTACGCCGAAGATATTTATGAGTGAGTAGCCGACACGCCCAATCTAATAATTTACAAAATAAAATGCCGTTCAGCGTCGATGATGGCGTTTTCGTATTGTCGGCTGAGTTCGTCGTAAGAAAGAAAAGATACGCGCGACATCCGGCGCAAATCCCTAAAGGCAGCCTCGGCGAGTTTCTTCTTGAATTCTTCCTTACGGTATTCGTCTGCCACGATGACCATTCTGGCATAGAAATCTTGTAGGTCGCAAAATTTAAGGAGTGAATTTTGTATGTCTGTAGAGTGTTCCACTTCAAAGAACGAGTGGGGCATTTGCCGCTCATTAAACCAAATGACGTCAATGGTACTCGACCGGGCTACGAGGTGCGGATAACTGAAGGGAGGAATGTCTTTCAACGTCTTGAGTTCGCCGAGCGTTTTCTCCTGAAGGAAACGTTTGTTTTTGTCTTGGTTGGGTACAAATGTGTCGAAGTGTTTCAACTCGCCCACCTTAAGCAGCAAGCCTTGATAGTAATAGTGGGTGAATTGTTGCACCTCTTTCGAGTCAGCATTTTGTGCCGTCGTTTCCACAATGCCGTTAGAGGCCAGCTGGCGGCGATGGCTCTCAAGCGCATAAAGCCCTTTGCGCACAACAAATATTCCTTTGGTGTGCCGCACGATGCGCCTGATCGAAGCCTGTGGCGTCTTTGTGCCCCATTTGCAGTCCGGGTTGCGCAATGCCAATTGGTATATCTCGCCCAGTGGGGCAATGCCGCCCAGCTGTTCAATGGCTGCCACTACGGCCTCGTGTTGTGTAATCATATTCTGATGTGGTGTGATGAAAAGTCTAAGAGGCTCTTAGTCTTTCAATCTCATATTGATGATTGTCGGCGAGAGGTGACGTTTAAATTGTCATCATTATCCTATTGTCCGTCTCTCTCTACCCAAATGTTTACCTTTTTCCCAATCACCCAGTCACGCGCTTGTAAGTAATTGGAAAATAAAGAGATGCTGTGACTGAAAGACGGACTGGCTTTCAGTCACGGCAGGTAAGGGTGGGGAGGATTATTGAGCGGCGCCGATGATGTCGTGGACGTCGGCCACACCTTGCTCGTCGAGCCAGCGGTTGATGCCTTCGGCGATTTTCACCGATGCACATGGGTCTATGAAGTTGGCTGTGCCCACCTCGATGGCGGTGGCACCGGCCATGAGAAACTCGATTGCGTCTTCGGCCGTCATGATCCCGCCCAGTCCGATGACGGGGATTTTGACGGCACGGGCCACTTGCCACACCATGCGAACAGCCACCGGACGCACGGCCGGACCGCTCAGACCGCCGGTGCCAATGCTCAATACCGAGCGGCGCCGACGGATGTCAATGTGCATACCCATCAGGGTGTTGATGAGCGAAACGGTATCGGCACCTTCATCTTCCACGGCGCGGGCAATGGAGGCAATGTCGGTGACGTTGGGCGAGAGTTTGACAATCAGAGTCTTGTTGTAGGCCTTGCGCACAGCCTTCACCACCGATGCCGCTCCCTCACAGGTCACACCGAAAGCCATACCGCCGTCTTTCACATTGGGGCACGAGATGTTGAGCTCGATGGCGGGGATGTGGTCCAATTCGCCCATCATGGCTGCACACTCGGCATAGTCTTCGGGCGACGACCCCGAGACGTTCACCAGTACGTTGGTGTCGAGGTCTTTGATTTTCGGATAAATCTCTGAGCAGAAATAGGCTGCGCCTTTGTTTTGAAGGCCCACGCAGTTGAGCATACCCATTGGGGTCTCGGTCATGCGTGGATAGTCGTTGCCTTCGCGTGGATGCAGGGTGGTGCCTTTCACGATGATGCCGCCGAGCTGGCCCAGGTCGATGAGGTCGGCAAACTCCAGGCCATAACCAAAGGTGCCCGAGGCTGTGAGGACGGGATTTTTTAGATGCAGCCCGTCGCCTATGTTGACGTTTACTTTTGCCATTGCAGTTGTTTGGTGTTAAACACAGGTCCGTCTTGGCAGACGCAGATGTTGTGGTTGTCGATGGTTTTGACTACGCAGCAGAGACAGGCTCCCAGACCGCAGGCCATGAGATTTTCGAGCGAAGCCTCACACGGGAGGTTTTGTGAAGAAGCCCAACGGGCCACGGCCTGCATCATAGGCATCGGGCCGCAGGTGGCTACGGCGTCGAAAGTCTGTGTGGTCAACACGCTGTGGTCGGTCACTCTCCCGCGCTCGCCATAGGTGCCGTCTTCGGTGGTGCAGCACACGCGGCCGTATTGCTCAAACTGTTCGAGTTGCAGCAGGTCGCGCGCAGAACGTCCGCCAAGCAAAAAGGTGGGTTCATGGCCGACTTCTTTCAACCGACGGCCGTAATATAGTAGGGGAGCCGTACCCACACCGCCGCCGCAGAGCAACAGGCGCCGGCCCGTGCCTTCGGGGATGGTGAAGCCGTGGCCAAGCGGATAGAGGCAGTTGAGCGTGTCGCCGGCTTTGAGGGCCACCATGGCTTTGGTGCCTTCGCCCACGGCGTGGACCAGCAGGCTGAATTCGTTCTTCTCGGTGTCGACCTCGTTGATGCTGATGGGGCGACGCAGGAAGGTGTTGGGAGAATGGTCCACCCTGACCTCGACAAACTGGCCTGGCAAGATCTCCGGAAGCGTTGAGGCGGGGTCGTGCAGATGAATAACCGCGTAGTCGTCGCGAAGTTTTTCGACGGCCGTCACCACGAGGTCTGAAACGTGCTTAGACATATTGTAGATGCTGTGTATGTTATGGTTTTGGGTCAATGAGAACTTCGATGATATATTCGCCTTCCCACACGCCGCCGGCCGTGAGGCTGTTGATGTAGGGCCGTCCGGCCACGTCGCCGTCATAGCCAATGGGGTCGCAGAGGCCATACCATGGTTCGGCGCAGACAAATGGGGCGTACTGTCCTTGTGGCGACCAGAAGAGCCATACGGGAGCGCCGGATTGCACACGCACGATGGGCCGCTTCTGTTTGTCACAAATCACGCCACCCGTAATCTGACCTCCGTCAAAAATTAGGGCTTCGTTGATGAAAGTCTCTTTCGAGAGGGGCACAAAGCCCTCTTCATCCATCGGGAAGGCGAAACGTTCAGGCAGCGTGCAACCCTGGTCGGCCGCACGAAGCACCGACTTCGGCTCACCTTCGAGTTTGAGAAAACCACAAACGGGCTCGTCTTCGTCAAAGTCGGGCAAGACAAATCCGGGATGGCCGCCCATCTGGAAATACATGGTTTCCTCGCTATGGTTTTCCACGCGCAGCGTCACGCGCACGGTGTTTTGTTCGAGCGCATACGTCACCCTCATGGCATAAGCCCAAGGAAAAGCTGCGCGGTCTTCGCCTTTGTCGTCATAACTGAACATAACGCTTTGCGGCGAAAGCTTCTCGGCCTGCCAGGTCTTTTCTCTCATAAACCCGTGCTTGGGCATCGTGTAAGCCCGGCCACCAATGTGCCACGTCTTGTTCCACGCGCCGCCCACTGCCGGGAAGAGAATGGGCGACCGTCCGTGCCAAAACGCCTCGTCGCCTTGCCAGAGCAGTTCGCGCTCCGACCGCTTCAGTTTCAGGCTTTGCATCTCTGCGCCTTTGGGGCTGATGGACAGAGAGAGGATGTCGTTGGATATGTGTTCCATAATATTATTATTAAAGGTATGGCGAGTTGCCGTGTTTGCGCGGCAAACTCTACGCTAAGTTACAGACTTGCGGCCGTCCCACCTGCATTTGAAGGGAAAAAATGAGGCAAAACGGAGATTTTTCAAAAAAATCACGCGATTTGTTTGGTGTTTGAGAAAAATGTGCTACTTTTGCACTCGCTAAACGGAAGTAACGCAGAACCTTCTGCCAAGCTTTTTGTGAAGCACCTTTCGGGGTGTAGCTCAGCCCGGTTAGAGTACGCGTCTGGGGGGCGTGTGGTCGCTGGTTCGAATCCAGTCACCCCGACTGGTAAGGAAGACATCACAAGTCAGGCAACTGGCTAAGATGTCTTCCTTTTTGTTTGTACAGGTTTCCGGGTCTTGCGTGACGCTGCTTCAATATCTTTAACCACAAACAGCCTCTTTGATTGGTTTTATTGAAATAGAGTTATGGTTTTTCTTTGTTTGTTAACGAAATCGCTATCCTGTTGACACACAGAATGATAAACCGTCTATCTGCCACTCAGAGCCTTTCAAAGGCCACTCAAAAGCGGAATTTTTTGTTTTGCCTTGACGGAAATTTTCCTGCAATAGGGCGAGAAATTCCTGTCCTTAGGCCGGAAAAAACTGTCCTTATGCCCGTAAAGCCTTCAACCACAAAAAAAGTGGCCGCTAAGCCACCACCTTCTTCCTCTTTGTACGAAGATAAGTCTTCTGCCGCAGCAAACCAAAAGACAAAACGAGACGTCTCGAGCCATCCGGCCTATCCAATTTTTTTATAACTTTGTGTGGTGACGAATGAGCATTGTCGATGCTCCTATGTCCGTTGCCCTACACATTCTCTTTCATTATCCTTTATTCATCAGATACCTGCGCTTATGACCATACGTTATTTTGCCTTCTGCGCTTCTCTCACCATCGCCCTGACGGCTTGTGCCAACGACCGCACGGCTGAGTCTAAGTCCACACATCTTGCCGGCGTGGCTTCCGTCCATTCCACCGACAGCGTGAAACCGCAACCGACTGAACGAAAGACATATCAAGAAATCGACTATCCCACGCCGAACTACAACCGAGAGAGGGTGAACGAGGTGAAAGGCGTCATTCTCCATCACACTGCCGAACCCACCGTGGAGCGCTCGCTCGAGGTGCTCACAGACGGCAAACGCAAAGTGGGCACTCACGTGGTCATCGACACAGACGGCACGCGCTACGTCATGTGTCAGCCCACGGTGGTCACCTACCACGCCGGACCGTCCACACTGGGCGGCCGCGACGGTTGTAACAACTTCACCATAGGCATTGAGTTTCAGGGCAACACGCTCGAGGCGCCGCTCACCGACGACCAGATTGCCAGTGCCATTGACTATCTGCTGCCCATCATGCGACAATACCAAATCCCGTTGGCCAACGTCGTGACCCACGAGATGGTGCGCAATGCCTACAAAGCCCGCCATCCTCAGTCGAAGTGTCTGGGCAAAGTCGACATCACGCAGACCGAATACAAGCGCGTGATGGAACAGCTCACGAAGGCCATGGAAGAGAATAACTGACCGTCGGTTTTGAGAAACGAAACAGAAGATTGGTTTTCATATCAAATGAGCGGCATGGACACGCCATGTCGCTCATTGTCGTTATCTTAAAAATATCAATCAGATTTCTTCTTAATCTTCCACCCCATACACCAACCGATGCAAGGCCTGCACCAAGCGGTTCGAGGCCTCCGGCGTGGGTTCTGCCGTGGTACCCATCAGACACAGTTCGAGCCACTCGCCGCCTCTGCGGTAGGGCGGTTGGCGATAGGGGAGAGCCCAAAGCGTGAAGCCGTGACGTTGATAAAATCCAATCCGACGTCGCGGCATTTCGTCGGTGGGAGGTTCCACCTCGAGCACAATATTTCCCTTTCGCTCACTCAAGAACTTATCCAAGGCCACGCCGCCAATACCGGCCGAGCGCAGTGAAGGGGTTATGGCAAAATGCTCCACGTAGCCATAATCTTCGGTCAGTTGCCACCACGTGATGAGACCGGCAAAAACGTCGTCGGTCATTATCGCCAAGGCGTGAAAACACGGAGAAGTCGTCATCATATCGAGCCAAAGGGCGGTGTCGCGACGCTCGACTTCGGGGAAAGCCGTTTCGTAGAGTGCCGTGGCGGCATGCAGGTGGGGATGAGTGGGATGAAGGGGAGAGAAAGTGAGTCTGGGCAGTGGCTTCATGGCGTGTCGTCGATGAAGTGAAGGGTGTGGATTTTTGTCAAAGTGTTTTTAAGGCTCTCGGTGTCGCTGCAGCGCACGGCCACGGTCATTATGGTCTCTGTGGCTGTATAGTCGCGCGCGGTAATGTCGGCTCCGGCATTGCGGATGAGGCGCATAGCCGTGTCGGCCACGTCGTAGGGAGCAACCACCTTGAGGCAGTCTTTCATCACCACCTCTGTGGCTCCGGCTTCTGCCAAAGCCTCGGCCGCCGCTGTCTTGTAGGCCACGCCGAGACGGCCGGTGCCAAGTTTCACGCCGCCGAAATAGCGCACCACGGCTACGAGCACGTTGGTCAGACCGGCCGAACGGATTTGCCTGGCAATAGGCGCACCGGCCGTGCCTGAGGGTTCGCCGTCGTCGTTTTGCCGTGTGTGCTCACCATGTGGCCCGATGACGTAAGCATAACAGACGTGGCGGGCGTCGAAATGGGTTTTGCGCAAGGCTGCAAGGCGCTCTTTGGCCTCTTCTTCGCTTTCCACACCATACACAAAAGCCAGAAACCGGCTGCGCATCTCTGTGTAGACAGTCTGGCTTTCTTGTGCAGGAATGAGATAAGTGTCTGTCAATGTCTCGAATGTTATGTGATTGACGTCTTAGGCTTCAAGGCCGCGGTAGCGTGTGCGGCCGGTCTCGGTGATGCCGAGTCGGCGGGCCTTGTGGGCTTCATATTCACTGTAGCTGCCTTCGTAGAAATAGACCGTGCCGTCTCCTTCGAAGGCCAAGATGTGCGTGCAGATGCGGTCGAGGAACCAGCGGTCGTGGCTGATGACCACGGCGCAACCGGCATAGGCCTCGAGACCCTCTTCCAAGGCTCGGAGGGTGTTGACATCAATGTCGTTGGTCGGTTCGTCAAGCAAGATGACATTGGCTTCACTCTTCAGGGCCATGGCCAAGTGCAGACGGTTGCGCTCACCGCCGGAGAGCACACCGCAACGCTTCTCCTGGTCGGCGCCACTGAAGTTGAATTTGCTGATATAGGCTCTGGCGTTGATGTCGCGGCCACCCATTCGCATCAGTTCGTTGCCACCGCTCACCATCTCATAGACCGACTTGTTGGGGTCTATGTCGCCGTGCTGTTGGTCCACATAAGCCAACTTCACCGTCTCTCCCACACTGAACGTGCCGCTGTCGGGCTGTTCCAGACCCATAATGAGTTTGAAGAGTGTGGTTTTGCCGGCTCCGTTGGGGCCAATCACGCCGATGATGCCGCCTTGTGGCAGAGTGAAGTTGAGGTCGGAGAAGAGCACCTTTTCGCCGTAGGCTTTCGCCACGTGTTCGGCTTCGATGACTTTGGCGCCGAGGCGCGGTCCGTCGGGGATGTAGATTTCCAGTTTCTGCTCTTTCTCTTTCTGGTCTTCGCCCAAGAGTTTGTCGTAAGAGTTCAGACGGGCCTTACCCTTGGCCTGGCGGGCCTTGGGTGCCATACGCACCCATTCAAGTTCGCGTTCCAGTGTCTTGCGGCGCTTGCTGGCTGTTTTTTCTTCCTGCTCCATGCGTCGTGTCTTCTGTTCCAGCCAAGAGGAGTAGTTGCCTTTCCAGGGTATGCCTTCGCCACGATCGAGTTCGAGTATCCATCCGGCCACGTCGTCGAGGAAGTAGCGGTCGTGGGTTACGGCAATGACGGTGCCTTCATATTGATTGAGATGCTGTTCCAGCCAGTCGATGCTCTCGGCGTCAAGGTGGTTGGTCGGTTCGTCGAGCAAGAGCACGTCGGGTTTCTGCAAAAGCAGTCGGCACAAGGCCACGCGGCGCCGTTCACCACCCGAGAGGTGCGCAGCCTTCTGATCGGCGGGCGGCAGACGCAGCGCACTCATGGCTCGCTCAAGCCTATTGTCGAGGTTCCAGCCGTCAGTGCTGTCGATGATGTCTTGCAGTTCGCCTTGGCGCGTCATCAGTCGCTCCATCTTCTCGGGGTCTTCGTAATATTCAGGTTCGCCGAAGAGGCGGTTTACTTCATCATATTCTTTCAAGGCGTCCACAATGGGCTGTACGCCTTCGTGCACAATCTCCAACACGGTCTTGTTGTCGTCGAGTTGGGGCTCCTGCGGCAGGTATCCCACGGTGTAGCCCGGCGAAAAGACCACCTCGCCTTGATAGTCATTGTCAATGCCGGCGATGATTTTCATCAGAGTCGATTTGCCTGCGCCGTTGAGGCCGATGATACCGATTTTGGCACCGTAAAAGAATGACAGGTAGATGTCTTTAAGCACCTGCTTGTTGGTTTGCTTGATGGTCTTGGATAGACCCACCATCGAGAAGATGATTTTCTTGTCGTCTGTCGTAGCCATTATAATTGAGTTTTTATGGGGTTACTTAGGGGAGAATGTGGTTGGTTAGTCGTTTTTGCTGATGGCGTCTCGCATAATATATATATCGGTCTGCGTGATGCCGTGAGCAGTCAGGAGGTCTTTGTCGGGTGTGAGCAGGTCTTCTGGCTTAGTCTCAGTGGGCATTTGACTTAGGGCCAGTCGGTAGCGCGATAGGGCAAGGACGATGTTGCCACTGAGCCAGGCACAGTGGGCGGCATTGACGTAGTCGCCGGCTTCGGGCTGTCGGCCCAGGATGAGAGAGAAATGCCCTTCGGCCTCTTCAAAGCGGCCCACTTGCAGTTCTGCCCAAACCAGAGCCCGCCACACGCGGCGGTCGTCGGGGCTGAGATAATAGGCTTTGTAGAGTTTCTTGAGCGCCTCGTCGTAGCGTCGCAGCCAGATGAGGCATTCGCCAGCGTGGAGCGGCAGGTCGGCGGCTTCGGGTTCTAAGGCCTCGAGTCGCTCATAGATTGCCAAGGCCGCTTCGGGGTTTGACCGTGCACGCTGACAGGCGGCGAGGCGGCGCAGTGTCCAGGCCGAGTCGTCTTTGAATAGGTCTGCGCGCTCGTAGGCCTCACAGGCGCCTTCGTAGTCGTGGGTCATCTCTTTGCAGAAGCCAATCTTTTGGCACACTTCGGCTGAGGGCTCGCATGCGATGTAGAGCGGCGCGGCGGCCTCGTAGGCTTTGATGGTGAAGGCCAGGCTGGCGAGTTCGTGAACCGTTTCCGGCTTTTGGTAGATGGCTGCGAAGGGTTCCTGGTCATAAAAACGCCAATCGTCGGCAAAGGGATTGACCTCGTCTTGACGCCCTCTGAAGAGCGTGAAAAAGCGGTAGAGGTCTTGCATATACAGCCTGATGTGTACGGCAGGCGTCATCTGTTCGGCTTGAGGTATCTCGCCATTTTCGAAAGCCTGTTTGAGTTGCTCGTCCATAGCCTCGGCGTTGAGGGGCAGGCCCGAGTTGCTCATTTGTCCCATCAGGAAGGCAAGCGAATACTTGTCGCTGTCGCAGAGTTGTGCGGCTTGGGTGAGCAGGTTAAGCACCGGACTTTTGCGGAGGGTTTGCGGCAGTTCGGGGTGGTTGGTGTCGAACGGCGTGAACCAGTTGGCTGCCGCCGTGAAGAAGGGGAAATGTTGCTTGAAACTTTTGAACTGTCCGATGAATACGTCAGAGCCGCGTTGTTGCATAGCCGCGAGTTGTTCCATTTTGGCTGTCATCTTCTTCTCGGTTTCAGCCCATTCCGGGTTGGCACTCAGCCGCGCCATCTCGTCTTGCAATTCTTGTATGTCAAGGTGACGGAGGTCGGTTTTGAGGTGCTTGGTGTGTTCCATAATGCCCGGAATGATTTCTTCGCGCATCTTTTTCTCTATCTCTTTGACTTCGAGGCTCAAGATGCGTGCAGCTTGTAGGTCGCTGAGTTCGGCAGCGTAGCGCGGCGAGGCTTTGAGGTCGTCGAAAGCCTTTTGAAGCAAGGGAAAAAAGCCAACCAAATCTTTGTGGTGAGCCACCACGAGCACTGCGCCTGCCAGTGCGCGGGCTCTGAGACGGTCGTCGGCGTGTTGGGCGTGGTGCAAGAGCAGGGTGAGTTTGGCAGCGTCGAAATAGTGAAGGGCGCCCAGCATCGTGCCACTGAGCAGCAGGGCTTTTTGGGTGAAGGCAAAATCGTCTGAGGTTATGATTTGTTCGGCTGCCTCAAGGTCATCACCACTCCAAATGGGCGATGTCCAGACGAGGTCGAACATCACTCGTCCTGTGGCACCGCGGCGCAATACTTCAGACAGACTGTGAGGCACATCCATCAGACGCAAGGCACGACGGGTGGCGGCGAAGGCATTTTGGGCATCGTCGCGCAGGCCTGCATAGACCATTTGGCAATAACATTGTGCCGCACGGCTCAAAAAGTGCTTATAGAGTGTGTCGCGCGCCTGGTCTTCATAGCCACCGGCCATATAGTTCACCATCATCTCATAGTCTTCCGAGAGACTGTCGAGGCCGAAGGCATCTGTGGGCAGTGAGGCTGCCGAAGCGAGGTTATGGAGCGCCTCTATGGCTTGGCCAAGGTCGTGTCGGCACAAGGCTTTGAGGGCTTTGGGAGCGTAGTCGTTCACTTTGTGGGGCTTGATGGAGGATTAGTGGGCGTATTGGGGCAGTCGCAGACTGTCAATGGCTTGTGGCGTGAGGCGGTAGCGTTGTTTCAAGATGTTCAGACAGGCCTGCTTGCCATAGCGATTGAGGCTGTCGGCCGCCTGTCGGCGCAGTTTTTCTACGGTTTGCCATTTGTTGTCGAAGTCTTTGCGACTTTTGGTCTTGTTTGTGGCAGCGAGTCGGCCCATCACGGGCTCTTCGCTCAGGCTCATCACCACTTTGTGTCCGGCTGTCACTGCCATTGTGGCCAATGGTTCGGGCAACAAGGCGGCGTCCACCTGGTTTTCGTCAAGCATAGACGTGCGCAAAAACAGGTCGTTGATGAGCGGAAGCAGGGCATCTTCTTTGTCCACACCAATCTGCTTCATCACGCGATAGGCTTCGACCGCCTCGGCCGATTGTCGGCTGATGGCGATGGTGCGCAACCGAAGTTGTTCGGGCTTGTTGATACGCAGTCGGCCACACACCACCAGCTTGCGGCTTGTCGGAGCCTCGGCAATCTCTGTGAGTCGATGTCCGGCACGGGTGTAAATGCCGATGCGCTCGGTGTCGGTTTGGGCCACGACGCAGCGTCCGCCGAGCAGGGCTGTGTCGCAGTCGAACTGTCCGCTATGGAGTTCCACGCCGATGCCGCCACCGTTTTGGCGAAACCAGCCCCGGTCTTCGGCAAAGAAGTAGGGGAGGTTTTCAATCGTGGGCAACAGGGCGAGCACAAGCATATTGCTGTCGGCCGTCGTTTTCGGCAAGCTATCGGCTTGGGCGGCTGATTTTGTCTCTGCCGCAGGACTCCCGCAGCCAGTGAGACAAGCGACGGCCAAAAGCGCCAAAGCGCCGACGATAGAGGTGAAAGAATGAAGACGCATAGGAAAAATCAAACAAAAGTGAGGCAAAAAGGCACAAAGACAGAGACTCAGAACTGTGAGCAGCCAAGCAAGGCCTGAAGGGCCGTAACATAATAGCCCGGGTCGTCAGGCCCGGGTTATGGAATGCAACTCCAATCACCGGCCTGTAAAGTCGGCACAATGAACTGCAAATATGTAAAAAATAAAACATTAATCAGTATACATATCCGCTTGTGAGTGCCGACCTTACAGGCCGGAAGATGGAAGGCCATATTAACCCAGGCCTGACGACCTGGGTTAGTATGTTGCGCCCTTACAGGGCTCTTGGTCACTCTTAGACTTTTAGTCTTTTAGACTCAAAAAGACAAAGAGACAAAAAGACAAAGAGTGGCTTGGCCGCTAAAAACTCTTTTAGACTCTTAGACTTTTAGTCTTTTAGACTTTTTTGAATGGCTTAGCCTTTGATGGCAGCAATGCCGGGCAGCACTTTGCCTTCGATGGCCTCAAGCAGGGCGCCACCGCCGGTAGAGATGTAAGACACCTTGTCGGCCATGCCAAACTTGTTGATGCAGGCTACGGAGTCGCCGCCACCGATGAGTGAGAAAGCGCCGTCGGCAGTGGCCTTGGCAATGGCTTCGGCAATGGCGCGAGAGCCACCGGTGAAGTTGTCAAATTCAAACACGCCGGCGGGACCGTTCCACAGGATGGTCTTGGCGCCTTCGATGGCTTTGGCAAAGCTCTTGCGGGTTTCGGGACCGGCATCGAGGCCTTCCCAGCCTTCGGGAATGGCACCGGCAGGTACCACCTGGGTGTTGGCGTCGTTAGCGAACTTGTCTGCAGCGATGCAGTCTGTGCCCAGTACGAGGTTTACACCTTTTGCTTTGGCTTTTTCAATGATGTCGAGAGCCAATTGCAGTTTGTCGTCCTCACAGATAGACACACCCACATGACCGCCCAAGGCCTTGGCAAAAGTATAAGTCATGCCACCGCAAAGGATGAGGTTGTCCACCTTGTCCATCAGGTTTTCGATGATGCCTATCTTCGTAGACACCTTCGAGCCACCCATGATGGCGGTGAAGGGGCGCTTGATGTTGCTCAATACGTTGTCTACGGCGTTAACCTCTTTCTCCATGAGGTAGCCCAGCATTTTGTGGTCGGCGTCGAAAGAGTCGGCGATGACGGCCGTAGAGGCGTGGCGGCGGTGTGCCGTACCGAAGGCGTCGTTCACGTAGATGTCGGCATAAGAAGCCAGTGTCTTGGCAAATTCAGCCTGACGGGCTTTCATCTCTTTCTTGGCGGCGTCGTAGGCAGGGTCTGCCTTGTCGATACCCACGGGCTTACCCTCTTCTTCAGGATAGAAACGAAGGTTTTCGAGTAAGAGCACTTCGCCGGGCTTAAGCGCAGCAGCGGCATCGGCGGCTTTGGCGCAGTCGGGGGCGAAAGCTACGGGCACGCCCAACTTTTCGCTGACGGGCTTCACGATTTGCGAGAGCGACATCTTGGGGTTTACTTTGCCTTTGGGCTTGCCCATGTGGCTCATGATAATGAGAGCGCCACCGTCGGCAAGGATTTTTTTGAGCGTGGGCAGCGCACCGCGGATGCGGGTATCGTCTGTCACGTTGCCGTTTTCGTCGAGAGGCACGTTGAAATCTACGCGCACAATCACTTTCTTACCTTGAAAGTTGCAAGAATCTAATGTCATGGTTTTATAAGTTTAAAAGATGTAGTTCGGTTGCGTCGAAGCCGGCAGGGCGGCCATAAATAACGGCGGCCATGGCCATAAGGCTCGTTTGGGCTGCTTTGCTGCAGTCTACCTAACCGCAAAAATACAAAAAAGATGGCATCTTCGTGTGATTACCCGCTTTTTTGTGACCTCAAAGCCTTTTTTGTCTTTTTTTGAGTGGCTTGGCGGGGCTATCTTTGAGCTGAGAAGGAAGAACAGGGCGCTTTATGGCGCTCTTTTTTTGTAGATGAACCACTTACGGGGCTAAGGACCGTTTTTCCTGTCCTTATGACAGTTTTTCCTGCGATAAGGACAGCGTTGTCGTCGCCTAATCGTCGCCGGTAAAAGTCCGTTCGTCGTGACGTTTTTCCTTATTCTGGCTTCGTCGAAAATTATTGGAGAAAAAATTCCAATGGTTTTGTCACGTACGACCGCCCTTTCTGAACATCAGCCGCCGGGCTGAGAAGGCATTAAAAAGCAGGGAAGGGCCGTTTGGCTCTTCCCTGTCGATGGTGAATGGGTATTGAAATCAAGTGTCTTAGTCGGCCAACGCGGCGATGTAGCGCTCGGCCTCAATGGCAGCCTTGCAGCCCGAGGCGGCAGCGGTGATGGCCTGCTTGTAGTGCGGGTCGGCCACGTCGCCGGCGGCGAAGATGCCGGGCAGGTCGGTGACAGGTGTGCCGGCGTGAGTCTTGATGTAGCCGGCCTCGTCGAGCGGCAACTGGCCCACAAAGAGATCGCTGTTGGGCTTATGGCCGATGGCCAGGAAAAAGCCGTCGATGGCGATGTCGCTGGTGTGCTCTTCGGCCGTGCCTTTTTTATGTACCAGATGTGCGCCTTCCACGCCGTTTTCGCCAAAGAGTCCGGTGACGTTGGTCTCAAACAACACCTTGATCTTCTCATTGCCGAAAACACGGTCTTGCATTGCCTTTGAAGCGCGAAGGAAGGGCTTGCGGACGATGAGGTAGACCTGCGAGGCGAGGCCGGCGAGATAAGTGGCTTCTTCGCAGGCCGTGTCGCCACCGCCTACTACGGCCACGGTCTTCTTGCGATAGAAGAAACCGTCGCAGGTGGCACAGGCACTCACACCCAAGCCGCGGTATTTCTCTTCGTCGGACAAGCCGAGGTATTTGGCGCCTGCGCCCGTGGCAATGATGAGGGCGGTGAATGTGGCCTGGGTGTCGTCATCGAAAGTCACTGTGCGGGGCGACGACTTGAAGTCCACTTTTGTGGCGATGCGCGGACGGATGTCGGCACCAAAGCGCTCGGCTTGTCGGCGCATATCGTCCATCATATCGGGCCCCTGAACACCGTCGGGGTAACCGGGGAAGTTTTCCACTTCTGTAGTCATGGTGAGCAGTCCGCCGGGCTGCAAACCTTCACACACTACGGGCTGAAGGCCGGCACGGCCGGCATAAATGGCGGCGGTATAGCCGGCAGGACCGGCACCGAGGATGAGGCATTTGATGTGTTCCATAAGGTTTGTTGAATTGGATTGAGTAGTAAGGAGAAGAAGGAAAAGGGGAAGAAAGTGACTGAAAGAGTGCACAAGATGGCACACGAAACAGCTGCTAAGTGATGGCTACAATATCAACTGCGGCCCCGCGGCGTGAAGAATGAGGACAGTGTTTTTATCTCAAGTCCACCACACGCACGCCACTATGGGCCTTGCCGTCGAAACGGAAAAAGTTGTCGTTCCATTTCTGTCCGGTCTTCACGCCACTGACTTGCACACGCACCCATTCGCCGCCGCTCGGACGGAAACGGACACAGTGGGGCAGGTGTGTGGCTTTGTCGATGGTAATCAAGACTTCGTTGATTTCCATTCCCTGCTTTTGGGCCTTGAGCTTGACTTCATAAGAGGCATGGCCAAGATAGTCGGCATTGGTCGAAGTGATGGTGTAGCCCGACTTGTAGAGATGGACAAAGGCGTAGGGGTTGAGCGATTGCAACTCTTTTTTAGTGGGTGTGGAGACATAGGCTTCGTCGCTGCCGTCCATGAGCGACCAAAGTGTCTTGCCGTCAAACCATGAGTTCCCTGAGGCAGAGACAATCTTGAAGCGGCGGCCAGAGCTGTAGAATGTGCCCGACGAGCGGCCGATGGCGGTCTGTTTTTTGTAGTTCGTTACCACAAAGTTGGCTTGTACGCCGCCCGAAGAGAGGATGGCGGCTGTCTGGTCGAGTATTTGACGTGCGTTTTGCGCCGAGGCTTTTGCTGAAAATAACAAGGCGATGGCGGTCAGTGCCACCGTGAGCCATTTCGTATGTTTCATAAGAGAGGATTTTATTTGAAAGGAAAAAGACTCCACACAATCAATGCAGGGTTTCGAGTCGGGCATCAAGTGCCACTTCGTCCGGACAGAGCACTTCGCGCGGTTTGGCGCCGCGGCCCGGTCCCACGATGCCGGCACGCTCCAACTGGTCCATCAGACGGCCGGCACGGTTGTAGCCAATCGAAAACTTGCGCTGGATGAGCGACGTAGAGCCTGACTGATGCACCACCACAAGCCGCGCAGCCTCTTCAAAGAGGGGGTCGATGGTGCCTGCATCGAGGTCCTCGCCACCACCGGCTCCGTCGCCTTCGGCAAGCGGTTCGGGCAGTTCGTAAGGCGTGAGATAGCCCTGTTGTTCGGCGATGTATTCGCTGATTTTGTCCACCTCGGGCGTGTCGACAAAGGCACACTGCACACGCACCGGGTCGGGCGAAGAATAAGAGAGAATGAGCATGTCGCCCTTGCCCACGAGCTGGTTGGCGCCCGTGCGGTCAAGGATGGTCTGGCTGTCGATGCGCGAAGTCACCTTGAAGGCCATACGTGCAGGGAAGTTGGCCTTGATGGTGCCGGTGATGATGTTGGTGGTGGGGCGCTGCGTGGCGATGATGAGGTGCATACCCACGGCACGGGCCAATTGGGCGAGACGCGCAATGGGGAGTTCCACTTCCTTGCCGGCGGTCATGATGAGGTCGCCGAACTCGTCGATGATCACCACAATATAGGGCATGAACTCGTGACCGTTTTCGGGGTTGAGCTGACGGGCCTTGAACTTGGCGTTGTATTCCTTGATGTTGCGCACCTTGGCACGCTTGAGCAGGTCATAGCGATGGTCCATGAGCTGACAAAGGCTCTTGAGCGTCTGAACCACCTTCGTCACGTCGGTAATGATGGGGTCGTCTTCGCCCGGTATCATGGCGAGAAAGTGCTTCTCGATGGGCGCGTAGACACTAAACTCCACCTTCTTGGGGTCTACCATCACGAGTTTCAACTCGCTGGGATGTTTTTTGTAGAGCAACGAAGTGATGATGGCATTAAGGCCCACAGATTTGCCCTGACCCGTGGCACCAGCCACAAGCAAGTGGGGCATCTTGGTGAGGTCGCGGATGAAGACTTCGTTGGTGATGGTTTTGCCGAGGGCTATGGGGAGTTCGTACGTGGTGTCTTGGAAGGCGCGCGTGTTTATGATGCTTTCCATCGAGACAATACGCGGATTTTTGTTGGGCACTTCAATGCCAATCGTTCCCTTACCCGGGATGGGCGCAATGATACGTATGCCGAGGGCGGCAAGGTTCATGGCGATGTCGTCTTCAAGGTTGCGGATTTTGCTAATCTTCACGCCGGGTGCAGGCGTAATCTCATAGAGTGAAATCGTGGGTCCGATGGTGGCTTTGATGCTGACAATGTCCACGCCAAAGTTTTTCAGCACTGATATGATGCGGTCTTTGTTGGCGTTCTGCTCTTTCATGTCTATGGCTGTGCCACTGTCGCCGTGGGTGTCAAGCAGGTCGGTGGTGGGGAATTGGTAGTGCTCAAGGTCGAGTCGCGGGTTGTAGGGCTCTGAAGGCACGGTGCTGGCCGTGGCCGCCTCTTCTTCGGCGCCAGACTCCACCTCAAAGGTGGTTTTGTCGCTTTCGGTGGCGGTGTGGTCTTCGAGCGTCACTCCCGTATGCTGGTCTTCGCCCACTTCGTCATTGGCAAAGTCGAGTTTGATGGCAAACTCGTCTTTGTGCGTGCCGGTTTCTTCCTCGTTTTCCTCTTCCAAGTCGTCTGTGCGATAGACCGGCATCTCTTCGTCGGCCTCTTCGTCAGTCTCTTTTGCGGCTTTGTCTTTGCGGCGCCAACCCCAGCGCGACCAGCCCTGCTTGATTATCTTGTGAGGCTGCATCAGCTGGCGCAGGTATTTGATGGTCTCGCCGCTGAGATAGATGAAATAGCAAATGGCGGCGGCGATGATGACGGCCACCGTAGTGAACATGCCCACGGCATTATGGAGAAACTCGAGCACATTGCGGCCATGACCTCCGCCAAGCGTGTCGCGAGGCAGGTCGTTGCCCAAAATCTGCGTTTCCTGCAAGAGTGAAAGCGTCACCGACAGCCACACCATCAAGAAGCCGCAGTTGAGAAACCATTTCCATAGTCTCACGCGGTACACTTTCATAAGTTTCACGCTCACCAAAGCCATGAAGACGGGCAAGAGCAAGGCTCCGGCACCAAAGAGATGGTTCATGAAATAATAGGCCGTATAGGCGCCGAGTTTGCCACCGTAGTTTTCGGGTTCGAAGTCGCTTCCGTTCTCGATGGCGCTCTGTTCGGCGGCACCTGTAAAGAAGTGCGACACCATCGAAATAAGCATAAACAAGGCGGCAATGAGCAGGAGCATACCGACGATAAACCTGAGGTTGTCTCCGGCAAGCAGAGCTTTCCATCCCTTGTCGGGCGAGAGAGTATTGCCTAATGCCGAGAGTCCTGTGGAGGATTTGGCGGCCGGTTTGGCGGCTTTGGATTTTGCTGTGGATTTGGTCTTACGTTTTTCTGCCATTGGTCAGTGGATGTGGGAGGCTTGGAGGACGCTCAACGCTTGGCTTGCCGTCCTTTCAGCATAAGAAAAGTCTGGGTGGATTAAGGTGAGGCGTTTATTCCTCTGTATAGAAACGGATGATGCGCTCGATGGCGCGTTGGCAAACGGGGCAAAACTCGCTGCACTCGTTGGTGCGCATTCTGCAGTCGGCTGTGGGACGGTAGAGACCTTGTGCCACGTAGCCCGCTCCCTCATACACGCCGACGCGGCGACTGTCGCCCTCTGTCGGAGTCGTAGGGATGTTGGTGCCGGGAGGCAGCATGTCTTTCCATTTGGCCTCAAAGTCAATCAGAGAAGTGATGTTGGGCTCCCAGGGTTCGATTTGCTCGCCATAAAAACTCTCGAAGCCGCCGGCGACATATTCATCGGCCAGTCCGGCAAAGCTGTGGCCAAATTCATGCACCACCACCGGGCGGAAAAGCCTGTGACCCGCCGTGGTGAGCGTATAGGTATTGTATATTCCGCCGCCGCCATATTCGGTTGTGTTAGCGAGAATGATGATGTGGTCAAAGCTCAGACCCGCCAGGGCGTCATAGAGTTGTTTGAGTCTCAGGGTGGTGAGGTAGCGGTCGCTATAGAAGGTCGAGAAGTGTGAGGCCAAGGCCGTCTCGTGCCATTCGCCGAGTCGCGGCACACTCACGCCGCTTTCGGTCGAAGGCAGGGCCACGGCCAGCATATTAAAGCGACTCTCGAAACGGTCAAAGGGCCGATGGGCAAAGATAGACTGACAAGCCACTTCGGCGTCAGCATAGAATTTCTCCGCCTCTTCCGGTCGATAGCCTTCGGCGACAATGGCCACATTGACCGGCGTGGAGTGTGTGGCTAGTCGCAACAAACGGTGGGGTGGGAGTGTGGCAGGCACGTCGCGGCGCCACAGGATGTCGGCGGGATTTATGTCGTGACTGACGCAGGCCAAAGTGTCGCTGTCGGTATCGTAGAGCACGAGCGTGGCCACGGCTTCTTGTCGGGGCAGTGGGATTTGAAACACCTGTTCGAAGGCGCGCGGACTGCCTTGGGCCTCATTGGTGGCGAGCCACTCCTGATAGAGTGTGGAGAAGGTGGTGACGTAGATGGTCTGTCCCGTTTGCTTGTCACTGATTGCCAGCTTGCCGTTGCCGCTGAGCAGGTGCCGGTCGAGGTGGCCACGGCGTCCGGCCCAATGGGGCAAGATGCGGCAGTCGTCGAGTGCCACATTGGTCTGCGCTGTATGGCCCGAGATGATGTAGTCCATACGCAGCGTAGCGTCTTCAAACCACCTGTCAAATGCCGGCCCTTTGTCTTGAGCCGCGGCATTAAGGCCGACGGCCGTCAGCAGGCAAAGGGTGAGTGCTCTGAGTTTCTGAAACATAATGAGAATTGTCTCTCTGACGTTGACAATATATATTATAAGGAGTGGATGCCCGTCTGGGCCGACGGTTAGAAGCGGGCGTAAATCTGGACGTCGAGTGTGTTAAAGCGCTGTCCGACGGTGGCGCTGCGGTCATAGGTGCGGATGTAGCCCAATTGGAAGATGAGGTTTTTGCAAGGCTTATAGTTGGCCGTAAGTCCCCAGTCGGTTTTCATGGCGTCCCATGTCTTGCCGTCGCGATAGCAGTCCCAGCGTCCGTAGACCTTGAGTCCTTTCATCACGGGCACGCCCACGGTGGCATACCAGGCATCGGCTTTGTTGGGCGCGGCGACGTTAGTGGTCACACTGCCTACGGAGTGCATGTATTCGCCACGCACGGTCCAGTCGGCTTCATATTTCATGCCTAGGCCATATCTCACGCGCTTCACGCTCTTATAGGTATTGGTGTTGGCGGCGTTGTAGTTTTCGTTGACATAGGTGCCGTTCCATCCGAAACCGCCGATGCAGAGGTTCTTTATGGGCTGGAGCCACAGTCCGCCGATGAGGTCTTTGTGGTTGTCTTTGTCTTTGTGGTTGATGCCTTGTCCGTTGAAGAGCCCCACTTGGTAGTGGAGCAGGTTGAAGTTGCCGGAAGTCTTGAAAAGGTCGCCCTGGAGTTGGAGACCCACGTCGCGTCCCGAACTCTTATGCTCGCCGTTGCGGTCGCCAATCGAGGCAATTTTCATCGTAGCCTGCGAATAACTGCCAAGGCCGACGTCGAGCGGGCTGTAAGGGTTCTCAAAACCGAAAGAGCGCTTGAACTGTCCGAGTTTAACGCGCAGCGCCTCCCATCTTTGCCACTCGACGAAGGCGTCTACGATGCGCGGTCCCTTGTCGGTTCCCGGGGCGTCGTTCATCTCCATTTGCAGGCGGTAATAGAAGTCTTGGAAGCAGTATCCGTTGAGATAGAGTCTGACGAAACGCAGGTCGAAACCGCCGTTTGAGGCTTGGCCGTCGCGGTCGTTGATGGAGTATTTTCCAACGATATAGCCACCAAATTTTACAGAGAAGTCCGTCTGCTTGATAATCTTTGCCAGTGAGATGCCCTCAGCGTCGTTGTGGCGCGCCTTGGCGAGGTGGGTGGAATCGGCTTTGACGGTGGTGGTTTCTTGTAGATTTTCAATCGTTTTTTCGGCACACACGGGTGTGCAAAAGGCAGAGACACAGAGCGCCGTGGCTGCCGTTTTCAATATAAAATGCATAAGGTTGTTTGAGATAATATTCGTGTCGAGATGCTTATGGGCAAAGGCTCGTCGGGGCCGTATGGCGGCGTCGGCATCTAATCTTGGCAAAATTACAAAGTTTTTTTGAGGTCTACAAGTCTGGCGTGTCAACGAGCGGCATTGTGCAAGTTAGTTTGCGGCCCTAGAATGCTAATAAAAACGTGTTTTTCTTGCCATTCCTCCAGCCTTGCACTAACTTTGCACTTAGAAATGCTACAGCCTTCCCGTTATATAATATATAAGGAGTCGGTCCGCGGAGCAGCCGTGGGCCTTCTCCTTTTTGTTTTGTGTATGATGGGCGGTTGCTCGTCCGAGCGTTTTCTGTCTGACGACCAATATCTGCTTGCTAAGGTGAAGATTGAGACCGACAATCCGCAGGCACAGACGGGCCGACTCGCCACCTCAATCCGACAAAAGCCCAACGCACGCTGGTTTAACTTTATCAAAGCACCTCTCGGCATCTATTGTCTGCAAGGCAGCGACTCGACCAAGCGCATCAATCGCTTTTTCCGACGTATGGGCGAGGCACCGGTGGTCTATGACGAGCGACTCAAAGACCTCTCGCTGGGCAGTATGCTCGCCGCCATGCACTCACGCGGCTACCTGCATGCCACCGCCAAAGCCGACACCGTAATCAAAGGCTACAAGACAAGGCTCACTTATCACGTTTCGCCGGGCACGCGCACATACATCGACCGGATAGAGCGGCGCTACGACTCTCCCGACGTGGAGCGCATCGTTTCGGCACACGACTCGGCCTCACTGCTCTATCGCGGCATGCCACTCGACGTCTCCACCCTCTCTGCCGAGCGCAGCCGTGTGGCAGCCATTCTGGCCGATGCCGGACTCTACAACACCCATCGCGAATACATTTCTTTTTCGGTTGATACCGCCGTCGGCGCCCGTACGGCCACGCTCACCATGCATACGGCCATTCCCGCCGGAGCCGACTCGGCCAAAGCCTACAGGGTTTACCGCCTCGGCGAAGTGCGTATCCATGAAAACACGCCTACTGATACGGCATCGCTCGATACGTATTTCTCTGACCTCAAACTCTCTTACGCCGCGCCATCGCCGCGCCTGCATCGCCGCGTCTATCAAAACCACGTCAACCTCCGGCCCGACAGCCTCTACCGTGCTTCAGACATGTCGTCAACCTATGCCTCGCTGGGCAGTATGAGTGCCGTAGGTTACACCACCGTGCGCTACACGCCGACCGACAGCGACCGCCTCGATTGCGACATACTCGTAGGTACCGTCCGGCCGCATTCTGTGAGCATGGAGGTGGAAGGGACAAACACGGCCGGTAATCTCGGTGCTGCTTTGTCGTTGGGATATGCCAACCGCAATCTTTTTCACGGCTCTGAAGAACTTTCGCTGAAATTGCGCGGTGCCTACGAAGCCATCACGGGCCTTGAGGGCTACAACAATCAAAACTACATCGAATACAGTGCGCAGTTGGGACTCAAATTTCCCTCACTCATCGTCCCTTTTGTGTCGCGTGCCGTCCGTCATACGCCCGGCGCCACGTCCGAGGCCTCGGTGATGTATTCTTCTCAAGACCGTCCGGAGTTTCACCGCCGCGTGCTCACCGCCGCCTGGACCTATCGTCTGGGCCGTGCCGCCACGTCGCGTCATGTCCATCGCATTGACCTGCTCAACGTCAACTATGTGTTTATGCCTTGGATATCAGACACCTTCCGCAAAGACTATCTTGAAGGCGACGATCCCCATTATGCTGTTTTGCGCTATAGTTATGAAAACCTGCTCATTGCCGGAACGTCTTACACTTATACCTTCCGCACCAATCGGGCCGCCACGCCGATGGTCCTGGGCGGTGGTGGCAGTCAGGTGAGAGTGGGGCTGGAAAGCGCCGGCGGCCTGTTGCGCTTGCTTTCGCGCGGCTTCCACGCCCGTAAAGGCAGCAATGGCAGTTACAATCTCTTTGGCATAGATTTTTCGCAATACGTCAAATTCGACGTAGACTTTTCCACGAGCGTGCCTATGGGCGACGTGAGTTCCTTGGCCTTTCATGCAGCTGCCGGCGTGGCCGTGCCGTATGGCAACTCCAGCATTGTGCCCTACGAGAAACGCTATTTTGCCGGCGGGGCCAATAGTGTGCGTGGCTGGGGAGTGAGAGAACTCGGTCCGGGCAGTTACACCGGCACAGACGGCAAGATAGACTTCATCAACCAAACCGGCAACCTGAAGCTCGACCTCAGTGTGGAGTTCCGCACCCGTTTATTCCAGAAACTCCACGGCGCCGCCTTTGTCGATGCCGGCAATGTGTGGAACCTCCGCAACTATGCCGATCAGCCCGGAGGTGAGTTTAAGTTCGACAAGTTCTATAGGCAAATCGCCGTGGCCTACGGCCTTGGCCTGCGCCTCAATATGGACTATTTCATCCTGCGCATCGATGGTGGCATGAAGGCTGTCAATCCCGCAGTGCCGTCGGGTAGGGGGCACTGGCCTATTTTCCATCCCAAATTCTCACGTGATTTCGCCTTCCATTTCGCCGTCGGCTTGCCCTTCTGAGGCACACCGGCAGGCACAGGCCGCTGTCTTTTTTTATTGAAACTTTCAGACGTAAATTTGGGCAAAGCCTAAAGAAGAGTCTCCCTCGCGGAGGCTCTTTTTTTAACAATTTGCGGCTTACGGGCATAAGGACAGTTTTTCCTGCCATAAGGACAGAAATTTCTGCGCCTATTTCGCGGGCGCTTTGCCCTATGTTTGACCAAGATTGGGAGGCTTTCAGACTTTTCTTTCCTAAAGAGAAAAATGATTTCTATTACTTATAGATTTAATAAACAAGCATATCAACGGAAGTTCTAAAGTAATGCTTTAAATTATTATGTAGATCCGCGTTTTTACTTCAAACTTAAACAGCTGTTAAATTAAATAATGAGTTGTCACCTTTGATAGCGCCTTTTGAACCATACAGGCGCGACGCCCCAAACGCCATTCGGGTCAATTCGGAAGTAATTTTTTTCGGTCAAAAATGATTGACGGCGTGACTGTGTTAAACGGCTGATAATTGGCGCTATTGCCACGTCGCGCGATGTCAACCGTGCGACAAAAGCCTCCAAGGGCTGCGAAAAAAACGCGGCGCCTGACTTTGTCTACCCACAGATTTGCACTATCTTCGCAGTATGATTGAACTCTCAAGACATATCGAAGCCCTGTTGCTCACACACGACCTGGTGATTGTGCCCGGCCTTGGCGGCTTTGTGGCTCGACGTGCGCCGGCCAGGTATGTGGCCGATGAGAGTCTCTTTTTGCCGCCCTTGCGCACCATAGGTTTCAATCCCGCCCTCACCTTCAACGACGGCCTGCTCGTGCAGTCATATATGGCTGTGTATGAGTCTACTTACCCCGATACCTTACGTATGATAGAGGAGGCCGTTGACGAACTCAAAAACATGGTGCTTGCGGGCGAGGAGGTGCAGCTCCACGGCATCGGCACGCTCAGTGCGTCGCTCGACGGCCCGTTGCGCTTCACTCCTTGTGAGGCCGGAGCCGTTTCGCCTTCGCTCTATGGTTTAGGCTCCTTTGTGGCCGATACTATAGGCTGTGTGGCCCATCGTCCAAATCGCCGTCGGCTGGTGGCACGTCGCCATCTGCGCACGGCTGCACGCCGCGCCAAACAGACTTGGCAAGCTGCCTCGGGCTATGTGACGGCAGCTGTGGTGGCCCTGCTCTTTTATTTTGCCTGGTCACAGCCATTGGCCACGGATCAGGCAGGAGGGCAATCGCTCGGTGCCGCCATCAGTCCCACCGGACTGCCTGCGCCACACACTGTCAAGACCGACAAGACTGCCCCTAAGTCGGCCCAAACCTCCGGACGTAAAGTCGACGTTCCCCGGTTAGTGCCCGTAGAGGCGCCCAAGCAGGCGATTCCAACCGCCGAAGTTGCGACTGAAGACCAAATAAAATCTGCTCAGTCTGCCAACGATGCCAAAGGACGCTTCACGCTCGTGCTCGTCTCTCAAGTGCCGATGAGCAAGGCCGAAGCCTATGCCGCCGAAATGAGAGAAGAGGGTCTGGCCGAAGCCAACGCTTTCGCCAAAGGTAAAATGGTGCGCGTGATTTATGGCCGGTATGCCGACGAGCTTACAGGCCGGATTATGGGAGGCCATATTTACCCAGGCCTGACGACCTGGGCTGAAATGTTACGCCCTTTCAGGGCTTACGAGGCCGCTCAAACTCTTAGACTTTTAGTCTCTTAGACTCTTAGACACTTAGTCTCTTAGACTCTTAGACTTTTAGTCTCTTAGACTCTTAGTCTCTTAGACTCTTAGACTCTTAGACTCTTAGTCTCTTAGTCTCTTAGACTCTTAGACTTTTAGTCTTATCATTCCTTACCAAACTCATGAAACGACTCAGATGTCCGGAATGTGACGAACCCATACTTTTCGACGAAACCCGCTTTGAGCCGGGAAGGGCTTTGGTTTTTGAATGTCCGGCTTGCAACAAGCGCTTCAAAGTGAGACTTAAGCCCAAAAGCCTGTCAGAGACACCCGACCAGGCCGAAGAGCAACCCAAGGGATGGCTCGTGGTGGTGGAAAATGCTTTTCACCTCAAACAAATCATTCCGCTCTATGAGGGAGAGAACGTGGTGGGTCGACACGTCAAAGGTACAAAGGCCAACGCTGCCTTCAAAACCGTGGACCCCAGTGTAGACACCACCCACTGCATCATCACCGTAAAGACCGACCGACAAAGCGGCCGGCCTCAATTTGTGCTCAGAGACGCTCCCTCCGGCACAGGCACCTTTCTGATGAACACATTGCTGCCCGACCGTGCCCGCGAGATTGTGGACGAAGGCGCCATCATCACTATCGGTGCCACCACCATGATTTTGCGCACTGAGCAGCCCGAAGACGACGATTGAGCCCCACGCGGCTTCTTTGTCGATATCATCCAAACCAACGAAACCACGCTATGCGACTCCTCAACGGCACGAAACGAATGTGTGGCGTCTGGCTCGCCTTCGCGATAGTCACGTCGCTGGCCGCCCAAACGGCAAAGCCCTTCGTGGGCCGTTTCTTCTGTCGCGAAGCTGGCATCACGCTCGTCCTCGACGCCTACGAAGAGAACGTCGAAGTGCCTGGAATGGCCTTCCTCGGCAAGACCTACGGCTATCTCTCGGGACGCGGCATTTATGGTCTCTGGATGGTGTGGCAGGCCGAAGTCAAAGACCAAGAAGCTACGCTCAACTTCACGTCCGACTCGGGTTCTGACAATCAGAAAGTCAAACTCACCTTGGTCGACGCTACCCATATCGAGATGCAGACACTTGGCAGCATAGCCTTCAAAAAGGCAGTAGGCCGCAAATGGGTGAAACTGGACAGCAAACTCATCTTTGAAAAGTTAAAAGACTAAGTCACATCAACAAACCAACAACCGACATCCACGTCAAACAGCAAACCACAGACCACCACGCCTCTGCGCCATTCGTAGGAGCGTTATTATACAGAGTCTGAAGCGGATAGGGATACGAATGTTCCTGCCGCTATTCCTTATATCTATACGCGTGCGCGCGAAAGGCTTCTTCACCAAAGAGCTCAGCCATCCAGACGTCTCCCAGACTATGACAGCGCCTCACGCCCCAATCCTTTCAAACCTCAAGAAATTCACACTTACGCCATGAAACTTTTCCACACTCGTCTTGCCCTTACCATAGTGCTCGTCTTTGCAGCCTGTTTTAATCTTGCCGCTCAGTCTTCGTCGATGACCGATCAGCAGGTGATGGAATACGTGATGAGGGAAAACGAGAAAGGTACCGACCGCGCCACCATCGTGAAGAAACTCATCGAAAAAGGTGTGCCCGTGAGCCAGATACAGCGCATCAAGAAAAAATACGAACGCGAAAAAACCGACGCCTCACTCGGCGCTAAAGACATCAGTGGCAAGACGGCGGCCGAAGACCGTCTGCGCAAAAACAACGGCGAAGAGAAGAAAGACAAAAAGAGCGGCTTTTCGCAACGCCCCACCACCAAGAAGCGCGACAAATCGACTATGAGCGAGCGACGCCGCAAACTCTATGAGGAAGAGATGGAAGAGACCTACGACGAGGAGGCCGACTTCATGTTCCCCGACAGCATGGCCATGTATGACGAGATGTTTGGCGTGAAAGAGAAGGAAGAAAAAATCAAAGTCTTCGGACGCGACATTTTCAACCGGAAAAACCTCACCTTCGAGCCTGAAATGAACATCGCGATGCCACAAGACTATCGCCTCGGACCGGGTGATGCTGTTTATGTGGACATTTACGGTGCATCGCAAAAGAGTTTCAACACCACGGTATCGCCCGAAGGCGTGCTCGACATAGAGGGTTACGGCCCTGTGCAAGTGAGCGGTCTCACTGTCTCTCAGGCCAATTCCCGTCTGAAACAAACACTCGGCGGTCGGTTTCAGGGCTCCAATATCCGCTTGTCGGTGGGACAGACGCGAAGCATCAGCGTCAATGTGGTGGGTGAAGTTGAAATGCCCGGCACCTACACGCTCTCAGCTTTCGCTACGGTCTTCCACGCCCTCTATATGGCTGGTGGCCCCAACGAAATCGGTACGCTCCGTGACATCAAGGTCTATCGCGACGGCCGCCAGATTTCTACCGTCGACGTCTACGACTACATCCTCGGAGGTCAGCATAAAGGCAACGTCCGCTTGGCCTCGGGCGATATGATCATCGTTGGGCCTTACGACTGTTTGGTCAACGTGACCGGCAAAGTGAAGCGGCCGATGTATTATGAAATGAAAAGCCGGGAGAGCGTAGGCACACTCATCAAATATGCAGGAGGCTTTGCCGGAGATGCCTATACGCAATCCGTCCGACTCGTGCGCAAATCCGGAGGAATGCATTCCGTCTATACCATCGACGAGTTTGAACGCAATGCGTTTCAGTTGCAAGACGGCGACTCGCTGGCCGTAGACTCTGTGCTTAATCGCTTCAGCAACATGGTAGAGGTTCGCGGTGCCGTGTTCCGTCCCGGTATGTATCAGATGGACGGCAACATCACCACCGTGCGCCAAGTCATTGAGAAGGCAGGCGGACTCACCGAAGACGCCATTAAAGCACGTGCCGTGATGCATCGCCGCAAAGACAACCGCCGCCTCGAGGTCATTGCCCTCGACATAGACGGCATCATGAGTCATAACGTGCCTGACGTGAGCCTGAAAAACGAAGACATCATCTTTGTGCCGGGCGAGGAAGAACTGCTCGCCGACCGCAAACTCACCATCACGGGCGAGGTGCTCTATCCCGGTGAATATGAATATGCGGAAAACACCACCGTCGAAGACCTCATCCTGCAAGCCGGTGGCTTGACCGATGCCGCCTCCATCATGCGAGTGGACGTGTCGCGCCGCGTGGTCAACCAAAACGCCACCATGGCTCAAGCCAAACTGGCAGAGTCTTATAGTTTTGACTTGAAAGATGGATTTGTGGTTAAGGGCACACCCGGCTTCACCCTTGAGCCTTACGACGAAGTCTATGTGCGCCGTTCACCGGGTTATAACGAGCAAGAACACGTCACCATCAAAGGTGAAGTAGCCTTCTCCGGCGACTATGTCCTGACCAAGAAAAACTATCGTCTGAGCGACCTTATCAAAGCTGCCGGCGGCCTCAACCAAGATGCTTTCGCTTCGGGTGCACGTCTGGAAAGAACATTGACGCCCGATGAGAAGATCAAACTCGTGGCTATGCAGAAGACCGCCATTGCCGGCGACTCGGTCGACGTGCGCAAACTTGAACTTCAAGAAATCAGAAACATCGGTATCAACCTGGACAAGGCCATCAACAATCCCGGCACTGAAGAATGGGACATCGTCTTGCGCGACGGCGACGTCATCACCGTGCCGCAGATCACCAACACCGTGTCCATCAACGGCGAAGTGCTGTATCCCAACACTGTGGCCTATAAAAAGGGAGCCAAGCTCAGTTACTACATCGACCAAGCCGGTGGCTACAGCACAAAAGCAAAAAGCAGCAAAGTGTTTGCCGTCAATATGAACGGCACCGTTTCGCGAGTGAAATCGGCCAAAGACATTCAGCCCGGTTGCGAAATCGTCGTGCCGGCCAAGAGCAAGAAACGCGGTATGTCGCTCACCGAGATACTCAGCCTCGGCTCAATTACCGCCACGTTGGCCGCCGTCGTGGCCACTCTCGTGAAGTAGTCTCGAGGCATTGTTCTATAGAAAGACGTTGCTTTGAGACAACCAACATTCACCAACAAAACAACAACATTATGGACAAGAACTGGACTAAAGACTTTGAAGATATACTGACCGTGAGCAGATTTATCACCCGTAATCTCGGACAGTCCGAGATTACGGCGAAAGAGTTGTTTATGGCCATGGTTTATACGCCCGGCCATGTGCATGATATACTTGTGCACCTTGGCCTCAATGTGTCGGCGATGAAAAATACACCCACCTTTGCATTGCCCGAAATCGACTTAAGCGGAAAATTCTATCTCGGTTTAGACGCCGACTCGACCGAAATTACTCTCTCGCCCGAAGGCGTAAGGATTTTGCGGTTGGCCAAACTTGAGGCTCGCCGTCTGAGCAGTGAAGAAGTGGAGCCCAAGCATGTGTTGCTCAGTTTGTTGCACGACCGCAACAACGTGGTAGCTCGCTATCTTGATGAACAAGGTATCACGTTGCGCAAGGTCTTGGACTATATGAAGGTGACGCCGGCGATCAAGGCCTCTTATGGTCTGACCGACGACGAACCGGCACCGCCTTCGTCCGGACAGAATAAATCCAATTCGCGTCAGGCTCAGTCTCCCGACCAAGAGTCGGATACGCCGATGCTCGACAATTTCGGCACCGACCTCACCGCCAAGGCCGCAGCCCACGTGCTCGACCCCATCGTGGGAAGAGAGCGCGAAACCCTGCGAATGGCACAAATCTTGTGCCGCCGCAAAAAAAACAACCCCATCCTCATCGGACAGCCCGGTGTGGGCAAGAGTGCTGTCGTTGAAGGCTTGGCTCAACTCATTGCCGACAAAAAAGCGCCGCATATTCTTTTGGGCAAACGCATCGTGGCTCTGGATATGGCAGCCGTAGTGGCAGGCACGCAATATCGCGGACAGTTTGAAGACCGCATCAAAAAACTCATCAACGAACTCAAGGCGCACAACGAGATTGTGCTTTTCATCGACGAAATTCACACCATTATCGGTGCAGGAAGTGCCGCCGGTTCGCTTGACGCCGCCAACATTCTCAAACCGGCTTTGGCCCGTGGTGAGGTGCAGTGCATCGGTGCCACCACCATTGACGAATACCGCAAAAGCATTGAGAAAGACGGTGCACTCGAGCGCCGCTTTCAGAAAATTATGCTCGAACCCTCATCGGCAGAAGAGACCCTTGAGATACTCAAAAACCTCAAGTCGCGCTATGAGGAACACCACACCGTGCGCTATACAGACGAAGCCCTCGAGGCCTGTGTGAGACTCACAGAGCGTTACGTCACCGACCGCTGTTTGCCGGACAAGGCCATCGATGCCCTCGACGAGGCAGGTAGCCGAACCCATCTCGGCAGCGGCGACGTGCCGCAGGCCATTCGCGACAAAGAAGCCGAGATTGAGGCCCTTAAAAACCATAAGATTGAGGCCGCCAAAAAACAAGACTACGAACTTGCTGCCCGTCTGCGTGATGCCGTCAAAATGATTGAGCAGGAACTGGAAGAGATGAACCGCCAATGGGACGAACAAGCCGCCAAAGAAGCCGCCACCGTGACGGCCGATGATGTGGCCGAGGTCGTCTCCATCATGACGGGTGTACCTTCCGGTAAGATGAACCTCGACGAAACCCGCCGTCTGCAGCAGATGAAGTCGGCTCTTCAGGCCAAAGTGATTGGTCAAGACGAAGCCGTCAATGACCTCGTGAGAGCCATTTCGGCCAACCGTCTGGGCATTAAAGGTACAGACAGACCCATCGGAACGTTTATGTTTGTTGGTCCCACTGGTGTGGGCAAAACTCACCTTGTCAAGTGTTTGGCAGAATACCTCTTTGACCGCAAAGACGCCCTCATTCGTGTCGACATGAGTGAGTATGGCGAGAAATACAGCACCAGCCGCCTTGTAGGTGCCCCTCCGGGATATGTGGGCTATGAAGAAGGCGGCCAACTCACCGAGCGCGTGCGTCGCCATCCCTATTCCGTCATTCTGCTCGACGAGATTGAAAAAGCTCACCCCGACGTCTTCAACACCCTCTTGCAGGTGATGGACGAGGGACGTATGACCGACGGTAATGGCACCACAGTCGACTTCCGCAACACCGTCATCGTGATGACCTCCAACAGTGGTTCGCGACAGCTTGAAGCCTTTGGGACCGGCGTAGGTTTCACCGCAGGCGAAAGCCAGACCGACCCCGGCGAGAGCATCATCATCAAGGCTCTTAAAAAGCAGTTTGCCCCCGAGTTTCTCAACCGTCTCGACAGCATCATTCGCTTCAAGCCTCTCTCTAAAGAAAGTGCACGAAAGATTGTCCGCCTCGAGATGGATGCCCTCTGTAAGCGAATGGCCGCCCAAGGCTATCAGATTGTTGTGGACGACACACTCACAGACTATCTCGTGGCCCACGGCTTTGAGGCCCAATATGGTGCCCGCTCGCTCAAACGTGCCATCAAACACCACGTCGAAGACCAGCTTTGCGACGCCATGCTCGAAGGAAGGCTTCAACAGGGCGAGGTGCGCTTTGATGTCGTGGACGACCGCCTTACACTCAGCCCCCAAGCATAAAAGACAAGATATCATCCCACACATTTATATATTATATGAACTACATTGCCACAGAAATACCCGACGTTTGGATTATCGAGCCCAGAGTCTTTGCCGATGCCCGCGGCTACTTTATGGAAACCTGGCGAGAGTCAGACTTCAATGCCCATATCGGTCGTGAGGTCCACTTTGTTCAAGACAATCAGTCGCTCTCGTCTCGTGGCGTGTTGCGCGGTTTGCACTACCAGCGCGGCGAGGCCTCTCAGGCCAAGTTGGTGCGTGTGTTGCAAGGCACGGTGGTGGACGTGGCAGTCGATTTGCGTCAGTCTTCGCCCACATTCGGTCGCTATGTGATGGTGGAACTTTCTGAAGAAAACAAACGTCAGCTTTTCATACCCCGCGGCTTTGCCCACGGTTTTCAGGTCTTGTCAGAGATCGCAGTGTTTACTTATAAGGTTGACAACCGCTATGCACCCGAGGCCGAGTGCTCCATTCGCTACGACGACCCCACCATCGGCATCGAGTGGCCCATCACAGCTCCCGGCGAGGTGCAACTTTCAGAAAAAGACCTTTGCCATGCCGTAGCCTTTGATTTGGCCGAAAAGTTCTGACCCATTCATCCCGCAACTGCCCATGAACCACATCCGAAATTTCTGCATCATTGCCCACATAGACCACGGCAAGAGCACCTTGGCCGACCGCCTCTTGGAATACACCAACACCATTCAGGTGACCGAGGGACAAATGCTTGACGACATGGACCTTGAGCGCGAGCGTGGCATCACGATCAAGAGCCATGCCATACAGATGGACTATACCTTCGAAGGCCATAATTATAAGCTCAATCTCATTGACACTCCGGGCCACGTGGATTTCTCTTATGAGGTGTCGCGCAGCATCGCCGCCTGTGAGGGTTGTCTGCTTGTCGTAGACTCCACCCAGGGTGTGCAGGCTCAGACCATCTCCAATCTTTATATGGCCATTGAGCACGACCTTGAGATAATCCCCGTGCTCAACAAATGCGACATGCCCAACTCCATGCCCGAGGAAGTCGAAGACGAAATCATCGAATTGCTCGGCTGCAAAAGAGAAGAGATCATCCGCGCTTCGGGCAAGACGGGACAAGGTGTGCCCGACATTCTTCGTGCCGTCATTGAGCGCATTCCGGCACCCGTTGGCGACGAAGAGGCACCGCTTCAGGCCCTCATATTCGACTCCGTGTTCAATCCCTTTCGTGGCATCATCGCCTATTTCAAAATTGTCAATGGCCACATTTCCGGAGGCGACGACGTGCTTTTCGTCAACACCGGCAAACGCTACACGGCCGACGAGGTAGGTGTGTTGAAAATGGATCTTTCGCCCAAGAAGAGTCTTCACTGCGGCGATGTGGGCTATATCGTGAGCGGCATCAAGACGGCCACTGAAGTCAAAGTGGGCGACACCATCACCCACGTGGAGCGCCCCTGCAGCGAAGCCATTGCCGGATTTGAAGAAGTCAAGCCAATGGTCTTTGCCGGACTTTATCCCATCGAAACAGAAGATTTCGAACAACTCCGCACCAGCCTTGAAAAGCTCCAGCTCAACGATGCCTCTCTCACGTTTCAGCCCGAGTCGTCCGTAGCCCTTGGCTTTGGTTTCCGTTGTGGCTTCCTCGGTTTGCTCCATATGGAAATCGTCCAAGAGCGCCTCGACCGCGAGTTCAATATGAACGTCATCACCACCGTGCCCAACGTGAGCTATTTTGTTTTCGACAAGCACGGCGAAAAGCGCGAAGTGCACAACCCCGCCGGAATGCCCGACGCCACCGAGATTGACCACATCGAAGAGCCCTATATCCGAGCCTCCATCATCACGCGCACAGAGTATATCGGCAACATCATGACCCTTTGTCTTGGCAAGCGTGGTGAGCTGGTCAAGCAGGAATATGTTTCGGGAGATCGTGTTGAACTCTATTATGACATGCCTTTGGCAGAGATAGTGATAGACTTTTATGACAAACTGAAGTCCATCTCCCGTGGATATGCCTCGTTCGATTATCATCCCCTCGAGTTCCGTCCCTCCAAGTTGGTCAAGCTCGACATCCTGCTCAATGGTGAACCCGTCGATGCCCTTTCCACGTTGACCCACGTGGACAACTCCGTCACTTTCGGGCGGCGTATGTGCGAGAAACTGAAAGAGCTGTTGCCTCGTCAGCAGTTCGACATCGCCATTCAGGCCGCCATAGGAGCCAAAATCATTGCTCGCGAAACCGTCAAGCAGGTGCGCAAAGACGTCACGGCCAAGTGCTACGGCGGCGACATCAGCCGTAAGCGCAAGTTGCTCGAAAAGCAAAAACGCGGCAAGAAGCGCATGAAAGAGATTGGCAACGTTCAGGTGCCGCAAAAAGCCTTCTTGGCTGTGCTCAAGCTCGACTAAGCCGCCGACGTCACACTCCTATATAATACATATAGCGTCATTATGCTTATTGATTTCAAAAACATCAACATCGCCACCCACCACCATCTGTTGCTCAAGCAGATAGACTTTAATGTGGCCGAGGGCGAACTGGTCTACATCATAGGCAAGGTGGGTTCGGGCAAAACCTCTTTGCTCAAGACCCTCTACGGCGAGCTGCGTCCCTCACTCGACAGCGCCACTGCCGGCGAGGCCAAAGCCGAAGTGCTTTCCCACAATATGCTCAAGATGAAACGCCGCCACTTGCCGCGACTGCGCAAACGTGTGGGTATGGTGTTTCAAGACTTCCTCTTGCTTCATGACATGACCGTGGGCGACAATCTCAACTTCGTCCTTCGTTCCACAGGTTGGCGGAGCAAGAAAGTCAGACTTCGCCGCATCGGCGAAGTGCTTGAAAGAGTCGGCATGGCCGACCGTATAGGGGCCTATCCTCATCAGCTTTCGGGTGGTGAAATGCAGCGAGTGGCCATTGCCCGTGCTGTCATCAACAGCCCCGAACTCATTTTTGCCGACGAGCCCACCGGCAATCTCGATCGTGAAAACAGCGACCTCATCCTCACCCTGCTTAGCGACATAGCCGCACACGGCACAGCCGTGATCATTGTCACCCACAATCTCGACCTCATCAACCGTTTCCCCGGCCGTGTCTACCAGTGCCAAGACGGCACAATGACCGACGTCACCGACCGCTTCAACGCTCCCGTCTTGATGGACGAAATTGAAACGGAAACCGAAAGCGATATCGAAACGGAAAGTAATGACGATGAAACCGTCAACCCAACTTCTGTAGCTGAAGATACAGATATTCTCCCTACGCAATCATAACAAATAAAAGCCCATAAACTATGAAGATACTCAAATTCGGCGGCACCTCTGTAGGTTCGCCTCAGCGAATGAAAGACGTGTCGGCTCTCATTACCGACGGACAGCGCAAGATTGTCGTGCTCTCAGCCATGTCGGGTACGACCAACACCCTCGTAGAAATTGCAGACTATTTCAAAAAAGGCAACGACGAAGCCGGACATACGGTCATCAATAAGCTCCGTGCCAAATATATGGACCATGTCGCCGAACTCTATTCCGATGCCGACGTGGCCGCCGCTACCCGTCAGTTCCTCGACGAAGTGTTTATGCATCTTCACTCTTTCAGCGATGTCCCCTTCACTCCCACAGTCGAGAAAAGCATTCTGGCACAAGGTGAAATCATGAGCACCAATATGGTGACCAACTACCTGCGCCAACAAGGCGTCAAGGTGCGCCTCATCTCTGCTTTTGACTATATGCGACTCAACCCGCAGGGAGAGCCCGACATGGCCTACATCAAGGCAGCGCTCAAAAAGACCATCGACGCCGACTCGGACTTCGACATTTGCATCACGCAAGGCTTCATCTGTCTCAATGCCGAAGGCGAAATCGACAATCTGCAGCGAGGCGGTAGCGACTATACGGCTTGTCTCATCGGCGCAGCCCTCCGTGCCGACGAAATCCAGATTTGGACCGACATCGACGGCATGCACAACAACGACCCGCGTGTGGTCGAAGGCACCACGCCCGTGCGCCAGCTCAACTTCGAAGAGGCCGCCGAATTGGCCTATTTCGGAGCCAAAATCCTTCACCCCACCTGCATCCAGCCGGCACGCTATGCAGGAGTACCCGTGCGACTGCTCAACACCATGGACCCCTCAGCCCCCGGCACTCTCATCAACAACGAGATGCAAAAAGGCACCATCAAGGCCGTCGCAGCCAAAGACAACATCACAGCCATCAAGATTGTCTCTTCGCGCATGCTCCTGGCCACCGGTTTCTTGCGCAAGGTCTTTGAAATCTTCGAGACCTACAACACCAGCATCGACATGGTCACCACCTCCGAGGTTGGCGTGTCGCTCAGCATCGACAACAAGAGCCGCCTCGTGCCCATTCTTGAAAAACTCAAGCAATACGGCACCGTCGAGGTCAACGAAAACATGTGCATCATCTGCGTCGTGGGCGACCTCAGTTGGTCCAACGTCGGCTTCGAGTCGCTCGTCACGGCTGCCATGGACAAAATCCCCGTGCGTATGGTCTCCTATGGCGGCAGCAACCACAACATCTCGTTCCTCGTGAGCGAGACCGACAAGAAAGCCGCCCTTCAGGCACTCAGTGAGCGGCTTTTCAAACCCTCGGCAAAATAACTATTTGAGATATGAAAAAAGGTACTGCGTCAATGTTTCTTCCCGTCATACGGCTTAGGTTTTGAAACAAACGTCAGTACCTTGTTTTTTCATACAACACGCTACATACAACCCCACAATTTCAACTCCCACCCATGTCCAACACATTTCCCCTGAGCAGTTTCGCCTCACTCCGAACCCCTTTCTATCACTACGACCTTCCCCTGTTGCGCCGGACGCTCGATGCCATCCGTGCGGCTGTGGCCGATCACAACAACTTTCAAGTGCACTATGCCGTCAAGGCCAATGCCAACCCCGTCATTCTGCAAACCATAGCCCGTCAAGGTTTCGGTGCCGACTGCGTGAGCGGAGGAGAGATTGAAGCTGCCCTCTATGCCGGCTTTCCTGCCGAGAAAATCGTGTTTGCCGGCGTGGGTAAAGCAGACTGGGAGATTGAGCTGGCTCTGCGTGCCGGCATAGCCTGTTTCAACGTTGAGAGTCTGCCCGAACTTGAAGTCATCAACGACATGGCGCTTGCCATGGGCCGAGTGGCCAATGTGGCCTTCCGTGTCAATCCCAACGTCGACGCACATACCCACGCCAAAATCACCACCGGACTCAACGAAAACAAATTCGGCATTGCCATGGACGACCTCTTGCCGGCCATTCGTCGCACGGCAGAGATGAAAGGTGTGCGCTACGTCGGCATGCACTTCCACATTGGCAGCCAGATATTGGAGCTCGACGTTTTCGACCATCTCTCAGAGCGCATCAACGAGCTGCAGGCTCGGCTTGAAGCCGATGGCATCCACACCTCGAGCATCAACGTGGGCGGAGGCTTGGGCATAGACTATGCCGATCCCGACGCCCATCCCATACCTGCCTTTTCCGACTATTTCCGTCGCTTCGCCACCCATCTCAGGTTGCGTCCCGGACAGCAACTCCATTTTGAGTTGGGTCGCTCGGTGGTGGCACAGTGTGGCACTCTTGTGGCCCGCACGCTCTATGTCAAACACGGTCATACTAAAGACTTCCTCATTGTCGACGCCGGTTTCACCGAACTCATCCGTCCGGCCATGTACGGCTCGAGCCACGCCATTCAAAATCTCTCAGCCGCTCCCGGCACCGCATCGTCGGTCTACGACGTGGTGGGACCCATCTGTGAGAGCAGTGACGTGTTTGGTAAAGACGTCACTCTCGCCACGGCCGGCCGTGGCGACCTCATCGCCTTTCGTTCGGCCGGCGCCTATGGCGAAGTGATGGCCAGCACCTACAACTGTCGCCGCCTGCCGCAGGCACACTTCACCTACGGCGACGAATAAGACCAACCCCATACAATGATTGATAAAAAAGCGAGGAACACATCCTCGCTTTTTTTATTCAATCTTATCCCCAACAGTTCTTATCCTATGATAGTCGTTTCTTCCTTGTTCAATCCTTTGTTGCGCCAATCCTCGTAAAAAACTGCTTGAGCCGCAGCCATAGAGGTAACGAAGTCTCGGTATGCCGGCGAGTCGGGATGAAGTGGGCGGTGTTGACGGGCACGCAGCAACGCCGTCTTGTCTTTGGCAAAGGCCGACAGATCTTCTGAAAAACACCACGTCTTGAACTGCTCAAACACATAGTCCGCGGCCTGCTCGGAGGGGTGCACCATATCGGCGGCATAAAACCGGTAGTCGCGCAGTTCGTCGGTCACGATTTCATAGGCGGGGAAATAACAGACGGCATCTGTCGACTTCTCGATGGCGTCGGCTGCCAAAAGCAGGCGTGCCTTGGTCAGCGCAGAGCCGTGGAGCCCGTATTTGAGATAGCGGTAGGGACTGACGGTCAAGACGACTTTCAGGTCTGGACGCAGTTGCCACAAACGATTGAGCAAAGGTTTGTATATGGCGGCAATCTCTTCAGCCGTTGAGTCGAAACTGTCGAAGGTTATTGCGGGTTGCTTGTGGCAGTTGGCGGCGATGAGCCCCGTGACTTTGTGACGGTAACACATCGAGGTTCCCCAAGTGAGGCACAACACGTCTGTTTTTCGCAAAAAGTGACAAGCCGCCTCAAACTGCCTCTCAATTTTGTCGAGACATTCAGACTTTGAAGCGGCCGAAAACGAGCCGTCGTGAAGCAGGCTGTGCCAGAGTCGGTCTGTGCCGGCAAAGAGCATTGTTTCAGTGGGTAAATGGCCGTCCAGCAGACCGCTTAAGACTGTGGCAATGCTCATTGGGTTATAGAGTACGCCAAACGGGTTGCTCATCACGTGTCCCTCTGGCAGGTTGTCTTTTAGCCTTTGGCCCACGCCTTCTGCAAAGCATGAACCCAACAGCATAACGCGTGAGTGGAGCCCTATTCGTGGTGCGCCTGATGGGAGTGTGGTAGGGGTGGTAAACTTCATAAGATGTCATTTTTGTATGAGCGAATTTACGAAAAATCGCCTTTTCCGTCATAGTTATTCTGCCATTTGCAGCGTGTGGTGTAAATTTGCAGGCATAAAACCATAACTATTCTATGCGTTATCTCATTCTTTCAGACCTGCACGGTTCGCTCCCCGTTTTGGAGCGCGTGCTCCACTATTACGACCGCGAGGGCTATGACATGCTCTTTCTGTTGGGCGATTTGTTGAACTATGGTCCGCGCAACGGCCTGCCCGAAGGCCTTGATGCCACGGCCGTGGCCCGATTGCTCTCTGAGCGAGCCCGAGACATCGTGGCCGTGCGCGGCAACTGCGACAGCGAGGTGGACCAGATGTTGTTGTCTTTTCCCATAATGGCCGATTATGCCATGGTGTGTGACAACGGCCACCGCATCTTTCTCACCCACGGCCACGTCTTCAACGAAAACAATCTGCCACCTGCTCCGGCCGTCGACCTCTTTGTCTATGGGCACACTCATCTCATGACGCTCCGGCCTGCCACCGCCGAACGTCCGGCCGTGTGCAACACCGGTTCGCCCACCTTCCCCAAAGGCGGCAATCCGCCCACCTTCGCCACTCTCGACGACGGTCTGCTGTCACTGCGACTGCTCGACGGCACGGCCATAGACCAGATGCGTGTGTATTGAAAGAAAAGGTTCGGGTGGTTAAAGACAGAGTCAAAGAACGGTCTGAAAGAGGCCGTTCTTTTTTTTATGCTTATGCCCCTGCCCATTTGTCTTAATCATATTATTTCTTGTTCTGACAAAACGGCGTGGTTTTCAGACAAACAGGCAGGTCGGCCCGGTTGGCAGGCGTTTTGCTGGTTTATGGCTGTCGTTAAAAAGGAAACCTAATCTCGAAGAAGACGAAGTCAACCGAAGCCAAGTCGAGAGCAAACAAACTTGTTTGAATTGCCGAGACGCGAAGGAGGAAGACGAAGTCAAAAAGTTTGAGCGGCCAAGCACGGCCTGAAGGGCCAACGAGACCCTAGCCCAGGGCAAAGGCAGAGCGTAGCGACGCCGGCACCCTGGGTACAGACATCACCGAAAATGCGCCCTGTAAGGGCAAAAGCATAATTACATGTATGAGCAAGGATAAAGTTGCTATAAATAAATCTTCTGCCCTGACAGGGCGTACATCATCGTACGACTCTACCCAGGGTGCCGGTGCCACTACGTGTCACCTCTGCCCTGGGCTGGCATCTTCTGGCCTTACAGGCCGTGCATGGCCGCTTATACTCTTACTCATTTACTCTCTTAGTCTCAAAACAACAACCACATAAAAACAATAAACTATGAACTTCGAACAATTCACTATCAAAGCCCAAGAGGCGATGCAAAGTGCCGTGAAGCGCGCCGTCAGCGACGGGCATTACAATCTCACACCGCTACACCTCCTGATCGGCGTGCTCGATGTGGGCGAAAACGTCACGCATTTCATCCTTCAGAAACTGGCCGTAAACGAGCAAGCGCTTAGAGCCTCCATCGAAAAACAATACGCCACATTGTCCAAAGGCAACACCGGGGGCAAAATCTACTACGACCAAGAGTCGGAGACCGTATTGAAGGAGGCTGAACGAATGGCCCATGAAGAGGGCGACACCTACGTTGGGCTTGAAATGCTCTTGTGTGCCATTCTTAAATATGGCGGCATGGCCGGACGCCTGATGAAAGACGTCGGCATCGACGAAAAGTCATTGAAGATGGCCATCGACGAGTTGCGCGGAGGGAAAAAAGCCACCACCGAGCAGAGCGAGGAAACCTATCAGGCACTCGCCAAATATGCCCGAAATCTTGTGGCCGAGGCACGCGAAGGCCGACTCGACCCTGTGATTGGCCGCGACGAAGAGATACGTCGTGTCTTGCAGATTCTTTCTCGCCGCACCAAAAACAACCCCGTGCTCATCGGCGAACCCGGTACGGGCAAAACGGCCATCGTCGAGGGACTGGCCCAGCGTATCGTGCGCGGCGACGTGCCCGAAAACCTCAAAGACAAACAGCTTTATTCGCTCGACATGGGTGCACTCGTGGCCGGGGCGAAATACAAAGGCGAGTTTGAAGAGCGACTCAAAAGTGTCGTGGCCGAAGTGACGAAGGCCGAAGGCGGCATCATCCTCTTCATCGACGAAATCCATACGCTCGTCGGTGCCGGTAAGGGCGAAGGAGCCATGGACGCTGCCAACATCCTCAAACCGGCTTTGGCTCGAGGCGAACTGCGCAGCATCGGTGCCACTACGCTCGACGAATACCAAAAGTATTTTGAAAAAGACAAAGCGCTCGAGCGCCGGTTCCAAACCGTCATGGTGGACGAACCTACGCCAGACGACGCCATCTCCATCTTGCGTGGTCTCAAAGAGAAATATGAAAACCACCACAAGGTGCGTATTCAAGACGATGCCATCATCGCTGCCGTCAACCTCTCTCACCGCTACATCTCAGACCGTTTCCTCCCGGACAAGGCCATCGACCTCATGGACGAGGCGGCAGCCAAACTGCGTATGGAGCGCGACTCCCAGCCTGAAGAACTCGACGAAATCACCCGTCGGCATCGCCAGCTTGAGATTGAGCGCGAGGCCATCAAGCGCGAAAACGACACACCAAAACTCGAACAACTCAATCGCGAAATTGCCGAACTCTCTGAGCGCGAAAGCCAGCTGCGAGCCAAGTGGGAGGGCGAGAAAGCTTTGCTCTCGAAAATCCAGGACGACAAAGACAAAATCGAACATCTCAAGTTTGAAGCCGAACGTGCCGAGCGCGAAGGCAATTACGGTCGTGTGGCCGAGATACGCTACGGCGAACTCACGGCGTTGCAAAAAGAGATTGACGAAGTCTCTGCCAATCTTAAAGAGCGCCAAGGCGCCGAGGCTATGGTGCGCGAAGAAGTAACGGCCGACGACATCGCCGACGTGGTGAGCCGCTGGACCGGCATCCCCGTGAGCCGTATGCTGCAGAGCGAGCGCGACAAGTTGCTCCATCTCGAAGACGAACTCCATCGCCGCGTAGTGGGGCAAGACGAAGCCATCACCGCTGTGGCCGATGCCGTGAGGCGGTCGCGTGCCGGACTGCAAGATCCGCGTCGCCCCATTGGTTCGTTCATCTTCCTTGGCACCACCGGTGTGGGCAAGACCGAACTGGCAAAAGCCTTGGCCGACTATCTTTTCAACGACGAAAATATGATGACGCGCATCGATATGAGCGAATACCAGGAGAAGTTCAGCGTGTCGCGTCTCGTCGGAGCCCCTCCGGGCTATGTGGGTTACGACGAAGGCGGTCAACTCACAGAGGCCGTGCGCCGCAAACCCTACAGCGTCGTGCTCTTCGACGAAATTGAAAAGGCTCATCCCGATGTGTTCAACATCCTCCTGCAGGTGCTCGACGACGGCCGGCTCACCGACAATAAGGGACGCACTGTCAACTTCAAGAACACCATCATCATCATGACCTCCAATCTCGGTTCGCAGTACATCCAGAGCCGCTTCGACGCTTTGAAGTCAGATGCCAAGGCCGACGTGGAGCGCGTGGTGGACGAAACCAAAGAAGGTGTGCTCGATATGTTGAAGAAGACCATCCGGCCCGAGTTTCTCAACCGCATCGACGACATCATTATGTTCCGTCCGTTGGGCGAGGATGAAATCCGCAGCATTGTCCGCTTGCAGCTCGATGCCGTTGTCACCCGCCTTGCCGCCCAAGACGTACAGCTCCGTGTGTCGCCTTCGGTTGTCGACCTCATCAGTCGTGCCGGTTTCGACCCCGAATATGGTGCCCGTCCCGTTAAGCGCGCCCTTCAGCGCCTCTTGCTCAATGATCTCAGCCGAGCTCTTCTCTCCGGCAGCGTAGACAAGACCAAGCCCATCACCGTCGATACACAGGACGATCACTTGGTTTTCAGCAACGAAGGCTGACAGCAATCATCTGAGTCAACATTCTTAAAATAATGGTATCTTGACCAACGACAATAAAGGCCGAACATTCCAACACCCGAGGTTTATTCAATCTCGGGCGTTTTTTTTATCTCTCACACATTTAACCCTTCTATATACCCAAAATGTTACCTTTTCCCCAATCACCGGGTCACACGGCTGTAACTTTGCATAGATGAGCCAATTGCTGTGATTGAAGACTCCAATCACCTCAATCACAAAAAAACACCAGCCTGAGTCTATAACCCGGGCTGGTGAATGAGTAGAGTTTGTAAGCCTATTACTTGTTGAGTTTATCCTGGGCTTTCCTTACTGCATCGTAGTACTTATCGATTGCTTCGTCTGCCTCTTCTTTGGCTTTCTTCTTCTCTTCTTTGGTCATATCCTTCGTGATTTCATCAAGTTCTTTATTCATATCATCAGCAATTTTGGCTACTTCTTCAACTGACTCAGCATTTTCTAGTTTGCTGGCAGCATCTTCGTATACATCTTTGACAGAAGAATTACCACATGCGGTGAGAGCGAACATTGCTACAGCAACTGCTGCAAATGAGAAAAACTTTTTCATTTTGTTTGATTTTTTAATGGTTAATAATGGGTTATTTAATTACATATATTTGCTCATCATTTCTTCAGCCTTGCGCTGGCTTTCTTCCATGATTTTTTGAGCTTTCTTTTCGCTGGCGTCGTAAATTTCTTCAGCCTTCTTTTGGCTTTCTTCGTAGATGTCTCGCGCTTTCTTCTGACTCTTTTCGTAGATGTCGTTAGCCGCATCTTCTACGTCAGACATATCTACTGAAGGTTCTTCTGCTTCTGCTTCTGTTTCGACTGCCTCTTCTGTGTTGTTTTCTACGGCAATGACATCTTTTTTGTTGTCTTCAGCTTCGGTAGCTTCTTCTGTTTGTTCTTCAGCGGACTTTTCAATCTGGTCTGCTTTTTCACCACCGCCACAAGAGGCGAAAGACATCATTGCAGCTGCGATGCCTACAAAAAGGAACGATTTTTTCATAATGGTTGTTTTGGTTTGAAGGTTAATAATTGAGGTTAATTGAATTGTCTCGATGATTTAAGCGGTTTCAGCAGATAGAACATGCATTTTGCGTGCTATGTTTGCTTTTGACCTTCTTGTGCAGGCAAAAATAATGGTTAAAATATAAATTGTGTTGGTCCAAATTGGTTCTTTTGCTATTTTTACCTTAAAAAATGCGATTTTTCTTTATAAAAGAGCTGAAAATCGGGTAAAATAGGCTAATACGTGTCTATGATGATAACCTTTCGTGAATTATTTGAATATTCAAATATAAATGCCGTTATCTGTTTTATGCACCATAGATCACTGTTGCTCGTAAACGACTTGAAATTGTTTAGTCAAAGGAGTGAGTTTTTTTACTCAACGCACTGAGTAATTTGAAATATTTCGGTGCTAATGATCGATTATGAGGTGATTATGAGGAATGATTGTTGGTGATGTTAAAGCAATATTATAATGAATTAGGTAGGATATGAGAGTTCCTGAGTAGGCTAAAAGATAATCTTATCATAATATTATTGCTGTCCGGTAAACAGTTCTAATAGTTAAATTCGTTGATGTTTGTGGCGGATAAGCCCCTACCGAGAGCATATTAAGCGGGCTGAAAGCCCAATCAAATCCGACGAAGGAGGATTTGCCCATAGCCCAGGGCAGAGTGAGCGTAGCGAACGACACCCTGGGTAGTCGTGGTCCCATAGATGGCGCGCTGTAAGCGCAGCAGATTTAATAGAGGGCAAAGCCCTCGTCTCGATTAACGTCGGAAACAGTGCGATGAATATGAGGGCATTGTCCTCTATTAATGCTTTTGCTGGGCTGGGCGCTCAACCTCCTTCGTCGGTTGAGGAATGACTTTCAGCCATTCCCATATGCCTATAAGCAATAATAGAACTGTTTACCGGACAGCAATATCATAGTATCTTCATATTATCATCCTCTTGCCCCACAACACAATCGAGGCCGCATATAAGTCAACTATATGCGGCCTCGGGTTAATGGTGACAATCTTGCGGTTTGTCGTCACTCGGCGAGGTAGAGTTCGCTCAGAGTGGGGTGGGCGTGGATAATGTCGTGGAGCTGGTCGAGGGTGGCGCCGTGGCGAATGAGTAAGGCGGCTTCGTGAATCATCTCGGCTGCTGAGGCACCGAGGATGTGGACACCCACGATGCGGCTGTCGTCAGGATGGGCAATGAGTTTGATGCAGCCTTCTTCGGCTCCCATAGTGAGGGCACGGCCGTTGGCACGATAGAGTTTGCGCACGATGAGGGGACGCTCGCCGGTGCCTTCAAAGTCCTCTTCTCGCAGACCAACAGAGGCCAGTGAGGGAACGGTGTAGACTGCTGAGGGCACGAGCGAGAAGTCTATCTCGTCTGCGCGGCCCAGAATGTGGTTCACGGCACGGCGGCCCTGGAAGGTGGCGGCGTGGGCCAACTGGCAGCGGCCGTTTACATCGCCAATGGCATAAACGCCTGCCACGGAGGTTTGCATATTGTCGTCAACGGTGATGCCGCGTGGCGTGAAGTCCACTCCGGCGGCTTCAAGGCCGATGCCGTCAAGACGCGGTCCGCGACCCACTGCCATCAAAACGAGGTCGGCCTCGACTTCGGCGGCCTTGCCTTTCTTTTCATAAGCAACCACAAGCCCGTCGGCACTTTGCGCAATGCCCGTGACGGCACTCTCAGTGGCAAAGTTGATGCCGCGTTTCTTCAGGGCCGTGCGCAGTCGCTTGGCCATGTCGCGGTCGAGGTTGGGCGTCACTTCTTTGCAAAACTCCACCACGCTCACTTCACTGCCAAACGAGGCAAAGATGCCGGCAAACTCCAATCCAATCACACCACCGCCCACGACACAGAGACGTCGGGGCACCGAGGTGAGGTGGAACATATCGTCGGAAGTGACCACGCCGGGCAGGTCTATGCCACCGACGGGCAACATCCGCGGTTTGGATCCCGTGGCAATAATGATGTGTTTGGCCGAAATGGTCTGGCTTTCGCCTTCGGCGGTTTCCACGGTGACCGTGTCATGGCCGCTGAGTGCGCCGTGACCGTTCAACCGGGTGATGCCGGGCCGCGAAAGCAGTCCGTCTATGCCGGCAGTGAGTGTGTCGATGACACCGCGTGTCCGTGCCATGACCTGTTCGAAGTCGAGGCCGATCTCACCTTCCGGCAAGTTGATACCGAGGGTGGCGGCGTGGCGCATTTCGTCGAGCATCTCTGCCGTGTGGGCCAGACACTTGGTGGGAATACAGCCGCGCTGAAGGCAGGTGCCGCCGGCGCGTCCCTCTTCGACGATGGCTACGTTCAGGCCTTGTTGGGCCGCATAGACCGCCGTTTCGTAACCGCCGGGACCGGCACCGATGAGGATTAAATCAAATTTTTCCATAAGCGGTCAGTCTGCTGTGGGTTTGTAGGTGAAGATGGCGTCTTTCACGGCGCGCACGTCGTCGGGACGACCGGCCGGCGTGTTGTGGGGCGCAGTCTTGACCATAGTGCGGTTGTCGCGTGCCTCTTCGGCAATTTGCTTCATCACGGCAATGAACGCGTCGAGCGTGTCTTTGCTTTCGGTTTCGGTAGGCTCAATCATCAAAGCCTCGTGGAAGAGCAAGGGGAAATAGATGGTCGGGGCGTGGAAACCGAAGTCGAGCAGGCGCTTGGCCACGTCGAGCGTGGTGGCATGGGCTGGGTCGCTGTGGTCACCGCCATAATCCTCACGCAGACCGTCGAAGACAAATTCGTGCTTACAGAGACCGTCGATGGGCAGTTTGTAGAACGCTTTGAGACATTCCTTAATATAGTTGGCATTAAGCACAGACAATTGACCCACGAGATGGGCGTTTTCGCGACCTATTGAGAGCAAGTAAGCGTAGGCGCGCACAATGATGCCATAGTTGCCGAGATGTGAAGAAATCTGTCCGAGTGTTTCGCCGTCTTCCTTTACGAGTTCGTAGTGGCCGTCGCGACAAACCACCTTGGGACATGGCAAAAACGCCTCCAGTCCGCTGCGCACGCCCACCGGGCCGCTGCCGGGACCGCCACCGCCGTGGGGTGTGGAGAAAGTCTTGTGCAGGTTGATGTGCATGACGTCAAAGCCCATGTCACCGGGACGACAAATGCCGACAATGGGATTGAAGTTGGCACCGTCGTAATACATCAAGCCGCCACAATCATGGACGAGGCGGGCTATCTCGGGGATTTGATGCTCAAAGATGCCGAGCGTGTTGGGGTTGGTCATCATCATACCGGCCACGTCGGGACCGAGCACTTCCTTAAGGGAGTCAATATCAATCGTACCGTCGGGCAAACTTTTCACCTGCACAATGCTCAGACCACAGACTGCCGCCGAGGCGGGATTGGTGCCGTGGGCCGAGTCGGGTATGATGATTTTCGTGCGAGCTGTGTCGCCGCGTTTCATGTGGTAACTGCGAATGACCATCAGGCCGGTCAGTTCGCCGTGGGCGCCGGCATAGGGATTGAGGGTGAATTGTGCCAGTCCGGTGAGTTCGGCCAAGATTTTCTGCGTCTCGTCATAGAGTCGCAGGGCTCCTTGGGCATAGTCGGCAGGCAGTGCCGGATGGAGCGAAGTGAAGCCCGGCAGCGCCGCCACCTCTTCGTTGATTTTCGGGTTGTATTTCATCGTGCAACTGCCCAACGGATAGAAGCCGGTGTCCACGCCGAAGTTGTTGTTGGACATATTGGTGTAGTGGCGTGCCACTGTCGGTTCGTCCGCTTCGGGCAGCCCCACCGGTTGCGTTCTGACGAGCGCGGCGGGGAGTGTCTCTTGGGGAGTGTCTGCCCAGGGATTTTGCGGCAGACTATAGCCTTTGCGTCCGGGGCGTGAGAGTTCAAAAATAAGTTGCCCGTAACAAGTTTTGTTCATAATATGATGTGTGATGGGATGGAGACAATGAGATTAAGCGGTGATTTGGCCGAAGGCCTCTACGAGACCGTCCACTTCGGTCTTGGTGCGGTTCTCGGTGACGGCGAAGGTGATGAGCGTCGGGTCGTCTACGTCGATGATGCCGGCCAGATAACCGCAGTCGGCCAAAGCCTTATGCACCTCAGCCAGAGGCTTATGACCCGAATAGCGCAGAGTGAACTCACAGAGCGTGGGCGCACCGGGGAAGGCCTCGGTGAAGCAAGGCAGGGCAGTGAGACCACGACGGAGCGCAGCAGCACCGGCCGCAGAGATTTCGTTCACCTTTTTCAGTCCCTCATCTCCCATGAGCGAGAGATACATGGCCACATAGAGACACATCACGCCTTGAGCCGTACAGATGTTGGACGTGGCTTTTTCACGGCGAATGTGTTGCTCGCGAGCTTGCATGGTGAGCACGAAGCAACGGTTGCCGCGCGCATCGAGCGTCTGGCCGACAAGGCGTCCCGGCATCTTGCGGATGAGGGCGTTGGTGGTGCAGAGATAACCGATGTAGGGACCGCCGAAACTCAGGGGGATGCCCAGACTTTGGGCCTCGCCACAGGCAATGTCAGCACCCCATTCGGCGGGCGCCTTCAACACGCCGAGCGTAGAGGCCGTGCCGTAGAGCGCGAGCAGGGTCTTTTGGGCGTGGAGGTGTTCGGCGAGACCGCTGAGGTCTTCTACGATGCCGTAGCGGTTGACTTGGGGCACAATGACGCCGGCCACAGAGCCTTCGTCTACCAAACCGCCGATGGCCTCGAGGTCACTTTGGCCGGCAGCTGTGGCGGCCACCACCACGAGGTCAACGCCGTGGAATTTGGCGTAGGTTTTGAGCACGTTGAGCACAGCCGGCAAAAGCGTGGCCGATGCCACAACGCGGTTACGCTTCTTGGCGGCAGCCACCGTCATCATCATGGCTTCGGCCGTGGCCGTGGCGCCGTCGTACATTGAGGCATTGGACACGTCGAGGCCCGTGAGGCGTGCCATCATTGTCTGATATTCAAAGATGTATTGCAGGGTGCCTTGTGAGATTTCGGCCTGATAGGGTGTGTAGGAGGTGGAAAACTCCGAGCGCGAGGCGATGTAGGGAATGATGGCCGGGGTATAGTGGTCGTAGGCGCCGCCACCGGCGAAGCACGTGAGACGGGCGTTGTCGTCGGCCATCTCACCGATGATGTGTCTCACCTCACTCTCCGATTTGGCCGTCGGGATGTCGAGTGCGTGAGCGAGTTTGAGTTGCTCCGGAATTTCAGCAAACAAATCTTCTATCCGGTCCACGCCAATGGTTTTGAGCATGGCGTTGATGTCGGCCGGCGTATGGGGAAAATAGTTCATAAGTCGTAAACAGCGAATGAATAGATTAAAAAGACAAAGAGAGCAAGAGATGAAGAGTCAAAGAGACTGTGTAGATAAAGGAAAAAGGCAAAGAAGGTAAAGAGAGTATAAGCGGCGTGTCAAGGCCTGAAGGGCCGTCACATAATAGCCCAGGTCGATAGGCCTGGGTTAAATATGGCCCATCCTATTCCGGCCTGTAAGGTCGGCACACACTCAGCGGTCTTGTGTGCTCTGTTGTACTTGATTATATAATCATTGTAGGCCACTCATTGTGCCGACCTTACAGGCCGGATAATTGTGGAGCCGTACCAACCCAGGCCTACCGACCTGGGCTGATATGTTGCGCCCTTACAGGGCTTTATGGACCTCTTTACTCTCTTTGCCCTCTTTACCCATTTAATCCTTTCGTCTCTTTGATTCTTTAGTGGCAGATTTCGGCATAAGCCGCTGCGTCCATCAGGGCGTCGAGTTCGGAGGGGTCGGAGAGCTTCACCTTGATGATCCAGTTGGCGAAGGCGTCTTCGTTGACGAGTTCGGGCTGATCTTCAAGGGCTTCGTTCACTTCGACCACTGTGCCTGAGACGGGCGAGATGAGGTCGCTGGCGGCCTTGACGCTTTCGACGGCACCGAAGGTTTCGCCTGCGGTCACTTCGTCGTCTTCGTCGGGCGTGTCTACGTAGACCACGTTGCCGAGTTGTTCCTGTGCGAAGTCGGTGATACCGATGTAGCCGTATTCGCCTTCCACTTTCACGTATTCGTGACTTTCGCTGTAATAGAGTCCTTCAATTGTTTTAGCCATGGGATGTTGATTTATTGGAGTTGGTTGTGATATATATTATTAGGAGTGTCAGTCTTATTTTTTATAGTGCTTGTCGTAGAAGCGCTTTTTGATGACGGTGCCGTCGTGGGTTTTGCGGTGAATGCACACCTGCACGGCGGTTCCGAGTGGCGCATAGGTGGCATCAATGAGTGCCATGCACACGCTTTTACCTGTCGAAATGGAGCGGTAGCCCGTTGTGACACTGCCGATGACTTTGCCGTCGGCCATCACTTCGTAGCCGTGACGTGGGATGGCAGCCGAAGCGAGCTCGATGCCCACAATCTTTTGAGCCGGCCCTTCAGCTTTTTGTTTAACCACGGCATCACGGCCGATGAAGTCGCCTTTATCGGGTTTCACAAACATACCCAAACCGGCCATAATGGGGGTAATCTCCTCAGAGAGTTCATCGCCATAGAGTGGCAATCCCACCTCAAAGCGCAGGGTGTCGCGGCAGCCTAAACCACAAGGTTTCACGTCGGCGTGGCCCATGAGTTTGTCCCATGCAGCTTGAGTGAAGGCGTGTGAGCCATAGATTTCAAAACCGTCCTCACCGGTATAGCCCGTTCGGCTCACGATGAGTGTTTCGCCCTGAGCTTCCACCTTTTTGAAGGTATAGAAGGCCAAGTCGCTGCCATCAATGCCGAGGGCCTCGAGCATCACGGCCTCACTCTTGGGCCCTTGAATGGCTATCTGGCCATAGACGTCGCTCAGGTTGTCGACGGTGGCGTCAAAGCCTGCGGCGTTTTGTTGCATCCAAGCCACGTCTTTGTCGATGTTGGCGGCATTGATGACGAGGAAGAAATCGGTTTCGCCCTCTTTGTACACGAGCAAATCGTCGACCGTGCCGCCGTGGGGATAGAGCATCATGCCGTAGAAGATTTTGCCGACTGGCGCACCGGCAATGTCGTTGGTGAAGAGATGTTGCACGAGGGCTTCGGCCTGCGGACCACTTATGCGCACTTCGCCCATGTGACTCACATCGAAGATGCCGCAACTGTGGCGCACGGCGTTGTGCTCTTCGGTGATGCCGCTGTATTGCAGAGGCATTTCAAAGCCGCCGAAAGGCACCATCTTGGCGCCGGCAGCGAGGTGTTTCTCATAGAGACAAGTTCTTTTGTCTGCCATTGCTATTATCGGTTTATATAAGGTTAATAAGGTTGAGTTTTTCAAAACAATCCGTCCCGCTTGCGGTCATTTCAGGCTCTGTCTCAGGCAGTCTTTGAGCCGCTGGGCAGAGAGTGAGCGAATGGTGGTCTCGGGATGGTGCGCGTCGATGGCGCTGCAGAAGGTTTCGGCCGTGGCGGGCAGTCCGACAAAGGTTTTGGCGAAAGCCTCGGCGGCGTTGCCGGTGGCGAAGAAGTCGCCCGTGAGCGTAATGCCTTCGACCACGCCGTCGCCTGTGGCCAGATGGAGCTGCAGGTGACCACAGCCTTCGATGCGTCCCGTGTCGATGACGAGGGCGTCGCGGTCGTGGCGGCCCCAGAGGTAAGCGTCGTCGTAGTAGCCTGCCTCGATGTCCATAATGGCAGCCACATCGGCAGGGCCGAGCGTGATGTGGCGGTCGGTCAGGATGTCTTCAAGGCCTTTTCGAAGTGCCTCCACGCCTATGGGTCGCACGTCTTTGATCAGGCTGATGCGCGAGCGCACGCTTTTCACGCCTTTGGCCTCGAGTTTGGCCGTGGCCGGATGCAGGGCACCGACCATATTGGCGGCATTGGTGTCGTAGAGCATAGTGCCGTGGGCGATGTTGCTATGGGCCAGGTGATAGAAGGCATTGCCACAGACTTTGCCGCCATCGGCCAGGGTGATGTCGTTACGGCCCGAGACGTTGGCGGCGATGCCCATCGCGGTGAGCGCACCGGCCACAGAGTCGGCGTAGTCAGCGAAAATCGGTTCTACGGCACCTTCAGACGTCACGAGGCTCCACATGATGTTGCCCGTGTCGGCGTAAATGCAGCCGCCGCCACTCTTGCGGCGTATCATGTCAATGCCGTGTGTGCGGCAAAAGTCGATGTTGAGTTCTTGCTGCGGCACTTGGTTGCGGCCGAACACCACCGTGGGCGGCAAGACCCACGAAAACAGATAGTTGTCGGCCGGAAGATGAGCGGCCACGTATTCTTCGGCAGCCAGGTAGAAGGCTGCGCGGCGCCGGCCCTCGCGGAGCCAGTCGGGGCGTGCCTCTCCGGCCGTGCCTTTTAGCGAAGCGTCAGTGGGGATTATTATCAGACAAGCCGGGAACCGGCTTTGGTGGTTTTTCATAAGATTGATTAGAAAAAGACCGCCGTGCAGGCCGTGTGTAAGGCCGCTTGCACTTGACGCGTCAAAAGTAGTAATTATTTGTTGGGTTGCCAACTACGCTTGGCGAATTATCTGTGCGTTTTTCAGTTTCTTTAATGATTGGCCCTCCGTCGCGCGTTTTTCCCTCCCTTTTGTCTTTTGTCGTTACCTTGTGAGGGATTAATTTTGGTGTAAACAGAGAAGAGAGAGGTCGCTTAGGCCTCTCTCTTCTTGTGTTTTAGCCACTTACGGGCCTAAGGATAGTTTTTCCTCTCCCTATTCCCGTAAAAACCGGGCTTATGACAGGAACCATCAGGCCTGATGACGGACCTTTTGAGGTGCCTCGCGAGGCCTTTTCGGACTATTGGACGTCAATAGGCCTGTTCGTGCACACCGGCCACGGCGCGGCCGCTGGGATCGTTGAGGTTTTTGAAACTCTCGTCCCAGGCCAGAGCCTCGGCGGTGGAGCAGGCCACGCTCGGCACACTCGGCACCGTGCGCGCGGCACTCTCGCTGGGGAAATACTCCTCAAAAATGGACCGATAGTAATATTCCTCCTTGTTCATAGGCGGATTGATGGGGAAACGCTCTGCGGCGTGCGCCATCTGTTCGTCGGTGACGGCTGCAGCCGTGACGGCCTTGAGTGTGTCTATCCAACTGTAGCCCACGCCGTCGCTGAACTGCTCTTTTTGGCGCCAGGCCACGCTTTCGGGCAGCATGTCGGCAAAGGCCTCGCGGACAATGCGCTTCTCAATGGTCTGTCCGGGACACATCTTATCGGCAGGATTGACGCGCATAGCAACATCGAGAAATTCCTTATCGAGAAACGGCACGCGGCCCTCTACGCCCCAGGCACTCAGGCTCTTGTTGGCACGCAGACAGTCATAGAGATAGAGTTTGGAGAGTTTGCGTACGGTCTCTTCGTGGAAGGCTTGAGGCGACGGGGCTTTGTGGAAATAGAGATAACCGCCAAACACCTCGTCGGCGCCTTCGCCACTGAGCACCATCTTGATGCCCATCGACTTAATGACACGCGCCAGCAGATACATTGGGGTGGAGGCGCGCACGGTGGTGACGTCGTAGGTCTCGATGTAGTAGATCACGTCGCGCACGGCGTCGAGGCCTTCTTGAATGGTATAGTTGATTTCGTGGTGTACGGTGCCGATGTGTTTGGCCACCTCGCGCGCCTTGATGAGATCGGGGGCGCCTTTCAGGCCCACGGCAAACGAGTGCAGACGTGGCCACCAGGCTGTTTCGCGTCCTTCGGTCTCCACACGGCCTGCGGCATACTTGCCGGCCACGGCCGATATGACCGAACTGTCCAGACCGCCCGACAGCAGCACACCATAAGGAACGTCGCTCATCAACTGACGTTGCACCGCAGCCTCAAGAGCCTCGCGAAGTTCGGCCACGCCCACTTTGCTCTGAGCCACGGCCTCATAATCGGTCCAGTCGCGCTTGTACCAGCGTTTGATTTCGCCCTCCTTGCCTCTATAATAGTGGCCCGGCGGAAACACCTCGTAGCGGTCGCAGAAGCCTTCAAGCGCCTTGAGCTCGCTGGCAATGTAGACTTTGCCGTCGTCATCATAGCCTATATATAAAGGAATAACACCTATAGGGTCGCGCGCAATGAGGAAGTCGTCGGCCGCTTCGTCGTAGAGGGCAAAGGCGAAGATGCCGTTGAGACGGTCGAGCATGTCGACGCCCAAGTCGCGATAGAGGGCCAGGATGACCTCGCAGTCAGACCCCGTCTTGAAGTCGTAGCGTCCCTTGTACTGCTCACGAATTTGCCTGTGGTTGTAGATTTCGCCGTTGACCGCAAGAATTTGCGCGCCGTCGGGCGAAAACAACGGCTGGCCTCCACTTTGGGGGTCTACGATAGACAGGCGTTCGTGGCAGAGAATGGCCGTTTTACCTTGATAAATGCCACTCCAGTCGGGACCGCGATGGCGCAGTTTCTTACTCATCTTCAGCGCCTTGTCTCTCAGACTCGACGGGGACTGGCTGATATTGAATATGGCAGTAATTCCACACATACTATAAACGGATTTGAAATTTGACTTTTAGTTAGAATATTATTTGTTTTACTTTCGCAGTGCAAATATAAAGACATTATTTCTAACAAATGGTGATTTAAATGAAGAAAAATCCGTCAAAGTGGCAATTATTTTAGATTGACGACTCACAATCGGCAGTTTTTGAGGGCTTGAGCCAGACTTTGGGTTTGGTCAAAGGTCGTCAATTCGTTTGCCTTCAATGCTTCTGCCGTCGTTAAACCATAGTCGGTTCCCGTTATGCTGTATGGCAGGAAAACGGATTGTTTTTTTGCTCTTCAGGCGTCTTTTCGCATCTTTTATTACGACGCTTGTACTGACTGTTTACGGCGTCAAAATTGTTGGCCCTTTATCGCGTCGCCATCCGCAAGGGTGGGGCGGTGCCGGAGTAGGTTCGGTCTTTTGCAAAGCCTCAGTGCATCCGAAGTTGATAAACTCCGTGTCGCGTTTACTGGTCAGACCGATGTTTTATATATTTTTATGGTCAAGATAAAGAGAAATGGTGTAATTTTGCAACGAAATAAACCATACCATGAGGCGAGGCGTGTTACACGCCGGCCACCGACCACACAGAGAAAATTAACAACAACCTGCATTATGCAAGACAATCAGAATAAGCGCGAACTCAACGCGCTCATCGAACAACGCTCCGCCATCGTGACAACCTTGCGCGACGGTATGAGCCAAACCATCGTGGGCCAACGTCACTTGGTGGACGCCCTCATCATCGGTCTGCTCGCCGACGGACATATCCTGCTTGAAGGCGTTCCGGGCCTGGCCAAAACCTTAGCCATCAAGACGCTCTCTTCACTCATCGACGCCGACTTCAGTCGCATTCAGTTCACTCCCGACCTGCTGCCGGCCGACGTCGTGGGCACGCAAATCTACAGTCAGAGCCGCGAAGCCTTCGAGGTGCGTAAGGGTCCGGTCTTTGCCCACTTCGTGTTGGCCGACGAAATAAATCGTGCACCGGCCAAGGTGCAGAGTGCCTTGCTCGAGGCTATGCAAGAGCGTCAGGTGACCATTGGTGACCAGACGTTTGCCCTGCCCAGTCCCTTCCTCGTCATGGCCACGCAAAACCCCATTGAGCAAGAAGGCACCTATCCGCTGCCCGAGGCACAGACCGACCGTTTCATGCTCAAGGTGAAACTGGACTATCCCGAACAAGACGAGGAAACACAGATTGTCAAAGCCCATCTCGACGGACGCTTTGAGACGGCCAAGACGCTGCCTGTGGCCGGTGCCGCCGACATCGTTGAGGCACGCGAAGCTGTGAAGCAGATCTACGTGGACGAGCGTATTTGCCGCTACGTGGCCGACCTTGTCTTTGCCACGCGAACCCCTGAGCGTTACGACGCCACCGACCTCAAAACGATGATAGCCTATGGTGGTTCGCCCCGTGCCTCCATCAATCTGGCCTTGGCCGCCCGCGCCGCCGCCTTCATGGCCGGCAGAGGCTTCGTGGTGCCCGACGACGTGCGCGGCGTGGTTCACGATGTGCTGCGTCACCGCATTGGTCTCTCTTATGAAGCCGAGGCCAACGGGCTCACCACAGACGATATCATCGACGAGTTGACGGCCAAGGTCAAAGTGCCTTGATGCCATTCCCCAATGAGGCTAAGCCCATGATTTATCCCGAAACAGAAGAGCTGCTCAAACGTGTGCGCCGCATCGAAATCAAGACGCGGGTGCTCACACGTGGCGTGATGGCCGGCGGATACCACTCGGCCTTCAAGGGGCGCGGTATGTCGTTTGCTGAAGTCAGGGAATACCAGACGGGAGACGACGTGCGTGACCTCGACTGGCACGTCACGGCTCGACTCAACCGCCCACACGTCAAGGTTTATGAGGAAGAGCGCGAACTCACCGTGATGCTTCTCGTTGACCTTTCGGGCAGTATGGCTTTCGGTACCCGAGCGCGCTCCATGAGAGAGACAGCCGCCGAAATGGCGGCGACAATCGCCTTCTCGGCTATGCGCAACGGCGACAAGATTGGTGTGGTGTTTTTCACCGACCGCATCGAGGGCTACATTCCGCCTAAAAAAGGCCGCAGCCATATGTTGCGCATCATCCACGAACTGCTCACCAAGCAGCCCGAAGGCGTCAAGACCGACCTCAACGTGCCGCTCAATCACCTGATGGCCACGGAGCGTCGCCGGCTTATTGCCTTTATGATGAGCGACTTTGTCGACACGCCCGAGTTTGCCCGTCCGATGGCTATGGCCGCACGACGTCACGACCTCGTGGCCATTCGCCTGGCCGACCCCCTGATGGCACGTTTGCCGCGTGTGGGACTGGTGAGAGTGAGCGACGCCGAGACCGGTCATGAAGGTTGGCTCGACACCGGCAGTCGCCGCGTGGCCAAAGCCCACACCGACTGGTATGAGGCCCACAGCCGCAAACTCGACGAGACTTTTGGCGCAGCCGATGTGGACCATATCGCCGTGGCCACCGACGAAGACTATGTGAAACCGCTGATGCGTCTCTTCGCGCGCAGACATCACTCGTAAACATTCATGACTCCTATAATAAATACGGTCTGCCTCCTGCGTCCACGCCTCCACTTGAGGTTGTGGGCGATGGTGGCGTGTGCGGTTTTGTCGCTGGCTGTGGCTACGGCCCAGGTGGTGGTAGAAGCCGAGCTTGACAGGCCGGAAATACGCATTGGTGAGCAGGCCACGCTCACGCAAAAGGTCACGGCCAAGCGCGGCGCACGCATCAGTCTGCCAGACTACCAGCCCGCCGACACCCTTACGGCCGGCGTGGAGGTGGTGAGTCAAAGCGCCATCGACACCACGCTCTCGCCTGACGGCAAGCGTTTCACACTCAAACGCGACTATCTCATCACCTCTTTCGACTCGGCTATCTATGCCTTTGGCCCAATGACGGCCGAGGTGGACGGTAAGACCTACGCCTCCCACGGCCGCATCGGACTCAAAGTCAATACCGTGCCCGTCGACACCGTACACATTGACCGCTTCGAGCCGCCTTTCAACGTCGTGGGAACGCCTTTCGTATGGCAGAAAGACCTGCTCTTGCGATCACTCGGTGTATGGCTGCTCGGCATAGGTCTGATTGTGGCCTTTGTGGTCTTGTCAGACCGACGGAAGAAATATAAAAGAGTCGTCATTCCGCCGCCTGTACCGCCTTATAAAAAAGGCCACGCCTCCCTCGAAAACCTTCGGCAAGACCCTGCGACAGACGACGTGGAAGACCTGCGGCGCCCGTTTTATGACAAATTGACGGCCGTCTTGCGTGAATACCTCAAAGACCGCTATGCCTTTGACGCGCCTCAGATGACAACGGCCGAAGTACTTGCCACAATGGCCTACGAAACTGATGCCGTCAACATGGACCGACTCAAAGACATCCTGACGGCCTCGGACCGCGTGAAATTCTCGGCAGCGACCGACACGCCATTTGAGCGGCGCCACCTCATCGACGAGACAGAGCGCCTCATGGTCGCCACACGCGACGAAGCCATGGAGACACGCCGCGAACCCGTGGTACGCATAGTGCCGTACGGTCAAGTGGCAGAGCGTCGCCGCCGTGTGATATGGATAGTCATTGCCGCCGTAATGTCAGTCTCCCTTCTCCTGCTCTGGGCCTGGTCGGCCTATGGGCTGTATGACTTGGGCATGATTTGACGTAGGAAAGCCAAAGAGACAAAAAGTCGAAATGGGTAAAGACGAAAATAGAGTAAAGAGAATAATGAAATTATGATAGCCCTGAAAGGGCGTAACATAACAGCCCAGGTCGCCAGGCCTGGGTACGGTACGACTCCTCTAATATCCGGCCTGAAAGGTCGGCACCTCAAGCGTCCTATTATCCGTTTACTATTTCAAACATTCTTTCCCGAAATGTGCCGACCTTACAGGCCGGAAATGAGATGGCCATCTTAACCCCAGGCCTGACGACCTGGGCTATTATGTAACGGCCCTTCAGGCCTTACGTGGTCGCTCATATTTTTAGTCTCTTAGACTTTTGACCTTTTAGACTCATAGTCTCTTAGCCTCTTTATGTTCACGCCCCTTCGACTCTAAAACAACTTCATCATGACCTTTCAAAATCCGGCATATTTCCTATTGCTGTTGCTCTTGCTCCCATTGGTGCTGCGGCACTTCTTGTGGAACAAGCGGCGAGAGGCGGCTTTGCCTTTGGCCACCACTCAGCCGTACCGACACACGCCGCGCTCACTGCGCACGGCACTTGTGCACCTGCCCTTTGTGTTGCGGCTCCTGACGTTGGCCTTGGTGGTGTGCGTGCTGGCACGGCCTCAAACGCAAGACAGCTTTTTCAAGAAAGAGACCGAAGGCATCGACATCATTATGGCCATGGACATCTCGACCAGTATGATGACCACAGACCTTCCGCCCAACCGCATGGATGCCGCCAAGGCCGTGGCGTATGAGTTTATCAATAACCGTCCCGACGACAACATCGGTCTGACGCTCTTCGGCGGCGAAGCCTTCTCGCTCTGTCCGCCTACGACCGACCACGCCGCCCTGCTCAGCATGTTCCCGCAAATCACCACACAGTGGCAGCAGAGTGGCACCATCGCCTCGGGCACGGCCATCGGTATGGGACTGGCCAACGCCGTGGCTCATCTGGAGAGCAGCAAAGCCAAGAGTAAAGTTGTCATTCTCATCACCGACGGCATGAACAACACGGGCGAGATTTCGCCCATTATGGCCGCCGACATGGCTCGCGAGGCCAAGATACGCGTCTATACCATTGCCATCGGCAGTACCTCAGGCAAGACCAAAACGGCCGTGGCCCTATTGCCCAACGGCGAAGAATACATGGCCGACGTCGACAACACCGCCGACCCGTCCACGCTTCAGGAGATTGCCCGACAGACAGGAGGCATCTTCTATCAAGCTGATACCAAAAGCCGTCTGAGCGAAATCTATAAAGACATTGACCGCCTCGAAAAGACCAAACTCCAGCAGATCAACTACGACAGGCACTATGAAGCCTACCAGCTGTTTGCCCTACTGGCGCTCATCACGTTGGCTATAGAAATGCTGCTCCGCCTGACGCTGCTCAACCGCCTGCCATAAGGACAACAAAGATTGACAGCGTTAACTCCAAAACTTATGAGTCTCACTTATGTTTAGATTTGCCAATCCAGAATATCTTGCCCTCTTGGCCATACCGGCTGTGATGGTTGGCGTGTACTTCGTCAGTCGCATCAATCGCCGGCGCCGTCTGAACAGGCTTGCCGACCAACGACTCTCTGACGTATTGACCCGCTCGGTTTCAACCGGTCGCCGCCTGACAAAATTCATCTTGACTGAAGTGGCTCTCACCGCACTCGTCTTGGCTATGGCCCGTCCTCAAATGGGTACGGCTACCGTCACCAACGAACGCACCGGCATTGAGGTTTGCTTTGTCATAGACGTGTCCAACTCTATGAGAGCCGACGATGTGTCGCCGTCGAGACTCGAACGCGCCAAGCTGCTTGTCTCCACACTCTTGCAGCGGATGAAAAACGACCGTGTGGCGCTGGCCGTCTTTGCCGGCGAGGCTTATCCCCAGCTGCCCATCACCAACGACTACGCTTCGGCGCGTCTCTTTCTCGACAACTTTACAACCGGAATGGTAACCCTGCAAGGCACTTCTATGGCTTCGGCCATCAACCTGGGGCGCAAGAGTTTCACCGAGAACAAAGAAATCGGCAAGGCCATTGTCATCATCACCGACGGCGAAGACCACGAAGAGGGAGCCATTGAGGCTGCCGCCGAGGCAAAAGACGAAGAACTTAGTGTCTTTGTGCTCGGCGTGGGATCGCCTAAAGGCAGCAAAATTCCTATGCCCGAAGGCGGCTATCTGAAAGACCGCAACGGCACAGAGGTGGTCTCGGCCTTGAATGAAGACATCTGTCGCCGCGTGGCTAAGGCCGGCGGTGGCGCCTACTTTCACATAGACAATAGTTCTACGGCTCAAGAACAACTGCAAAGCGCCTTTTCAGGACTGAAACAGGCCGACACATCCGCTTCATACACCGACCAGGCCGAGCAATTTATGGCCGTGGCTCTCATAGCCTTTGCCCTGCTTTTGGTTGAAGTCTTAATCACAGACGTAAGGCGGAAAAAGATCTCCAAGAAAGACCAACAAAATCCTAAGGAATGAAACGCTTCAGACTACACCTATATATATATATGGTAATGGCCATGTTGATACTCGGCCAATACGCCGCGTCAGCACAGAGTAGGGACTGGGTGATGGTGCAAAAGGGCAACCGCGCCTTCAACCAGAAGAAATACGAAACCGCAGCCGGCCACTATGAAAAGGCCCTTGAAGCCAATCCGAGTCAGTCGCGGGCCTGTTTCAACAAAGCCAATGTAGACTTGGCACAAAACCATCTGGAAGACGCTCTCAAAGGCTACGATACAGCGCTGCAACTTGAAAAAAACAATCTGATGCGCAGCATGGCTCACCACAATAAGGGTTTCATTCACCAAACTATGGCCGGAGCGGCGAAAGAACCGCAAAAACGCACTGAATTGCTTAAAACCGCCATCGAAGACTATAAGGCGGCACTCAGAGAAAATCCTGGATCGGATGCCAGCCGTTACAATCTTGCTCTTTGTCAAAAGCAACTTAAAAACCAAAAGGACAAGAACGACCAAGACAATGACCAAAACAAGCAGAAACAGCCTCAACCTCAACCGCAGCCTCAAACTGACAACAAGCCTTTGATGAACTATGCCCGTCAGGCTGAGCAACAGACCAGGCAAAAGATGCAGCAACGCGTGAGAAGCCGGTCGCTCGAAAAGAATTGGTAATCTGCAGAAGCAAACTTATGACCAGAAAAAAAATCATAGGACTCGTATTGGCGTGGATGCTCTGCCTTCCGCTTGCAGCCCAGTTGCAGTTGGACGCAACTGCTCCGCAGAGTGTCGACATCAATGAGCCTTATTTCCAAATCAAATACACGGTGCGCTCGGCCGAAGTATCCTCCTTCCGGCCTCCCACCATACAGGGATTTAACATATTGTCAGGCCCAAACACATCCGTCAGCCGTTCGTTCTCGTCGGTCAACGGACGTTCTAAAAGTGAGGGTCAAACCGTCTACACCTATACCCTCGAGCCCACCAGTAAGGGTACTTTTCGCATCTCGGCGGCGGCTGTCGTCGTGGACGGTAAGACGTTACACTCCAAAGCACTCGCCATTAAGGTGGACGGACAAGGTTCGCGCCAACCTGGAGCCGGGCAAACGTCGCCTTCAGCGTCGCAAAAGAGTCAGGCACCCTTGCGCCGTGCCGGTTCGGACGTGACCAGCAGCGACCTTTCGCTTGTGGGCCATTTGAGTAAGAACAAAGTCTATGAGCAACAGGCGGCCGTGCTCACCTATGAGTTTCTCGAGAAACCCGGTGTGGGACTCAGTCAGGTAGGTCTTAACCAAAAGCCGGACTTCAAAGACATCGTGTCGCAAGAGTTGCCGGTGGGACAAATTGACGCTACGACAACCCGCGTCGGCGGACAGACCTATCGCACCGGCGTGATAGCCCGCTATCTGCTCTATCCCCAAAAGCCCGGACGGCTCACCATACCTGCCATTACCTTTAATTGTACCGTAGTGCAGAGAGACGCGCTGCTTGATCCCTTGGATGCTTTCTTCAACGGCGGTGGCACGATGGGCGTCACTTTGAACAGACAGACGCCGCAACAGGAATTGGAGGTCTTGCCCTTACCCACGCCCAAACCACAAGGCTTCTCAGGAGGAGTGGGACAAATGCACATCGACGGCCAACTCATCTATAGCGAACAGGCCACCGGAGAGATGATGACCTACCGCATCACCATCAGTGGTGTCGGTAATCTGCGCCTGCTTAGTGCGCCTGCCATCACCTTCCCCAGTGATTTTGAAACCTACACGCCTAAGGTTACGGACAAGACAGAAGTAACCATCGAAGGCGTGAAAGGTCAAATGGTTTTCGATTATACGTTTGTGCCTCGCAATGTCGGTCACTACGACATTCCGGCCATAGATTTCGTCTATTTTGACCCCATTGCCGGTGAATATAAAACCCTCACCGTGACGGCCAAATCGCTCGACATACATCAAGGCCGCCTTTCGGATGAAGACCTTGCCAATATCAGAAGGATGAGAGAAGGTGACATACGTCCCATCCACACGGATGGCAGTCATTTCACTTCAGCCGACGGTCGCCAACTCTGGAACACGCCCGGCTATTGGTTGGCCTACGCTGTCATTGTGGCCATTTTGTTGCTCCTCAAACAAGCCACCCGTGGCTATGCCCGTTTGAAGGGTACCGTGTCAGGCAGACTCAACAAAGCCTCAAAGGTGGCCCTGCGCCGACTCAAATCTGCAAAAAAATTGCTCAAGTCCGGCGAAGAACGCGCCTATTATTCCACCTTGGCCGAAGTGCTCACCGATTATCTTTCACGCCAATGCGGCTTAACTGAAAATAACGGTTCAACGCAGCAAACCATCGAGCAAATGCGTTTGAAAGGTATGCCCGAGGCGTTGATAGACGAAGCCGCAGACATCTTGCAACAATGCGACATGGCCGGCTTTGCCGCACAGTCTGACGCCACGCCAGAAACGCTTTACGCCAAGGCTGTCGATTTCATCACCCATTTCGAGGCTGCCACACAGCCTGTACGCCATTCTTCATCCCAACAGAACCCATCATGAGACCATTGAGATATTTGCTGTTCCTGTTGTCGGCCGTCTGTCTCACGGTAGCAGCCTCGCCGAATAAGCCGAAACTGTCGCCTGAAGTGCTCAAGGCCAAAGCCGACTCGGCCTACCTTCACAATGACTATAAGTCGGCCGCCGAGCATTATGAACAATTGTTGGGGGAAGGCGTCGACGTGGAAGCACTTTATAACCTGGGCAATGCCTATTACCGTTTGGCCAACTTGCCCAAGGCCATTCTCTGTTACGAACGTACGCTGCGCTACGCGCCGTCGCACGAAGACGCGGCTTACAACCTGCGCGCTTGTCAGGCCAAGGCCGGCATTCCACAGAACCCTTCTGGCGGTATGTTTTTCGTGGTTTGGGCGAAAGACGAAATCTATGGACACTCAGCCGACGAATGGGCCCTCAGAGCCTTGGTGGCTTTTGCCGTTGCCGGAGTGGCCCTGCTGCTTTCTCATCGCTTGAGTCGGAGATGGCTGAGACTGAGCCTGCGCCTGCTGATGTCTTTGGCGGTCGTCGTGATGGTGGCCTCCATCATCAGTGCGGCTTTGGCCCGTCACGCCTTTACGTCCAACAGTCGTGCCGTAGTGATGCAGCCCACCGACGTCACCGATGAGAGTGGACGCAAGCTGCCTACGCCATTGCTTCCAGGTCAGACCGTGGAGACAGGAGAGAAGAGCGGTAAAAACAAAACCGCCATCACCACCCTCGATGGTAAGGTGAACGGATGGGCCGACTCTCGTAGCCTTGAAGCCATCTGACCCACTCGCCAATGTCTCTAACCACACACGCCACTCCTTTATTATATATAGCCAAAACCAACATCTCCAAGCCGCACATAACCTCGACAGATTATGTTAGACGCTCTTGTTCATCTTGACCAAACGCTCACCTTAGCCATCAATGGGAGCCATTCGCTCTGGCTCGATGGATTTGCGCTCGCCGTGACGGCCACCATCACGTGGTTGCCGGCGGCATTGGTGCTCATCTATGTCATCATTCGCCACGGTGAGATGAAAGAGATTTTACTCACCATTCTCGCCATTGGTCTCTGCATACTCTTGGCCGACCAAATCGCTTCGGGCCTGTTCAAACCTTTGGTGGCCCGACCACGTCCCACACAAGACGCCCTGCTCATGCTTCGGGTTGACGTAGTGGGCGATTATCGCGGTGGGGCATACGGGTTCTTTTCGAGCCATGCCGCCAACACCTTTGCCGTAGCCACCTTCGTGGGTCTGCTCATACGCCACCGCCTGCTTGGGTTGATGATGACGGTTTGGGCCTTGCTCAACTGTTGGTCGCGCATCTATCTCGGTGTGCACTATTTGGGCGATGTGCTTGTAGGCATTGTCTGCGGCTTGTTGGTGGGCTGGTTGGTCTATTGGGGCTTTTGCCGCTTCATTCCGCGCCCCGAGCGTCAAGTCGGCATAGGCGCCGTGTTGCAGACCCACAGCGGATTTGCCCTTAAAGACGTTATGTGGCTCAACACCACACTCGTCATTCTTTTCATTTATTGCACGTTCAAAGGTCTGCTCTTTGCGGCTTGAAGCTGTCAGAACTTATTCATATCTCTTCAAAAACTCTCACACGCTATGCGCGCTCTTTCATATCGCACTCTGCTCTTAGCTCTCTTCGTTTCCACCCTCAGTCAGTCGGTGGCGCAAATCCAGCGACCCACTGGAGGACTGTCGCCGCTTTCGGGCACTAATCAAGACGGCAACCATTGGAAAGACGGCACAGAGCAGGATGGCGAGACGACGCAAAAGACCGACGTCCCGGTGGGCCTGTATGTATGGCAGATAGACCCGCTCTTTGGCACAGTCCGTCCGGCAGAGCCTGACACCGTGGCGCATGGCTTTCATAACGACGCTTTCAATACAGGCCGAACGGGCCGCTATAATGACACCGGCAACTTGGGTTCGCCGCGACAGAGCCGCTATTTTTCTGATGCCGCCATGCAGGCTTTTACGCCTCAATTTGAATTTGCCCGGCCCTACGACTACTTTATCACCACTCCCGGCCAGTGGCTTTTCACCAACACCAAGTCGCCCTTCATGAACATCACCTATCACGAATGTGGCAACAAGCAGAACGGTGAAGACCGCATTAAGGCCGTGTTTGCCGTCAACTCGGGCAAGCGCATCGGACTCGGTTTCAAACTTGACTATCTCTATGGCCGAGGCTATTATCCGAGTCAGTCGACGGCTCATTTCAACGGCTCGCTTTTCGGGTCGTATATTGCGCCGCGCTACCAACTTCATGCCATCTACTATGCCAACCATCTCAAAAACGCCGAGAATGGAGGCATTGAAAATGACGACTATGTCAACCGGCCCGAAATATTCCCCACACGCTACGGCACGGCCGATATGCCAACTCGTCTGACCAAGACGTGGAACAAACTCAATGTCAACACTTTCTACCTCACTCATCGCTACAGCCTGGGCTTTGAAGCCCGTAGACTGCCCGACGGAAAGTTGCAGCGCACCTCGGCCCAGTCGGGACTGCTTAAGGATGTCGTGGCCACAGACTCGGCAATTCAACGCACTGTCGGTGACAGTCTGACCACAGCCCAAGGCGGCCAAACCAGCACAGCCCAGGCCGATTCGATTGCGGCCATTCCCATCGAGTTTGTGCCTGTGGCCGGCATCATTCACACCTTCCGACTCGACCACGACAACCGCCGTCTGCTCTCAAACCTTGCTACTTCGGCAGCCAACACTACATTCTGGAACGACTTCTACCTGCCGGGGGACTCGGTCAATGATTACACCAGCCATCTTCACGCCCAAAATGTAGTGGCCCTCGAATTGCGAGAAGGTTTCAACCGTTGGGCCAAAGCGGGACTGCGACTCTTCGCCCGCCACGACTATTATCGTTATACCTTGCCCGACGAACAGCGCCGGCAGACGGCTTACACCGAAAACTATTTCTCGCTCGGCGCACAGTTGCTTAAGTCTCAAGGTCGCACATTCCATTATAATGTATTGGGCGAAATGCGCACGTCGGGCACCGACTGGGGTGAGTTCAACGTAGAGGCCGATGCAGATGTCCGTTTCCGTATTGGTCGCGACACGATGAAGGTAGCCCTCAAGGGCCAGTTGCTCAACGAGCGCCCCACCTTTTATTATCGCCACTATCACGGGCGCAATGCTTGGTGGGACGATGATCTCGACAAGCGTTTCACCGCTCGTGTCACCGCCGAAGCCGCCTATGGCAAAACTCGTTTGGCCGTGCATCTCATGACTCAGCAGAAACCCTATTTTTATAGGATGAAACTCACTCCGACAACTACCGGAACCGATGGAGAAACCTTGATGTTGCGCTCGGTAGGCGTCGAACAGAGTGCCGGCAATGTCAGTGCTTTTGCTGCCGACTTGGGTCGTGATTTCGCTTTCGGACCTTTCCGTTGGGAAAACTTGTTCACTGTGCAGCTCACTACCGACAAGACCCTCCAGCCTTTGCCCGTCTTCACCGCCTATACCAATCTCTATCTGCATTTCAAGATTGCCGGCGTGTTGACCACAGACCTCGGTGCCGATGCCCGTTTCTTCACCGAATACGAAGCACCCGACTACGAACCGGCCATTGGCGGCTACGCCTTGCAAGACAGCCGTTATGCCGTGAAAATAGGCAACTATCCCATTGTCAACGTCTACGCCAATTTCCATCTCAAGCATACACGCTTCTACCTGATGGCATCACATGTGAACTATTCGGCCGGTGGCGGCAATCCTTTCCTCACGCCCCACTATCCCTTGAACCGCTTGGTCATCCGCTTTGGCCTGTCGTGGAACTTCTTTAATTGAAAAACCATAACCATCACATATCTATGAAAAAAATTCTCTTTCTCCTCTTCGTGCTCATCCCCGCATGTGGTGTGGCACAAAATCAAGACCTCAGCAAATACATGGCCGGCGCCGTTACGCTCAACGAGGCCGGATATGTCTCTTTCAAGAAACACTATGACGTGAAGGACAAGAGCAAAGGCGAAATCTATCATTTGCTCAAGAACTACGCCATCAACGACATCGTCGGCGGCGAAAACAGTCTGCCCCAGGCGCGCATTCAAGACGCCGACAGCCTCGGCGGACTGGTGGTGGCTGGCATGGAAGAGTATCTCTATTTCAAGCGTACGGCCTGGACCAACCACCGCGTGCGTTTCTATTATCAACTCATCTTCAATGCGGCCGACGGTGGCTTCGACGTCGAAATGCGCAACTTGCGCTACATTTACGACGACATGACCGAGCCACAGACCTACCGCGCCGAAGAATGGATCACCGACGAGGCTGCCTTGAACAAGACAAAGACCAAACTGCTCAAGACGCCCGGCAAATTCCGCCGTTTCACCATCGACCGCAAAAACGAAATCTTCCGCGGAGCTGCCGCTGCCACCGGTGTGGAACCCAAATACAAGGTGGTGAAAGTGATTAGCGACGAAGATTGAGCGGTGAGGGCAATTCGATGACAAGACATAAAAAGAGCGGCCCTGACAGAGTCGCTCTTTTATCGTGTAATCAAAGCCATATACGTTTGTTGGGCTTTTCGCCCTCGTGTTCTTTCTTGCCGTAAAAGCAGATTAGCCCGTGTTTATTCCACCTCAAAATCCGCACAACTTCTGGCGGCTACATAAGGTTTGAGCGCCGCGGCCACAGCCACGTGGTGGGGATTGACGGCATAAGCCTTCACGTCGTCGAGCGAGTCGAAGGTGCTTTCCAGACAAATGTCGCTTGCCTCGTCTGCGTTGACGTTGAAGCCCACTGCAATCTGACGGATGCAGGGAATGACGGCGGGCAATGCCAAAATACCGCTTTTGAAGGCGTTCATAACCTCGGTCTTTTTAGCCGGTTCGATGTCGTCTTTAAGACGAAAGATAACAATGTGTTTAAGCATATCGATTATGTTTTTTTGAAGACTAAAAGTCAAAAGGTTTAATAGAATATGAGCGGCCACGTAACGGCCTGTAAGGCCAGTAAGCCCTGAATGGGCGCCACATATCAGCCCGGGTCGTTAGGCCCGGGTAAATATGGCCTCACATATTCCGGCCTGTAAGGTCGGCACACAACCGCGGCAAATGATTGATAAGTATTTTCCCCATAATGTACCGACCTTACAGGCCGGATATGGAGGGATGCCTCCACACCCAGGCCTAACGACCTGGGCTGTTATGTAACGCCCTTACAGGGCTTGATTGCAACTACATTCTCCTATTCGTTGGCGGCCACGTAACGCCCTAACATAGCTTGACTCCGGCCACATTATCTCCCCCTTAAACCAACAAATAAAAAAATGAAACCACAACGACTACGCTCCATTTTCACGGAAATCTTCACGCTATGGATGACCATTTGTGCGCTTCAGGCTTGTGGCGGCCGTGGGGCAGGGGAGGCGTCTGTCAATGAGACTGGAGAGAAGGCTAAGGCAGAGGTCTCCAAGGCCGTGCCCGATTTGGACGAAATAGTAGCGTCGGGCGAACTGATTATGGCTACGTTGAGCGGCCCTGAGACCTACTACGACTACCACGGGGCGCCGATGGGGCGCGAATACGCCTTTGCCGCCGCTTTTGCCGAGAGCGAGGGCCTGCGTCTGAGAGTGGAACTCTGTAGCGATACTGCGGGTTTGTTTCGACTGCTCTCTGCCGGCGAAGCCGACCTTGTGGTGGTGCCTCTGACGAAGGCAGAAGTAGAAAGCCGCCACGGCGTGGCTGTCGGGCAGCGCAAAGATAGCAAACATTTCTGGGCCGCGAACGCCGCGACGCCACTTTTGGCCGAAGCCCTCAATCGCTGGGCTTCGACCTTTGATGCCGACAAGTTGACCCGTCGTGAGACAGAGCGCGAGAGCACTCGCCGCGTGGTGCGCAGGCAGGTCAAACCCCGCTATCTTAATGAGGCCGCCGGCGTGATTTCGTCTTACGACAATTTGTTTAAGGATGCTGCCGCACGGACCGGTTGGGACTGGCGACTCATAGCCGCCCAGTGTTACCAGGAGTCGGGTTTCGATCCCGAGGCCGTTTCGGGGGCCGGCGCAAGAGGCTTGATGCAGATTATGCCGACCACGGCGGCGCATTATGGCGTCAGTGCCGCCGAACTGTTTGAGGCTGAGAAGAATGTGCACACCGCCGGCAGCCATATCGCCGCCTTGAACAAAAACTTCCTCCACATCCGCTCCAATGCCGAGCGCATCAAATTCGTCCTGGCTGCCTACAACGGCGGCGAGGGACATATCCGCGACGCCATGCGTCTGTGTGAAAAATATGGCGGAAACGCCTCGCAGTGGGCCGACGTCAGGACGTATGTCCTTCGCCTGCAACAGGCCCGCTACTATCGCGACCCGGTGGTGCAGCACGGCTATATGATTGGTTCGGAAACAGCCGAATACGTCGACCGCATACTCTCGGCCTATCAGGCCTACGGCGGAGTCTCTCTTCACACCACGCCCTCATCGGCTGTCGGTATAAACGGCGGCGCGCACACCCACAAGAAAAATCGCCACTCTGGTACGCACAAAATCCTCACGCCCGAAGAATTGAGTCGGATGTGAAGCCGACGCTCACGACTCGTTTGTCTTTTTTCTACCCGCCTTTTCACGTTATCTTTGAGACAGGAAGGAAGAAAGGGGCCTTTGGGGCCTCTTATTTTTTTTGGCTTTGAGACGTTTACGGGAATAAGGACAGGAAAAACCGGCCTTATTTCCGTAATTTCTGCCATAAGGAGAGGCGTGAAGATGTGCCTTTTGACCCATTTCATCGTAGGTTTTGGCGTTTTTTCGAGCCTTCCTTAATGTTTTGAATTAAAAACAGCGATTTCATCGACTGTTTTCGTCACGCTCGCCCTCGGCTTTTGAACAAATCAGAAGGCATAACGAACTGTCCACGTGCATTCGCGTCAAGATTTGACCGTTTCGCTTGGCCACCCACACGTTTTGGCGTAAATTCGCAACGTAATACAATATGAACCAAATGCCGCCGAGGTCTGTCGCAGACTTGGGCGCTTTAATGATACCTATGACTTATCCCGACAGTTTTGAACATAAAATAGGTTTTGACGAGATTCGCACCTTGCTCAAGGGGCGCTGTCTGTCGTCGCTGGGCACGGAATGGGCCGATAATCGGCTGACGATGATGACACAGCGTGACGAGATTGTGCAGGCGCTTGACAGGGTGGTCGAGATGGGCAGACTGCTCGAAGCAGAAGACGGCGACTGTCTCGAACTCAACATATTCGACGTCCGCCAAGCCTTGTTGCGCATCCGCCCAGAGCGCACCTATCTCGAAGAACTCGAACTTTTTGACCTGAAACGCGCGCTCAAAACCGCAGGTGACTTCATTGCGATCGTCACCGCCACTGCCGACGACGATGATGACTCACACCCCGATGACTCAGCCGCCACCACGCCGCGCTATCCGGCTCTCAGCCGCATGGTCGAAGGTCTGTCGGCCTTCCCTGACATTGTGCGATCCATCGACGCCGTACTCAACCGTTATGGCAAGGTCAAAGACACGGCTTCGCCCGAATTGCTCACCATCCGGCACCAGTTGGAACAAACCTCGCGCGGCATCTCCCATTCGCTGCGCACCATCATTGCCGAGGCGCAAAACGAAGGCTACATCGACCGCGACGTCACGCCCACACTGCGCGACGGCCGACTGGTCATTCCCGTGGCCCCGGGCGTGAAACGTAAAATCCGTGGCATCGTTCACGATGAGTCGGCCTCGGGCAAGACGGTCTTTATCGAACCCAGTGCCGTGGTCGAGGCCAACAACCGCATCCGCGAACTCAAAGCCGCAGAGCGCCGCGAAATCATCCGTATCCTCCAGACACTCACGGCCGAAATACGACCACACGTCAGTGACATGCTCGCCATGCAGCAACTCTTGGGGCAGGTTGACTTCCTTCGGGCACTCTCTGCCTTCTCTCAGGCCATGGAGTGTGTCGTACCTCAGATTTCGGCCTCGCCGCTCATCGAATGGCGCAGTGCCCGTCACCCCTTGCTGGAACTGTCGCTCAAAAAACACGGCCGCGCCATCGTGCCCCTCGACATTACCCTGCCTGCCGGCAAACGCATACTGCTCATCTCAGGTCCCAACGCCGGCGGCAAGTCGGTATGTCTCAAGACGGTGGGCCTGTTGCAATACATGCTCCAATGCGGTATGCCCGTCCCCCTTGACGAAGGCAGCCGTATGGGCGTGTTCCAAGAAATCTTCATCGACATTGGCGACGAACAGAGTCTTGAAGACGACCTTTCGACCTATTCCAGCCACCTCTTGGGCATGAAGCAAATGATGCGCCGTTCGGGCGAGAAAAGTCTGCTGCTCATCGACGAGTTTGGCGGCGGCACGGAGCCTCAAATAGGTGGTGCCCTGGCCGAGGCCATGCTGATGGAGTTTGTGGAAAGAGGCACGATGGGCGTCATCACCACCCACTACCAAAACCTCAAGCACTATGCCAGTGAGTCGGACACGGTGGTCAACGGCGCCATGCTCTATGACCGCACCCAGATGCAGCCACTCTTCATGCTCCAGGTGGGCAATCCGGGCAGTTCGTTTGCCATAGAAATAGCCCGAAAAATCGGTTTGCCTGAAGAAGTCATACGCCGCGCCACCGAAATCGTGGGCAAAGACTACGTGATGAGCGACAAATATCTGCTCGACATCGTGCGCGACAAAATGTATTGGGAAAACAAACGCCGCCACATCCATCAGCGCGAAAAACAACTGGAGGCCACGATGGAAGGCTATAAGCGCGAGATGGAAGACTTCAGAGACGAGCGCAAAAAGGTGATGACACGCGCCAAAGACGAGGCTCGCGAACTTTTGCGGGCATCTAACGCACAAATCGAAAACACCATCCGCTCCATCAAAGAGGCAGCCGCCGAGCGTGAGAGAACCCGCGAAGCGCGTGAGGCCCTCGAAAACTTCAAGCAGACTATTGACCAAAACAGTCAGGACGAAGAACGACTGGCTCGGAAAATTGAAAAAATCAAACGCCGCCAGGAACGTCAGGCCCAGCGCCGGAACGGTGGTACACAGACACGGCCCAACGCAGGCAGTCAGGCAGGACAGACCAATCAGGCCGCCACGGCGGAGGACAAGAAACCCGGTCTGTTTCACGTCGGCGACTACGTGCGTCTGGAAGGCCAGACCACAGTGGGCCGCATACAGTCCATCGACGACGGCAAAGCCCGCGTGCTCTTCGGAATGATACACACCACCACGGCTCTTTCGCGCCTCGTCCCCGCACAAAAGCCGGCCGAAGACAAGACCATTAAGATTTCAACCTTTGTTTCAAAAGAAACGCGCAACGCCGTGTATGAGAAGAAGTTGCATTTCAAGCCAGAAATCGACCTTCGGGGTATGCGTGCCGACGAAGCCTTGACCACGGTGTCGCTCTTTATAGACGATGCCGTCTTGCTTGAACAGTCGCGTGTGCGCATCCTTCACGGCACCGGAACAGGAGCCTTGCGCGAACTCGTGCGCAAATATCTGGCCACCGTGCCCGATGTGAAGCGTTTCCACGACGAGCGCGTGCAGTTGGGTGGTGCCGGCATCACGGTCGTGGAACTGGCCTGATTTGAGTTGTCACTTTAATAAAACCTCACATAAGACAATAAATCAAAACTTTATCAATATGAAAAAATCCCTACTTCTTCTCTTTGCGTTGATGCTTATGACGGCCCTGCCTTCGACCGCACAACTCAATCGCCGGGCTATGTCGTTTCGTCAGGCCGACGGTCAGCGTGTGACCCTCAATGTGGTCGGAACGCCCCTTTATGGTTGCTACACCACCGCCGACGGCTTGGCCGTGGTACGAGGTAAAGACGGATTTTATTATTATGCCGCCCAAACGGCCGATGGCTTGACCGCCACCGACGTTCAAGCCCACAATCCGGCAGAGCGTGGCACAGCTGAGCAACAGTTTGTATCCGCTTCGGCTCTGAAAACCACAGCCGCCCTTCAATTGCTCTCTTCGCTCAACCCCTTGCCGGCCGTGCGCAGTTCGCGTGCCGCTTCGACCACCGACGGTCTGACCCCCTACGGAGAGTCTGCCAATGGAGCCATCCCCAGTGTGGGAGCCCGCCGCGTTCCCGTGATTATGGCCGAGTTTAGCGACATCAAGTTTCAAGACACCATAACCATTGAAAAGGTTTCGCGTATGCTCAACGAAGACGACTTCGTTATTCTGGACCAAGGCAAGGGTAGTGTGGCGCAGTATTTCCGTGACATGAGCGGCGGTCTCTTCAGTCCGACATTCGACGTCGTGGCCAAGGTGGCCGTGTCTAAAGACCACGTCTATTATGGTGCAGACTCCGGCAGCGACCATAACGTGCGCATCAACCAGTTCATTCCCGAAGCCATCGACAGTGCCCAGGCCAAAGGCGTGGACTTTTCGACATACGTCGATGCCTCTTTGGGCGGCGTGCCTTGTGTAGTGGTGATATTTGCCGGTCAAGGTCAGCACACCTCCTACGACGCCGACTGGGAAGATTATATATGGCCCCACTTCTGGCGCAAAGCCTACACGCGTGGCGGCATCAAGTTCAATTCCTATTACGTCGGAGCAGAATTGGCCAAAAACTATTACGATGAAAACGGCAATTTTGTGGAAGATGCCGATGGCAACGGCATTGCCCAAAGCATAGATATGGAGGGTATCGGTGTGTTTATCCACGAAATGGGTCACGCCCTCGGTCTTTCCGACCTCTATTATACCGGCAGCAATCCAGACTTATACAACACCTTGGCCACACCGGGGTGGTGGTCGGTGATGGACTATGGACAGTATATGTCAAACGGCTATCAGCCTATGGGTTACAGCGCCTACGAGCGCGCACGTCTGGGCTGGCAGCGCTTTGAAGAACTCACCGAGGCCAAGGCCGTGACGATGTACAACCACGCTCTGACAGACGAGGCGCATCCCTCGGTGGCCTACATCCTTCGCTCCGACGCTAATCCATCGGAATATTTCATTCTTGAAAATCGCCAGCCGAGCCATTGGTATCCCCAAAGTATGGGGAAAGGTATGCTCATCACCCACGTCTATTACAGTTCGTCGGTGTGGAACCAAAACATCGTTAACAACGATCCCGACCTGCAGCGCGTGGCCATCGTGCCGGCCGACGGCAGTTTCCCCCATATTAGACAGATATCATCCCCAGCCGAGCTTAGAGGCGACCTGTTTCCCGGCACGACGGGCAACACGGAATTCACTGACGAGTCGACGGTGAGAGCCATCACCTACACCGGTAGCGGCCTGCTGGGCAAACCCATTTACGACATCGCTCAAAACGCAGACGGCACGGTTGAGTTCAGTTTCTTACAGCGTAATCTCACCGGCATCGACGCAGTCACCCCTGCCGGTCGGAACAACGACACCGCCATCTACCGCCTTGACGGCACCCGCGTCTATCTGTCGCAACCGTCAGAATTGGGCCGCGGCATCTACATCATCCGCTCGGCCGAGGGCACCCGTAAACTGATTGTGGACTAACCTTAAGCGTGACAGACTGTGACGGAAGGTGATTAAAGCTTTCCGTCACAGCAAACGCTTCAAACACAATTGGTTATAAGCCCGTGATTGTGTGATTGGGAAAAAGGCGAAACTTTGGGTAATATAGCGCATAACGTTTTAAAGCAAGAAAAAAGTCGAATGAGCACCTATATTATGCGATGGAACCCGGCCATCAGCAGCAGCAAGATTGATGAGTTCAGAGCCGCACGCGAGAAATGGCCCGATGGTTTCTGTGGCGATTGGAGCATTTATGAATGGGAGAATGCCCACGCTGGCGATAAATATATTATGGTACGCGTAGGTGATGAGCCGTGTGGTGTGGTCTATCATGGAGTGTTCTTGTCAGAGCCTTATACGGGTGACGACTGGGCCGGTTCTTCCCGAAAGCGCCACTATGTCGACATCTCCATCCAGCATCCCTGCGATCCCGACCAGCCGTGCATCACCATCGAACAACTTGAACGCCTCATCCCTGAAATAAACTGGCGCCATGGTCACTCAGGCGAATTGATGAGCGAAGAAGTAGAGCGCAAGTTTTGGGAAGATGTATGGCCGGAAAACCCTGCACATATTTCTGTGGCCCAATAACGAAAGACCGGATGCCAACATCTTTATTGCAAACAACAGGATGAACAAGGACACATCGCTCGAATTGAAGGGAGTAGCCATTCTGCTGATGCTCTTGCTGCATCTGTTCAATACGCAGGAGCGCGTGGCAGAGTGTACCACCTATGTCCAGTTCTGGAACGGTAAGCCTTTGGTCTATGCTTTGAGCCGCGTGGCCGGTTTCTGTGTACCCATCTATCTGTTTGTGAGTGGTTATGGGCACGCCATTTCCTTCCGCCAAGGGCGTCTGAACATCCGCCATTGCCTGCAACGTGTCTTTAAACTGTATGTGAACTTTTGGATCATATTCTTTCTGTTCATCCCTATCGCTTGTTGGGTGAAACCTGAAGCCTATCCCGGCGGGGCAGACATCTTTTTACTCAATATGATTGGCCTTGACTTTTCATACAATGCCGAATGGTGGTTTCTGCTTCCTTATGTGATTTTGTCCTTGGTTTCTCCATACTTGTTTCGTGCGATTGCCAAGCAGACAGAACCGGGAAATTATCATATTGGCTATGCCCCGTTGTTGCTGACCGCCGCGGTCTATCTCCTTTGCACCACGTGTGGAAAATATTTGCCGGATGCTGTGTTAGAGCATCCGCTGGTCACACTCTGCTTCAACACCGTCAAGTTGTTGTTTGTTTTCGTAGGTGCTGCAGCCTTTGCTTTCAACCATTGGTTTGAGCGGTTGTTGAACTGGCGTCGGTTGAAGAGCGGTTTATGCATCATGGTCTTGATGGCATTATGCCTGTTGAGGATGAGTTTGGGCCCGTCTATTCTCAATGCGTTTTTCGTGTTGGCGTGCATACCCCTGTATGTGCTCATCAGCAGGCCTATTTGGTTCAAGCGTTGCCTGATGTTCTTTGGCAGACACTCCACCAATATGTGGCTATGCCACACCTTCTTCGCCTATTATCTATGGTCTGAATATTTCTATGCCCTTCGGTTTCCTCTGCTCATTTATGTGGCATTGGTAATGGCATCGTTGGCTGTGTCGATGCTTATTCTTCCGATTTATAAGAAGCTGGTGCAATACAAATAGGATACTTATATGTTAGCGGCTAAGTAATTGACTTCCGTATGATGAATGAACTCATTATCAAGATTTGCAAGAGCAAAGACCATTTTGGGGTCACGGCAGACAACTGTGAAGGTCTCTATGCGGCCGGTGACACCATAGTAGAATGTAAGAAAGACGTTTTGACTGCCATTAAGCTAATCAAGACAGAATTGCCGGACGATAGTTGTCCCGAGATATTAAAAGGTCAATACGAGATAGAGTGGCAGTATGATTTTTAATGGTGGCCATTATTTCAGATAGTCTCGTCATATCATCACGAAGCAGACACCGTCGTTCTGTCATTCCAACCATTATCAACCCAATCAAAGTCTTTTTTTCATTCTCTCGTCGTCAAATCTGCGTCTGCCTGCCTATAAAGCATAGCATGCGTGTGAATATTCATACAATCTCATAGAAAAGCTGTCGCGGCATCGGTGACGGGCAAAAATAATACTTCACTTGTCTCATACGTCTAAATGTATGTAAACCAGTGAAGTACATCTGTGGTCGGGGTAACGGGATTCGAACCCATGACCTCCTGCTCCCAAAGCAGGCGCGCTAACCGGACTGCGCCACACCCCGCACGTTGTTTTGTGGTGTTTTGTCTTAAAAAAACGGGCATCACCGCCGAAAGGAGTAGATGCCCCGTTTTAGTCAAACAAAGTATTTCTTTTGAGCCTCTTGTCGGATTCGAACCAACGACCCCGAGATTACAAATCACGTGCTCTGGCCAACTGAGCTAAAGAGGCGGGTGGGTAAGCTCTCTGCATCGCGCCGCTACGACCTTCTACCTTTGCTGCGGTCAAGCCCTGGAGGATTTGAAAGGAGCTGGCCGTGCAGCACCTACCCGTTTGATTTCGTGTGCAAATTTAGAACTTTATTTTTTAACAGACAATATTTCGCCCTAATTTTTATCACAAAGCCTGGTAGGAGTGGGGTGGGGCGACGTCTTGATAGGGCAGATTTTACACCTTCTCAGCAAGATGAGAATGAAATTTAGCAGCGAAACGAGCGCAATTTTCATAAAAACTTAAGACAGACGACGTCTTGTTTGAGGCAAAATTGTAAATTTGCCATAATTTAGAAGAAGTGCGCGACCTAGCGTCAACTCGACATATGAATGAAGAATGCCGGAGTCGCCATACCTATATAATAAATAAAGCGATATGGATACCATACAAGTGAGAGACAAACCATTCAAAATGTTTCTCCCCGAAGAAAAGATTAAAGCCCGCGTGGCCGAAGTGGCTCGGCAGATTGCCGCTGACTGGGGCGACAAGAAACCGTTGCTGCTGGCAGTGTTGAACGGCTCTTTTGTATTTGCTGCCGACTTGATGCGCGGCATTGACGCTCCCTGTGAAATTGCCTTCGTGCGTATGGCCTCCTATCAAGGTACCAAATCGACCGGACGGGTGAAAGAGCTCATCGGACTGACCGAGGACGTTGAAGGTCGCCACGTTGTCGTGGTGGAAGATATTATAGACTCGGGGCTGACTATGAAAGAGTTGCTTTCCATCCTTAAAGAAAAACATCCGGCAGAAGTACGCATCGCCTCGCTCTTGGTGAAACCCGGCAATCTCAAAGTGGATCTCGACGTGAAGTATTGCTGCTTCGAGATACCCAACGACTTTATCTTGGGTTACGGCCTCGACTACGACGGCGAGGGACGCAATCTCAAATCCATCTATACGGTGGTGGAGTGAATTGGAGATAAAGAGGCTAAATATAGTCGCGGCCACGTTGGGCCCTGTCCGGGCGTCACTTTACAGGTCGTTAGGTCTGGGCCAACTATGTAACGGCCTTACAGACATTGCTCTGCCGCTCTGAAATAAATAGTCAGAGAATTTTATCAATCTAAAACCCTTTCACATACATATCCCGATTTTCATCTTAACACATAGATAATTAAACTGGACATGAAAAACATTGTCATCTTCGGTGCTCCCGGTTCCGGAAAAGGCACACAAAGCGATCTTTTGGTCAAAAAATATGGTTTCAAACACATCAGCACCGGCGACGTGTTGCGTGCTGAAATTCAAAACGGCACGGAGCTCGGCAAAACGGCCAAGGGCTTTATCGACCAGGGTCAACTCATACCCGACGAATTGATGATCGATATTCTCGCTTCGGTCTACGACAGTCTTTGCCCTTGTGAGGGTGTCATCTTCGACGGTTTTCCCCGCACAGTGCCTCAAGCCGAAGCGCTCGACAAGATGCTCTCTGAAAGAGGTACGGCCGTTTCGGGAATGCTCGAACTTGACGTGCCCGAAGAGATGCTTATGGAGCGCCTCATCGCTCGTGGCAAGACATCCGGACGGGCTGACGACAATGCCGAAACCATTGCTAAGCGCTTGAGTGTCTACCACAATCAGACTGCTCCCCTCATCGCTTGGTATGAAGCCGCCGGCAAGCGTCATAGCGTGAAAGGCTACGGCGCTCTCGAAGAAATCAATGCTGCACTCTGTGAAGTGATTGACCAGTTCTGAGAATAAGAGTCTAAAAGTCTAAGAGACTAAGAGTCTAAGAGAGTTTTAGCGGCCCGGCAAACCCTGTAAGGGCTTGCAATTTGGGCCGCGGCTCGGCAATTTAAACAAGTTTGATAGCGCTCGCTTTGCACCAACTTGTATGGCATACGAGGATGCTCTTAATCATTTCACCACCTGCTTATTACTTCCTCTCTTTTCTCTTCGCCTCAAACATTATCTCACATTACCTCAAAACCACTTATGGCTGAAAGCAATTTCGTAGACTATGTGAAAATATATTGCCGCTCGGGCAAAGGCGGACGCGGTTCCATGCACCTGCATCGGGCCAAATACCAACCCAACGGCGGACCGGACGGCGGTGACGGCGGTCGTGGCGGACACGTCTATCTGAGAGGCAATCACAACTATTGGACCTTGCTCCATTTGCGCTATGAGCGACATGTCTTTGCCGGACACGGTGGCAACGGGTCGAAATGTTGCTCTCACGGGTCGGACGGCGAAGATAAATATATCGACGTACCGCTTGGTACGGTGGCCTATGATGCCGAAACGGGTAAATATATCTGTGACGTGACCGAAGACGGCCAGCTCGTCATGCTGCTCAAAGGCGGTCGTGGCGGACTGGGCAACAAGCAGTTTTGCACTGCCACCAATCAGACTCCGCGCTATGCACAGCCTGGAGAACCGATGCAGGAGATGATGGTCATCCTCGAACTCAAGCTCCTGGCCGATGTGGGTTTGGTGGGATTTCCCAATGCCGGCAAATCTACATTGCTGTCGTCGCTTTCGTCGGCACGCCCAAAGATTGCCAACTATCCCTTTACCACACTCGAACCCTCTCTCGGCATTGTGCCATATCGCGAAGGCCGCTCGTTTGTGATGGCCGATATCCCAGGCATCATCGAAGGTGCCAGTGAGGGCAAGGGTTTGGGACTGAGATTTTTGCGTCATATCGAACGCAACTCGCTATTGCTCTTTATGGTGCCAGGCGACACTGAGCACATCAAGCGCGAATATGAAATTTTGCTAGAAGAGTTGGCCAAGTTCAATCCCGGTATGCTCGATAAACACCGCATTTTGGCCGTCACCAAGTGCGACCTGCTCGATGAAGAACTCATGGAGATGCTGCGTGAAGAGTTGCCCGACGATCTTCCCGTGGTGTTTATATCTGCCGTTACCGGATTGGGGCTTGACAAACTCAAAGACGCACTTTGGGCCGAACTCAACAGCGAAAGCAATAAACTGCAGGCCATCTCTGAAGGTGGACAAATCACGCACCGCGACCGAGAGGTGAGAGACTTTTCGGCCGATTTTGCCGACTGGCAAGACGACAGCCTGGAAGATGTCGAAGAAGACGATCTTGACGAATACGAAATTGAATATCTTGATGATGATGTCTAATCCAACCGAAAACAAGCCAATTTTGCTCCATTATTGTCTTGACGAAAGCGTTATGGCATTCAGCACAATGCGTGCCGGCGGTGTAGGTGTTGGCCCCTATGCCGGTTTCAACATAACCCATTATTGCGGCGACAATCCTGAAGCCGTGTCGGCCAATAGACTATCGCTTTGCCGCTTGCTCGGTGTGGACGACGCAAGCCTCGTCTTGCCACGACAGACCCACGGCACCGAAATCCGTCTTATCGACGCAGAGTTTTTGGGTCAGGACAAAACCAGTCAAGAAGATTTGCTTGAGGGCGTTGACGGTGTGATGACCCAAACCGCCGGTATCTGTATCGGTGTGTCGACGGCCGACTGTGTGCCATTGCTCTTTTATGACAAAACCCATCAGGCCGTGGCCGCCATCCATGCCGGTTGGCGCGGCACAGTGGCTCATATCATTCCGAAGGCTGTGCAAGCTATGCACGATTATTTCGGCACAGTGCCCGAAGAGTTGAGCGTGGCGATTGGACCTTGCATCTCACAGCAGGCTTTCGAAGTGGGAGACGAAGTGGCCGAGGCTTTTGACGCAGCCGGGTTCAGAATAGACGATATAGGCTGTCGCTATCCTGCCGCAGAAAGCGGAAAATGGCACATTAATCTGAGCGCTGCCTGCACAGAAGAACTGCTCGAGGCCGGAGTGATGCTGCCCAATATTATGGTGGCCGACATTTGCACATATGCCGACGAGCGGTTTTTCTCGGCCCGTCGGCTCGGCATCGACAGCGGCCGGATATTCAACGGCATTATGTTGCGGCCTCAAGCTTAAACTCCTGTCTTTTAGTCTCTTAGTCTTTCATTATTCATACGCCACATTACTATGAGTTTATTCGACCAAAGCGAGCAAGAGCGCATCCTTGAATTGCGAAAGGTCCTTCACCGACACAATCACCTTTATTATGTGGAGAGTGCACCCGAAATCTCCGACCGCGAATTTGACCGTCTGCTTGCCGAGTTGGCCGAACTCGAAAGTCATCATCCTGAACTTTATGATGCCAATTCGCCTACCCAACGTGTGGGCAGCGATTTGAGTCATAAATTTGAGCAGGTGCCCCATCGCTATCCGATGCTCTCACTGGGCAACACCTACAATCGTGCCGATGTCGAGGGCTTCTATCGTCGTGTGGAAGAAGGGCTTGGCGGCGAGCCTTTTGAAATATGCTGTGAATTGAAATATGATGGTTTGGGCATTTCGCTCGTCTACGAAAAGGGCCGGCTCGTCCGGGCAGTTACCCGTGGCGACGGAGTCAGTGGCGACGATGTAACCGCTAATGTGCGCACCATAAAGTCCATCCCTTTAGTGCTGCCCGAAGGAGCCGGATGGCCCGAGTCGTTTGAAATCAGAGGCGAAATTCTCATGCCGTGGGAGCGCTTTGAGCAACTCAACAAAGCACGTGAGTTGCGCGAGTTGCCCCTCTTTGCCAATCCACGCAACGCCGCGTCGGGAACACTCAAGAGTCAAAACTCAGCCGTGGTGGCAGAGCGTGGACTTGATGCCCGCCTTTATTATCTTTTGGGAGAAGACATTCCGGCCGTGAGCCACTACGACAACCTTGAGATGGCCCGCAGATGGGGATTTAAAGTTTCTCCGGCCATGCAGCGTGTCTCCGGTCTTGAGGCCGTCTTTGCCTACATCGATCATTGGCAAGAAGAACGAAAAAATCTGCCTGTGGCTACCGACGGCATCGTGCTCAAGGTGGACAGTCTCAGCCAGCAGCGCCGTTTAGGCTTCACCGCCAAGTCGCCGCGTTGGGCCATAGCCTATAAATATCCGGCCGAGCGCGCGTTGACCCGTCTTGTCGAAGTGACCTACCATGTGGGCCGGACCGGGGCCGTTACGCCGGTGGCCAATATGGAGCCGGTGCAGTTGGCCGGAACGGTGGTCAGACGTGCTTCGCTCCACAATCAAGACATTATTGAGAAACTCGATCTTCACATCGGCGATATGGTCTATGTGGAAAAGGCCGGAGAGATCATCCCCCAGATAGTCGGTGTGGCCATCGAGCAGCGCAGTGGAGCTTTGGGACTTAAAGTCAAATTCATCGACCATTGTCCGGATTGTGGTGCACCGCTTGTGCGTTACGAAGGTGAAGCCGCCACCTATTGCCCCAATTCCACCGGTTGTCCGCAACAAATCAAGGGGCGCATCGAGCACTTCATCAGCCGCGACGCCATGAACATAAGTTCGCTCGGCCCTGAGACTGTCGACGAAATGTTTGAGCGTGGCATTCTTCACGATGCTGCCGACTTGTATCGGTTGGGCGTTCAAGACCTTTCGGGCGCATACGGCACACGCGAGCGACTAGCTCAAAATATTGTCAAAGCCATTGCCCGCAGTCGGGATACTGGTTTCGACAGAGTGGTCTTTGCTCTCGGCATCCGTTTTGTCGGCAAAGTTGCCGCCAAGTCTTTAGCCACCCATTTCAAGACCATCGACCGTCTGCGCTGTGCCACCAAAGAAGAGTTGCTCTGCGTCGAGGGTGTGGGAGAAATCATTGCCGGCGCCGTAATCGAATATTTCTCCAATCCGCGCAATCTCGACTTCGTGACCCGTCTCGAGGCAGCAGGAGTCAATATGGCTATGCCCGAAACCCAAACCGTCTCACAGCGCCTCTCGGGGCAGTCGATAGTCATCAGCGGCACCTTTACCCACCATTCGCGCGACGAATACAAAGCCCTCATCGAAGCCCATGGCGGCAAAAACGTCAGCAGCATTTCGGCCAAAACCTCTTTCATCCTTGCCGGTGAGAATATGGGGCCGTCGAAACTCGAGAAAGCTGGCCGACTCGGCGTTCGTCTGATGAATGAAGACGAATTTCTTGCCCTCATCGGCGGTGAAACTCCCTCACTCTGACATTTATTGCGTATTTTTGCAGCACATAACAATCATCTCAATAATAATATCCTCTCCCACGCTATGATCGACAGTAAGCAAAGATATATGATGCGCGGCGTTTCTGCTATGAAAGAAGACGTACATGCCGCCATCAAAAACATTGACAAAGGTCTCTTCCCCCAAGCCTTCTGCAAAATTATCCCCGACATCCTCGGCGGCGACCCAGACTATTGCAATATCATGCACGCCGACGGCGCCGGCACCAAGTCCAGCTTGGCCTACGCCTATTGGCGTGAGACGGGCGACCTCTCAGTGTGGAAAGGCATTGCCCAAGACGCCCTCATCATGAACACCGACGACCTGCTCTGTGTGGGGGCCACCGACAACATCCTTGTCAGCTCCACCATCGGACGCAACAAGATGCTCATCCCCGGCGAAGTCATCTCTGCCATCATCAACGGCACCGACGAACTCCTTCAACAATTGCGCGATATGGGCATCGGCATCTATGCCACCGGAGGCGAAACGGCCGACGTGGGCGACCTCGTGCGCACCATCATCGTAGACTCCACCGTCACCTGTCGTATGAAGCGTGCCGATGTGATTGACAACAAAAACATCCGTCCAGGCGACGTCATCGTCGGTCTCTCCTCGTCGGGCCAAGCCACCTATGAGACTGCCTACAACGGCGGTATGGGCAGCAACGGCCTCACCTCGGCACGACACGATATGTTTGCAAAATATCTGGCAGAGAAATATCCGGAAACCTTCGATCAGGCTGTGCCAGACGAACTCATCTACAGCGGCAGCTACCGACTCACTGATGCTGTCGAAGGCGCTCCAGTTGATGCAGGCAAACTGGTGCTCAGTCCAACGCGAACCTATGCCCCCGTGGTCAAGAAAATTCTCGACGCCCTGCGTCCCGAAATCCACGGTATGGTCCACTGCACGGGAGGCGCTCAGACCAAGGTGCTTCATTTTGTGGGCGAAAACTGCAAGGTCGTCAAAGACAATCTTTTCCCCATACCACCGCTCTTCAAGGCGATTGCCGTAGAAAGCGGCACCGACCCCGCAGAGATGTATAAAGTCTTCAATATGGGCCATCGTCTCGAAGTCTACGTCTCGCCCGAACACGCCGACGAAATCATCAACATCTCGCGCAGTTTCAACATTGACGCCCAAGTCATTGGTCACATCGAAGAGGGAGAGCGTTCACTCACCATAAAGAGCGAGTGGGGCGAATTCCACTATTAACCCATGAATACACTGCTCGAAAAACTCGAAAGCCTCGAGGCCCGTTTCCACGAAGTGGCCACCCTCATTGCCGACCCTGACGTCATTGCCGACCAAGGTCGCTATGTGCGCTTGACCAAAGAATACAAAGACCTCGAAAACCTCGACACACTCCGTCGTCAATATGTGGCCACCCTTACCGGGATTGACGAGAGCAAAAACATACTGCTCAACGAGAGTGATGCCGAACTCAAAGATATGGCTCGCGAAGAGTTGGCCAATCTCGAGGAGCAGTTGCCCCGGCTCGAGCAAGACATCAAGCTATGCCTCACACCCCGCGACCCCGAAGACGCCAAAAACGCCATACTCGAAATCCGTGGAGGAACCGGTGGCGACGAAGCCGCCCTCTTTGCCGGCGACCTCTTCCGCATGTATGCCAAATATTGCGAATCTAAAGGTTGGCAATTGCAAGTGTCTGGTGCGAGCGAGGGAGCTGCCGGAGGTTTCAAGGAAATCGTCTGCTCCGTCAGTGGCACTGACGTCTATGGCACACTCAAATATGAGAGTGGCGTACACCGCGTACAGCGTGTGCCCGCCACAGAAACTCAGGGTCGAGTACACACCTCTGCCGCCACCGTGGCCGTGCTCCCCGAAGCCGAAGCCTTTGACGTGGTCATCAACGAAGGCGAAATCAAATGGGATACCTTTCGCTCGAGTGGTGCCGGCGGCCAAAATGTCAACAAGGTAGAGAGCGGTGTGCGTCTGCGCTACAATTGGCGCAATCCTGTTACGGGAGAAAGTGAAGAAATTCTCATCGAATGTACCGAAACCCGCGACCAACCCAAAAACAAAGAGCGCGCCTTGGCTCGTCTGCGCACCTTCATCTACGACAGAGAGCGGCAAAAACACGAAGATGATATTGCTTCGCGACGAAAAAGCCTTGTTTCTACCGGTGACCGCTCGGCCAAGATACGCACCTACAACTATCCACAGGGCCGCATCACCGACCACCGCATCGGCTACACCATCTACAATCTGCCAGCCTTTATGGACGGCGACATCCAAGACTGTATCGATCATCTCATATTGGCTGAAAACGCCGAGCGAATGAAAGAGGCCGAACTCTAAAAGAATATCGTCAGTAGTGACATCCGCCATTTCATTTGCACATCCGTCAAATAATAAAACACATCCTCGCAATAATGAAAACTCAAAACCCCTTCACCGGACTCGGCGTGGCCCTTGTCACACCTTTCACCTCTGAGGGCGTGGTAGATTACACGGCCCTGCGGAGTCTCATTGAAGCACAAATATCGGGAGGCATCGACTTCCTTTGCGTGCTAGGAACGACTGCCGAAACCCCGTGTCTCACGGCCGATGAAAAACACCTCATCACCCGCGCCTGTGTCGAAACCGTCGGGGGTCGTGTGCCCATCCTGTTGGGAGCCGGTGGCAACAACACTCAAGCCGTCATCGACGGTATCCGTGGCGCAGACCTTAACGGTATCGACGGCTTGCTCATTGTCACACCCTACTATAACAAACCGTCTGCCGAAGGACTTTATCAGCATTTCAAAGCCGTGGCCGCTGCCACCGAATTGCCTATTGTGCTCTACAACGTGCCCGGCCGCACCGGTGTCAACCTCACCGCCGAAATCACCCTGCGCTTGGCTAGTGAAGTCGGAAACATTGTGGCTGTCAAAGAGGCCTCGGGCAATCTGGCTCAGATCGAAGCTATCATCAATGGTTCGCCCGAAGGTTTTGATGTGTTGAGTGGCGACGACGCCATCACGCTCGAACTCATTGGCATAGGTGCCCGTGGCGTGATTTCGGTTGTGGGCAATGCCTATCCGGCCGAATTTGGCCGTATGGTCCACGCCGCTCTCGAGGGCCGTCACGACGAAGCGCTCAGCGTACATCGCCGCTTCCGCGAGCTCTATCATTTCATGAGTGTCGACGGCAATCCCTCCGGCATCAAGACCTTTCTGGCCTGTCGCGGTGACATAGCCTGCCGCCTGCGGCTTCCCCTCGTTCCGGCCACAGACGCCACCATCGATAGCATAAACGAATGGCTCAAAAAAGGTTTTGAACATGCCTAAGACATAAAGACAAAAACTCAAAAGACTAAATGTCCAAAATAATCAAAGAGACTAAGAGTGGCCAAGCCTACTCTTAGTCTCTTTGTCTTTTATTCTCTTTTTTCACTCAAATATTAGATTTGTACTACCTGTGTGGCGTGCCGCAGCGCACCAGGGCGGTGGGTAATGAACACGACGGTCTGAAGGCCGTGGTCGGCAACTACCGACGAGAGAATGCGCTCTTCTGTAGCAACATCGAGCGCCGAAGTGGCTTCGTCGAGCAAGAGGATGGGACGACGGCGTAGCAATGCACGGGCGATGGCGATGCGCTGGGCCTGTCCCTCAGAGAGTCCGGCACCCATCTCGCCGCACATCGTGTCGAGTCCGGCGGGACTCTCGGTGACAAAATCGGCTGCCGAGCGACGCAATGCTTCCATCATCTCTTCGTCAGTGGCGTCAGGGTTGCCCATAAGCAGGTTGTCGCGTATGGTGCCGCTCATCAAGGTGTTGCCTTGAGGCACATAGGAGAAAAGTGAACGGGTGTCGGGCGAGAGTGGCCTGCGCCAACCGTCTGTGCTATATGCTTCGAGGCTGCCTCCGTCGGGTTTGATGAGTGAGAGCAACAGACGCACAAAGGTGGTTTTGCCACGGCCGGTTTCGCCCACCACGGCCACGACACTACCTGGAGCGATGTCGGCACTGAGGTGGTCTATAACGGTCCGACCACGACGAGTGCCCTCGGTGGGATAGGCAAAGGTGAGTTCAGAGGCTCTTAATCCCACAGGTTCGGGCTTGCATGACGTGCCCCGCTTGGAGTGCTCCTCAAGAGGGAGGTCGGCCATATCGCGTATGCGCTCGGCAGAGGTGAAGGCACTGATGCAAATGGGGACGAAACGAGAAAGTGTGCGCACAGGCGACTGTATCTGTCCCACAAGTTGGATGAAAGCTATGAGGGCGCCATAGGTGATAGCACCGCTTTCAAGGCTGACCACACCCCAAATGAAGGTGACAAGATAGCCTGTGGCAAAGCCGGCATTCATAATGAGGGCTGAAATGCTGGAATAACGTGTGCGGTGCATCACGAGTTGATGAAGGCAAGACTGCAGACGTTCAAGGCGTCCGGCTGAGCGGCGTTCAAGTTCGAGGGTCTTGACCACGGCCGTGTGTTGGAGGTTTTCTTGAAGGACAGACTGCACACGACTCTCCTCGTCACGTATTTCGTGGGTGAGGCGGCGCACACGGCGCACGTAGAGCTTGCTGCACAACAAAAAAAACGGCAACACACACACCACAATCAGAGCCAGACGGCCGTCCATCACGAGCAAAAGCCAGAAGGCACCAGCAAACTGCACGATGGTAGTGATGATGGAGGGTATGGTCTCTGTGAGAAATGTGACGACGGTCTGCACGTCTTGCTCGAGGCGATTGACCAATTGTCCGCTGTGGAAGCGTCGCAACGACCGCCAATCACAATAGAGCAGATGGGAGAAGAGACGGCGTCGCATGGTGTTTTGGGCCTTGACACCCAGTGCCGCACGCACCCAACGCGAGGCATAGCCCACAGCCAACTGTACCATAACAATTCCGCCCAAAAGCATAATGGCCACCGTGAGCGAAGGCGTGTGGCGAGCGTGGGTTGCAATGTCTACGATAAGCTTCGTGGTCCACACAAAACTGAGGTCGGCGGCCACAAGAATAAGTCCGAGACCTACGTTGAGCAACGACTGGGCTTTATAGCCGCGCCAAGCAGACCACAGATAGCACAGGGTATCTTTAATTCGACGAGGAGCCGAAGGAGTAGTTGAAGGGGATGGGGGCATAATGTCAATATATATATGGTGTGATTTAAGAAATGAGAGTCAAAGAGTCGAAGAGACAAAGAGTAGCTTGGCCGCTAAAATTCTCTTAGACTCTTAGACACTTAGACTTTTAAACTCTTAGTCTCTTAGTCTCTTTGACTCTGGTAAAATTTCACCCCCTGTTGTCAATGCCCCACAACATTTTTTCACGAAGGGTGTCGAAACAGTTTTTATGCATCACCTTGACCACGCCAACCTTGTAGGGAGCGCGTGTGAGATGCAAGGTAGTGGTGTCCTCAAAACTCTCGCTGCGCCCGTCAATGGAGATGAGGAAGTTGTGGCTACGGCTGCGCACACGGAGTGTGATTTCAGCATTGTCGCGAATGATGACGGGACGGGTGTTGAGACTGTGGGAGGCCACGGGTGAGATGCAGAATATGTCTGAACCTGGCACAATGATGGGGCCGCCCACACTGAGCGAATAACCTGTGGAACCGGTAGGAGTGGAGACAACGAGGCCGTCAGCCATATAGGTGTTAAGCCGAAAACCGTCTACGTGGGTTTCGATGGCAATGAGTGAAGAGTTGTCGTGTTTGAGCACGGCCACTTCGTTGAGCGCATAAGGATAGCCCGAGAGGGGGGCACCGTCTTTGGTCACAGCGATGAGAGTGCGAGGTTCCACTACATAGTCACCACGAATGACGGCATCAAGGGCTGTCTCTATTTCATCGGGCGAGACATCGGCCAAAAAACCGAGACGGCCGGTGTTGATGCCCAATATGGGGATTTCGAGAGGTCCCACGCCAGCGGCTGTGCTCAAGAATGTGCCATCACCGCCCATCGAGATGGCCATGTCGGCATCGGGGGCGCAACCGGGAGTCACACAGACTGCCGAGAGGTCTATACCGATATTGTCGTGGATGAATGTGGCAAAACGCTCTTCGACGCACACTTCAATGCCCAGACGGCTGAGGGTGTCAAGAACGGCATGAACAAACTTGTTTTTCTTCGTCTGATAGACGTTGCCGAAAAGTGCAATTTTCATAAGGTGGCGGCTTTTGATGAGGATGGGATGGGGGCGCGTATGAGTTTTTTATGAAATAAGGGAGGCGGAAAAGGCGAGAAAGCGTTAACTTCGCACCGTCGTAGCCACACCTCCCGTAGCTTTGGCCACACAAATGTACGACGTTTTTGCTTTTCAACCCCATCACGACATGACAAAATTAAGCGTAAACATCAATAAAATTGCCACTCTGCGCAATGCTCGCGGTGGCAACAACCCCTGCGTGACGACCGTGGCGGCAGACTGCGAGCGGTTTGGCGCCCACGGCATCACCGTTCATCCGCGTCCCGACGAGCGCCACATACGCCGCCGCGATGTCTACGACCTCAAAGCTATGCTCACCACTGAGTTTAACATCGAAGGTTATCCGACAGACGATTTCATCTCATTGGTCTGTGAGGTAAAGCCTGCTCAGGTGACGCTTGTGCCTGACCTGCCGGGACAGCTCACTTCCAACCACGGATGGGACACGGTGACCCAAGGAGATTTTCTCACTCCCATCGTAGAGCGTTTCAAAGCCGCAGGCATCCGTGTGTCTGTATTTGTGGATCCCGATGTGGAAATGGTGAAGGCGGCAGCGGCCTGTGGAGCCGACCGTGTGGAACTCTATACCGAACCTTACGCTGCAGGCTATGCCTCCGATCGCGAAACAGCCATTGCTCCCTATGTTAGGGCTGCCGAAGAGGCTCGTCGGCTTGGACTCGGACTCAACGCCGGCCACGACCTGAGTCTCGAAAACCTCGCCTATTTCCACCGCCTCATACCCTGGCTCGACGAGGTGAGCATAGGCCACGCCCTGATTTGCGACGCCCTCTATCAGGGACTCGAACACACCATTCATGCCTATTTGGACTGCCTGAAGTAGAAGTTAGTTCAAGGCGAGTGCAGAGACAAATAAAACTTGTTTTAATTTGGCTATGCCGAGCCGCAGTCTAAGTTGCATAAAGTGAAAACGGCCGAGGCCCTCATTTTTGCCATATAATGCAATATTGTCCTAAACGTTTTTGGAAAAATAAAAAAAGAAGTAGTTTACTAAGGCAAAAAAGACTACCTTAGTAGCTAGCTCTGTATAAAGTGGTTGTATGATTCGAAATGATAAACTCATAGATAAATTGGTTGCTGACCTCCATTTCCACAATTATCTATTTGTAGATGAAGGTGACAATATTTACACAGACCATAATAAATCCATTTCCAACGTGGAAAAATTTTTGACTTCAATTGGACTTAATACGCAATTAAATCCACATACAGATTTTTTTCATGGAGGTAATGTGATATCACAAAGAAGTATTGATCATATTTATGACTACATTGATGACGTATATATCGATTATTTCTTTCGTTTACACAACTTTCATACAATAAAAATACCCAAAGGATTCTGCTATGAACAAATAACATCAACAGGAATTATTTATCCAGATAAAGATACGGAAGTTGTCTTGGATTTAAATAATATCTATGATAGATGCACTTTTGTTGATGTGATATCAAGATTGTTTGGTTTAAGAGAATTAGGACAATATGAGTCGTTTCAAAATAATCACTTTCTTAACGGACTTCAAATGTCAAAGACAAAATCATGTTTTGCCATAAAAAATGAGTATCCGTATGGTGATGAATTACAACTTTATATAGAAAAATACTATAAATTGAACTCAAAATTTAAGCCCTCATTAAGAGCAAAAGAAATTATTTTGTTTAATCAGTTTTATGATAAAAACAAATATGATTTTCAATATGAAGGACTAACACCATCATTATGGAATAATTATTGGCAAAAGATAGAAGATTACATTAACATAAAAGATAATCATTTCTTTGGAGAGTATTGTATTGAAGATATTTTGATGCTATATGTGTTACTGATAGATAAATTTGTTCTAAGTGAAGAAAAACTAACCACATTCCTTTCAGCTCATTTAGATGTAGGTAGAGAGGACTCAATCTTAAATGAATTTAGAAGGTTTGAAAATAAACACATCGATTATAAGGAAATCGAGCCATTCATTCATTCAAAAGATTTATATTTACGATTTACCAGTAGAGAGCGAAGTCGTGCATTTAAATTTAAAAGACAAGATTGTATGTTCGAGTCTATTCAATTGTTTGAACAAAAGCCAATACGGTCATTATTCTATAATAATCCAATACAATTACCCTATTTGTATAACTCTTTAAATTTATATTAACTATGTATGTGAAAATTATTGATAAAGGAGAATGCTTTGCTACCACAATGGAATTCATTGATGGGGTTTATGCAAACAAAACTGAATGGGAAAAACATTCGTTCTACCCTAAAAATGGTATGGTTGGTGAACTTGTTAAAAGAACGCCTTCTGCCTATATTATTAAAATCATGGATGGTATATATGTGCCTATGACAAAAAAAGGTATCAAAGAAATTTCTTACGAAGAATACAAATCAGGACTAGTTAATAATACCTGTTCAGGCATGGATTCTAAGCAAAAACGTATTAACAATGAATGGGATAGTTTGATGAATGCTTTAGGTCTTGATTGGCAAGCACTTCCTAATATGAGGCAAGCATTCAAACAAGATATAATTCAGAATATCACAAAATTAACTTGTGATTTTAAAAGAAACATCTTTCTTCCCGACCTAAAAGAATCATTTGTTATTTATGCTACAGATATGAGTCTTGAGTATAGAAACAAAAGCGGCCGCATTATCTCTCCCAATACAATTCGAGATATAGCCAATCAAGTTGGTGATGTGTATATGGAATTGTTCTCTGGACAATTTAATGATATGGATAAAGATGAGTGTATAAATCGTACTATATCGC
>SFFB01000042.1 GCA_004557035.1 Bacteroidales bacterium | reverse complement strand
CGTGAAGAACAAATATCGCAAGAAACAGATGGCTTTGGAGATAGCGCAGGCGGTGGCAAGCACCGCCATGGCGGCTATCAACGCCTACGCTTCCGCTTCCAAGGTTTCTTGGATATTGGGCCCGATTGCCGCCGCCATGGCCGTGGCCGCTGGCGGCATCCAAATCGCCGCCATCAAAAAGCAGCACGCCGCAGAGAGCAGCGGCTACTATGAGGGCGGCTTCACGGGCGGCTCGGACTACCGCCGCCGTGCGGGCATCGTGCACCAAGGCGAGTTCGTGGCTTCGCACCGTGCGGTGCAGAACCCCAATGTGCTGCCCTTCCTGCGGCTCATTGACCACGCCAGGTCGTTGACACTGCCTCGGGCAGGACGGCCGATGCCATCGCCCGCCTCAATGAAAACTTGGAGGCTGGCATCCGCGCCTCCGTTTCCATCACGGGCGAGGACGGCTTCGAGCGGCAATGGAACAGGTACAACAAAATGAAGAACAGGAAATGATAGCCCTTTACATCAATGATAAGCCCGCCATCATCAAAAGCGGCACAAGTATCAAACTCACACGCGAAAACCCGTTTTTCACTTCGGCGGGCGACTATACGCTGGACGTGGTGCTGCCCTTGTCGGGCTGTATGGAAAACCTGCAAATCTTCGGTGCGTTGCAGTACCGCGCCGTGTCGCTGAAATTCCTTGCAGGCAAGAAATTCCCTTTTCGACTGGTCACGGAGTTGCTGACCTTGGAAGGCACAGCCATCGTGACCAATGTCACGCAGGACGAAGTGAAGGTGCAGTTGCTCGCGGGCAACTCTGCCCTTAACTTCGACACGCTGGGAGAGGACGGCGAAAAGTATATCGACGACTTCGACTTGGGACGCGCTTACGGCAACCTGTGGGACAAATATCACCCGGACGAGGAACAGACGGACGTGGGCACGGTGCGTATGCTGATGTCTGCTCCTTTTACCATTGAGCAGACGGACAAATTGCTGCACGGCTCGGTAGCGGAAACCGACTGCGTCTGCTTTCCTATTTGGTCTGACACGGATGCGGCCTGGGCGAACCAGCATCAATATGCCTTTTGGGGGGACTATTCCAGCGGTGACAGAATTTGGAGGGATGATGCGCGGACGTACCGCTTCATCCTCAAAGGGAACGAGTCGGACTTTTATCCGGACCTTATCGAATACCCGCCCAACTCCATGCCTTATACGGCCGACCCGCCGCGCCTGCACCTGCGCGAAAACTTGGTGCTTGCGCCGCAGCCGTATCTCTGCATCATCGTGGAACGTGTCCTCGGGGCTTTGGGCTACTCCCTCGCCCCGGCGGACAACGCCCTGCACCAGGGCTGGATGGGGCAGGTATTCATAGCCAATGCGCGCGGCACGCTCCACTTCGCGGGCTGCGTGCCGCATTGGACGGTCAAGGAGTTCTTCACCGAACTGCGAAATTTGTTCGGCGTAATCGTATTGGTGGAGGGGAAAAGGGCGCGGGTAGTCAGCCGCACCACGCTCTATACAAGTGGCTCTACCGTGGAAATCCACTCGGCCACTGACGAGCGTTCCACGGATATTGACACGGACGGGGAGCAGAAAGAAACAACTTCGGGGAATGTGGGCTACGCCTTTACTGACATCGTGGACAGGCAACTGGCCATCGGGGAGGAGGCCTACGAGAAAATGGACGTGCGCCGCGTGGCGGACGCTGACCTTGTCGCGGCCTTCCAATCGGTAAGCGAAGAGGAACGTGCCAAGAGCAACATCCTCTTCTACGCCACTACTTCGGGCGACCGCTTCGGCATCTTCTACAACGCGGACACGGAACGCTTCTCTTTCCCCGAAGTGGACCACCTCGGGCCGCTGTTCCGTGACGAGGACTTCAAGGTGGACACGCAACTGCGCATCGTCCCCGCCTCGATGGCGGAGGACAAGGCAGTGCTGAAAACAAAATACATGGAGTACATCGTGCAGGGTGTGCCGGGTTATTACACGTATGACAAACTGGCCAATAGGGACGAGCGGCCATACGATGACTTCTATGTGCCTCACCTCATCACCGCTGACACGTTGCAGGCGAGTTCCAAGACGCTCTTCAACCTGCAAACGTACATCGAAAGCGAGGAGGACACCACGCAGGACGAGGCGGAGAAGCAGGAGGTGATGGAGGTGGCGGTGAACTGCGGAAGCATCTTCACGCAGTCTTTCCAGCCGAACAAGGTTAATGAACCTAACCTGTTCTATACCGTGAACCTGCCTTACCCCGTGGGTGTGCCTTATTACCGCTCACGTGTGGACGACAGCATCGTCCACGTGCCGAACTGCATGCAGTTCCTGCTGCATTACCCCGGCTCGCCCGTGAACCTTTGCCTCACGGCTGGCAATCTCAACATTGATACGCGCGTGGTGCGGCAAATCTCGTTTACCGACCGCGCGACTGACCCCAACAGGGTCTATCTTATCAATGGCAGGAAATATCTCTGCCAAAAGATTGAGATTACCTTGGACGACCAAGGGGTGCAGCCGCTCAAAAAAGGCTACTTTTTCGAGGTGGAGTAAATCATATTGGACTTGACACGCTGCCGCTTTTTCTTTCCCGCGACTTTGCCTGCTATAAGGCTGTCAAAGTCGCGGGCTGTATTTGCAGGGGCTTCCTGCACAGCGGTGTCCTCAACTATGGTTTCGGGAGTGTTTACGGGAGAAGAGGGGATAGGAGCAGCCTTTTCTTTCTGTGGTGCGGTGCTGCCATCGGTCGCCTCAGTGGCTGGCTCTGACTGCACAGAGCCGCCTTGACAACCTGCGGACGGTGAGGTACTGCGTGCCGTATGCGCAGGGGCGCATGGTTTGGGTGCGGCACTTGCCTCACGCTTACCGCAGGTGGCTTCCTCGGTTGCACCGGGCGTTTTCTCATCGGACTGCTTTTTGCCCTCTTTTTCTCCCGATGTCAGCGGAAGAAGCACTTCTTTTTCGGGTGCGGACGGGACTGGCTCTGACAGCGCAGAGCCGCCCGGACATTCCGTGCTGGGTGCAGCCTCTGCCGTATGCGCAGGGGCGCATTCTGATTTTGGGGCGGCAAAGGCTTCACCGGGCGCACGGAAAGCACCCTTGAAGTGCTTGGTTTGCTCATGTACCGTCAGGCTGTCGCCTTTAAGGTACTTGTTCGTGGTGCTGATGTCGCTGTGACGCGCCTGGTCGCGGGCGACCACAATACCTTCGGCATTGGCGAGGTCGCGAATGCCGCTGTCCTTCAAGGAGTAGAACTGCTTGCTGAAATCCCAATGCAGAGCTTCTCGAACCTTCATAAAATAGTCGCGGAAAATACGACCCTGCGCCTGTTTTTCGCTGGGCTTGAAATCCTTGCCGAATAGGTAGCAGCTGCTTGGATGGTCGAAGATGTGCAACTCTACCATCAGTTTAATAATGGTATCGTTTAATCCGACCATTCCGTCTTTCTTGTTTTTACTGATTGTTCCAGGCACAAACACTTTCTGCTCTGATATATGGATATGTTCCAACTTTATTTGTGCCAACTCTATCGGACGGATGAAGGTGTAATACTCCATCAAGCAGGCCAGCAGAAAATGTTTGTTGGTCTTTTCAAGATAGGTGTGCAGTTGGTTGATTTCCTGTAAACTCAGCGCATTGCGCAGTTTAGGCTCTTCTTTCAACTTGGGTATTTTGTTCGTGGGGTTCTCTTTCAGATACCCCTTACTCACCATCCAAGTGCAAAATGAAGAAAGCCAACCAAGGTAATTGTTTCGGGTGCGTGCAGAACTTTCTCGGTCTATAAGGATGTGCTCCAAAAAATCGGAAAGAAGATATTGGTCTATCTGATAGCAGAACTTCACAGACAGACCATTCTTTTCTATCCAATCCGTGAACATACCAAGATAAGTGAGATAACCATACGCGCTCTTCTTTTTCATCATACCTTTCTCAGCCGAGCGCATACAATAGGCTTGGTACAATTCTACGCACTCGTTGAAAGGTGTATGCTCGCGCGAGGTTTCGGTTTTGACCCATACGTTCCAGCCGGAACGCAAACGCAATGTAAGAGTGGAAATGAGTTCTGATGCCCGGGATTTCTTTTCGGCGACCGTCTTCAATCTGTCGAGGTGATACTTTTTCCTCTTCATCACATTATCAACAGGGTCTAAACAGAAGAAATCCACATACCAAGTTTTGCCCGTATGAAGCTGGGGCAACGTGTAGGGAAGAATGTCTTTTTGCCGATTTTGGCGGATAGCGTAAGCGCACATTTTTTTAACATTTTTCGTCCTCCTCTTTTTCAATGGGATTTTGAAAAATGTCTGTTATACACTGTCTGAGTTTTGTCTGACCCCTCGCAGGTGCTCGGGGAAAAACGCATAGAACACTGGCGATAAAATATCGTCAGTGTCCTACATTTGACTTGATTTTGAGCAAAATTGCCTCAATCTGTGAGCCGAAAGCCGGACTCGAACCGGCGACCCTTTCATTACGAATGAAATGCTCTACCGACTGAGCTATTTCGGCAACTTAGGTCTCTTTTTGCGACATTTGAAAAGAAGCACAGAGGGCGATTTTTCAAATGCGATGCAAAGATATGAAGTTTTGTGAAATACGCCAAGTTTCTTTGACGTTTTTCTTTTTAGAGACCTTTAGTTCTTTGTTCTTGGAGATTTGTTCTTGGGGATTTGATGCCGAAGCACGGGAAAAGCAACTCACTTCAAGCCGATGATGACCAAGCGGGCCGTGTGGCTGTCGCGGTTGATGACGAGACGTACATCGACGCTGTGGCCATGCCGTGACTTGACAGGGAGACCGCGCTTGGCGAAGGACAGACAGTTGGCCTTTTCCGGCGCTTGGGCCACGGGGGCGTAGTCTTCGTTATAATAGCCATAGTCTTCGTCACTGAGATAAATCTCGTCGGGACAGGCTTGCCAGAGTGTCGAGACGGTGTCGGCCAGCTGGCGGTCTATGGCGGCATAGACGTTGGGCATTTCGGCCTTTTTGAGTTGCAGTTCAAAGGCTTCGCCCGCCATGCCGTCGCGTCCGGCATAATGGATGGACGCCACCGGAAGCGTCACGTCGGCCTTCAAAGCCTCAACCACTTCACGGGCAGAGTCTTCGAGCGAACCTTGCCTCTGCTGAATGTGATGGTTCAAGGTGAGACAAGAGAAGAGCCAGATGACGAAGGGCGAGAGAAACAGGAGCAAAATGCGCAGACTCCAACGCTGTAGGCGCCAGACTGCAGACAAAACCAAATAAACAGGCGAACAAATCCACCAGGCCAAGGCGCAGATGAAGGCTCGGGTGCGCATACGCTTGATGCCCTGCTGGACGGTGGTGTCGGTCACATGGATGGCCGGTGCCGTACCGTAGCGGTTGACCGCGGTCTGGCCGCGACGGAAGAGCAGCACGATGTGGTAAAACGGGATATAAAAGAGCCAGCCCGTCTTGCCGGTGTCGTGTGAGCGCTTGATGCCCTGGGCCGTATAGACCCAGCAGGCCACAGCCAGTGCGCCCATCATAATGCGGTGGTAGACGGTTTGGGCCGCTTCTTGTCCCACCCATAGCGTGGCCAGTTCGGCATAGACCGAAGCCATATATCCCACGAGGCCGAGCAAGGCAAAGACCAAATGCGACAGGAGAAACTCCAAGCGCGTGATGCGACCGCGGAAAGAGAACGGCCGGGCAAACAAGCCTACGTTTTGCATAGGCGGATTGTCGAATTCTTGGATTTCGCCGTCTTCGTCGTTGATGTCGGCCGTGTCGTCTATTTCTGGAAGCGGCGGTAGCGCCGACGTTTTGGGGGTGTCGGGCAGAGGCGGCAGAGGACGATGGTCCGGCTGTTTTTGCTCGTTCATAGTTATGGTGTTTGGTCAGGTTTTGTCTGTGTTGAAAAAGACATTGAGACACCCCTATATATTAAATAGGAGTGCTCAATGAATAGATGGACGTCTTAGTTCAAGAGACCAAGTCGAGGGTATCTGAAGCGATGAGGAGCTCTTCGTCCGTGGGCACGACCACCACTTTGACGGGACTGTCGGCCGTAGAGATGATTTCTTCCTCGCCAAAATTCTTCTGGTTTTTCTCTTTGTCGAGTTTGATGCCGAGACACTCGAGACCGCCGGCGGCGTTCTGACGGATGTCCCATTGGTGCTCGCCCACGCCGGCAGTGAACACCACCACGTCTACGCCACCCATGGCAGCGGTATAGGCACCGATGTATTTTTTGATGCGGTAGGCATACATTTTGAGTGCCAGAGCGGCACGTTCATTACCTTGTTTGATGGCCTCTTCAACCTCGCGGATGTCGCTCGACACGCCGCTGATGCCTTTCACACCGCTCTCTTTGTTGAGCAGGTCGCTCATTTGGTCGGGGGTGAGGCCTTCTTTCTTCATGATGCTTAACACTGCTGAGGGGTCAACGTCGCCCGAGCGTGTGCCCATCATGAGTCCTTCAAGCGGTGTGAGGCCCATGGAGGTGTCTACGCACTCGCCGTTTTTCACTGCCGACACCGAGGCGCCGTTGCCAATGTGGCAGGTGATGATGCGCGTTGATTTGGGGTCACAGCCCAAGAATTCGCACACACGGGCAGAGACGAAGCGGTGGCTGGTGCCGTGAGCGCCCCAGCGGCGAATGTTGTTGTTTTCGTAATATTTATAAGGAACGGCATACATATAGGCCTCGGCCGGCATAGTCTGATGAAAAGCCGTGTCGAAGACAAACACCTGCGGCAGTTTGGGCAACATCTGCTTCACGGCCACATAGCCTTTGAGATGGGCTTCGCTGTGGAGCGGTGCCAATTCCATATATTGTTTCCACTCTTCAAGCATGGCGTCGGTGACGACTTGGCTCTTGGTGAAGCGTCCGCCTGCCACGATGCGGTGGCCTGCGGCGGAGATTTCGTCGAGGCTCTTGATGGCGCCGTAAGTGGGGTTGAGCAGGGTGTCGAACATGAGTTTGATGCCCTCGGTGTGGGTGGGGCACGGCGACTCTATGATTTTGGTTTCGCCGTTGATTTTTGTTTTGAGGAATGAGCCTTCAAGACCGATTTTCTCGATGCCTCCGGCAGCGAGCACGCTCTTGTCGTCCATTTCGTAGAGTTTGTATTTGATAGAACTGCTACCGCAGTTGATGACCAATATTTTCATTTGTTTTTGGCGTGTTGTGAGGTTGATGGATTAGCAGCCTGCTTTGGCGGCAATGGCTTGGTTGGCGGTGATGGCTATCATTTTGTAGACGTCGTCGATGGAGCAGCCGCGCGAGAGGTCGTTAACGGGACGGGCAATACCTTGAAGGATGGGTCCCACAGCCGTGGCGTGTCCCAGACGTTGCACGAGCTTGTAGCCAATGTTACCCACCTCGAGACTGGGCACGACCAAGACGTTGGCCTTACCGGCAATGGGGCTGCCGGGAGCTTTTGAAGCGCCCACAGAGGGCACGAGAGCGGCGTCGGCCTGCAACTCGCCGTCGATGACGAGGGCGGGGTCCATTTCTTTGGCAATGCCGAAGGCTTCGACCACTTTGTCGACCACTTCGTGTTTGGCAGAGCCTTTGGTGGAGAAGCTCAACATGGCCACACGCGGCTCGATGCCGGCCACGGCCTTGGCGGTGCGGGCGGTACAGATGGCGATTTGTGCCAGCTGGTTGGCGTCGGGCACGGGCGTCACGGCCACGTCGCCCATCACGAGCACACCGTTGTCGCCGCACTCAGGCGCGTGGGTGAGCAGCAGCATGGCACCGCTCACACAGGTAATACCCGGGGCGGTCTTGATGATTTGAAGGGCGGGACGGAGCACGTCGCCAGTGGTGTTGCGTGCACCGGCCAACTGTCCGTCGGCTTCGCCGTTTTTGATGATGAGGCAGCCCAGATAGAGCGGGTCAAGCACTTTTTTTCGTGCCTCTTCGATGGTCATGCCTTTCTTCTTGCGCAGTTCGCAGAGCAGCTGGGCATATTCTTCGGCCTTAGGGTTATTTTCGGGGTCGATAATGGTGGCTTTGCCGATGTTGCCAAGTCCCCACTCTTTGGCGAGGGCATGGATTTCGTCGGGGTTGCCAATCAAAATCAGGTCGGCTACGCCGTCGGTCAGGATTTGATTGGCTGCTTTGAGGGTGCGTTCTTCCGTACCTTCGGGCAAGACGATGCATTGCTTGTCGGCCTTGGCCCGAGAAATAAGTTGTTCAACGAGTTCCATATAAGAGTGATAAAATGAGTTTATAGTATGGTGCAAAATTAACAAAAAGAATTTGGATGGCGGTGTATCGTTTTAGGCCAAATCTATGACAAAAAGTAAAAAATGCGCTCAGCCGACCCGGCGGACTGTCGCGGCGACACGATTGTGGCGATGGCTTGGCTGCCGGCGGCTGTAGCACAAGGGCACGGCGGCGCCTCTGTGTCTTTTTTCTTTCCCCGTTTTGGCGCTAACTTTGGGTAAGGACAGAAAAAGGAGGAGGCCACACGGCCTCTTTTTTTGTGTTTCAGGGCTTTACGGGGATAAGGACAGTTTTTACGGGGCTTATGGCAGGAAAAACCGGGCTTATTCCCGTCGTTCCGAAAATGGGAAGAAACGATTTTCGGGCGTTTGAAAGGCCGTTTTGTCCCGTTTGCCGTCGAATTTCGGCCTATCGCGAGAGCCGGCGAAATAGTTTTGAGAAATTTCGTCTCTGTTTTGTCACGCTCGACAAGCCTTTTTGAACTTCCGCCGTGGCGATTTGGCAGGGGCGTAATGTGATTTTTCAGAAAAACAAGCCTCGGCTGGCGCAGAATGTCTAACTTTGAAGTCAGACAAAGACGTTTCAACCACCCCACATCACCTTCAGCCATGGAAATCAGCCACATCATAGCCTCCCGTCTGGGACTCACGCAGCGCCAGGTGGAGGCCACGGTCAACCTGCTGGCCGAGGGGGCCACCATCCCCTTCATCAGCCGCTACCGCAAAGAGGCCACCGGCGGTCTCAACGAGGTGCAGATTGCCCAGATTAACGACCTCAACGACCAACTCACGGAGTTTGAGCGCCGCAAGGCCTACATCATCGACACGATTGAGGCCCAGGGCAAGCTCACCGACGAATTGCGTGAACGCATTGAGGCCTGCGAAGAAGCCAATGCACTCGAAGATCTCTATCTCCCCTTCAAGCCCAAACGCAAAACCCGCGCCGAGGCGGCCCGACAAAAGGGGCTCGAACCGCTTGCCGACTGGCTCATGCGGCGACAAAAGTCCGCTCCCGAGGCCGAAGCCGGCAAGTTTGTGACCGACGAGGTGCCCGACGTGGAAGCGGCGCTGCAAGGGGCGAGAGACATCATCGCCGAGCGCATCAACGAGAACGAGCAGACGCGACAGACGGTGAGAAGTGCCTTCAGGCGCACGGCCGTCATCACGTCGAAGGTGGTGAAGTCTAAAATGGGCGAGGCGGGAAAATACCGCGACTACTTCGACTGGAGCGAGCCGCTGCGACGCTGTTCGTCCCACCGCTTGCTGGCCATGCGCCGGGGCGAGGCCGAGGGCTACCTGCGCGTAGACATCTCGCCGGCAGGCGAAGACGAGTGTCTGCAACGTCTCAAGAAACATTACGTTCACCCGCAATCGTCCACGGCACACCAAGTCGAGGAGGCCCTCGACGACGCCTACAAGCGCCTGCTCAAGCCGTCGATTGAAAATGAGGCAGCGGCTGAGAGCAAGGCCAAAGCCGACGAGGCCGCCATCAGCGTGTTTGCCGAAAACCTGCGCCAACTGCTTCTGGCGGCTCCGCTGGGACAGAAACGCATCATGGGCATCGACCCGGGCTTCCGCACGGGCTGCAAACTGGTGTGTCTCGACGCACAAGGCAATCTGCTTCACCACGAAACCATCTTCCCCCACGAGCCACGCCGCGAGTGGGGCCGGTCGGTATGCCGCGTGGCCCAGTTGGCCGACCGCTTCGCCATCGAAGCCGTGGCCGTGGGCGGAGGCACCGCCGGACGCGAAACAGAAGCCCTCGTCAAAGAGGCGCGACTGGAAGGCGTCGACGTCTTTCTGGTGAGCGAAGACGGGGCTTCGGTCTACTCGGCCTCGGCCGTGGCCCGCGAAGAATTTCCCGACCAAGACGTCACCGTGCGCGGCGCCGTGAGCATCGGTCGCCGACTGGCCGACCCCCTGGCCGAGTTGGTCAAGATTGACCCCAAGTCTATCGGAGTGGGCCAATACCAGCACGACGTGGATCAGAGCGAGCTCAAAAAGACGCTCGACCGCACCGTGTCGCTTTGCGTCAACACCGTGGGCGTCAACCTCAACACGGCGAGCAAACACCTGCTCACCTACGTTTCCGGACTCGGTCCGGCTCTGGCCCAAAACATTGTGGACTATCGCGCCGAGCACGGTGCCTTCACCGCCCGCCGCCAACTGCTCGACGTGCCGCGCTTGGGCGCTAAGGCCTATGAGCAATGTGCGGGTTTCTTGCGCATCAGTGGCGGCACCAATCCGCTCGACAATACGGCGGTACACCCCGAGCGCTACAAACTGGTGGAGCAGATGGCACGCGACAAAGGCTGCGACGTCGACACGCTTATTGCCGACCCCGCCGTGCGTCACACCATCGACCTCAAACAATATGTCGACGACCAGGTGGGCATGCCCACTCTCCAAGACATCATGGCCGAGCTCGACCGCCCGGGCCGCGACCCTCGAGGCCACGCCGAGGCTTTCGCGTTCGACTCGCGCATTCACGACCTCGCCGATGTCGAGGTGGGCATGCTACTGCCCGGCATCGTGAGCAACATCACACAGTTTGGCTGCTTTGTCGACATCGGCATCAAGACCAAAGGTCTCATCCACGTGTCGCAACTCTCCGACCATTATGTCAAAGACCCGCTCGAGGTGGTGCACTTGCAGCAACAACTCACCGTGAAGGTGATTGGCGTGGACGAAGAGCGCGGCCGCATTTCACTCAGTTTAAAAGGACTCAACCCATGACCGACGAAGAATATATGCAACGGGCACTGGCAGAAGCCAAGGCGGCCTACGATGCCGACGAAGTGCCGGTGGGCGCAGTGGTGGTTTGTCGCGACCGCATCATTGCCCGTGCCCACAACCTCACCGAGACGCTCAACGACGTCACGGCCCATGCCGAAATGCAAGCCATCACGGCAGCCGCCAATGCCTTGGGCGGCAAATATCTCGACACCTGCACGCTCTATGTCACGCTGGAGCCTTGCGTGATGTGCGCCGGAGCCATCGGCTGGGCACAGATGGGGCGCGTGGTCTATGGCGCTGCCGACCCCAAACGCGGTTTCGCGGCCTTTGCGCCTCAGGCTCTTCACCCCAAAACACAGGTCACGGCCGGTGTGCTCGAGGCCGAATGTGCCGCACTGATGAAGGCTTTCTTCAAAAGCAAACGCCGCTGACCGCCACGGTTTTCAGACTTTTCACCGTCTCATCCCTCCCTTATGGCACTACACAACGAACTCGGCCTCATAGGCGAACAACAAGCCTGCCGCTATCTGGCCGAACAGGGCTACAGCCTGTTGGCGCGCAACTGGCGCGTGGGCCATCTCGAGATAGACATCATCGCCGACTACTTTGGTGAAGTGGTGTTTGTGGAGGTGAAAACACGTGGCAGTGAGGCAGTCGAGGAAGCCGTAAAGGCAGTGGACCTCGACAAGCAAGCCAATCTCGTCGCAGCGGCCGCCTATTATATGGGCCTGAACAAACTCGACCGCCCTTATCGATTTGACATCATCACGCTCACGGGCCACAGGCCACCTTTTGAAATCAAACACTACGTCAATGCCTTTACGCCCGAAGGTGTGAGAAGCCGGCATTGAACCACCATTATAATATGAATATCGAAACGATCAGAGACTATTGCCTCGCCAAACCTTTGGCCACCGAAGACACGGCTTTCGGGCCCGACACGGTCTTGTTCAGAATCTACGACAAGATTTTTGCCTGCATCGACCTTGAGCGGCCCGACCTCGTCGTGGTGAAGTGTGACGCAGAATATGCCTTACAGCTTCGCGAGCAATACAGCGGCATCAGACCGGCCTGGCATTGGAACAAGCGCTATTGGAACGAGGTGTGTTTTGACTGCGACGTGGACGACGCACTCATCTTCCGGCTCATCGACCACTCGCTCGAAGAAGTGCTCAAAAAACTCCCCAAGAAAACCCAACAGGCCTATGCAGCTCTCCAATGACTTGCCCGAGGGCTGGCGCCACATCCACCTGGCCGAGACCGACAGCCTGATGCTCGCCCTCAAGCGGGAGGAGACGGCGGCCGAAGGCGTGGACTTCGTGCTGGCAACGACCGATTTTCAGACGGTCGGACGGGGCCAACGGGGCTCGTCGTGGGAGGCCGAGCACGGGGCTAACCTGCTCTTCGGTCTCAAATGCCAGCCACGCTTCCTCACAGCCGAACGCCAGTTTCTTTTGTCAGAAATACAGGCCCTCGCCGTGGTCCTCGCTTTAGACGCTCACGGCGAAGACTTCAGCGTGAAGTGGCCCAACGACCTCTATTGGCGCGACCGGAAAATAGGCGGTATGCTGCTCGAACACGACCTGAGCGGCACGGCCATAACCCAAACCATCTCGGGAGTGGGCCTCAATGTGAACCAAACCGACTTCAAGAGCGATGCGCCCAATCCAGTTTCGCTCTGCCAAATCACCGGACGGCGACACGACCGCGCCGCACTGATGATCACTATCTGCCGACACTTTTTTCACCTCTACCGCCGCCTGCAACAGCACGACGAGGCGGCCATCCACGCGCTCTATCTCAGCCGACTCTATCACCGAGAGGGCTTTCACGCCTATGCCGACGCCCATGGCCGCTTTGAGGCCGAAATCATCGGCGTGGCACCCATCGGCACCCTCATCCTGCGCGACCGCCAAGGCACGCTGCGCCACTACGCCTTCAAGGAAGTGCGCCAACTCCTATAATATATATATGTGTCAGCCGGCCTGAACCTTCTTTCACTCACCCACCCTTTCCCGTGAAACAATCCCCCATTGCCCGAATAGCCCTGCCCAGCATCGTGTCTAATCTCACGGTGCCCTTGCTCGGTCTGGCCGACACGGCCATTACCGGCCATCTCGGTTCGGCGGCGGCCATGGCGGCCATTGCCTTGGGCGGAATGATTTTCAATATGGTCTATTGGCTCTGCAACTTTCTGCGCATGGGCACGGGTAGTCTCACCGCACAGGCCTACGGGGCACGGCACACCGACGAAGCACACCGTCTACTGGCGCGCTCACTCAGCTTGGGCCTGGCCCTGGCCGTGGTTTTCTTCTGCTTGCAACGTCCCGTGTTTGCCCTAGCCATGACGTTTGTGGAAGCCACTCCGCAAACCGAAGGTCTCACCCACGCCTATTTCTCCATACTCATCTGGGGCGCACCGGCTATGATGGCACAGTTCAGCCTTAACGGCTGGCTGCTGGGGATGCAAGACGCCGTCAGTCCGATGGTGGCAGCCATCACGCAAAACGTGGTCAATGTGGCCGTCAGTCTCGTGCTGGTTTTCGGTCTGCACATGGGCGTGAGCGGCGTGGCCACAGGCACTCTCGTGGCGCAGTATGCCGGCGTGGCGCTACTGCTCATCATGCTCGGCCGGCGCCACGGTGTACGGTGGCGGCACCTCACCGCTCGCGGCACTTTCACGCGAGGCGCGCTGTGGCGATTTTTCCGCATCAACACCGACATCTTTTTCCGCACGCTCTGCCTGGTGGCCGTCACCACGTGTTTCACGGCTTTCTCGTCGGCACTTGGTGAGACCGCTCTGGCAGCCAACACGCTGCTGATGCAGTTTTTCATTTTCTTCTCTTATTTCATGGACGGCTTTGCCTATGCCGGCGAGGCCCTGGGCGGCAAATACGTCGGTGCGCGCCACAGACGCGGTTTTGACGCCCTCACCCGGAGGCTGTTGCGATTGGCGACCCTGCTGGCGTGTCTGTTTGCAGCGGTTTATGGTTTGACCGGGCACACCCTGATTGGCTGGCTCACCGACCTGAGTGCCGTGCGCGAGACAGCCGACGCCGTCTTGTGGGCCGTCTGCCTCGTCCCCTTGGCCGGAGCCGCCGCTTTCATCTTCGACGGCCTCTTCATCGGAGCCGCCGCCACTCGCGAGATGTTGCTGGCCATGGCCACAGCCTGCCTCGTCTTCTTCGCCGCCCACGCGCTCCTCGCCACCGACATCGTGTCGCTATGGTGGGCCTTCATTGCCTACCTCACCACACGCTCACTCACCCAGGCCGTACTGCTACGCCGCGTCTGCCGCCGGAGTTTTTCTTAGAAAAAAGACGTAAATTTACGGCGAGAAAAGGCGATGTCGCTTCTCGACCTATTTTTGACATAAATAATCACAACAATATCCACAGCAAAACACTCCACACACTATGAGAAAGTTCAACCGCATTCTTCTGAAACTCAGCGGCGAGAGCCTGATGGGCGCTCAAGGCCACGGCATCGACGTGACACGACTCAACGAATATGCCACACAGATTAAAGACGCACTGGCCACGGGCGTGCAGATTGGCATCGTCATCGGCGGCGGTAACATCTTCCGAGGACTGAGCGGCGCCGGCAAGGGCTTCGACCGTGTCAAGGGCGACCAAATGGGTATGTGTGCCACCGTGATCAACTCGCTGGCACTGAGTTCGGCCTTGGGGGCCATCGGCGTGAAGAGCCGGGTGCTCACGGCCATCCGCATGGAGCCCATCGGTGAGTTTTATAGTAAATGGAAAGCCATTGAAGCCATGGAGCGTGGCGAAGTGGCCATCATGAGCTGCGGCACAGGCAGTCCGTATTTCACCACCGACACAGGTTCGTCGCTGCGCGGCATTGAGATTGAAGCCGACGTGATGCTGAAAGGCACACGCGTGGACGGCGTCTACACGGCCGACCCCGAGAAAGACCCCACCGCCGTGAAGTTTGACGAAATCACCTACGACGAGGTGCTGAGCCGAGGCTTGAAGGTGATGGACGTCACCGCCACGGCGATGTGCAAGGAAAACGGACTACCCATCTATGTGTTCAACATGGACGTGGTAGGCAATCTCGGTCGCGTGCTGGCCGGCGAAAACATCGGCACCTACGTGCACGCCTGATCCATAAAACACGACCTGCGGCCCATTGAGGGGAGAAGGGGTGAAAATAGAAGAAGCCCCATCCACCGCAAGAAACGGCCGACGGGGATAAACAAGATGATGCAGAACTCGGACTCCGGGCTCTGCATCATCTTTATATGTGCTCTATTGATAGGCTTAGAGCCACCTGCGAGGCGGCTGGATGAAAACAAAAAATCCCTTGATCGTCTCACGACGCTCAAGGGAATGAGGAAATTATGAAGAATTGGTAGCGAGAAAGGGACTTGAACCCTTGACCTTCGGATTATGAATCCGACGCTCTAACCAGCTGAGCTATCTCGCCATCTTGGGGCTGCAATCAAGCGGCAGGTGGCCGCTGTGCTTGTTTGCGGTTGCAAAAGTAGGCACATTTTTTCATTCTCGCAAGTTTTTCGGCAAAAAGTTTTACTTGCTCGTCCGACGAGGTGGCCGAGCGAGGAAATTGTAGAGTCCAACAGCAAATGCAAAATTAGTTGAAGTGTTCAAAGAACCTCAGCTTAGGGCTATCGAATTTCAATTTTTCTCTTGGCCTTCTGTTGATT
>SFFB01000041.1 GCA_004557035.1 Bacteroidales bacterium | reverse complement strand
AATCAACAGAAGGCCAAGAGAAAAATTGAAATTCGATAGCCCTAAGCTGAGGTTCTTTGAACACTTCAACTAATTTTGCATTTGCTGTTGGACTCTACAGCGCAAGTTAGGCTGCATTCGGCATAGCCAAAATGAAAAACTTACGTCTTTCCTTTTGTCTCTGCACTCATTTGCACTAACTTTGTAAATCGAAACAAATCATAAATCGTATGAAACCCATTTTTATCATAGGACCCTGTGTCATCGAAGCTCCGGAAGTGATGGACGAGGTGGCGGCTGAAGTGGCAAGACTGCGTAAACGCTTCGACGTGGAGCTTTATTTCAAAGCTTCATTCGACAAGGCCAACCGTACTTCGCTGCACTCTTTCCGCGGACCGGGACTCGAGGGGGGACTGCAAATACTCGCCGACATCAAAAGCCGATATGGACTCCCTCTGCTCACCGACATCCACGAGAGCTATCAGGCCAAGCCGGCCGGAGAGGTGGTCGACGTGCTGCAAATCCCGGCCTTCCTCTGCCGACAGACTGACTTGCTCGTGGCCGCCGCACAGACGGGACGGACGGTGAACGTGAAAAAGGCGCAATTCCTTTCGGGCACCGACATGGTCTATCCCGTAGAGAAGTGCCGCGAAGCCGGAGCGCCCAAAGTGTGGCTCACTGAGCGAGGCAATTGCTTCGGCTACAACAACCTCGTGGTGGACTTCAGAAACATTGCCGACATGAAACCGCTCGCCGACCGCGTGATTATGGACTGCACACACGCCGTGCAACGCCCCGGTGCCGCCGGAGGCAAAACGGGTGGCAACCGCGAGTATGTACCGGCCATGGCTTTGGCGGCCAAGGCCTTCGGCGCAACGGGCTACTTCTTTGAAACACATCCCGATCCCGACCACGCGCTCAGCGACGGACCCAATATGATAAGACTCTCCGACCTTGAAGGCGTGATGGAGCAACTCATTGACTAAAGCCCTGCCATACCTACACACCTACCCATACAAACCACATACCATTTTATCATAGATATGACTTCATACATAGCCATAGCCGAGAAGTGCCTGCGCGACGAAGCGGAGGCATTGCTTGGCCTCATCCCCCTGCTTGACGAAAACTTCGACAAGACGGTGGACCTCATCCTCAACTGCCGCGGCAAACTCATCGTGACGGGCGTGGGCAAGAGCGGCCACATCGGCGCAAAAATTGCCGCCACGCTCTCAAGCACCGGTACGCCAAGTTTCTTCATCAATCCGCTCGACGCCTTCCACGGCGACCTCGGCGTGATTGCCGACGCCGACGTGGTGCTGGCCATCAGCAACTCGGGCCAAACCGACGAACTGCTGCGTTTCTTGCCTTATCTCGAAGAGCGGCACATCCCCGTCATCGGTATGAGCGGCAATCCGGAGTCGCTGCTGGCACGCTATTCGGCCGCCCATCTCAACACCGCCGTAATCCGAGAGGCCTGTCCGCTCGGATTGGCTCCCACCTCGTCGACCACTGCTGCACTGGCCATGGGTGACGCCTTGGCTTGTGCGCTCATTGAGGCACGTGGCTTCAAAGCCTCAGACTTTGCCCGCTTCCATCCGGGAGGCTCACTGGGCAAACGATTGCTGACGAAAGCCAAAGACGTGATGCAGACCGACGACCTGCCCGTAGTGGACGAAGAGATGAAACTGGGCGAAGTGGTCTGCCACGTGAGCCGAGGCCGACTCGGCCTGTGTGTCATTGTCAAAGACGGCTGCGTTGAAGGCATCATCACAGACGGCGACGTGCGCAGGGCCATGGAGCAACAACAAGACCGCTTTTTTGCCCTCACGGCGGCCGACATCATGACCCGGAAACCCAAATGCGTGACACCGGAAACCAAAATCACTGAAATCGAAACCATCTTCAGACGCAACAAAATACACTCGGTGCTCGTGACCGATAGCGAAGGCCGTCTGCTGGGCATTGTCGACTCTTTCGGAGCGATGATTTGACCGCATTTTCTCATCTAAAGATGCATTTATTCTCCTTCAAAAAGCCAAGCAAACACACACTCAGCCGACAGTCCAAAGCGCTCTGTCTTTTGTCATTGTTCTTGGTCTTCGCCTTTTCGGGACGCGGCCAGACACCAACCGACTCGGCGAGGAATGTGGCTGACGTGGTGGGTGAATGGCTCACGGCCGAATACGGGCTTCAACCCTCAACCAACAACCGGCTCGTGATTTTCAAAAACGGCCAAGAGAAGTTTGACGACCTTTTCAAAGCCATCAAGGCAGCCCGGCACAGCATACACCTAGAATATTTCAACTTCCGCAACGACTCCATCTCGGCCCTGCTCTTCGACCTCTTGGCCGAAAAGGCAGCTGAGGGAGTGGAAGTGAAAGCCTTGTTTGACGGCTTCGGCAACAGTTCAAACAACCAGCCGCTCAAGAGCCATCACCTCAAAGACCTCAGAGCTCGCGGCATCGACATCGTAGAGTTTGATCCGATGCGTTTCCCATGGGTCAACCACGCGCTGCATCGCGACCACCGCAAAATTGTGGTCATTGACGGCGAAGTGGCCTATACAGGCGGTATGAACGTGGCTGATTATTACATCGTGGGCAAACCCGAGTTCGGCGAATGGCGCGACATCCACGCTCGAGTGGAAGGCGACGCCGTGGCCGACCTTCAAGCCGTCTTCATCAAATTCTGGAACCACGTGACTGCCGACAGCCTCGGCGGACCACAGTATTATCCGGGAGAAAGAGACGCCCGAGTGCGCTTCAGCCACCTCAAGCAAGACACCACGCCCACAGCCGGACAGAAACACATCACCCTCGTAGACCGTACACCCGACGCCACACCGCGCATCATACACGACACCTTTTGTCAACTCATTGACAACGCCGAGAAAGAGATTGTCATCATCAATCCCTATTTCACCCTTTGCGGCCACATCAAACGCAAACTCAAAAAGGCTATCAAGAGAGGGGTGGAGGTGAAGATAATGGTGTCGGCCAAAAGCGACATTCCCGTGACACCGCGCATCGTGGAATACAACACCCACCGGCTGATGAAACGCGGTGCAGAAGTCTATGTCTTTGAAGGAGGCTTCCATCACAGCAAAATCATGATGGTGGACAGTCTCTGCGCCTTCATCGGTTCGGCCAATCTCAATAGTCGCAGCCTCTCGTTTGACTATGAATGTAACCTCTTCATTGACGACCGCCACACCACGGCCCAACTGCTCGACATCTTCCACCGCGACCGTGAGACACGATGCTACCGCCTCACACCCGAAAGTTGGAAGAAGGTGTCGCGATGGAACCGCTTCAAAGGCTGGCTATTTCATTTTCTCACACCTTTCGTCAAAAACACTCAGCCCCAACAACGTCCCGGCCGACAACGGGGCGTCAAAACACAAATAAGCTATGCGTGACAAAACATTCTCTGTGCTGAAAGCCTTGGCTATCATCCTCGTGGTGGTGTCACACTCGGGCGCTCCCGCTTGGCTCAACCGCTTCATCTTCCAGTTTCACGTCCCGGCCTTTTTCCTTTGTGCCGGCTATTTCTTCGGCGTGAAATATCTCGACGACGGCCGCCAGTTTGTCCGCCGCCGCTTCTCCGGACTCTATGTGCCGTTTGTCAAATGGAGTCTTATGCTGCTTGTGCTCCACAATCTGTTTTTTGCCGTGGGCCTGCTCAATGAGCAATATGGCAATGCCTCCGGCGGCGTGTTGCATCCCTACGGTTGGCATGATTTCTTCCAAAATATCTGGAGCATCACCACCGGTATGCAAGGCTACGACGTCTTTATTGGCGGTGCCTTCTGGTTTTTCAGAGCACTGCTTGTGGCGAGCCTCGTGTTTTGGCTCGGAATGAAGTTTTTCCGCTGGCTTCGCCCCACCGACACACTCGTTCAAAGCGCCTCACTGCTGGCTGCCACAATGGGCCTGCTCATTGTCTGGAAGATTGCTGCTGGGCTGAAAATCCCCGTGCTTTCAGGTGGTGGCTATCGCGAGTTGCTCGGCGTGATGCTGATGAGTTTCGGCTTCATCTACAGACAATGCCGCAACTATGTACCTCTTAATTGGAAAACAGGCTTGGCTGCCACAGCGCTTACCGTGCTTGGCGCCATCTATGTGCACGCCTCCATGGCCTATAATGCCGACTTTGGCGCTTTCTTCGGTCTGCTCATTCCGGCAGTGTCGGGTTTCATCATGTTGCATTATGTGTCTTCTCTCATCTCTGCTCATATGCAGCCCGTGGAAAAGGCTTTGGCCTATGTGGGAGAGCGCACTCTCTATATTTTCGCCTGGCATTTGCTGGCCTTCAAACTGGTGAGCATCATCAAGGTGGCAGCCTACGGCCTGCCCTGGCCGATGGTGGGCGGCCACACGGTGGTGAACTATGCCACCGACGACCTGTTCTGGTTGCTCTACACCATCGTGGGTGTCGGTGTTCCCCTTGGCGGTTTGGCCCTTTACCGGCACTATGCCAAAACAGTGGATTTCTCCACAAAGAGTTGCGTGAAATACACCATTAAGGGCCTCATCAAGTTGGGCTATTATATATATATAGGTATAAAGAAGACTCTGATTTATCTCTGGCAATGCCTCGTAGGCTTCTGGCGGGCACTCAAAGACATCGTGAAAGCTTCAAGTCCCAACGAAGAATAAATTTTCAGACTAAAAGTCTAAGGGACTAAAAGACTAAGAGAGTAAAAGAGTTTTAGCGGCCTCGCCACTTTTTGTCTCTTCGACTCTTTGTCTTTTTGACTTGTAGAGTTTTAGCGGCCAAGAGAGCCCTGTAAGGGCGTTACAAAATTAGCCCGGGTCGTTAGGCCCGGGTAGAGGTTATCCTAATAAAATCCGGCCTGCAAGGTCGGCACATCAAGCGGTTTTAGCCGCCTTTTTATGCGAAATATGATTATCAATATAGGCGCTTCATTGTGCCGACCTTACAGGCCGGAATATGGGAGGCCATATTAAACCCAGGCCTTCGACCTGGGCTATATATGTGACGCCCTTACAGGGCTTGCCGGGCCGCTCAAACTCTTTGACTCATTGTCTCTAAAAAACTAAAAGACAAAAGGCTGTAAGCGATTACGCCTATTGTTGACCAAATACATACGACCATGAAACTCAACGTCGACGTTTTCCTGCTCTGTCATCATCCACAGACCATCTTTGAGACGACACATGTTTTACAAAGTCATGAGGCCGTGGAGCACATCAACCTCCTCATGCCTTCTTCAGAGACGCCACTGCCACACATTGGCTCCAAAGTGCGTGCCATCTATACCGACAACCCCTCATCTATGCGTTTTATGCGCACTGCCGCCAAAAGGCTCGAAGCGCGCTATGCTTTGTTTTTTCTCAAACCCACCACACTGACGCTCGGCTACCGCTGCATTGAGCGACTCATACAAACGGCCGAAAACACCGGGGCCATGATGGTCTATGCCGACCGATACGAGACAAAAGAAGGCCACACCGAGCCTCATCCCGTGATTGACTACACGCCGGGAAGCGTGAGAGACGACTTTGACTTTGGCGGCCTCTGGCTGGTGCGGTCAGAGGGGTTCAAGCGTTTTGTCGAAGACGAAGGCAATGCCCGCTACAGTTATGCAGCACCCTATGCCATGCGGTTGAGCCTGAGCCGCCAAGGCGATATTTTCCATTTGGGCGAACTGCTCTACACCGAGAACGAGACCGATCTTCGCAAGAGTGGCGAACGACAGTTTGACTATGTCAATCCGGCTGCTCGAGAAACCCAACTGGAGTGTGAGCGCATCTGTTCGGCCCACCTCAAACAGATAGGTGCCTGGCTGGCTCCCGACGAAATAGACGAATTGCCCAAACCCGATGAAGACGCTTTTGCCGTAAGAGCCTCGGTCATCATCCCCGTACGCAACCGATGCCGCACCATTGCCGACGCCGTGGAGAGTGCCATAGGACAGGATACACGTTTTGGCTTCAATGTCATCGTCGTGGACAATCACTCCACAGACGGCACGTCAGAAAAGCTCGACGAACTTGCCCTGCAATACGACAAACTGATAGTCATTCGTCCCGAACAGACCGACTTGGGCATAGGCGGCTGCTGGGACCTGGCCATTAGAGACCATCGTTGCGGACTCTATGCCGTACAACTCGACTCCGACGATCTATACAGTTCTCCCACCACGCTGCAAACCATCGTAGACGCCTTCGAACACCAGGGAGCTGCCATGGTGATCGGCGCCTATCGCATGGTGGACTTTGACCTGAAAACATTGCCTCCCGGACTCATTGCCCACAACGAGTGGACCAACGAAAACGGTCGCAACAACGCCCTGCGCATCAACGGACTCGGTGCGCCGCGAGCATTCCGTACCGACGTGTTGCGCCGCGTGGGTTTCCCCAACACTTCTTATGGTGAAGACTATGCCCTCGGACTTTTCTTCACCCGTCTTTACCGCATCGGGCGCATCTATGACGAACTGTATCTATGCCGCCGGTGGGACGGCAACTCCGACGCAGCCCTGTCTACCGACAAAATCAACCGCAACAATCGCTATAAAGACCACCTGCGCACCATTGAAATCAAAGCGCGCCAAGAGATGCTCTCACGCTGGAACCACAGTGTGGACCAAGCAGAGGTAAAGGCTTTCTTTGAAAAGCAACTCCGTCTGTGGCCTGAGGCTCGTGAGCGTTTTGAAGACCTTGAGCGCAACATCATGACACGAGAGTTGCCTACCGAAGACTATGCACTCACCGTGCAATACAATCCATGCCGCATCACCTCGACCTCGGCAAAGGTGGACAAACGCAATCTCAAGAAACGTCCCTGTTTCCTCTGCGACAAAAACCGCCCACCCCAACAACGCGATTTGCCCATTGAAGGCAAATACCACGTGCTCATCAATCCTTTCCCCATTCTCCCTTACCACCTCACCATTCCCACACGTCGGCATTTGCCTCAACGCCTCACCACGCTGACCGCTGCCATGGGGCCTTTGGCTTGGAACATGCCCGAATTTATGGTGTTTTACAATGGTGGCCGCTGTGGCGCCTCAGCCCCCGATCACGCCCATCTTCAAGCCGGTCTGCGCGGCGTGGCACCACTAGAGAAGGAGTGGAAGTATTTTGAAAACCGACTCGAAAAAATATATCCCCTTTCAAGCACCGAAGAGGCTGAACTGGAAGAGCATGGCTATCCCGGTCGGAGTGTGGGACTCTATATTCTGCAAGACTATGTGTGCCCGGCCTTTGTCGTACTTGGCGGCCAACCCGGCGGAGAATATTATCTGCTCTCCAAACTCCTCGGTGCCCTGCCCGTTGAGCCCGGACAAGTCGAGCCCGACATCAACCTGCTGGCTTGGCGAAGCGAAGGTGGACCGGTAGATAAAGACAGCCTTGTCTTTGTCGTCTTTCCCCGTCGCTGCCACCGTCCCGAATGTTACTATCGCGGCGGCACCGACGGCCTGCTCATCAGTCCGGGTGCCCTCGACATGGCCGGCCTCATCATCACGCCAAGAGAAGAAGATTTCAACAAAATCAACTTCGACACGGCGGCTGCCATCTTGCGCGAAGTATCCTACACCGAAGGGCAGATTGCCCAGGTGGCCAAAAAACTTCGCGCCGAACAGCGCACGGCAGCCGACACCGATAGCGACGAAGACAACCTCCTGCTTGACGAAGAACCACAAGTGAGTGTAGGTATCATGCGCCGCGGCAGCCTCAAGTTTACGCTCACCGGAGCCTACGAAGCCAAGGGCGAAGAGGTGAAAGGACGCCAAGAAGCCACCTTCCGCGACGGCGGCATCTTCTGGAATGGCAACCTCTACAGTGAACTCATCTTCACGCCCGTCAGTGCCGACGCCGCCTTTACGCTCGAAGACGTCACCATTGGCGACGGGTTCCACTGGCAACGCCAAGAAGCCCAGACTTTTGGCGGCACGCTGCGCATCATTGTGGACGAAGAACAGCTCGTCGTTATTAACGAGGTGCCCGTCGAAGACTATCTCTGCAGCGTCATCAGCAGCGAAATGAGTGCCACGTCAAGCCTAGAACTGCTCAAGACCCACGCCATCGTGTCGCGCAGTTGGCTGTTTTATCAAATGAAACAACGCCGTGCCAATGCCAACGCCAAAGGTGCAGGCTTCTTCTCGTTTGTGCGCAAGGACGATGAACTCATCAAATGGTACGATCGTGAAGACCACTCTCTCTTCGACGTCTGTGCCGACGACCATTGCCAGCGCTATCAAGGCATCACCCGCGCCACCAACCCTGCCGTGCGCGAAGCAGTGAAGTCCACTCGTGGCATGGTGTTGCAAGACTCGGGTGGAGCACTCCTTGACGCACGCTTCTCCAAGTGTTGTGGCGGTGTCACCGAGCAGTTCTCCACTTGCTGGGGCGAACAAGATTTCGACTATCTGCGCTCGGTCACCGACGACGAAGCCTGCGCGCCCGTCAATCTTTCCAACGAAGCCGATGCACGTGCTTGGATTATGAGCCGTCCGGACGCTTTCTGCCACGAGACACGGCCCGAGGTACTTGCCCAGATACTTAACGACTACGACCGCGAGACCCCTGACTTCTATCGCTGGCACGTCACCTATACGGCTGAAGAGCTCACCGAAATCGTTCGCAGCAAACGTGAAGAAGATTTCGGCCGCATCATCGACCTCGTACCCGTGGAGCGAGGCAGTGGAGGCCGCATTAAGCGACTGCGCATTGTCGGCACCAACCGGTCCATGATTATCGGCAAGGAACTGGAGATACGCCGCTCGTTGGCTCCGTCACATCTGCTCAGCGCCGCCTTCGTCGTGGAGCGTGGACCACTGACGGACGGACATCCCACCTCGTTCACCCTTCACGGTGCCGGCTGGGGCCATGGTGTGGGCCTCTGCCAGATTGGAGCTGCCGCCATGAGCCTGCAAGGCCATGGCTATCGCCAAATCCTCACCCATTATTATAAAGGCGCCGTCATCCGAAAACTCTATTCTTAGAAAGACAAAGAGACAAAGAGACAAAAAGACAAAGAGTGACTTGGCCGCTCAAACTCTCTTAGACTCTTAGACTTCTTCCAGACAAAAAGACAAAGAGACAAAAAGTGGCTTGGCCGCTAAAACTCTTAGTCTCTTAGTCTCTTAGACTTTTAGTCTCTTCGTCTCAAAAACAACCAAAACCATTATGTCCCAACCCCATCAACCCCGCCGCCACCGCTCACCCCTTCACGGCCCATGGCGCTGGGTGCCTTCACTCTATTTCATCGAGGGCCTGCCCAATGTCATCGTCGTCACCCTTTCCGTCGTGATGTACAAGCGCTTGGGTCTGCCCAACGAAGACATCACCTTCTACACCTCGTGGCTCTATCTGCCGTGGCTGATCAAGCCCTTTTGGAGTCCGCTTGTCGAAACCTTCGGTTTGCGTCGGTCGTGGGTGTTGACTATGCAGTGGGTGATGGGTGCTGCCATGGCCGCATTGGCCTTTGCCCTTCCGCTTGGTGGATATGTCAAGTGGACGCTGGCCCTGTTTTGGCTCATCGCTTTCAGCAGTGCCACTCACGACATTGCTGCCGATGGCTATTATATGGAGCGCCTCACACCGCGTCAACAGTCATTTTTCGTAGGCATCCGCTCCACGTTTTACCGCATTGCCATGATAGCCGGGCAGGGTCTCCTGCTCATGTTTGTGGGCCGGCTTGAGATACTCACCAAGAGTCCCGTCAAGCCGTGGATGGTCACCTTCGTCTGCGTGGGCGTGTTGCTCATGCTCTTTGCCGTCTATCACAGCCGAGCCCTTAGGCCGTCGCGATCAGAAAATGCTCCACGGTTTTCGCGCAACTTCCTCGCTTCATATTTTGTTGTCATTGGCCGTTTCTTCATCAAGCCCGGTGTGCTCGCGGCCCTGCTCTTTATGATGTTCTATCGTCTGCCCGAAGCCCTGCTCACCAAAATATGCCCGCTGTTTTTCCTTGACAAAATCGAGCAAGGCGGTTTGGGACTGTCCACCGGCGACATCGGCCTTGTTCAGGGCACCGTGGGTGTGCTCGGTCTGCTCTTGGGTGGCATCCTTGGTGGCATCTTGGTGTCGCGCCACGGCTTCAACCGCTGGCTGTGGCCCATGGTTTGCGCCATCTCCCTTCCCAACGTAGTCTACGTCATTCTGGCCTACTACCAGCCGCAAAACCTCATCTTCATCAGTTCGATGGTATTTGTAGAGCAATTTGGCTACGGTTTCGGCTTCACCGCCTATATGCTTTTCCTGCTCTATTACGCCAAAGGTGCCCACGAAACAGCCCACTACGCCTTCTGTACCGGCTTTATGACTTTGGGTATGATGCTTCCGGGCCTTTTTGCCGGCTTCATACAGACGTCTATGGGCTACCTCAACTTCTTCATCCTCGTCTGCGCCCTTGTTCCTGTCACGTTCTTGGTGTCATCGCTCATCAAGGTGTCTGACGAATTTGGACGGAAGGCCGTGGGCCAAGCCCCAACCGCATAGCATAACGACAACCTGGAGAGAGACAAACTCATTCATTCTCCATTCATACCTTAACAAAACAGGGACGCACTCACGCGAGAGGCGTCCCTGTTTGTGTCATTCCCTATTTACGGGCCACTCGTAGGCCATGCGGTCACTGCCGTCGCGACAATGGATGATCCCGCAATAGACAAATCCGGCCTTGCAGACGGCCTTTTGCATCACCATATTGTCGCGATGGGTGTCGATGCGCAAATGGTCGTAATGGTTGCGAGCATAGGTCACGGCTTGGTGCACAAGTCCCCGTGCCTCGCCTGTGCCGGCTATGCGATGGATAGTGGCGTATGGCTTCGGGTTCAGCCAACGACCGGAATATATCTTGGCATAAGTGGGGTCGGCGCCTTCACGCAATACGAATGTGCCCACTATGCGCCCTCCCGACTCAAACACATAGCTGTCGCACCGCCTCACGTCGTCGAGCAGCAAAGCTTCGTCGGGATAGTCGTCGTGCCATTGGTCGGGGTTGCCCGTGCGACGCATAAACTCACGTGCAAGTGCAAACACCTCAAGCAGCCGTGGCACGTCTGCGGTTGCGGTTTTGCGAATAATCAAGTCATGGGAAAGGACAGATTTTTCCATCGGCATAGGCATTATCTGTGTCGCAGGTCGAGCGTGATGTCGAGATAGTCGCGCCGGCCGTCAATATAGTCGGCATAGAGCGTCTCGGGGTCGCGACCGCGCAGAATGTGACATTTGCCGCATAGTTCACAGTGGTGCATACAAGCCCATGCCTGTTTCACATATTCACGGCGCTCAGCCGCGGTGGAGTCGGAGAGAGAAGGAGGTTTCATGCGGCGCGTTTTATTGTTTTGAAGTGGCAAGATAGCAAAACTCCGCCGGACGGCCAAGACCTCAAGGTAACAAAGAAAAACAAACCGGCCTCGTCGCTCCCCTGGGGAACGCTGACGAGACCGGCCGCCTATGAAAAGTTGGACAAATTGAATTGGCGGCGTTAGTGTTTCAAATATCAAAGGGCCGCCAGCCGTTTGGCCCATTGTTCAAACCGCGGGGTGGGATGTGACAAAAACGGGATAGTTTTTTTGGGAAAAGAGGAAAGAAGGCGAAACACTCAGACAAATGGTGAGGGAATGGGGACTGGAAATGACATCAACGGGAAAAAACGCAACGGGAATAAGGACAGAAAATTCCGGCATAAGGACAATAATAAATGGCCTTATGACCGTAAAACGCTGAAACACGAAAACAGAGCCCCCAAAACGGGCCTCTGTTTTTATCTGCCTCAAATATACCGGCATGAGGCGGAATGAAAAAAGACACAAACCGACGGCACTCACCGCCTCAACTCCCAAAAGGCCACGGCGGCGGCAGCAGCCACGTTGAGCGAGTCTACGCCGTGGTGCATGGGGATGCGCACGGTGTAGTCGGCACCGGCTATGGTCTCGGCCGAGAGGCCGTCGCCCTCGGTGCCCATGATGAGGGCCAGTAGGGGTTCGGCCTTGAGGCAGGGGGCATCGAGCGGAATGCTGCGGTCGGTCAGGGCCATCGCCACCGCCTTGAAGCCAAGACGGCGAAGCGCGGTCTGAGGATGGTCCACCACCGTCCAGGGCACAAGAAACACACTGCCCATCGACACTCTCACCACACGGCGCACTAGGGGGTCGCAACTGTCGGGCGACAGCACGACGGCGTCAATGCCCAGAGCCGCGGCCGAACGGAATATGGCACCGACGTTGGTCCAATCGGTCACGCCGTCGAGCACCACGACTCGGCCGGCACCACAAACCACCTCGTCGAGACTCCGAGCCTCCGGCCGGCGCATGGCACACAACACGCCGCGGGTCATCACATAGCCCGTGAGCGACGAGAGCAGCTCACGGCTGCCGGTGAAGATGGGCAAATGGCCGAGCCGACCGACAAGATCGGCGGCGTCGCCCGTGATGTGTTTTTCCTCACAAAGCATCGACACGGGCTCCATCCCGGCATCGAGCGCCGTGCGGATGACCTTGGGACTCTCGGCAATAAAGAGGGCCGCCGACGGGCACAGGCGCGCACGCAACTGGGCTTCGGTGAGGCGACTGTAGGGCGCCAACTCGGGCAGGGAAAGTTCTTGAATGGGGACGACGGGCATAAGGGATTGGTGGTGACTGAGGATTATTGATTGGGCTCGCGGCGTGGTGTCAAAGCTTCGGGACGGAGTTTTCCGTCGGACGTGAAAAGGCCGTAGGTGGTGCGGAGCACGCGGAACTCGGTGCGGCGGTTGAGGGCATTGCACGCCTCTTGTTGTTCGGGCGTGAGACGAAGGATGAAGTCGGTGGTGAGGGTGTCGCCTTCTTTCAAAAAATCATAGTTCTCGGCCATCTTCTTGCTGATGACCCTCGGACGGCGCTCGCCATAGCCCACGGCCGTGAGGCGGTCGGGCGCAATGCCTTGTTCCTTCAAAAATCGCACCACGCTCTCGGCACGCCGCTGCGAGAGTCGGTCGTTGTAGTCGTCAGAACCGCGCCAGTCGCAATGGGCAGAGAGTTCGATGGTGACGTGTGGGTTTTCTTTCAACAACTTGGCCAGGCGCTCGAGAGCCGGACGGGAGGTTTCGATGACGACATCGTCGTCGAAGGCATAATAGACGCCGCGCACAAGCACGGGGATGCTGATGGAGGCCAACGGAAACTGCAGGACAGTCTGCCGGGTGATTTCGGCGCTGTCGGCCACTACCTCGCCGCGGCAGTTGAGATGGCCGGGACAGGTGGCCAAAAGCACATAGCTCACTCCGGGCTCGAGCCGCTGCTCAAACGAACCGTCGGGGCGCACGCCAAAGGCTAAAGACGAGCCGTCGTTGCCCACCATATAGACCGTGGCGTCGGGCAGTTCGTAGCCGTCTTGTTCATAGACCCAACCCTTGACGCTCTGCACCTGCTCGGGACAGCTGAACGTGAAGAGTTTGTCCCATCCACGACCACCCGTGGAGCGCGACGAAGAGAAGTAGCCACGGTTGTAGATGCCTTCAAAAGTCATACCGAAGTCGTTGCCCTGGCTGTTGACGGGGTAGGGCAGGTGGACGACGGTCCAGGTGTGATGAAGGGTGTCTTCGCGGGCACGGTAGATGTCGAGACCGCCGAGCGAAGGCGACCGGCCGTCGGATGAGAAATAGAGTTCGCCATTGGGACGAAATGTGGGGAACATCTCGTCGCCGGGGGTGTTGATGTCGGGCCCGAGGTTCTCAACGCTGCCCAGCCCGTGACTGTCCATAACGGCTCGCCAAAGGTCGAGACCACCATAGCCTCCGGGCATGTCTGAAACGAAATAGAGGTAGCGGCCGTCGGGCGACACAGCCGGATGGGCATAACTTGAGAGCGTGTCGGCTGTGAGTTTCACCGTCTCGGGTTTGTTCCATTTGGCATCGCTTCGGCTGGAACGTCTGATTTCGGCCATACGTGGATAGGAACCGTCCACGGGACAGGCGGTGAAATACATCGTTTGGCCGTCGGGCGTGAAAGCCGGCGTGCCTTCATCGAGTTCGGTGTTGATGCCCTCGGCCGGCTCGGGAGACTTCCAAGTGCCTTTTTCGTCTTTCCGTGAAAAGAAGATGTCGCCGTTTTTCATGCCCGTGATGCCACTGAGGTCGTTTCCGGTGACGGACGAACGCGTGGTGGAGAAAAAGAGAGACGAGCCGTCTGGCGAGCCGAAAGCCGGTGCAAAGTCTGAACGAGAGCCACCAAAGAGTCGGTCGGGGCTCACGGTATAGTCTGAGCCGGCTGCTTTGATGGCCGGAGCCGTACGGGCGGCCGTGAGTCCAGCTTGGGCGAGGACGTCGTCGGGATGGAGGGCAAGATATTGGGAAAAATAGGTTTCGGCAGCCTTATAGTCGCCGGCAAGAGCCGAGTGCTGTCCGAGTCGGAGGTAGGTGAGAGAGTCGGTGAAGCCATATCGCTCGGCCGATCGGTAAGCGCCGAGTGCGCGGGCCGAATTGCCGTGGCGATGGCAGGCTTCGCCCATACGAAAAGCCAAGAGGCCGCGACGACTGCGTTCCTTGGTGGGCGTGGCGCGATAGGCCATGCGATAGAGATTGGCGGCTTCGAGATGTTCACCAATGGCTTCGGCAGCTTCGGCACGGCGCACAGTGCGCTCCACACTGCTGCAACTGCCCACAGTGAGACAAAGCGACATAAGACAAAGCCACACCGACGACTGACGGAATGATATGAGGAATGATTTCAGAGACATAGATTTTACCATATAATATATATAGGAGTGGGGGAGGCTTGATGGAAAACGTTGAAGGCGGACTCACGACCGATGGAGCACGATGCAGAAGGTGGTGCCCACGCCGAGCGTGCTCGACTTGACGAAGATTTGACCTCGATGGTATTCGCGGATGATGCGGGCGGCCAGTGAGAGACCCAGTCCCCAACCACGGCGCTTGGTGGTGTAGCCGGGACGGAACACAGTCTTGAATTTTGGTTTGGGTATGCCTTTCCCCGTGTCGCTCACCTCAATGACCACGTCGGTGGCCCCTGCCGAGACGGTGAGGTCTATGGAGCCGTCGCCGCTCATGGCATCGACGGCATTTTTACAAAGATTTTCGATGACCCACTCAAAGAGCGGCGGATTGATGTGGGCCATAATGGGAGTGGCGGGAGCATGGACGGTGATGGTGACACGGCGTGAGGTGCGCCGTCGCAGATAGTCGGCTGCGTGAGTCACCGAGGCAGCCACATCGGTGGGTTGCAGACTGGGCGCCGAACCTATTTTTGAGAAGCGCTCGGCGATGAGACTGAGGCGGTCTACGTCTTGACTCATGTCGGCAATGAGAGGTTCGTCGGGGTGAGTCTCTTTGAGCAATTCGGTCCAAGCCATCAGTGACGAGATGGGGGTGCCGAGTTGATGGGCCGTCTCGCGAGAGAGTCCCACCCAAACTTTGTTTTGCTCGGCTCTCTTAGACGCGATGAGGGCAAAAGCGGCAATGAGTATGAAGACGGCAATGATGGCCAGCGTGACATAGGGAAAGGCAGTCAGGCGCCGCAACATCAGCGACTCGCCATAACAGATGGTATAGGTGTCGGCCGCACCCACGGCATCACCCCTTGGCACACTGAACGACATCACCCGCCCATGGGCCACCATGTCGTTCACCTGTCCTTGTATGTAGGCCAAAGAGTCGGGCGACTGAGGCACGTCGACATTGCGGCAGTCGATGATGGTGCCGTGACTGTCGCGCAAGACTACGGGAATGGTGCGGTTGCCTTCCACAATCTTGAGCACGAGCGAAAGGTCGGTGTTTTCGTCGGCTTTGATGAAAGAGCGCATAGCCTCAGCCCATACCTCGACCTTGGCTTGCTCTTCGCGTTTGAGGTCGGCAGTGAGCAGGCCCGACACCAC